>JANPBM010000016.1:0-54557 GCA_031430435.1 Acidobacteriota bacterium
AAAGATTACAATAAGTGGGCAACATTTAAGGTTGAAGGCGATAAAGCTACTGCACGAATTGCCGAAAAAGACAGGGTTAATAAGGAAGTTTTCTTAAAGAATAATTATCCGATTCCGCCTGAGCCGAAAGATTTACCAAAAGTAAAGGCTAATCTTGAACGAACATTCGGCAAGTATGAAGGTAGTCAAATTTACAAAGTTCTTGAGGAGGCGAGTTATGCGGTTTACGGTAAAAAATACTAGATATTTGTATCTGATTTTGCTAGGTTGTTTTCTGACTTTATCTGCTTGCGGGCAGATAGAGTCAGAAAAAGAAAAAAAGGCACAATTTGTTAAATATGAACTAAGAGCATTGGAATTAAGAAAAACCGGCGATTTACAAGGTGCAATTATTGAACAAAAAAAAGCTGTTGAGTTAGCTCCAAATGACGGTGACCCATTATCAGTTTTAGCCGGACTTTACACCGAATTGTATGATGAAGGAAAAAATACTAAAGATTTAGCCGAAGCAAAGAAGCTATTAGAAAAGGCAATTAATATACAGCAAAATAATGCTATATATCATGATATGTTAGCCGGAATTTTACAAAGATTAGAAGATTTTGAGGGAGCATTAAGAGAATCTCAAGAGACTTTAAGGTTAGAGCCTGATGAACTACGAAACTTTATAAATGTAGCCTCACTACAATCTGATGTCGGAAAAATTAAAGAGGCAAGAGAAACTTTTGAAACAGCGTTGCAAAAGAACCCAAACTATGTTTACGGCTTGTATCATTTTGCAGAGCTTGAGTTTAAGGAAAAAAACTATCTTAAATCTGTTGAATTGTTTGAACGTGCAATCAAAGTTAAAACTGCCGAAGACGGAAGTGATGCCAAATATATTGAAATATGCAAGCAAAGATTAGAAGAACTCAAAAAGCTGAAATAAAACCAAGCGGAACAACTAACGCTTTCGGAGTTTCGGGTGGAGTCAATCTTATCAAAGATTACAATAAGTGGGCAACATTTAAGGTTGAAGGCGATAAATCTACTGAACGAATTGCCAAAAAAGATAGGGTTAATCGTGATGAAGCGGCGTTTGTGAACAAACAAGTATCGCAAACTTTGCGAAACATCGGGCGTTCAGGCGAGGCAAACGAACGCGAAACTTTGGCGCGATATTACGAAGTTGACGACAAAGAACGAAACTCGATCGGCTTTCCGACAGGCGAAATAGACCGTTGGAAAAAGTCCGATACGCCTTCGATGCGTCCGCTTTCACAAACCGAAATAGATTTGCGTGAATATCAAGAGCAATATGGCGAAGAGTCGAAAGCTAAAAGAGATTTAGGTGAAAACAAGTTTAAGTTCGAGGTAAAAGTTCCGAAAGTTTACGGCGAAAAAACAATGGTCGAAGTTGGCGGAACTCCGGAAAAACCTGTTATCAACATTAACTCGCTTGAACGTGAAAAACTCAGCGGTTCATTGAGAGTAAGCGGCATTGCAAGAGTTTCTGAAGGCTTTGTTTATACTGACAAAAGTGGAAAACAAGTAAGACAAGGCAGACCGTATGTTTACAAAAATGAAATTTATGATTATCGAACAATGGAAAGTCCCGAACTAAATCAAGCTGGAATCAACAGAGGCATTTTGGCTTCGAGAACAGGTGATATTTTGGAGTTTGCAAATACACAAGTACCTTTTGCGGCTGATATTTATTATCAAAAAACAGAAAAGCAACTTGCTTATAGATTTAGTTTAGAGAAAGAAAATAAGTTGGAGACAAAGTATCCTGTTCCGCCGAAACCGGAAGACTTGCAGAAGGAAAGAACTAAATTAACAAGACTTTACGGCAATGACCCGAAAGGCAAAGCCATTGTCAACGAGATGATGCAGAATTTGGAGGTAAAAAGTCATGCGTTTTGGAACAGATAACAAAGGTTTAATAATTTTATGTTGAAAGATAAAATCGGAATTGTTTTGGGTGTCGCCAATCATCGCTCGATTGCGTGGGCGTGTGCGAATGCGTGCGCGGAAGCGGGTGCGAAACTTGCTTTTACATATCAAGGCGAACGCATCAAGCAAAATGTCGAGAAGTTGGCGGCGAAAATAGACGGTTCGCTGATTGTCGGTTGCGATGTTACCAATCAAGCCGAAGTTGAACAAGCATTCGCGGCGGTCAAAGAAAAATTCGGCAGACTGGATTTTGTCATTCATTCGATTGCCTTTGCTCCGCGTGAAGCACTTGAAGGCGAATTTGTTGAAACAACTCGTGAAGCGTTTTTAACTGCCTTGGAAATAAGTACTTATTCACTGACCCAAGTTTCACGGGCGGCGGTTCCGTTGATGACGGACGGCGGAAGCATTATCACCATGAGCTATTACGGAGCGGAAAAAGTTGTCGCAAGCTATAATGTGATGGGCGTGGCGAAAGCCGCACTCGAAGCGTCAACCAGATATTTAGCCGAAGATTTAGGCAAACATAACATTCGCGTCAACGCGATTTCCGCCGGACCAATCAACACGTTATCGGCTCGCGGCGTAAAAGGAATGGGTTCGCTTTTATCGCACGTTGCCGAAAAAGCACCGCTCAGACGCAACGTTGAAGCACGCGAAGTCGGCAATACTGCACTTTTTTTGGTCAGCGATTTGTCGTCCGCAATCACGGGCGAAACGATCTATGTTGACTGCGGATTTAATATCATCGGAATTTAATCATTGGTTCATCGAGCCATTGAATCATTGTGTTTGAAGCTAATCTTGAAACCGATTTTTAATGAATCAATCAGACAATGAACAAATGAATCAATTTTAAAAGAACATGTCAGAAATTAAAGAAACACCAACAATCACGGAACAATTACAACCGACGCACGATGAAATTTTACTGCGTTCGCCTAACCAAAAAGACGATATTCAAGTATCCGATTCGTGGCGGGTTTTCCGCATAATGGGCGAAATTGTCAATGGATTTGATTCGCTCGGCTCGATTTCCAACGGAATTTCGGTCTTTGGTTCGGCTCGTACACACGAAGACGATCCGAATTATATTGCGGCGGTCGAAACCGGAAAATTATTGGTCGAAGCAGGTTTTGCCGTGATTACCGGCGGTGGTCCGGGAATTATGGAAGCGGGAAATAAAGGCGCAATCGAAGCAAAGGGAACTTCGGTCGGAATCAATATCGAACTGCCGTTTGAACAACAGCCGAATCCGTACCAAAACAAATCTTTGACGTTCAAGTATTTCTTTGTTCGCAAGACGATGTTTATCAAATACAGCAACGGCTACATTATTTTCCCCGGCGGTTTTGGTACGCTCGACGAACTGTTTGAAGCCTTAACGCTTATTCAAACGCACAAAATCCGCAACTTTCCGGTCGTGTTGTTTAATTCGTCGTATTGGCGAGGTTTAGTGCAATGGATCACTTCGACAATGCTCAACGGCAAAAACATCAACGCCGAGGATTTGTCGCTTATCCACATGACTGATTCGCCGCAAGACGCGGTTGATTTTATCAAGAAATGTTGGGAAAATCAGAACGGAGGCTAAAAAGCTATGAATTCCGTTTTGACCGAAATTGTCGAAAAAACTTCAAGTTTAACCAACGCTGAACGCAGTAAATTGATTGAACTTTTGCGTGAACAATCGAATGAAATTAAACCGACGGAAAACGGCAGAAAAAAGTTCGTAATTCATCCGAATACTGCTTGGATTAAGGAAAATCACGCTAAATATGCCGGAAATTATGTTGCTCTGAAAGACGGTGAATTTATTGCGAGCGGTAAAACAATCAAGGAAGCGAACGAAAAAGCGAAAAGTTCAGGAGTTGAAAAACCGTTTTTGCATTATATGTTTCCTTTAGACAAAATTCCGTTCGGAGGCTTGTAAATGTTGCACACTCTTAGTTTTGAAAAACTGGTGTCTTACGATTCAGGTACAATTGGAATTACTGTTGAGGTAGAATTACAACTTTCAAATTCAACTGCAAATCTTCAAGCCAAAATTGATACAGGTGCCGAATATTGTATTTTTGAACGGAAATTCGGCGAGTAACTCGGACTTGATATTGAAGCAGGTGAAAGACAGCGGTTTGGTACTGCAACAGGCTCTTTTCTTACGTTCGGGCATTCTGTAACTTTGACTGTTGAAGATTTTGAATTTGATTCGTATGTTTATTTTGCAAATGATGAATTTTTTGACAGGAATGTTTTAGGCAGATTTAGTTTTCTTGACCGCGTAATTATTGCCATAGATGATTATGACGGGAACTTATATTTGAGTCGAAAAAATTAACAAAATATATGTCGTCTTTTTACGAAGTAATGATTGAACGCAATTTCTCGTCCGCACACCAGTTACGCGGGTATAAAGGGAAGTGCGAAAATCTGCACGGACACAATTATAAAATAGAAATTTACGTTCGCGGTTCGGAATTGAATAACATCGGGTTGCTGATTGATTTCGGCGATGTGAAATCTGCGGCTGACGAAGTTATCAAATATCTCGATCACCGCAATATCAACGAACTTCCGCCGTTTGATGTGGAATTAAACTCTTCAGCCGAAAATTTAGCGAGATTTATCCTTGAATATGTCGCCTCGCGGGTGGACGATGACCGCGTTCAAGTTTATAAAGTTCGCTGTTTTGAAACTCCGACCGGCATTGCCACTTATCAAATTCAATAAAACAGACAGTTATCATTATTTGGCAACTTCCTCAGTCAGGCAAGATTAGACACTTTGCTCGGATATTTAAATCACGAATCAAAAAAGGCAAGTAAAAAGAAAGAGGAAAAGCCGCAGTAATCTGAATTTGCAGAGTCACAAAACTTTGCTATAATCTACGAATTCGGGTTGTTAGCTCAGTTGGTAGAGCAACGGACTCTTAATCCGTGGGTCGCAGGTTAATCCCTGCACAGCCTATCTTGAAAGCGACTTTTAGCGGTTGCTTTTTTTATTTCCAAGCTGTGAGCAAAACCGGTTTTATGTCAAAATAAGACGAGTTTATATTCTGTTATGAAAATTTTGACCCGCGAAGATTTACGCGAAAAACTGAAAAAAGGCGAGATTTCGCCGGTTTATTTGCTGTTCGGGGCAGAAACTTTTCTCCGCGATCTTGCCGTTAAAACGATTACAGACCGCACACTTGCCGATTCGCAACTCCGTGAATTTAATGAAAATACTTTCAGTTTGAATGATATTGACGTGCAGTCCGCTCTTGCTTCTGCCGAACAACTGCCGATGATGGCATCTCGCCGAGTAGTTAAAATCACCGAACTCAATAAGTTAAAAGAATCCGACGGCGAAGCCTTAGCTTATTATCTGAAACGTCCGGCTGAAACGTGCGTCGTGATGTTTGTTGCCGAAGATCTGGATAAACGCAAAAGAATCTCGAAAATACTGTTGGATAATTGCGTGCCGGTCGAGTTTACAACTTTGAAAGACCACGAAATTCAGACTTGGACACGACAAAAAGCGAAGGAATTAAACGTGCAAATCGATGAAAAAGCGTTGCGTCATTTGTTGAATTTGGTCGGCAACGGTGTCCGAAAATTAACTTCCGAACTCGAAAAACTCGCGGTTGCGGCGTTGCCCGAAACAATTATTACGCAAAATTCAGTCGAAAAATTAACGCCGAATTCACGCGAAGTTTCAAATTTCGATTTGTCGGATCGGCTGATGGCAGGCGACAGAAATGGTGCGATGAAGGTTTTGCAAAAAGTTTTGAATGATGGCGCAGAGCCTTTAATGTTGCTCGGATTGATTGCAAATAATTATCATCGTTTGTTTTTGGCAAAGGAACTAATGTCGCAAGGTGTTGAAAGAATTGAGGTTGCGAGAATTATGAGGCTTCCGCCGTTTAAGCAGGAAGATTTTTTGGCAACCGCGAGACGAGCCGACGGCAATAAATTATCGCGGTCGTTGCAACGCATTGCCGAGGCGGATTTGGCAATAAAAACCTCGAAAGGAACACCGCGTCTGCAAATTGAAATGCTGGTTGCTGAATTAACCGGACAAAAATAGCGGAAGCACTATGAACTTGCTTCCGCTTTAGCCAAAGGAGAAAAATTGTGTCGGTCGGAAACTATTTTCCGACGCTGTTGACGTGTGCGGTTAAACGCGATTTATGTCGCGCCGCCGTGTTTTTGTGCAAAATTCCTTTGTTGACCATTTTATCGATCAATGAAACGGTTGGGTTCAACAATTCGTTGCTTTGCGTTGCTTCGTTGGCTGTTACGGCTTTGCGAAGTTTCTTGATTTGTGTACGCAAGCGACTGCGATTCGCACGGTTAATCGTGTTGCGTTTGATGGTTTGTCTGACTCTTTTAATCGCCGACTTGTGATTAGGCATTCAAAATCTCCGGTTGTAATAATTGGACTTTTCTTTTAATTGCAAGAAAACGATAAGTATAAAACTTAGAATTGCGCGTGTCAAGTTTGGCGAGAACGCAAAAAAATGTTGACATTTTTAATTATTGGCACATAATTTAAGTACAAGTGGATAAAGAACCGATTACAATCGAAAAAATAACGGAGAATTACCGACTCAGAAGATTTGATATTAAAGCGAAGTTGAAAGAATTCAGCGATATTCGGCAATCCGGAACAGATGAAAAACTTTGGGAGGAAATGGTTTTTTGCTTTTTTACCGGCGGTTGTTCGGCAAAAATGGGCTTGCGTTCAATTGAAAAAGTAAAAGACATTTTGCTTGCGGGAACGCACGCCGAACTCGCCGCCGCCTTGAGCGGAACACATCGTTATCCGTTCGCTCGGTCGCGTTACATTGTTGCCTCTCGAACGTTTTTACAAGCCGATTGCGAGATGCGGTTGCGTGAAAAACTTGCGAGTTTCGAGCATTTCGAGCGGCGTGATTGGTTAGTTAAAACCAAAGAAATAAAAGGTTTAGGTTACAAAGAGGCGAGTCATTACCTGCGCAACATCGGTTTTTCGGGCTACGCGATTTTAGACAAACATATTTTGCGTTGCTTGGCGGAATTACAAATAATCGACGACCCGAAACCGCCGAATAATCGTTTGAAATATCTGGCAGTCGAAGAAAAATTAAAGACTCTCGCCGAACTTACCGAAATTGATTTTGATGAATTGGATTTAGTTTTGTGGTCGCTCAAAACGGGCGAAATTCTCAAGTAAAACTCAAAAACATTAGGAGTTACGTTATGATGAAACTTACTTGGATTTGGTTATTGATGATGGTTTTAAGTCTTTCGGTTTTGGCGGAAACAGATGATCGGATGCAGTTTGAAGACGAACGCAAGACTTTGAAATCGGCTGAAAAACTTTTGCGAAAAGGCGAAATCGTCCAATCGGAAGAAATACTGCGGCGATATTTGGCGAGCTATCCGAACAGCGTCAACGCAAAACTTTCTTTAAGTTATCTGTTGATGAAAAACCGAAAATTCACGGAATCATACAAAATTGCGTTTGAGGTGGCGAAAAACGACAATAAAAATGCTCGCGCTTTTGCGTTGATCGGCAATGCTTTATTGAACGAAGGTCGGTTTGCGGAAGCCGAAACGATTTTGGTTAACTCGCTTCTTTTGAATAAAAACGAGCCGTTGGCTTGGGCAAGTTTGGGAATGCTCGAATTTTACGAAAATAAAATTCAAGACGGTTTAGCCAAGTTGCGAAAAGCCATCTATCTGGATAATAAAGAACCCGACTTTCTCTATATTTTTTCACAAGTCGCGGCGCGTGCCGAAAATTATAAAGAAGCCGCCGAAGGCTATCGCCGATTTCTCAACATTGCTTCGCTCAAAGATTTGGAACGTCGTTCACGAATAAAAGGTTTGATCGGTTTTTTGGAATTTCTCGGAACACGGCAATCTCTCTACGATTTGAGCGGCTCTGACCAAGCATCCGTGCCGATTGAAATTATTAACCAACGCCCGATTGTTCGCGTCAGGCTCAATAAAACAGGGCGTGAACTGAGATTTGTGTTGGATACGGGGTCGGGCATCACGGTTTTATCGCAAGACACCGCGAAAGAATTAAATATCGAATCGGTGGCGCGCGGCGGTTCGGCGCGGGCAATCGGCGGAGACGGAAAGTTTGAAATAGTTTACGGTTTTTTGAAATCCTTCAGTATCGGTCAGGCAAAAATAAACAATGTCCCGATTTATATCCGCAAATTTCACGATGATTCAAATAAGGTTGACGGTTTTTTGGGTTTGGCGGTATTGTCCAGATTTTTAACCACACTCGATTACAAAAACCGAGTATTTATGCTGGATAAAAGAAAAGAAGAGAACGCCCAACTGCTTGAAAAAAGCGAGTTTTTATTGCCCTTGCGATTAACTTCGAGCGGTTTTTTGAGCGGTGAAGTTAAATTGGAAGGCGTAGAGTTTCCGCTGAATTTTATTGTTGACACAGGAGCGAGTATTTCGGTTATATCCAGTCAGTTGGGAAATTCGACCGAACTCAATCGATTTATGACCGAAGACAAAATGAAAGTCATCGGAGCCGCCGGAGTGTTGGAAAATGTTCCGTCGTTTTTGTTGCCGAAAGTTACTTTCGGGATGCAATCACAATCGAGTTTAACCGCCGTAGCGTTAAATTTAGAAACAATTAACGAAACTGCGGGCTTTCAACAATCGGGTATTTTGGGCGGAAATTTTTTGCGGAATTATCGTTTGACATTTGATTTCAAAAACTCGAAAATTGCTTTTGTCCCGAATAATAAATGAAGCAAACATTATACTTAGAAACTTCGATTGCCGGAGCTTACCTTGATAACGGTGAACCTTTTCGACGCGATTTAACCATTCGTTGGTGGGAACACGAACTTTCCGAATACGAAGTTTTTTCGTCTGTTTTGGTGCAGCGCGAACTCGAACGAATCTCCGAACCGCATCGCACGGGTTATCTGAATTTGGTCAAATCGCTCAAACATCTCGAACTGTCCGAAGAAGTTGCGATTCTCGCCGAAGGTTACATTTCACGCGGGATTTTTCATCGAAAATTCATCGGCGATGCGGTTCACGTTGCACTGGCTTCGTATCACAAAATCGATTATTTGGTAACGTGGAATTTCGGTCATCTCGCCAATGTTCGCAAACAGGCGCGAATTCGCTTATTCAACACCGCCGCCGGATTTTTTGTGCCGATGATTGTTACGCCGGAATTTTTAGTTCATACAATTTGAGGATATTTTCGCCGAAATATCGTATTATTTGAATTATGTCGGTTGCAAATCCGGTTTACGGTGCGGTTTTCAAGTATTTGCCCGAACGGAAGCAGAGTAGAGTAGAAAAAAATCACTCGATAATCGGGTTCCAAAAACAACGGATAACTTTTGGTCAAAGATAAAGTGATTGCCGAAAAAGATAATGAAATTGAGCAAATGAGGTTGATAATCAAAAAATTATCAGAACAAAAATAATGTATCGTCGCCCGAAATTTTTAGAAGTGTTGCACGAAATCCGCGAAGAAATGTCGAGTGAAGCCGATTACGATGTTGATTTATTTGCGGAAAATGTACGCAGCGGAAAAGGTTCAAAGTATAATTTGAACGATCCGAAAATCGTTAATTCTTCGGCTCCGGACGAGCCGATAATCACCGGTAAAGTATGGAAATCACCTTTGAAGCAATAGGTTTAGAAGTAGCTAACGAAAATGCTTTCAACAGTTTAGCCGAAGATGCGGGAAATCGCGGAGAAGTTTCGCGGCTTTCGCGACGGGGCGGAACTTTGCACGGAAGATGTTGGAAACTAGGCAAAGGTTTAGAGGTTTGGACATTACTCTACGAAACTGCCGACGGCGAAATTTTTTATGCCGATTGTCGAGCAGGTTTTCGGGCGAAATACGAACAGTTTATAAATCCTTGGGTTTTAACCGAATTTGATGAAGACGGCGAGGCAATCGTTCACGGTTTTATCCAAAATACGAGTACGGAAGTTTTATTTCAACTGCAAAATTTAACCGAAGTCGGAATGAGCGTTTTCGGTCAAAGTGTGTTGAAACTCGGACTTTGCGGGCTTGCTTATCATGCCGAAGTTACGGCAATCAAAGAAAAATACTGGAAAACGTTTGATGAAACGGTTCAAAATACGGCGGAAACAGAAGCGAACGAGTGGTGTTTCAGCGGCGAGGTTTTGGAATTTGAAACTCTCAAAAACCCGCAAACAGGCAACGAATTATTTTGGATTTATCTGAATCTAGGAGATTTTAATCTTGAAATTTTAGTAAACAAGCGTAATTTTCACGGTCAAGAATTAACCGTCGGCTCAACTTTATCGGGCGAACTTTGGTTACAGGGACATGTCTTGACCGAAAATATCAAACTCTACGAAGGCGTTGATTTTTCAAACGGCAAGGCGGATTTTTGGAAACATTTACGAAAAAGAAATTAGTGCGGAAAATAATTTTAATCTTTGCAGTGTTGGCGATTTCGGTCGGTGTCGGGTATTATTTCGGCAAAATTTTTTGGATTCACCGCTTCGACGACTTGATTGCCAGACACGCCAAAGTTTATCGGCTTGACGATAAATTGGTGTGGAGCGTGATTTACAGGGAAACTTGGTTCAGAAGCGGGGAAATCGGCGATGCCGGCGAGGTCGGTTTGATGCAAATTACGCCAACCGTTGCCCGCGAATGGGCGAAAGAAACGGGAATGAAAGACCTTGAAAAACAGGTTTCCGAAGATTTTGTCAACTCGCTCAAAGAACCCGAACGAAACATTCAAATCGGTTGTTGGTACTTGGAAAAACTGCACGAAAAATATCGTGATTCCGAGGCGAAAGACGCGATGATGTTGGCTGCCTACAACGCCGGTCCGAGTCGGGTTGAAGAGTGGACGAAGGACACGAAAACTTTAACCGAAAACGAGTTTATACAACGAATAAATATAGCTTCGACCAAAAGTTACGTGACCGAAATTTTGGAACGCCACAAAGCGAATAAATGAAAATCCTCGCCGCAAATTACGTTCTACCGATAACTTCAGAACCGATTTCGGACGGCGCGGTTGTCATCGAAAACGACAAAATAATCGCAGTCGGAACACGCCGAGAAATAAGCAAACAATTTGTAAATGTCGGAATAGAAGACTTTGGCGACGCGGCGTTGATGCCGAGTTTTGTCAATACGCATTCGCATTTGGAATTGACGGCGTTTCGCGGATTTCTCGATGATGTGGAACACGACTTTTTTTCGTGGTTAATGAAATTGACGATTTCGCGCGAAAAGCTGTCGAACGAAGACATCGAAACTTCCGCATTATTCGGAACATTGGAAGGTTTGCGGGCAGGCGTAACTTGTTTCGCCGACATCGGGCGTTTCGGTTTTGCGGGTTTAAATGCGTTGAAAAAACACGGTTTACGCGGATTAAGTTTTCAAGAAACCGACTTTTCGCCCGATAATTCTACTGCCGAAACTGATTTTGCAAAGTTGGAAGAAAAGTTTTCGGCTTTGAAAGCCACAGAAACGAATCTCGTCAAAGTCGGAATTTCACCGCATTCGCCTTATACGGTTTCGCCGAAATTATTTGAAAAAATCGCCGATTATTCGTTGCAAAACGAGGTGAAGTTGACGATTCACGCGGCAGAATCCGAGTCGGAAGCAGAGCTTTTGAAACACGGAAAAGGGAAGTTTGCCGAAATGTTTACGAACCGAAACGTTGCTTGGAAATCACCGCAAGTTTCATCAATTCAATACTTACAAGATTTAGGCGTGTTGCGAACCAAGCCGTTGCTGGCTCATTGCGTGAGAGTCGGTGACCGCGACATCGAGCTGATTTCCGCAAGCGATTCACGCATCGCGCATTGTCCGAAATCGAATGCCAAACTAGGACACGGAATCGCTCCGTTTGAAAAATTTCTCGACAATTCGGTCAAAGTCGGATTCGGCAGCGATTCGGTTGCGGGAAACAACGTTTGCGATATTTTGGACGAAGCTCGTTTTGCCGATTTATTTGCCCGTGCGCGGAACAATAAAATGCGTCTGATAACGTCGGAAGAGGCGATGAACTCGGCAACCTTCGGCGGGGCGGAAGCGCTCGGACTTGAAAAAGAAATCGGAAGTTTAGAAGCCGGCAAACAAGCCGATTTAATCGTCGTCAAACTCGATAATATCGCTCAACAACCGATTTTCGACATTTACGCGACTATTTTATTTGCAACTTCGGTTCGGGAAATTTATTTGACAATGTGTGCGGGACAAGAGGTTTTTCGGGACGGCAAAGCGTTAAAAATCGACGAAAGCGAACTGCGAATCAAGTTGAAAGAAGTTGCGAGAAAACTATGAAACTGCGAATAAAACTTCGGTTCGGCAATAATTAAAAACGGATTGAATTCAATTGATGTCGGCATACTTTCGGACAGTCCGCGTCCGCCGGTTTTTGTCGGTAAAAGTTCGCCGGAGATAAGTTGAGAGCCGAATTTGAAAGGTTGGAATTATGCCGATGCGTTTGCGGGCGGCGGAAAAATAGTCGCGGCAAAAATAAAATAACGACAATTCAAACGTTTCGACAACGCCGGAGTTTGACACTAAAACTCCAAAGGTTATAATAAATGGTTTGTTTCTGTTGCTATTTGAAACGTTTTTTCGACAATGACAATTAACCCGGACCAAATCGACGATCAACTTTTGTTCGACTTTTTTATTGAACCGAATTTGAATGATTCGGCTGATATTATTTGTAATTTAATCAAGCCTTTGCAAGTGATTGGAAAGTTGACGAAAAGATTGGCGCAAGTTGAGGTTGAAGGAAAGTTGAACGGTGAAATTGAATTGGAATGCAGTCGTTGTTTAGAAAATGCGAGTGCGAAAGTTGAAAATAATTTCAAAGTTACGTTTGTTACAGACGAGTATTTTACGACCGAAACCGAAGCAGAAATAAACGAAGACGACTTAGATATTTCACTCTATGACGGTGAAACTATTGATTTAATTGAAATTGCAAGAGAACAGATGTTGTTGGAAGTGCCGACGCATTTTGTTTGTAAAACAGATTGCCGAGGTTTGTGTCCGAAATGTGGCGACAACCTGAACAATCAAACTTGTAATTGCGAGACAAAAGAAATTGACCCAAGATGGGCAAAACTCAAGGAATTGAGTTAATTCAAATTACGGAGTAAAAAAATGCCAAATCCAAAACGACGACATTCGCACACACGCACCCGCACCAGACGAGCTCACGATGCTCTGACCGCGCCGCAATACTACATCGACAAAGAAACCGGTGAACCGCAACAACCGCATCGCGTTAATCTGAAAACAGGTATTTATCGCGGACGACAAGTTTTAGAAGTCAAAGAAACCGAATAGTTTATTGAATCTAACCGACCGAATCAATCAATAAAATGGGACAAAACGCAGGAATTATCGGGATGGGACACAGTTTTCCGGACGGATTACTGACTAATGCCGACCTCGAAAAAATCGTTGACACAAACGATGAATGGATAACTTCGCGCACGGGAATCAAACAGCGCCACAAAGCCGCAAAAGACGAATACACTTCGCAATTTGCGGTCAAAGCGGCGAATCAAGCGTTGGAACGTGCCGGAATAGATGCGAAAGACATCGACATTATTGTTTGCGCGACGACTACGCCTGACCAAATTTTGCCGTCCACAGGTTGCATTATCCAAGCGGAAATCGGTGCGAACAACGCCGCCGCGTATGATATTGTTGCCGCGTGTTCCGGTTTTTTGTACGGTTTGACAACGGTTGAATCAATGATTAAAACAGGGCAAGTAAAAAATGCCTTGGTCATCGGCGCCGAAGTTTTGACCAAATATGTCGATTATACGGATCGCGGAACTTGCGTTATTTTCGGCGACGGAGCAGGTGCGGCGGTTTTGTCGGCAGTGCCGGAAAGCAAAGGAATTTTGGCGACGAAAATCCGTTCGGACGGCAGGTATTTAGAGCAGCTTTATTCGCCCGGCGGCGGGACGCGGATGCCTGTTTCGCATCAAACAATCGACGACGGACAACATTTTTTCAAGATGAAAGGCAACGAATTATTCAAAGTTGCCGTGCGTTCGATGGCGGAAATTTCGGCTGAAATGTTGGCAAAAGCAGGTTACACGGCAGATGATGTCAAAATCGTTATTCCGCACCAAGCCAACCAACGAATTACCGATGCGGTCGCGTCAAGATTGGGTGTTCCCGAAGAAAAAGTTTATTCGAATATTGCCCGACACGGCAACACTTCGGCGGCTTCGATTCCGATTGCGATGGATGAATGTATCCAAAACGGGATAATTGAGGAAGGCGATTTGGTTTTACTGACCGCATTCGGCGGCGGTGTAACTTGGGGCGGAACGTTGATTCGATTTTAAGATAAATGCCAAAAACAGCATACATATTTCCGGGGCAAGGAAGCCAGTCGGTCGGAATGGGCAAGGATTTATTCGATAATTTTCCGGTTGCCCGCGAAGTCTTCGCGGAAGCCGATGAAGCGTTGGGTTTTTCGTTGTCAAAAATGTGTTTCAACGGTACGACCGAAGATTTAGCTTTGACCGCAAATACACAACCGGCAATTTTGACCTGTTCGATTGCCGCTTTCAGAGCAATGGAAAGCGAAGGTTTTGCTCAACCCGATTTTGTTGCCGGACACAGTTTAGGCGAGTATTCGGCATTGGTCGCGGCGAATGCGATTAGTTTCAAGGACGCGGCGCAGACGGTTCGCCGACGCGGAACTTATATGCAAGAAGCCGTTCCTGTGGGCGTTGGAGCAATGGCGGCGATTCTCGGTTCGGATTTGGAAACAATCGAAAGCGTTTGCGCCGAAGTTGCAAACGGACAAATTTGTTCGCCCGCAAACATCAATTCGCCGAATCAAATTGTGATTGCGGGAAACGCCGAAGCGATTGACCGGGCGTGCGCCTTATTAAAAGAACGCGGTGCCAAACGAGCGATAAGATTGAATGTTTCCGCACCTTTTCATTGCGCGTTGATGATGCCGGTGCAGCAGAAATTGCACGCGGATTTATTGAAATTAGAATATAACGACCTGCGTTTTCCGATTGTCGAAAATGTTTCGGGCGAATTAAACACAAGCGCCGCAAGAGTCGGCGAAGCCTTGACGCAACAAGTTTCTAATCCTGTGCAGTGGTTGCAATCGGTCGAACATTTGGTCAAACTCGGTGTCGAAACATTTGTCGAAGTCGGACCGGGAAAAGTTTTAAGCGGTTTGGTGAAACAAATTAACCGTGACGTTCGTTGTTTGAACGTCGAAAATGCAGTAGGTTTATTAGAAACTCGTACTAATTTATAGGAGAAAAAATATGTCGGAAGTTCAAGATAAAATTAAACAAATTATTGTTGACGAATTAGGTGTGGATGAAGCGGAAGTTACTGAAAATGCTCGCTTTATCGAAGATTTAGGAGCAGATTCTTTGGATTTGGTCGAACTCGTAATGCGGTTTGAAGAAGAGTTCGACATCGAAATTCCCGATGAAGATTCGGAAAAAATCCAAGCCGTTCGTGATGCTTACGCATACGTCGAGCAACATAAAAAATAATGGTTAACGGTTAATTGTTAATGGTTACGGGAAGAATTTTTTCAACCTCATTAACAATTAACAATTAACGATTAACAATTTACAAAATTATGAAACGTCGTGTTGTCGTTACAGGACTTGGTTTAATTACTGCATGCGGAAATTCCGTTGACGAAACTTGGGAATCGTTGATTGCAGGACGCAGCGGTGCGGATTTTATCCAAAAATTCGATACCGAAAAGTTTGACGTAAAGTTTGCGTGCGAAGTGAAAAACTTTGATCCGTTGACGCTGATTGAAAAACGCGAAGCTCGCCGAATGGGAGCTTTTTCGCAGTTTGCAATCTTTGCGGCGGACGAAGCGATTAAGCACAGCGGGCTTGTTATCGATGAATCGAACGCTTTTGAAATCGGAACTTACATCGGGTCGGGCATCGGTGATTTTTGGGCAATCGAGCGCGAACACGAAAAACTTTTGAACGACGGACCGAATCGGGTTTCGCCGTTCTTTATTGTTTCGGCGATTGTTAATCTTGCCGCCGGAAACGTTTCGATTCGCTTCGGGGCAAAAGGTCCGAATTCAGCCACGGCAACGGCGTGCGCGGCAGGCGCGCACGCCATCGGCGACAGTTTCAGAATCATCGAACGCGGCGATGCCGATGCGATGATTTGCGGCGGCGCCGAATCCGCGATTACGCCGATGTCTGTTTCGGGTTTTAATTCGATGAAAGCCCTGTCAACCCGTAACGACGATCCGAAGCGAGCCTCGCGCCCGTTTGATTTGAACCGCGACGGTTTTGTGATTGGCGAAGGCGCGGGAATTATGATTCTCGAAGAATTGGAGTTTGCCAAAAAACGCGGCGCGAAGATTTACGGCGAAATTGTCGGTTACGGAATGACCGGCGATGCTTTTCACCAAACAAGTCCCGACGACACGGGTTCGGGAGCAATTCGCGTGATGAACAAAGCCATCAAAGATGCGGGAATTACGCCCGATAAAATAGATTACATTAACGCTCACGGCACTTCGACTTTTTATAACGATCGCGGTGAAACCAAAGCAATCAAAGCGGTTTTCGGCGAACACACCAAAAAGCCGGCGGTCAGTTCGACCAAGTCGATGCACGGACACGCACTTGGCGCGGCGGGCGGAATCGAAGCCGTGATTTCGATTATGACGTTACTTAATCAAAAAATTCCGCCGACGATAAATTACGATACGCCTGATCCGGATTGCGATTTGGATTATGTTCCGAACGTGGCGCGCGATGCGAAAGTCGATTATGTTTTATCGAACAGTTTCGGTTTCGGCGGCACAAACGCTTGTTTAATTTTTAAGAAATACGACGAGTAATAAAAATTGCGCAACGAATAAATTGTAAAATTGCCGACAAGCAGCGAAATCTGTTTGTCGGCAATTTTGTTTAAACCCGCTGATGAGTCGAATCGGCGGCTTCAAGCGTAATAATTTAACCGTAACAAATTAAACGTTTGAAGCCGACTTATATTTTGAATCGACGCTTATCTGTTTTCGCCGATAAAACGTACTTCATCCAGGTTTTCCGACAGTTGAACGCCCATTGAATTCGGCTTGAAATCATAACGTTTGTGGTTGACCGAAAGAATATAAAAATCTCCCGTTACCAAATCGTTAAAAGTGTATCTGCCGAATTGATTGGTAACAACCGTTCTGACCGTGTTGTCAACCGTGTCCAGTAAAACCAAAGTTGCCCGCGAAATTCCGCGTCCGGTGGTTGTTGCCACTTTCCCGCTGATCGAAGACGGCGCGGCGGTCGGCGCTCCGACGCAAAAAACTTTGATGTTGTCGATTCCGACAAATTCATCGCTGCCGACTGCATCGGAACCGATAAAGCGTAATGTTAAATTCGGCTGATTGATTGCCGAAGAAGGCAGTTGAACAAAAACCGGCGTAACTTTTGAATCCGAATTCGGACCGAATGTGGCATCCGCGACATAGCCTTGCGCCAAATTTGTATAATTTCCCGCCGCCGTGTAACGATATTGCAAGGCAATCGGCGAAACAGAATTACGCGAAGAACCGTCGATGTCACGCACGTCGTATGAAACGGTCATAACCTTTCCCGCCAGACAGCCGACCGAATTTATCCGCAAAACAAGGTTTGGCGCATTTGCCGTTTCCGAAGCCCTTAAAGCAACCGTCGGGTTGGCGGTTTCAAATTCAACCACACCTTCGGCGGTCGAAGTATTCGGATTCGTTTCGTTTGCCGTAACGTTTAAGGCGTTGCCGGGCGTGTCGTTGAGAATTGTTTGCGGATCGACACCGATTCCGGCGGTCAACGAATCGCCGCGATAACCTGCCACCGAAACAACATCGCCCCAATAATCATTGACCGGAAGCGAGCTTACAGTTGACCAATTTTGGATAAAAGGATCTAATCCGGTGATGTCGTAATGATAAGTGTTGGCGAGTGCGGTTTGTGCAAAGCCGACGCAGAGCAGGCTTGCCATAAGTGATTTAAGTAATAATTGTTTCATAAAAACTCCTTTCAAATACTTCTTGATTTCAACAAGAAAATAAGTATCTTTTATCGAACCAAAACCGTTTGCAGAGAAATAATACTTTTTCTTTCAACGATTCAATCCAAGATGTTTCGAGGGTATTTGTGCATTATATTACTAAAACGATTGAAATTCCACAAAAGTAAAAATATATCGGCAACGGCGACTCTCGCAAATTCGGTCAAAGACATTTGACGATACCCGAAAAACTGTCGGATGTCTCATCACAAAAAAATCCTCGCTCAATTTGAACGAAGACTTTTTTGTAACACTCGATAATTTTACAGGTTTTTTTTCAACTGTTCATTGCCCGCAAAAGGGCTTCACGCATTTCTCCGCACGTTCGCCAGCGGTTTTGCGGCTCTTTGGCGATTGCGCGTTCGATGACTTGGGCGACATTATACGGAACATCAACGGTTCGTTGATTTATCGGAATATGAGGTTTCTCGAAAATAGCTTTAACGGTTTCCGAAATGCCCGCTTTCGGCGAAATGTCGAGAGCGTGAAAACCTGTCAGCAAACTGTACGCCGTCATTCCCATCGCGTAAATATCGGACGGCGGTTGCACGTCTTTGAAATCGCGGATTTGTTCGGGCGGCATATAGGCAATCGTGCCGGCAACATCGCCGACCATTGTTACGCCGCTCATTCCGGTTTGCTTGAAACTTTTTGCCAGCCCGAAATCAGTCAATTTTGAATTATAATTCGGGAAATTTCCGTCAACTAAAATGTTTTGCTCTTTGATATCGCGGTGAACAAAGCCGAGTTTGTGGGCGAAATCCAACGCCGACAAAGTTTGTTCGATAATTTTGCCGACTTCTTGCCAATGCAGTTTTCCGCCGCGTTGTTTGACGAGTTTTGCCGCATCGGGTCCGCCGACAAACTCCGTGACCAAATAAACAATGCCGTTGTGCGTTCCGTGTTCGATATAGCGGACAATGTGCGGATGCGCAAGGCTCGCGGCAACTTCGATTTCACGCATAAATCGTTTCAAAGATTGTTCGGAAACGGCGACTTCGGGCAATAAAGTTTTAATTGCCACGGCTTGTCCCGTTTTCGTGGAACGCGCCAGCATAACACTTCCCATACCGCCTTGTCCGATGACGCGAATCATTTCAAAATTCGGAATCGGTTGCGGGTTTTTACGCAATTTATCGCGGCAATCATCGCACACAAACGATAATCGGGCATCGGGCGACGACGCTTCCGATTCGCTCAAAAGTCCGCAGTTTAAACAAGTTACAGTTACCACCGACGGAATGGATTTTATTGCCAAAGGTTGCGACGGCGAAGATTGTTTAGTCGTAACCTCAACGTTTATCACAGTTTCGCCGCCTTGAATTTTGTCGCCGTTATGCAAATAAGTTGATTCGGTGCGGATTCCGTTGATAAAAGTTCCGTTGGTTGAACCCAAATCGCGGATAAATATTTGCGGCGGAGCGATTTCTAAAATGCAATGATTACGCGAGAAATACTTGTCGTGAGGCAAACAAAAATGAGCGGATTCGCTGCGTCCGATTAAAAAAGTGTCGTGTTGGTCAAACGTGAAAACTCGCCCGATGCTCGGACCTGCAACCACGCGTAATGTAACTTGCATCAATAAATTAAAAAACGATTGTCTGTCATTGCAAATTGTAGCAAAAGTCTAATAATTCTGCATATTTGTAAATCCCAATAGTTACGAAAAATTATTTGGAAGGCGTGATTATTGTTAAAATCAGCAGTCCGAATGAAACTAAAAAAGCAACAATTCCGCAAACTATACCGCCGATTGCCAAATTGTTTCCGCTGTATTGTTGCGGGTTGGAATCGATGTTTCTAATTCCCGAATACCCGCACACAATCGCAATCAGTCCGAGCGGAAAACCCGCATAACAACACGAACCGAGCAGACCGATAATTCCCAAAACAAGCGAAATGGTCGGTAACGTTTGATTTTGTCCGAACATCTGCATCGGCAAGTTAAACTGCTGATTCGGTGCGAGTTGTTGGTTTTGGCGAGATTGATTTGGCGGTGTTCCTTGCCAATTTCGGTTCGTTGCCCGCGTTGAATCCATCAGAATCGTCGGTGGCGGTTCGTTATTTGCAACAGCCAACAATTCACCGTCGTTAAGGCAAAAATTTAACTCGTTATCTGCGTAATTTCGTCTGCAAGCCGGACAAGTTTTCATATCAAAAAAATCAATTAAAAAGAAAGTAAAAGTACGAAATTCGGTACTTTCTGCCTTTACTGTCTTCTGATTTCCAAATTTGCGAAAGCAATCGGGATTTCGCCGCCGACATATAATCCGACGATGCCGGTTTTACGATTTTCGGTATCTTTGACGGTTTTTACCGATTGACCGTTGATATAAAAATTCATCGAACCGTCATCGTCTTTTACTTCGAGGTCGTTATATTCGGTTCCGCCGTTTATTGCGCTCGAACTTGTCCAATCGACGATGTTGGTTTCCTTTGTCAAAATATGTTTGCCGATGCGGAATTTTTTTGTTTTCGAGTCGATTAAAAAGAAATAATCAAATTTGCCGGGCGTTTCTTCGTCGCTGTGAATCAGTAAACCGAAACCTAAAACCGAATTTTTTGCTTCGATATTTTTAACCGTAACTTTGGTCAACGCATTTCCGGTTTGAAAATCTTTATCAACCGTCGGCAAAATAAAATAATAATTGCTTGCCTTTGAGGTCATAATAAATTCATCGTCTTTGTGCGAAGTCGTACCAACATTGACATTATTGTAGTCCCAACCCGATAAATCGTCTTTCAAAACATTTGCGGTCGAGTTTGTCGGCGTTGATTCAGTCGTTTTCTTTAAGTTTTTACCCGAAATGTTTCTGTTTGTGTCGGCGACGTTTGAAGCAATCAGTCCGACTAATCCGATAAATCCGACAATTCCGACCAAACCGATAACGCCGAAAATTCCTAAGACCCACAACCACGTCCGCGATTTTTTACGCGGCGCAACATTTCCGAAAGTTTGCGGCTGCTTTGCAAACGCAGGTTGCGGGCTTGCCGTAACGCGCGGCGTATTCATCATCACAGTATCCGGCGGTTGATTTTGATTAAATGTTTGGACGAGCATCGAACCGTCGTTCAAACAGAAATTCAATGTTTCATCGTTATAAGTTTGTTTACATTGCGGACAACTTTTCATTTTATTTAATACCTTTACCTAAACAGGCAAAAAGTGGTTTTACGGTTTATGCGGTAATTCTTTGGTTTTGCCTTTTGCCTTTTTACTAAAACTCCGGCGTTGGCTCGATGCCTAAATTTTCTTCGTCGAGCGGTTCCTCGGCAACCACGCAATTCGCGTCGTATTTCTGTTGATTGGCGGCGATTTGCGATTTTGCCGTGCCGAAACTTTTTATTTGCCCATACAAATTATTTGATTGCAACCAATAATCGCAAGCGCTTGTAATGTTTCCTTTCTTAAATTCGGAATCTGCTTCGGCTTGTAATCTGTCGGCGGCGGTCGCCACGGCAAACGGACAATCCGCCAAATTCCAACCGAGTTTGTCGGCTTTCTCAAAATTTTTGGTCGTTTCTTTTGTGTTTTTAAAGCCGTAAGCATACGTTAAAGCCAACCCGAAATACGGATCAGCCCAGTTTTTTTGTAAATCGGCGGCTTCGGTAAATTTGTTTTTTGCTTCTCGGAGCTTGTCTTTCGATTTAGTTTTCAAACCTTCGAGCATCTTTGTATGTCCTTCGCAGTAAAGAAGTTTTGCCTTGACCGAAGCATCGCCCGAATCTATTTGCAACGCCCGTTCAAAATTAGTTTTAGCATTGTTCCATTGTTCGATTTGGATTTTATCTTCTTTTTTGTCCGAACATTCTTTGAACTTATTGATTGTCCGTTCGGAAAATTCGACCAATTCCGCTTTCATGCTCGTATTCAATTCGACAACGCCGTTGTTAAATAAACTTTTTCCGCCCAAACTTTGATATTCGAGCCAAAAACCGTCAATTTCGGCAGACTGAAACGCTCGATTTTCTTTTAATTTCGCGGTTAAATTTGTTACTTTTTGCGAATTTGCATATTCGTTCAAAGCAAACGCCGAAATTATCGCCAATAAAAGCGTTCCGCCGATTATCAAAAACCATTTGATGAATGACGGGATTTTTCGCCGCTTTTGCACAACTTCGGAACTGACCAAACGCGAGCCGTCTTCGAGACAAAACTCTAAATCATCAGTAAATAAATTTTGACAAACGGGACATTTTTTCATCTTCAGGTTACAAAAACAACGCGATAAAAACCAACATACAAATAATGATTTTATTATACGCAAAAATCAAATGTTTGAAATTATTTTTCGCCGACTTTTATGATGTTTGTCGAATCTTTTTCGGTTGCCGCAATTTGTGAGCCGTTTTCTGCTTTGGCACGGCATAAAACAAGCGTTTGTGCAGCTGAAATACGGAGAAAGTATTTTATTGCGCCGAATGCAAAACGAAAGATTATTGTCGCGGTTGCGACAGTTGAAAATTATCGGTAAACTCAGTCATCGTTGACGCGACGAAAACAAACTGTCGAATTTAACCGCAGGCTTAGAAAAACTCGGATAAATTCATTAAGTCGCTACACAACAAAGACTTAACCTGCTCTTGTTTTTCACGTTATTGACAGGAAAGTTCTGTGTCGCAGAATAACTGTGGTAAAATTGAACCGAATTTTGGATTGACTTTTAACACAGTTGCTCTGCGGCAAAAACATATTATGAAATACGAAAAAGTTAAAAATTATTACAACGGCGAATTTGTCGAAAGCGTTGCAACCGAACATTTTGAGGTGATTTCGCCGACTGACGGCAATTTGCTTTCGACAGTTCCGATGTCGACAACGGACGAATTAAATAAAGCGGTCGAGTCGGCGAAAAAGGCGTTCGAGAGTTGGAGTAAAACTCCGATCAAAGAACGCGTCCAAGTTTTCTTTCGTTATCGAAGTTTGCTCGAAAAACACCTCGACGAATTGACCAAACTTGTTTCCGAAGAAAACGGCAAAACCTACGATGAAGCAAAAGCGGAAGTCGAGAAATCCATCGAACTGACGGAATTTGCCTGTTCGATGCCGCAGCTTGTTTCGGGCGAGATTATGGAAGTTTCCAAAGGCGTTGAATGCCGCACCGAACATTTTCCGGTCGGCGTGGTTGCCTCAATCGTGCCGTTTAATTTTCCGCTGATGGTACCGAATTGGACGATGCCGAACGCACTCGTTTTGGGTAACACGATGATTATGAAGCCATCGGAACTCGTGCCTTTGTCGTGTTTGCGAATGGCGGAATTATTGAAAGACGCAGGTTTGCCCGACGGCGTTTTTAATATCATCAACGGCGGAAAAGAAATTGTCGAAGGAATTTGCTCACATCCCGACATTGAAGCCGTCAGTTTTGTCGGTTCAACCAAGGTTGCGAAACTCGTTTATCAGCAATCTACGTACGCTTTGAAACGCTGTGTCGCACTCGGTGGAGCGAAAAATCACTTGTTTGTATTGCCTGATGCAAACCCAAACATGACGGCGACAAATGTTACGGCTTCGATGTCGGGTTGTGCCGGTCAACGCTGTATGGCGGCTTCGGCGATGCTTGCAGTTGGAGATGTAAGCCCGATTATTGCAAAGATTTGCGAAGAAGCAAAAAAGATTGTGGTCGGCAAAAATCTTGGTGCAGTAATTTCAAAAGCGGCGAAAGAACGGATTGAAAATTACATTACGGAAGCTGAAAAACAAGGTGCAAAAATCTTGGTTGACGGTAGAAACGCGGTTGTTGAAGGCAAAGAAAACGGAACTTACGTCGGTCCGACCGTGATTGATTTTGTCACGCCCGATATGTCTGTGGCGACCGAAGAAATTTTCGGACCCGTAATTTCTATTATACGAACTAAAACTTTGGACGAAGCCATCAAAATCGAAAATGCGAACCCGTACGGTAACGCGGCGGCAGTTTTTACGCAATCCGGCGGACTCGCAAGGTATGTGATGGAACACGCAAGTGCCGGAATGATTGGAGTTAATATCGGCGTTCCCGTCCCGCGTGAGCCGTTTTCATTCGGCGGCTGGAATGAATCACGCTTTGGTGCGAATGATATTACAGGCAAAAGTTCAATCGAATTTTGGACGAAATTGAAGAAAACAACGACTAAGTGGAATCCGGAAGCGGGTGTGAATTGGATGAGTTAAGTTTTTCATTTTCTGTGTTAAATTCTGTGTTAAATTATCAATCAAAAGTCAGAATTGTGTTTTGAATACTGCCGAATATTTTCTTATAGTATCTCTAAGTATTTGCTTATAAAGTCTTTGTGTGTATCGGTATAAAACTTGTGCGATTGATTATAATCATTCACACAAGTTTTTTTATTTGTAACCTACATACAACAAAAAAATAATAAAATCTAAATCACGCCTCGTTTATCTGCCAAGGTAACGCTAATCTCGGTTGTAATCTAAACAATTTCCAAAATGTTTCCGGGTTAAAATTTTTTCTATTTTCGGATTTACACATCAAACATTTCTTGATATTCTCATATTCAGATATATAGATATGAGAATGTATGGAATAAAGGAAAAATTAGAATGCCGTTTCGTAAAATTGTTTCAAAAGAATTAAGTGATTTGTTAAAGTCACTCGCACATAAACATCGCCTTCAAATTGTTGAGGAATTAGGGGTTAGAGAACTGGATGTTAATGCCCTTCAGAGTATTTTGGATATTAATCACTCAAATGTATCGCAGCATTTGTCTGTTTTGCGAGCTCATCGGATTGTCGTAGAACGTCGAGAAGGTCGCTATGTCTTTTATCGGTTAAGACATCCCGAACTTGCTACATGGTTATTGGAAGCGTTGAAATTTTTAGCGGACGATCAGTCGGAGCTTGATGGAATCAGGGAAGCTATTGACAGTGCAAGGCAAGCCTGGTCTTTATCATCGGAGATTTCGGATAAACAAGTCTAAATTAAGTTTAATCAACAGGTATTAAAGAATTAAGACAAATAGATTTAATTTATGTCAAATAATCAGATTCACAAGGGTGATGCGGTTAATTCACACGCACACTTAACAGTCGTTTTTAGGTTGCTGCGATTAATTTCAGGCGAGAAAAAAGATTTAATATTGCTTTCGGTGTACGTAATGTTGGTTGGTTTGTTGTCGTTAGCCGTACCGCTTGCCGCCCAAGCCTTGGTAAATACGATTGCTGCGGGAGTGTTTTTGCAACCGCTGGTCGTATTAACTTTGATTGTACTGATTTGTCTGCTCTTTGCGGGATTTTTGCGTCTTCTTAAATTATCATTGCTGGAAAGAATACAAAAACGTGTATTTGCTCGTGTTGCTTTGCAATTAGCCCAACATTTGCCTCAAGTAAAACATTCGGCATTGACAACGACATACGCTCCGCAGTTGGCAAATCGTTTCTTTGACGTTATCTCGATACAAAAAGCATTATCCAAAATTTTAATGGATGCACCGGCGGCGTTGCTCCAAATCACAATCGGATTATCGCTGTTGGCGTTTTACAGTCCTTATTTATTGGCATTTGATATTTTTATTATTTTGTTTTTAGTTTTTGGAATCTGGGTTCTTGGTTTTGGCGGTTTATCTTCCAGCCTGCGTGAATCGTATCAAAAATATCATGTTGCCGAATGGCTTGAAGAAATTGCACGTTGCCAAACGAGCTTTAAAAGGTTTGGAATGCTGCAATTCGCACTTGAAAGAACGGATTCATTGGTGATGAATTATATTTTTGAACGCCGCAGACATTTTCGAGTTTTGTATCGCCAAGCTGCCGCACATTTTATATTCAGAGCATTTGCCAGTTCCGGAGTATTAGCGATTGGCGGCTGGCTGGTCATCAATCGGCAGTTGACTCTCGGTCAATTAGTTGCCGCAAATTTAATAATTATTTCAATTTTGTCGGCGATTGAAAAACTATTCGGGTTGCTGGAATCTTATTACGATCTGCTGACTGCGGTTGATAAAGTAGGTTATGTAACAGATTTGCCGATTGATGAGCATACGGGTAACAAAATATTGCCGGTTTCGAAAGAAGGTGCAAAAGTTTCCTGTGTAAATTTACATTATGCTTACAATCCTGAAAAAGAAATTCTGTGCGGAATTAATTTAAACATTGAAAGCGGCGGCAGAATCAGTATCGTAGGAAAAAGCGGTGCGGGTAAATCAACACTGGTAGGATTGCTTTGCGGCGTATTAGAACCAAAACACGGAATTGTGACCATAGATCGGTTGGATGTCCGCGATATTGGATTCGACAGTTTACGCGACACAACCGCACTTGTCAGCAGTCATAATGAAGTGTTTGAAGGCACTATCGAAGAAAATGTGCTGGTTGGTCGAAACGACATTCCGCATACAGATTTGGTTTGGGCTTTAGAGGCTGCCCAATTTTCAGAACATTTACATTCCTTTGCCGATGGTATTAAAACCAAGTTAATCAGCGAGGGACGTAATCTTTCGCGTGGGCAGATTCAACGATTACTGATTGCCCGGGCGATTGTCGGTCGTCCTCGTTTACTCATTCTTGATGAAGCATTTACAGGTGTTGACGAACAAGACAAGATTCACATTCTCGATGAATTGTATAGCGACAAGTACTCTTGGACGATTATAGATATTTCGCACGACCCCGAAGTAATTGTTCGCTCAAGTATTATTTGTGTTTTGGAAGACGGAGAAATAATTGAAAATGTCCCTGCGGACAAGTTAAAGGATACCGAATACTCAGCCTTGAGAAAACTTTTCCCAACGTTATTCGGACTGCGGGAAATGATGTCTCAACCGGTAAAAGTTGATTAGTATAACCGGATTTTAAAGGTATTTAACCGGTTAGCAAAAGCCGATTTATTTACTTGTCGGCGAAAGCTTCAAAATTATATGAATGACAGTCATAACAATAATAAAACCGAGCCGGGATTCTTGATTTCCGGTAATAAAACTTTACGTTCACTTGATGCTCTTAAAACCCCGCGAGGATTTACAAGGGCGGGAATTCTGCTTATTCTGTTAATTTCCGGTATTACACTCGGACTTATTTATATTCCGTGGCAACAATCCGTTACCGGAACAGGTCGCGTGTTTATTGCGTCTCCCGATGAAAGACCGCAAAATATCGAAGCCCAAATCCCGGCACGAATTGTTAAATGGAACGTTCAAGAAGGGCAAATTGTTAATGAAGGCGATATTGTTGCCGAACTTGAAGATATAGATTCAAAGTTTTTGGATAAATCCCAGATCAGCCGTCTCAGATCGCAGTTGACCGCGCAAAAATCGAAATTGAAAGCCGCCGGAGAACGGGCTGCGGCTCTGGAAAATCAGATTAAAAATGTCAGTCGTTCGCGTGGCATCGCACTTCCGACGGCGGCTGAAAAAGCCAAACAAAACGAAGACAAATTGCGTGCCGCTCGACAAAGCATTGAAGTAACAACTCAAGCATTAAAGACAAATGAATTAAACAAAAATCGGATTCAGGAACTTCATTCACAAGGATTGCGTTCAAAACGCGACTTAGAGATGGCTGAACTTGATTCGGTTCGCGCCAAAACAGAACTGGAACGAGCCAATGCGGCTTATGACGTGGCACGAAGAGATTTAACGATCGGTGATTTCGACCAACAAAAAGTGGAAGCAGATACCTCGGCTGCTCTAAATTCTCTGCAAGCGGCACGGGCAAGCGTAAACGAATCGATTGCGACAATTGAAAGCGACACATTGAAAATTGATATTGAGCTGCAAAATACTTCCGAACGGCGAACACAAAATACTATTAAAGCTCCTTGCAGCGGTCAAATTGTTCGAGTAATAAAAATTGGAGCAGGTGCCACCGTTAAAGCCGGTGATGTTTTAGCCGTCATATCTCCGATTACAGAAAATAAAGCGGTTGAACTGCTTTTAAGTGATAATGATGCACCGTTGGTTTCAGTCGGAAGACAAGTCAGATTACAATTTGCCGGTTTTCCTGCCGTGCAGTTTGTCGGGGCGCCGGAACTTGCGGTCGGAACTTTCGCGGGTAGAATTGCGGTTATAGATCCGATTGACGACGGGAAAAATCGTTACCGCGTTATTGTTGTTCCCGATTGGGATGCCATAAACTCCGGACGTGAAAATGCGTGGGCTTCAAACAAAATTTTGCGTCCGGGTTCCGAAGCCGTCGGTTGGGTAATGTTGGATACAGTTCCGCTGGGTTTTGAGTTATGGCGACAGTTTAACGGTTTTCCGCCAACCACTCAGCAAGAACCGCTCGGAAAACGCTCAGATGAAAAGAGCTTGGGAACAGATATTGATTTAGAAAAAATATTTAAAAAATAACGTATTTATTAACATGCAAAGCACAGTAAATAAAAATTTAATTCTGCGAGATAATGCAGGAATTATTTTTAACAAATTTAAAATTCGATTTTCGATATATAAATTGGGACTAAATCAAACACTTAAAACGCCAAAATTAGAGATGTTGAAAAGTAATGGTTTGCGATTGAGAAAAATTAAAAATCGCATTAGTTTCTTCGTTTTCAGTATATTTCTCTTTTTTGTTTATGGTTTAGATTATAAAGAGACTTTTGCCCAAACATCAACGACCGCCAATACTATGGCACCCGCTGATTCCGGAGGAAACGATAAGCCGGAATTGACACTTGCGGAGGTTTTGCGTCAGGTGGAAGCCAATCATCCCAAATTGACGGGAGCAAATATCGGTCGTTTAACGGCAGAATCAAAATTGCTTGAAAAACGCGGAGCTTTCGATCCGGTTATCACAACCTCGACCGATTTTCTTCGTTACAACAGCACTTCTACGCCCGGTAAACCGTCTTTGGCATTTCAAAACCAAGGTTCCGTGGAATGGACGACCCGCTCAGGAATGAAATTTTTCGCGGGTTCACGTCTAAATTTAGGACGAGTTAAGTCACCGCTTTCTTCTACCGGAAATACGGGCGAATATTTTGCCGGAGTTGCTATGCCGCTTTTGCGTGACCGTAATATCAACGCAAAATCAATAGGTGAGCGTCAGGCTTCGATTGACATTAATCGGGCGGAAACAGAAATTGCAAGTGTTCGATTGGAATTGTTCTTAAATGCCGCGACCGGTTACTGGGAATGGGCAGCCGCAAAACGGAAACTTGAAGTAAATCGTCGTATTTTTGATATTTCCACCGAGCGGGCTAAACAAGTCGGCGGAAGAGTAAGCAGCGGTGATTTACCTCCGATTGATTCGACCGAAGCAGCAATGGAAGTTAATCGTCGGATGGGAAATGTCGTGAAGTCTGAACAGGAACTCCAAAAAACCGAGATTAAACTGGGTTTATATCTATGGACACCCGATGGTCAGCCGGATTATGTTCCTTTGCCGAATCGTTCACCCGAAAACATTCCGATACCGAACCGATTAACAGATTTTGTTGTTCAAGAGGGAATCAAACGTGCTTTGAGCAGTCGCCCTGAATTACAAGACCTTGAATTAATGAACACCCAATTTCAGCTTGAACAAAAGTTATTGGAAAATAGCCGCAAACCACGCGTTGATTTGTATCTTGCACCGGGTCAAGATACCGGTCCGAACGGAATCGGCACAACCTTTAAATTCGGTGCAACGCTGGAAATACCGGTAAGAAACAGAACGGCTGACGGGAAGTTAGCCAATGCTCGACTCAAATCCGAAAAAATTCTTCTCGAGCAAAGTATCGAACGCCGTAGAATTGAAGCCGAGATTAGAAATGCCGCCCAATCGGCAAATGCGGCTCACGACCGTTATTTGTTGGCGAGAGAAGAATTAGTTCTGGCAAAAAGGTTAGAAGAAGGCGAACGTATTCGATTTGCGGCAGGTGACAGTACATTGTTTTTAGTCAATCAACGTGAACGTGCCGCCGTCGAGTCTGAAATAAAATTGATAGAAATTCAGGCTGAGTATGAGATTTCAATCATTGCCTTTAAAGTCGCCGCTAACGAGTTTTAAACCTATAAAATTGCAAAGTTTTTATATCACAAAAAGTCCGGCTGAATTATTTTGCCGGACTTTTTGTGACTGAGAACGGCAGAATATGTTTAATAATTGAAAATTAAAAATCAATATTTAAAGAGACAGAGAGAGTTTTATATGTCGCTAAACTTGACTTGCTCCCATTAAAATAGCGGTAGAAACCAAATTTTAATACCATAGTAATAAAAGTTTGGATGAATTAAGAAATTTAGAGTAAAATCAAAACCTGACAAGTTAAAACTCTATGAAAACAAACATTAAACTAATCGCAATTTCTACATTTGCACTTTTCGCGTTAGCGTTTCTTGCACCAAAAGGCGAGATGCAAACCAAGATTGAAACTGCCGGTGAAAAGTTCAAAAGCATTAAAGTTTTGAACGATATGCCTGCCGACCAAATGGGCAAAGTAATGAATCAAATGTCGTCGTCGCTTGGTGTGAATTGTGCTTTTTGTCATTCCTCAAACGACGGCGATTACGAAAAAGAAGGCAATGAACACAAAAATACTGCCCGCGAAATGGTTACAATGACCTTTGAATTAAACAAAAAATACTTTAACGGTCGCCCTGAAATAAACTGTAATTCGTGTCATAACGGCAAATCTCACCCGCAAGCAGTTTTTCCGTTGGTTGCCGCAAAACCGGCTGAGGAACGTCCGAAACAACCTGAAAAGAAACCGACAATCGATGAAATTTTGGCGAAATATGAAACAGCTTTGGGCGGAAAAGCGAAACTCGACAAAGTTACTTCTCGATATATTAAAGCTCAACGAATCGAACCTGACGGCAAAACTACGGAACCTGAAGAAATTTGGCAAAAAGGTGATAAACTGTTGATTCAAACAACTTATCCGTCAAAGCAATACGGCGATTATATTTTGAAGGAAAGTTTTGACGGCACAAATGCGGTAAAATTCGGCAATGGTTCTAAAATTGAATTGAAAGCCGATGAAATTGAAAACATCAAACGCGATGCACAAATTTTTGCAAACCCGAATCTGAAAGCCGTTTATGCAAAAATCGAATTCCGTTTTCTTGATAAAATTGACGGAAAAGACGTATATATTTTTCAAGCCACAACTGCCGATAATAAACGTGAAAGACTTGTGTTTGAAGTACTTACGGGGTTGCTCGTGCGACGTTCATCAGCTACGCAAACGGTTTTCGGAAACTTTGTTTACCAAGTTGATTATCAAGATTACAAAGATTTCGGCGGCGTAAAATTACCGACCAGGATAAAATTTGCCGTTCCGAATATCTATTGGACACGAAAAATTACGGAAGTTAAAAATAATGTGAACATTGACGACGCAAAGTTTAGCGAGAAATAAATGAAGAAAAAACTGACAATCTGTTTGGTCGTGATTTTACTTATTTTGGGAGTTATCTTTGCACTTTTCCAAATCAGCAACTCAAGAACATTTCAGTTTTTCGGCGAGATTTATCCGCGAATTGAAACTTCTCAAAAAGCAGTTGCTTTAACATTTGATGATGGACCGACAAAGGCTCAAACAGATGAGATTTTGGAGATATTGCGTTACGAAAATGTTAAAGCAACTTTTTATTTAATCGGTAATGAAATTGAGAGCAATCCGGACGAGACAGAAAAGATAATTGCCGCTGGACACGAAATCGGAAACCATTCATTTAATCATGAAAGAATGGTCTTTGTTACGCCTGATTTTGTCAAAAACGAAGTTGAGAAAACAGACGAACTAATCAGAAAAGCAGGGTATCAAGGCTAAATTACTTTTCGTCCGCCGTATGGGAAAAAACTATTTGCTTTGCCGTGGTATCTTTCGGCAAATAACCGAAAATCAATTACTTGGGATGTTGAACCTGAGACGAACTTTCAAAAGTCTGATGATTTAATAAATAATACTTTGGACAATGCCCGAAACGGTTCTATAATTTTGCTCCACGTTATGTATGACAGTCGAGTGGAATCAATGAAATCGGTTCGACCAATAATTAAAGGCTTGAAAGAAAAAGGTTTCGAGTTTAAGAAAGTATCGGATTTAATAGCTATGAAGCAATAAAATTTGGAGAAACTATGTCAAGAATAATCAAATGCGGCTTGATCCAAGCCCACAATCACGCACCGACTGATGCATCGATTGCGGAAATTAAGAAAATCAACAACGAAATTCAGTTGAAAATAGTTGACGATGCGGCGAAAAAAGGCGTGCAAATGCTGTGTTTTCAAGAGATTTTCAACACTCCGTATTTTTGTGCAGAGCAGACAACTCGTTGGTATGAAGCGGTCGAAAAAGTTCCCGACGGCGAAACGGTTCAAATGATGCAATCCGTCGCCAAGGAATACGGAATGGTTTTGATCGTGCCGATTTACGAAGAAGAAATGTCGGGTGTTTATTACAATACTGCCGCCGTGATTGATGCAGACGGCAAATATCTGGGCAAATACCGCAAGACACACATTCCGCACGTCGCTCCCGGATTTTGGGAAAAGTTCTATTTTCGCCCCGGAAATCTCGGTTATCCGTGTTTTGATACGGCGTTTGCCAGAATCGGCGTTTATATTTGTTACGACCGCCATTTTCCCGAAGGTGCGAGAGCTTTAGGCTTAAACGGTGCCGAAATTATCTTTAATCCGTCGGCAACCGTCGCGGGACTTTCGGAATATCTTTGGAAATTGGAACAACCTGCACACGCAGTTGCCAACGGATATTTTGTCGGAGCAATCAACCGAGTCGGCACGGAAGCACCTTGGAACATCGGCGAATTCTACGGTCAAAGCTATTTTTGCGATCCACGCGGACAGATGTTGGCAGTCGGCACACGCGATCAGGATGAATTAATCGTGGCGGATTTGAATATGGATATGATTAAAGAAGTGCGCAATACTTGGCAATTTTTCCGCGACAGACGACCTGATGCTTATGGTAGTTTGGTTGAAGGTTAAATGGGTGAAATTAGAAAACATCCTTTGAATGCTAAAGGCAAGTATTATGTTGACCAAGATAATTGCGATATATGTGCTGCATGTATTTATACAGCACCGGATAATTTTAGGCTGAGAAACGAAGACTTGTATGAATTCGGTGCCTACGTTTTCAAGCAACCTGAAACTTTAGAAGAACAAGATTCTTGCGAAGAAGCGGTAATGTGTTGTCCAACGGAAGCGATTCTTAATAATGGAGAAGAATAATGATAGTTTACAGATTTGTGTTTATTTTGTTGGTCTTGTCAGTTTCAATTTCGGCTCAAACTCCACAAAAGATTGAGCAAGAACTTATCAAACTTTACGCTAAAGTCAATGATAATTCGGGTTATAAAAGTGATACTGACTCTGAATTGCTTGAAAAAGCGAACAACGATTTCAAAGCGAAGATTTTGGAATATACAAAAATTGCTTCAACTTTGAAATATAAATTTGCCGAATTAGACAAACCAATCACGATTACGACATCGGAAGACGGCAAGTTTCGGGCGTATTCGTGGGACAGATTAGACGGCGGAACGATGCACTTTTTTGAAACTGTTTATCAATTTCAGACTAAAGACGGCAAAGTTTATTCGCAAGCCGTCGAAACGGAAGAAGGGAACGCGGGCGGTTTTGTTCAAGATATTTTTACCGTTGAAACAAAACTCGGAAATGTTTATTTGGCTTGCAGTTACGCCATCGGTTCGACGCAAGACCGTTATGAAGGCATCGGACTTTTCAGAATTGACGGTAACAAGTTGAACGACAAAGTAAAACTTTTCAAAACCAGATCGGGCTTAACCAATTCAATCGGGTTCAGCTACAACTTTTTCTCCGTTTTGGATAAAAAAAAGAATTCTGACGATTTGATATTTTACGATAAGAAGACGAAGGTGCTGAAAATTCCTGTCGTGATAGAAAGCGAAGAAATCCAAAATGGAGAAGTTACCGATAAATTTATAAGTTACAAGTTCAACGGAACATATTTTGTGAAAGTCAATTGATTTACAAATAAAACAACGAAACTGTATGGACAACTCAGAAACGGCAATGTGCGATGAGTGTAAAAGCGACTTTAATCGAAACATTTCAAAAATGAGTTCTTTGTGTCCCGAATGTGCTAACGCACTTTATGGTTCTAAAAATTGTGAACACCAATCTAAGAATGGGAAATGCCTAAAGTGCTTTTGGGATGGCTCTATTTCAAAATACGTTAAAGATTTGAAGCAAGAAAACTAATTTTTATGACCGAAACTACACACGAACAAATCGAAAAAAACTTCGCAGAAATTCATCCTTTGATGACACAATCTGAGGCATTATTGGAAGCAAACCGCTGTCTGTATTGCTACGATGCACCTTGTACGCACGCTTGTCCGACGCATATTGACGTGCCGAATTTTATCAAAAAAATCGCTTCGGGGAATCTGCACGGTTCGGCGAAAACGATTTTCGACGCAAATCCGATTGGCAGTTCGTGTGCGAAAGTTTGCCCTGTCGAAGTTTTGTGCGAAGGTGCGTGCGTAGAAAAAACTTTGGTCAAAAAGCCGATTGAAATTGGTCGCCTGCAACGTTACGCCACGGAACACGCCTTGCAATCGGGCAAAACTTTGTTTGAAAAAGGGAAGTCGAACGGCAAAACCATTGGGATTATCGGGTCGGGTCCGGCGGGTTTATCTTGTGCAACTTACTTAGCACGTTTGGGTTACGCCGTTACGGTTTACGAAAAACGCGAACTTGCGGGCGGATTAGACACTTACGGAATGGCTGAATACAAAATGACAACCGAACATTCTTTGGCAGAAGTGAAGCAAGTAGAAAAACTTGGGGTTGAGTTTAAGTTAAATACCGAGATTAAAAATTTGGACGAATTAACGGGCAAATACGATGCGGTTTTTCTCGCCGTCGGACTAGGTAAAACCAATCAACTTAACATTTCAGGTGAAGACAAAGACGGCGTAATGGACGCTTTGCACTTTATCGAATCAATCAAAACTCGTGATTGGAATGCTGTTCCGATCGGCAAAACTGTCGCGGTAATCGGTGCAGGGAACACGGCGATTGATGCGGTTACGCAAGCCAAAAGATTGGGTGCGGAAAAGGCAATTTTGGTCTATCGTCGCACTGAAAAAGATGCTCCGGCTTATGATTACGAAATTGATTTGGCGAAAAGTGATGCAATCGAATTTGCTTGGCAACACACGCCGACCGAAGTTTTAGGCAACGGAAAAGTTACAGGTTTGAAATGTAAAAAATCGGACGGAAGCGAAGTTGAAATCGCTTGCGATATGGTAATTCTGGCAATCGGGCAACAAAAACAAGTCGAATTTCTGCAACAACTTGGCGTGAAATTGGGCGAAAAAGGTCGCGTGGCGGTCAATGAAAATATGCAAACATCGAACCCAAAAATCTTCGCGGGCGGCGATTGTGTCAATGGCGGTGCAGAAGCAGTTGACGCGGCTCAAATGGGCAAGAAAGCTGCGAGCGGAATTCATGAAAATTTATTTGGCGAAAAGGCTAGGTTTGCGGGAATCTCATAAATATCTTGATTTGTATAGATATGTCGGTATAATTGGAAATGGAATTTGAATGGAATACGACAAAGTCGCGAACTAACTTTAGAAAACATGGTGTCAGTTTTGAAGAAGCGGAGTTAGCATTTGAAGACGAATATGGAATTGAGAGATTTGATGAATGGAATTCAGATGATGAAATTCGCTATCGGCTGATTGCACTTTCGCCGGTTCGCTTACTTTTTGTTTCATATACAATCCGCGAAGAAAAAATTCGTTTAATTTCTGCTAGGAAAGCAAATTCGATTGAAAAGGAGTTTTACAATGATTCAAGAAGATAAAGAATTTACATTTGTTCAAACGGAAGAAGAATATCAAAAGGGGTTGGCAAAAGGTTGGACTGATGAAGATATGCTTCCTCCCGGAATTCACAAATTCAGGCGTTCACCTTGGGCTGCGAAACTTAAAAACGCTAAGAGAATAAAGGTTTCGATCTACTTAGAAGACGAAGTATTAACCTATTTCCGCCAACGTGCCGAACAACCGAACGCCGCACCGTATCAAACGCAAATCAACAACGAATTGCGGAAAATTATGGAAGCAGATTCGCTTGGGAAGCCGAGTTTGGATAAAAGTATTTTGGATGATACGGAATTTTTGAAGGCTTTGAAGGAAAAATTGGAAACGGTTTAATTACAAATGAATACAATTGAAAAAGAAAATTTATTGGATGAATTTTTAGATAAATGGTCAATCGAAAATGTCAAAGAAATGATGATTGACCAATATGTTGTTGGTGAAAACAATCAGACATTTTGTAATTGGGTGGAAACAAAAACCAGAATGCTAGGCAGTATCAAGGGGACAAGTTCTTTTACTTTTGGAATTTATAAGCGAAAAAATAAACTCAAAGAACACAAAGGAACTTACACAACAGATGGCGAATATAGTTGGTTTACGAAATTTGGAGAAAAAAGATTTGAGGCTTTTGAAAATGTAAAAAGCGAAGTAATTAAAATCATTGAATATGCCGAAACCGGACAATTTTGGTTAATTGATGACATTCCACTTCATAAGTTTTTTAAATGGAAAGTTGCTTTTTTGTATTCAAACAAAAGACTTATTCCAATTTATGAAAAAAGGGTTTTAGATAAAATTGCAGAGTTTTATGGTTTGAAAGTTACAAATAAAACAAAGGTGTCTGAAATTCAAAATTTAATGATTCAAAACAAACCTTCACATCTTGACTTTTATGGATTTACTGATTTTTTGTGGGAAAATTTCAGTAAGGAAAATGTTGAAATAAAAAAAATCAAAGTCGAAAATTTACATAGGCTAGGGTTAAGAAAAGCAACAAATGCTAAAACAACTGATTCACAGATTCGCCAACATTCGGCTCGAACTACTAAATTTGAACAACTTCACAATAAAATCCAAAATGCCTTGAAAGAAAAATTAGAAAGCCAGTATGGAAAAGAAAATGTAGTTCTTTTAGAAGAAAATAATGTTGACGTAAAGTTGCTTGAGAAAGATCAAATTGTTTTCTATGAAGTGAAGTCAAGTTCTGACCCAAGCGAGTGTATCAGACAAGCTATCGGACAACTTTTAAGATATTATTTTGTGGACGAAGACCCGCGAAAGAAAAAATTAATTGTTGTCGGTCAATATCCTCCAAACCAAAGTGATAAAGAGTTTATAGAATTTATTAAACAAACATTAAATATTGATTTTGATTATATAAATGTCGAATTAAAATAAAAAATTATGGCAGATCTAAAAACAAATTTCGCAGGAATCGAATCGCCGAATCCTTTTTGGCTCGCCTCGGCACCGCCGACTAATATGGGTTTGATGATCGAACGGGCGTGGGAGAGTTTTAGTATTTCATTCCGAATCAGGTATGATATTATTTCGTTTTTGAGGTAAAAATTATGATTCAAACTATTGAAGCTGTTGTAGATACGCAAGGTCGGGTCTCATTAAGAGAAAAAGTTAAATTCGGCAAAATGCGTCGTGCATTGCTAACCATTTTAGATGATGAAATTGTTGTCAATAATGAGTCAATGGTCGGCTCAATCGAAATAATTGATGAAGATTTAGAAACCGGAAGTCGTGAGATTGCCAATCTTTTTAACGAATCATTAAAACGAACTGAGGAAAATCTTTAATGTTTGTAACTGATACGCATTCTTTGGTTTGGTATTTTAACGGAAAACATTCCTCGCTTTCATCAAAAGCGTTATCAGCTTTTAAAAGGGCTGAAAATTCTGAAATTGTTATTTATATTCCGTCGGTTGTATTGTGGGAAACAGCACTTTTGGAAAAGCGTGGTCGGATAAATCTCAAAGACGGTTTTGAAAAATGGTCAAGAAAAGTTCAATCCAAAAACGGTTTTGCAATCGCCCATCTTGAAACTGAAATTATCGCTAAATCGGTGGGTTACAACTTTAACGAAGACCCTTTTGATGCGGCAATTGTCGCAACTGCGGTTGAATTCCAAGTTCCGTTAATCACCAGAGATGTAGCAATTACGGAATCTAATTTGGTTGAGATTTATTGGTAACAGCTAATATCGCTCCGTATTAAAAGCAAATCAAAAGTAATGCAAGCCGATTCGCTCGGGAAAACGAGTTTGGATAAAAGCATTTTGGAAGATACGGAATTTTTGAAGGCTTTGAAGGAAAAATTGGAAACAGTTTGATTCACAATATGAACGATTACAAATATTTATTAAAACAACTTGACCTACTTATTGGATTCTTAGACGTGTCCGAAGAAACGGTTTTTAATCAAATCAGAAATCATGATTCTTTTAACATTGGAATTACGGTCGGAACGCTTTATGAGGACAATTACAAAAATTATTCAAGTCACATTTGCAATGCAACTGTGTTGTTGGGGTTCGCCAATTTTGAAGATTTTTTGGGAAAATGTATAAAAAGAATCTTAATTGACAGACCTGAGTTAAACGACTTTACATTTAATTACAAAACATATCAGGAAAACAATACTAATCTTGTAGGTTTCATTGCTGAATCAAAGGTTAGCAGAATGAAAATATCTGACAAATTGACTTTTGCTAATGCGAACATTCCGGCGATAACACAAGAAATGCACCAGAATCTTACTAATGCCAGACACTTGAGAAATTGTTTAGCTCATGAAAATGGGATTGCAGATACGAATTTAGGTTTTCTGAATTTGAACGCCGGCGATACGATTGTCTTAAATCCTACAATGATCCACGATTATGGGTTCAAAATTCGTGAATACGCAGAAGTTCTGTGGGCAAACTTACCATCTTCAGCATAGTATTATTTTTATAAACATTTATGGCAAATTTAGAAACAAATTTCGCAGGAATCGAATCGCCGAATCCTTTTTGGCTGGCATCCGCACCGCCGACCAATATGGGTTCGATGATCGAACGGGCGTTTGATGCGGGTTGGGGCGGAGCGGTTTGGAAGACTTTGGGCGAACCGATTACCAATGTTTCTTCGCGTTTGGCGGCGATGGATTACGGCTCAACGCGGATGGCGGGTTTGAATAATATCGAACTTATTACCGACCGTTCGCTTGAAATAAATCTCAAGGAAATGGCGGAGTGTAAAAGGAAATATCCGAAACACGCTCTGATTGCGTCCTTGATGGTTGAATCGAAAAAAGAAGCGTGGCAGGAAATCACCAAACGCACACAAGACACAGGTTGCGACGGTTTTGAGCTGAATTTTGGTTGTCCGCACGGAATGAGCGAACGCGGAATGGGTGCGGCGATGGGGCAAGTTCCCGAATATACATGCATGGTTACGGAATGGGTGAAGGAAGTTTCCGACATTCCCGTGATTGTCAAACTTACGCCGAATGTTACGCACATCGTGCCGCCGGGACGTGCCGCACAAAAAGGCGGAGCGGACGCGGTTTCGTTAATCAACACGATAAATTCCGTTATCGGCGTTGATATTGATACGCTGATTCCGTATCCGAACGTCAACGGCAAAGCGGCTCACGGCGGTTATTGCGGTCCGGCGGTCAAGCCGATTGCCTTGAATATGCTTTCAGAATTGGCGAGAGATACCGAATTTAACATTCCGATTTCGGGAATCGGCGGAATTTCAACGTGGCGTGATGCGGTCGAATTTCTGCTTTTAGGTGCAGGAAATGTCCAAGTTTGCACGGCGGTAATGCATTACGGCTATCGAATTGTTGAAGATATGCTGGACGGTTTGAATAATTATTTGGACGATAAAGGTTATAAATCGGTCAACGACATCATCGGTTTATCGGTCAATCGAATGACAGATTGGGGAAATCTTGATTTGAATTACAAGGTCGTTGCACGCGTTGATAACGAAAAATGTGTGAAATGTAACCTCTGCTACGTTGCTTGCGAAGACGGAGCTCATCAATGTTTTTCGTTTGACGACAATAAATTTCCGGTAGTTGACGAACACGAATGCGTCGGTTGTAATTTGTGCGTTTTGGTGTGTCCGGCTCCGGGAGCTGTTTCGATGGTTCGATTGGACGATGGAAGTAATCCGCAATCTTGGAAAGAGCGAATGGGTTAATTTAATCCGGAATTTATCAAAAACGTAACCGATTTTGTGTTTAATTCGCGGTCGGTTATTTTTTTGCAAAAGTATGACCCGCTTTGCTCGATTTTATTGCGATTATAACGAGAGGGAAATTATGAGATTTCAAAAAAGTATATTTTATATTTTGGCAGTTATGCTGTTTTGCCGAATCGTTTTCAGTCAAGCCGACGACTTGGCGACTGCCAAAATGAATTTGAGCAAAGCCCGAAGTTATCAATGGATGGCGGATATTCAGCAAAAACAAGCGTCTTATTATTTGGGACAAAACCCGAATTTACAGGTACAAATAAACAAAATCATCGTTAAAATTAATCTTGAATTGCGAAAAAGCACAAAAAACGCACCGTTTTTAATGGCTCGCAGTTATGCGTATTACGCGATTGCCGAATTTAACAACAACAAAACTCCGTTCGGCACGAACAAATTGACTGACGCAAAAATCAAAAACAATTTAGCTTTGGCGAGCAAAGACATCGAAAAAGCTATAACATTTGATAAAAGTTTGGCTGATTATTTCAGTATTCGCGGAAAAATTCGTGTTTTTCAATGCAACGCAAATGTCTTTTCGTCCGAAAAAGATTGTTACCAAACGCCTTTGATTGATTTTGGCAACGCGATCGCTTCTTCGCCTGATTCGTACTATTTTTTTGATGACCGTATCGAGTTAAATAAAAAGTTCGGCAAAACCGATTTGATTAAACCCGATGAAGATTCAAAAGCGATTTTTGAAAACTTGACCAAAAATATGTTGGACGCGGAAGATAAACTTCAAGCAAAACCAACCGCCGAAAACTATTATGCGGTTGCCGTAACTTATTTTGATGTGTTTAAATCGTTGGCAAACAACGTTGCTTTAGCACAAAATTCCGGTGAATATGCCAAGACCAATTTTCTGAATCGAGTAGATTCTGTTATGAACAGTTCGCAAGAAAACATTAATCAAGCCTTAAAACTTTCGCCGAAAGCCGAGTTTTGGGCTTTTCGCGGAAAAACTTTTTTGTATTTAGGCAGTACAAATCACGGCGAGGATTCAAAAGAATCAGCGGACAATTATTACGAATCAGCAATCAAAGACTACACCGAAGCAATCAAACTGAACCCGAATGTTGTCAGTTTTTATGTGGAAAGGGCAGTTGTTTACGGTAATTTGGGAAAGGAAGATTTGAAAAATGCGGACGTAGAAACGGCGAGAAAATTGAATATTAAGAAATAGCAAAAAAGCGTGGAGACTAGGTTTCCACGCTTTTTTTTATAATTCGGAGGTAGCCGACTTATTTATTCGGGACTTTCTTCTTCTGCAAATTCCGTAAAAATCGAACCGTTCCATTTGAACATTTTAACCACAACTCCGCCGTCGCAACCGCCGACACAACCTGCCAAATAATCAATCGTTTTGCGGTTTCCGTTAAACTGAATTGCCAAAGGAATTTCAACGCCGTCTTTCAAATCGACTTTGTTTTTGTATGCCGGAGCCGTTTTTAACGTCTTGATAACTTCGTCGTTATCAACCGGCGGCGAAAGCTCACTTGTTAAATCTTCCCATTTTCCGCCTGTGTAATCGAGCATCAGCATTTGCCCGACGCATTTTCCTTCGGCACACATATTAACCGAAAAGCCGATGACTACACCGCCTTTTGTCTTTTTAAAAACTTGTAAATTACCGTAAACAACTCCTTCTTCGTTCAAATCTTCGCCGCCCGGAATTTCATCTGCCGGCATACTGAACGATAAATAACCGATTGAGTTTTCGTCAGCCTCAATCCAACTTTCACGACTTTTTGCATCGGCTTTCAGATATTCGGTCGGAATTGCCAAAAAGTATTCTTTCACAGACATTTCCTTGCTTGCCGAAGCGGTTTTTGCCGGTGTTTTGGTTTGTGCAAAGGCTGAAACCGATAATGCGATGATTGCTAATAATAAAAGTTTTTTCACTGTGATTTTCTCCTTGAAATTTGATTAAAGATATTTTGATAACTTGACCGTTTTCCCGCACATTGAATCGTCAACGGTGAAAATAACATCGCCTTTTTTGCCTTTGTTTGCCGAACGGATTTCTTTTCCCGCTTCGCACGTCAAACTGGTTGACGCGCCTTTGTTCAGTTCGACAAAACCGCTGCCCGTGTAGATTTGCACATCGTTATCGGTATCGTTCAAGATTTTGAAACTACCGAAGACTGCCGAATTATTGAATGATGCAAACAAGTTGTGTGATGCGTTCGCAAACACGGTTGCGGTTGATAAAAGCATTGAAATTGCTAAAATAAGTAATAATTTTTTCATTGTAATTTTCTCCTTTTCTATTTGGAACTTTTTGTTCCTTCACTTACTTAAGCGATAAAAATTCGATATTAGTATCATTATTTGAATAAAAAAAAAACGACAACCGAAATTGCCGTAAGCTATTGATAATGTATTGTTTACCAACACTAATCTTCCATAATTTTGCTCAAAGTTTCAACAACCTTTGAGGCAACCGTTTTTATATTCTTGTCGGTAGAGAAATCTTCCAATTCGGCAAGTTTACCGACTTCACGCATTTTGGCGACAACGTCCCACGGAATTTCTTTCGGGGCATTATTGCAGTATTGCGTAATGCCGTTCAGATATGCTCCCATCGCACCATTATCAACTTTTTCGCCTTTATCGCCGGCAGTCCTTATTTCGGCAAACAGATCGCCGAATAACTTTCCCGCACGAAACTTCCATTTGTCCGACGGATTCAATTTAAGTTCCAATGCCTTGATTACTTTTTCGCCGGTTTCTGCCCGAAGCATCTCGTTTTTATCGTCTTTCAAATCGACTAACGGTGTTAATTCGACCGAAAAATAGCGAATTGATTTTTGAAATTCGACTACCGAATCGTAGTGATTTTTGTCGTAACGAAGCGATAAAACCTCGACCGCCATTCCCATCGCAAACGGCATCATTTTCTGTGCCTTGGTTAAATCGTTTTTTTGTTCGGGCAGTTTCACTTGTGCCGAAATACCGATTGTCAAAAATAAACCTAAAATAATTGTTAAAAATATAAATTTTTTCATCGTAAAATCTCCTTACTTGATACAGCGAGAATTTTTTGAAAATCGTATCAAAAAACCGCCGAAAGTTTTCACTCGCGGCGTTTTGATTCAATAAACATTGATATTTTCTACTTTTTGATAAACTTCGTGCCGTTCCATTCGTATTGCATAATTGTAAAATCTTCGTTTCCGTCGGCAACTTGACTGCATTCGTTACAGGCGAGTTTCATAATTCGTCCTTGACGCGGCAAGTTGTAATAATACGACATGCCTTCATCGCTCGCGGCTTCCTCTGATTCAGGTTTTATTTCGTTAAACTTTTTCGCTACCGCTTTTTCGCCCGGTTCGGTAAAAACGGATTTTGTTACATCTGTCCATTTCCCGGTGTTATATGTCCAAAATTTCACAAAGCCGCTGCACGCAGGACCGCAACCGTTTTCCGCTTGGGCAATGATGTAACTGCCATCGGTTTTTTTGAACAAAGCGATTTCCGCCCAGCCTTCCCAACCGCCTTCAATCCTTAAATATCCATTTTTGATGTCTTCAACTTTTATCATCGATTTGCGAAGTTTGCTGATTGCGGCTCGTCCTTTTACTTTTGTGCCATCAACCTTACTTGAATAAAGACTGTCAGGCATCGCCAAAAAATAATCGGTTACGGTTTTTGGCTGGGCAAATGTGAATGTTGCAAATGTAATTGTTGCGATAAATACGGTTAATAGTGTTTTCATAAATTATTTTTCAACTTCTTTTTTCAAGATTTTTCCTTTTTTTGTTTCGACAAATGCAGAGCCGTTCCATTTATACAAGGTTTCACGATAAAGCGAAGGGCAGCAAATCGCATCGTCGTCGGTCGCAAAATCTGTGGTAATTACGATTGATTTTGTGATTTTGTCATAGCTTACCGAAACTGCCGGAGTTCGGGCAAAATTACAGTCTTTTTCACCTTGCACGCAACCTTCGTCAAAATAATCAAATTTTGGAAGCCGAAAAGGTTGTCCGGCTTTGATGGTATAAACCAAAACTGCTTCATTGATAATCGCATTCGCACTGCAAACGTGTGCAAACATCGGAATGATCGCTTCCTCTTTGCCGTCGCCATCAAGGTCGCCAAACGCGATGCTGTCTTTTGCAACGTTCCAAATGTCGCCGATTTCTATTCCGTCTTCATCTTTTTTTGTGCAAGTATTTTCCTGCAAACCTGCTTTCATTTTGATTGTTTCCTTATCAATCACAAAAGAAAAGTTTTCAAAATCAACTTTGCGGATGTCCGTTTGAGCGTTTGCAAAAGATGCAAAACCAATAACTGCAACGATTAAAGCTAAAATGTGTTTCATAAAAATTCTCCTGATTCGATAAAATAACTGCTTCACTTAACTAAGCGAGAATTTTGTAAAACTCGTATCATTCGCCAAAAATAAAAAAACGCTGAAGTATTATCAGCGTTTTTGTTTGTAATAAAGCTAACTTTTTTATTCGCCGTAGTTGAACGGAATTTCTTTTTTTACTGTTTGATAAACGACGGTCGGTTTATTTTTTTCGACCAATTTCATTGTCAACTTAATTTTTTGACAACCCGTATCGTGCAGTAAAAACGGGACAAATGTTTTGCCGGCTCCTTCGGTCGGGAAAAGATATTCGATTGTTTTGCTGTAATTTACAAGTTTTCTGCCTTCTGAAACTGCCGAAAACTGCAGAACAGGATAAATTTTTGAAGGCTTTCCGTCGGTTGAAATTACAACGTGAATCAACGTTGAACTTGAATGACCTTCGGCATCGCCTTCACCGATTATCACGTTCCACAGTGCAAAATCCTTGTCTAAAATGTTTTTCGACATTTCACCGTTTTCTTCGTAGATCAAAAATGCTTTTACGTCCGAAATTTTGTTGTTCGATTTATTTTGTGCGAATGCCGAAATAAACGTTGCCGAAACGATAATTGTTAAAATAATCAGTTTTTTCATAATTGTTGTTAGGATAACAAATTATTTTTTGTTGACAAATTTTTTGCCGGTGAATTTATAGTCATAAACTTTGCCCGCAACCTCGCAACTGTTTTGTTTGCGGGCAAAAAGTTCTAAATCGGTTGAATCGGAATGAAAATTGTAAAAATAAGCAATCTCCGGTGATTGATTCGGGTCGCTGACTGTCGCGGGCGAAGCCTTCAAAATTGCCGCAACGTCATCTTTGCCGAGCGGTTTAATCACATCGTTTGTAACAACTTTCCACACACCTTTTTTGATTGACCAAAACCGAATCTCGCTTGAATCACAATCGCTGATTGCCATTCCAAGCAACATTTCATCCTTCTTTTGCATTAAGATTTTCAATTCACCGCGTCGGGCTTCAGATAACCGAAATTTCAGTAGATCGTCTTTTGTTTCGGTAATCAATTTCGCCCGATTTTCGGGTAAAACATCATTCGGAATTTGTAAAAATAATTCGTTGACCGATTGCGAAAATGCGGTTATCGGAAAAAGCAGCAATGTGAACAGTAGTAATTTTTTCATAAAATATCTCTCAAATATAACAGCGATAATTTTTCTAAATCGGTATCAGTCAAAAATAAAAAAGACGAACATTTCTGCTCATCTATTTTATTTGTTGATCCGTAAATGCTTAAAATACTTGCGATAAATGAAAAACTATTTGTTTCCGGCTTTTAGATTTTTTATCCAAGCGGTCAAAATTTTCGGAGTTTTTCGCTTATTTTCGTTGAATGTTTTTGCGGCTTCATCTTGACGAAAAATTCCGAGATGAATTGTATTATTCGCCAAATCAATCGCTATTGCCGATTCCAAATGACCGCAAGCGTGAATTAAACAGCCGCTTGAGAAAAGAAAGTTTGCTTTTTTCTTAAAAGGTGCTTGCGTTTCAAAAGAGTCGAAAAAGTTTGAATAGTTTTTTCCCAAAAGTTTTTTCATTCGAGATTTAACCGTTTTGTTTTTGAACAGCTCAAAAGGATACTGACCTACGCTTTTCGACAAATTAACGGTTGCCGAACTTTTGGTTTTAACTTTTGACTGTGCGTTTGCAAAAACACACAAAACTAATGTTAGCAATACAATAAACGATATTTTTTGTCTCATAATATTCTCACTTTTCGGCGAATTTCGGTTCTTTTTTTACCTTTCAAAACTAATTTTAAATACCGGCAAAAAAGAAAAACTACGTTCTTCATATCTGTAAACGAGATTATCTTGTAAATAGTGTCGGCAAGTTTACCGGACAGAAAAAACGCCGAAATACATCAGCGTTTTTTAGTCTGTAAAATTTTCGTTACGGCTGCTAATCAGCACTTTCGACGAAAACATTGCCGTTCCATTTGAAAAATTTCAAAGTTGTGATCGAATCTTCGCCTTTGATGCGGGCAAATGTCATCAAGCCGTTTTTGTATTTGCTGACTTGGGTTTCAATCCAAATGTCTTCTTGTTTGACGGTCATTTTGAAACCTTCGGTCAAGACTTTGTAGGCATAGTCAACCGAAACTTTCGGCATCATTGCCTCAGACACATCTGTCCATTTTCCGCCTTTATATTCAAGTAAAAGTGTGATTATTTTGACAGAATCAACGGTCGGATTAGTTTCTTTGTCCTCGCTGATTTGATAACGCAAGCCGACAATCGTGCTTGATGTTCCGCGAAAAACCTTCAAATCTCCCAATGCATGCGGTGCCGTAAAATCACCTGCAATCATTTTCGGAACAGCATTTTCCGTAATCATAAAGGTCAGAAAATCAGGCTTAACCGATTTCGGGAACGCTAAAAAAGTCGCTCGCTGTTTGACGGTTCCGTTGACATAATCATTCGGCAGCGACATAAAAAGTTGTTTGGCGGTCATTGGCTTTTGTGCAAAGACATTCGCCGAAAAGGTTAAAACTAAAAGGCTCAATAAAATAAATATTTTTTTCATAACTAGAATCTCCGTAAAATTAAAATAACTTGTTCACTTAATACAGCGATAAATTTCAGTAATTCGTATCAAAAAAAAACGCCGATTGCTCGACGTTCTTTTTCCATAATCTGAAATTACTTGGCAATAATCTGCTCGGTGTCGTCCATATCTGCCGTAATTCGCAAAAGTTCTTGACCGCTTGCCGAATAAACTACGCCGCCGACTTTGATGCTGATTCGTTTGCTTGTACGGGCGTTGATCGAAGTTGAAGTTTTCGATGAATTCTTCGGGTTATCTTTGTAATAAATTTCCAACGGACTGTTTGATTTATTTTTGATCTCCACCGTTACTTCGGTTTTTGCTTGCGGAGTTGAATTTGACGATGAATTAGATGCAGAACTGCCCGAATTTGAACTTTCATTACTTTTTTCTTCCTCCTCATCCGAAGAAGTCGAAGTATTTGAAGTTGAGCGTGAATCTTCTGCTTTGAGGTATTCCTCAGTAATTGCAAATCTTTCAGGAGCATCATCGAGTTTCAAGGCTAAATCAAATGCTTTATCTTTAATTTTTGCGATAAAGTCCTTGTATGCTTTGTCGTTTGCAAAAGGCAGCGAAACAGTAGCGGCGAATTCTTTTGAGTAAAAAATGCCCGAATACCAAATCTGGGGCATTTTCGTTTTGGGCGTAATTCTATAAACCGTTTTGTTGACGCTTTTCAGTTCATCATCGGTTTCCGGCTCGGACGAAATTTTGTCGTCAACGACATCTTCATAATGCAGGTAAGTTTCAATCACGCTTGGCGGCGTATTGGCGTAAACAACTTGTTGAATTTTCAAATAATTTTCTTCCCAAGTCAGATAATACGCATCGTCGAGAGTTTTGCTGCCGTCAACAATTTTATAAACTTGGGCATCAGGCTTGTTTGAATTGGAAACTTCTTTGTCCGCAAACCGTGTGAAATTAAATTGTGCAAACGAAGTTGTAACGCCGAAAATGATAAACGCGAGTATAATTGCTAACTTTTTCATAATTGTTTTTCCTTTGATGGCAGAAATGCGACTGTTAAGAAACGTGTTTTAAGTAGAGCGATTGATACGCTCGTTCACACTCGCGTTTCTGCCTATAATTTATTTCGCTTCGACAAACTTCTCGCCGTCAAAGCTAAATGAGCGAACAACAAAGCTGTTTTGGCATATTCCGTCTGCACAATCTACAACGTAATTCAATTTATTATCTTTGAAATTGATGTTCGGTTTGTAAAAGGCTTGAATTGGTTTTTTATAAGTTTTATTGGCTCTCAAAAGTTCGATAACCTTATCGGTTGAAGTATAAAGCGTAGCTAAATGCAGACCTGTCGCAAGTTGCGGTTCTTTATTATTTTCAATCAAAATCAGTTGCATTTGGTTGTCGCACATATTGTCGGTTGTGCAAGCGGTGTAAGTGATGGCAAACATTCCGCCGCCGGAAGTTGTGGGAAAAACCTTCGCCTCGCCGTTGGTTCGCAAAGTGCCTTCGGTTGACATTCCGAGATTGCCCGGAACTTTGAATGCGATTCGATTTTCGCCTTCAAAAGTTTGCGAAATTACTTTTTCGGCGTTTGCCGAAGCCGTGATTTGCAAAAGCGGTGCGGCTTCTTTGAAAATATCTTTGACGTTAAGTTTGCCGATTGATTTGACTGCATTTGTCGCAGTTTGAGCCGGCTGAGTTGTCGTTGTCGGTTTAACTTCTTCAACCTTTTTCTTGATTTTGTTCATTATTCCTTGAGCGTTGACAGTTTGCAAACTGCTCAAAAATAATACTGTTACCGCTAAAAATAAATATGTCTTTTTCATAAATCTCTCCGTTTAAATTGAAAAATAATTGCTTTCATTTTATACAGCGATAAATTCTGAAAAGTCGTATCAAAAAATCTGCGAGTTCTGCGGGAGAATTATTTTTTATTCCCGCAGAACTCGCGGAAACACGCAGAAAAAACGCCGAAATTATCCGACGTTCTCCATTAACAATTAACAATTAACAATTATCTCAAGCCTTCCAACAAAGCCAAGATAATGACGATTTCTTCGTTGCTGGCTTCACCCATAATTGTGTAAGACTTATATTTTGTGCCTTTGTAATCCAAACTATAAACCATTTCGTCTTCACGGGAGATGCGGTAGGCAGTTTCACATTGTCCGCCACCAACGCTTTTGCAAACTATATTGCTAATAAGTGAATAAGCGGTTGCCGTGTCGCCGTTGTAAAGTCGGTTGTCTTTTAATTTATAAACATAGAAACTGTCGGTTTTATCAAGCATTTGCAGATCTTTGCCGGAACCCGAAAGTTTCCCGACTTTGAACGGCATTCTGTTCGTGTTATCCCAAACTTCCATTGATTCGCGATTAAATTGATATGTTTTATTGCTTCCAACGCCGATCAATGAAAAAAGATATGCGGGCATTGTGCTTTTCGGTTTTTCTTTAGGTTTATCATCAAGGCTAAAATCTATATCGCCCAATTCCAAATCAACTTCTTCGTCTTTTTTCTCGCTCGAAAAATTACCTTTAATCTTTGCTTTGAAAGCATTTGCAGCTTCACAATTCGGAAAAATCAAGTCTTCATCGCTTGAACTATACTTATCAATATCAGTTCCGTCTTTGTAGTGGGTGTATTTTGTAACAGGTGTTGCAAGTTTCAATCTGCAATATCCGGCAGATTCACGGGCGTTAAAATTTGCCAAACCGATTTTATTTGTATCAACTTTAGTAACGCCGATTTCGGAGATTTCGCCGTCGCTGACCGGAACATAATAGATAATAAGTTCGGAACCGCTGACAATATAATAGTTATCAGTAAATCCGCCGGCACGAGGCTCTTTGTAATCGGGCTTAGAATTTGTGCTGAAGTTTTCACCGTTCTTCGACGTAAAATCGAATTGTGCTGATGCCGTAAAGCAAAACGTAATAACGATTGCGAATAAAAAGATAAATTTTTTCATAAACTTAGATTCCTTTTTTGATTGAAATAACTGCTTTCACTTGATACAGCGATAAAATTCGGAAATTCGTATCATTAAAATAAAAAAAACGCCGATTGCTCGACGCTTTTTCAAATTCTAAAATTCTGCAAATTCAATTATTGATCTTCAATTACTCCGCCTTGAAAATCTTCTTTGTTATCGGAAACTTCAACGGTCAATTTAACGGTTCTCGATTGTTTGGCACCATTCGTAACGGTGATGATATATTTGCCGCTTCTGCCCGTGTAAATCGAAAAATAACCTTCACCGTCTTGGGTGCGGTCAACGCCTTCTTTGTAATCAATAGACGGATTGACCACCGAAAAACTGTCTTTATTCGGCGTTATTCCCGTATTGCCGGAAGTCGTAACATTGACAACCTGATTTTTCTTGACCGTGATTGCATATTTAACCTCGCCGCCTTTTTTGACGGTAATTGTCATCGTCTTTTTCGTCTGACCTTTGGCAAAAGTAATCGGCGTTTGGGCGTTTGCGGTTGAAACTAATAAAAATGCGATTGCGAAACTGAATAAAACTAATAATTTGTTCATATAATTTGCTCCTTGATTTGTATAGCGAGAATTTTTGGAATTTCGTATCAAAAAAAAACGCCGATTGCTCGACGTTCTTATGAAATATTTTATCAATTTTAGTTTAGTTTTCTTTGTTTCACATAATCTGCAAACACAACGAAAAAATAATCGTGTAACTCTTTAATTTCTTGCGGACAATAATCGCTGGAACTTGAACATCCTGCTCGTCGAAAAATTCCGTTTTGCCAAACTCCGGTTGAACTTGAAGATCCGTCCAGAACAACTCTAAAATCGCTTTCCAGACTTTTCTTCTGAATTAACAAAAAGTCTATTCCGTTAGCTCTTTGCAGAAATTGGTTGATTTTGGATTGGATTTGTTTTTTGTTAGATGGAGCTTTTTTTGCCTCGAATGATTCTCCGGTTACAGTAATTCTGCCGTCGCCGAAAACTTCTATTGAGTAGCCACCTCTCATCGCAGAGGCTGACACGGTGGCAACTAAATCCGAATCCTTATAATTTACTCCAAGTTTTTCATCAGTAAGCGAGACGGTTGTCGGTCCGTTTACTTTGTCTAAACTTAAATAAAGGAAAATTAAAAAACTGGCGGTTTGATAATATTTCTTTTTGTTTGGCGAGATGGTCAAAAATTTCGACTCGGAAAGATCAAACTTTCCGTTCTTCGACCATCCAAGAATTTTGCCGGAGCCATTATCAAGTCCGCCGTTTTTGTCTATTAATACAAGCGGTTTGTCGCTTACAGTAACTTTGCCGGTTTTATCAATTTCAGCTACCGTTTTGCCTTGTAAATCTATCAATTTACCATCAGTTTGTAAAATACCGATTTGTTTGCCGTTAAGGGTTAGCTTTCCGTCTTTTTTGACCGAAATTACTTCTGTTTCACCGTTTAGCTTGATTGAAAAGTTATCAATATTTAACGATTGAGCTGAAACAAATACACTCAAAAAGATAACCGAAATTGTAAAAGCACCGAAGATGTTTTTCATAAATGTTTATCCGGATTATTGTAAAAGACTACGGTCTTGCGAAATATTTTATTAATTCTAGTTTAGTTTTCTCGGTTTTACATAATCAGCAAACACAACGAAAAAATAATCGTGTAACTCTTTAATTTCTTGCGGACAATAATCGCGTGAGCTTGAACAACCTGCAAATTGATAAGTTCCGTTTTGCCAAACTCCGGTTGACTGTGAGTATCCGTCATAGACAAGTCTAAACTCGCTTGCCAGAGTTTTCTTCTGAATTAACGAAAAGTTTATTCTTTTAGCTCTTTGCAAAAAAAGAGCGATTTTGGCTTGGATTCGTTTTTTGTCTGATGAACTTTTTTTTGCCTCGTATGATTCTCCGTCAACAGTTATTCTGCCGTTACCAAAGACTTTAATCGAGTAGCCTCCTCTCATCGCCGACGCAGAAACGCCGGCAACTAAATCGGATTCCTTATATTTAAATTTTCCGCCGACAAGTTTGTCGTTTTTGAGCGAAATGACCGGTGATTCGCTTATTACTTCGTTTACGGTTAAATACAAGAAAATTAAAAAACTTGCCGGTTGATAAAACTCCTTTTCGTTCGGCGATACGGTCAAAAATTGAGATTCAGAAACATCAAATTCCCCATTCCACGCCCAAGACATAGGTTTACCGGAGCCGTTATTAAGTCTGCCGTTTTTGTCTATAACTATAATCGGATTAGCGTTCGCGGTAACTAAACCTGCTTCATTAATTTCAGCAATCGTTTTGCCGTTCAAATCTTTCAATTTCCCGTCAACTTGCAAAACGCCGATTGGTTTGCCGTTAAGCGATACCTTTCCGTCTTTTTTGACCGAAACCACTTCGGTTTCACCGTTTAACTTGATTGAAAAATCATCAATTTTTAATGATTGAGCTGAAACAAATACACTCAAAAAGATAACCGAAATTGTAAAAGCACCGAAGATGTTTTTCATAAATGTTTACTTAAACTCCAACAATAAAATTATCACAATTTAATGAACGGCATAAGTTTAAGTTCTTGCAAAATAAAAAAACGCCGATTGCTCGACGTTTTTCGATTTATGTTGCTATTTGATTTTTTCTGTCAGCTCTTAACCATTTGAGCAATCAGTTGTCAATACACTTACAGTCATCGGACCGGTTGTTATTACTTTGCCTTCAGCAAAAAAATAAAGAAAAATTAAAAAACTAGCTGTTTGATAAAATTTCTTTTTGTTGGGCGAAATAGTCAAAAATTTCGACTCGGAAATATCAAACTTTCCGTCCTTCGACCATCCAAGAATTTTGCCGGAACCGTTATCAAGTCCACCGTTTTTGTTGATTAATACGAGCGGTGGTTTGTCGTTTACGGTAACCTTTCCTGTTTTATCAATTTCAGCCAACGTTTTGCCGGCTAAGTCTTTCAATTTCCCATCGGCTTGCAAAACGCCGATTTGTTTACCGTTTACCGTTACCTTTCCGTCTTTTTTGACCGAAATTAATTCTGTTTCACCGTTTGCCTTGATTGAAAAGTTATCAATTTTTAATGATTGAGCCGAAACAACGGCACTCAAGAAGACTACCGAAACTATAATTACACCAAAGATTTTGTTCATAAATTTTTACCTTTTTTCTAAAACTGAGTTTACTACAAAATTATGAACGACAAAAGTTTAAGTTCTTGCAAAAAACCGATAACTCTTACAGCAGTAAAGAAAATTTAATTATTTTGATTTTCGCAGGTTTGTTTTTTGCGGCTTAGATTTCTCTAAAATCGTTCCCCGGTTAAGCGTTGAACTCGATGTAATAAAGACTTTTGTTTGATAAATTTCGTAATCATTCGCCGAAATTGTCAGTAGGTAATAGCCGAATGAAACTTGGAATTCGTAATAACCGCCTTTTGCCTCAATCGTTTCTACCGTTTTGTGACTCGTTCAATTTTGAATTGCCCGCAGTTCGACCGTTGCCGTGATCGCCGAACCGTTTCTGATTGCCGAAGCGACAAAACCTTTCAAACGTCCCGATCCCGATTGAGTGGAAACTGAAAGACTCAAGATAAAAGCTGCTATAATTGTTAATAAACTTTTGTCCATAAATTTATGTAAAGATTATTTTACTTACTTAACAAATCTATCTGCTTTGAAATTACTTTGATTTGTTTTTCTTCGGACTTTTGAAAAAGTATATTTTTCAGGATTTCACTTTTTTCGTCGTTAGAAAGTTTTTGAAATTCCTTTAAAACATCAGATTCTTTGAAGGTTTCTAAAATCTGCTTTTCTGTTATTTGCTCATTTGGTGAAGTTATATAAAGCGTCACCGTCACAAAGTCGCCACCCGTTTTATTTATTGCTTTTCTGATTTTTTCGTTAATGGAAATAAGTTTGTTTTGTCCCGTAATTGTAAAGAGGTTTTTATCTTCCAATTTGTAGTCGTCAATAGTCCCTGACGCTTTTAAAAATCCCCATTTTCCGACTATGTGTTTTGTGTCGGGAATTTCAATATGATAAGTCCAAGCACCTTTGTTCGGCACATATTTTAATTCAAGTTTTTCGTCTTTAACTAAGTATTCCATATTAATTACGGTGTTGTATTTTAGCCTTGCAGCCAACCATCACATATCTTATCTGCGTCATCTGCGTTAATCAGCGGCTAAATTTTTTCTTAAAATTACTGCGACTTAAAAAACATCCAGTTATAATCTTTAACCTTCCCCCTTTGACTGAATTGAACATCCCAAATACTTGCGTTTTGGGTTAGCGATAAATTCATCAGTAAAACCGAATAGTTTCCGTATTTCGTCAAGGTAAATTTCATTCCATACTCAGCATCCGAATCAATTGTGTAGCTTTTATCGTCCCAACTGTTAGTTGGTCGGAGAATATTTCTGCCGTTGGAAATGATGTCCATACCGAATGTCGGGTCATATTCTTTGATAGCGATGAAAACGTATGCTTTGCCTCTTTCAACCTTAAAATTCACTTTCGGATCGAATGAAACGCTGTAATCATAAACGCCCGAACCGAGAAGTTGACCTCCGTTTTTGATAGATTCCGATTTATAAAACGCAATCACTTCATCAATTTCCGAATTCGAGTTTTGCGGAGTGCCTTGCGAAGTTGT
>JANPBM010000017.1:0-1761 GCA_031430435.1 Acidobacteriota bacterium
CGAATAAACTTTTGATTGCACACCGTTTGTCGGATATTCGTATCTCGTGTAACTGCCGTTGACCTGACTTTCCTTGGTTGGTCGTCCGATGTTGTCGAACTCTCGCACAGTTTCTTTACCCGAATTTGCCGCGTTTCCGTCGATTGTCGGCGATTTTGCCCACACATTTGCTCCGATGTCGTAACGATACCTTACTTGCGAAAAGTTTCCGTTCGGGTCGGTCAGTTTGGTCGGATATGCAAAGCAATTTTCATTTTTTACTATTTTTGGGCTTGTATAATTTAGGACTATAATGCCACGAAGTTATTCTCTCTACGCCACTTTTACCATCTTCAATTTCGGCTAATGCCGTTACAATAAGTATGCCCTTAGATTCATTGGTATACCAAATTTCTCGTGGTAAATAGGTGTCATCTTTCTCATAGGTTGATAAATCAATTCGGAAATCTGAAAGAAGAATTCGACGCAGAGGAGAAACAATAAAACTTATCACCATTTTTGGTTTTATATAACAACTACATATTTTGTTAAAGGTCTTTTCTTTGCTGTAAATTACACTAATCTTTTCTGTTTGGGTTTGGTATGACTGAAACATTGCATTCTTATCATCTGTAACTGAACTTCCAAATTTTTTTTCGATTTGCAATCTGGTTGTTCTTGTAGGAATTATCCATTTCCAATTTTTATCAATTTCAGTTTGTCCTAGTGCTTCGTAAACCGCGAAACATAAAACGCTGGTAAAAAGAATTATTTTATACATGAATCCTCATCTCCTATTTTATACCACAATGCTTTTCCAACTCTTTATGCCAATACTTACTTCCTTCCGACATACTCTTTGGACGAACAAAGTTTGCATCTTCAGTAATTGCAGCCACAGCAGAAGCCAATTCTATATCATGAAAACTAAAATGTAATAATTCGTGAATAGTAGTTAAGGCTCCCGAAGTAAATAAATCGTTTGCAAAAATTCTTTGTTTCATCTTATTTTGCTGTGTTCGCCATGCAATCGCCTTCTTGCTATTACCCTCTGGATATTTAGTATTAACAATTGGGTCATAATATGCAAGATAGACAGTCGGCGGACGTGAACTTGAAGCCTCATCAATTAAATTTCCCAAAATACTACTAAAGGATGCCGTAGAGGCTAATAAAAAGCCTCCTTTTTCAGCAACTTTGTCAAATGTATTCAGAATGTCGTGATTAAAGAGACCTTTTGCGGGATTAAAAAGTTGGGCTGGAAAAAGTTCATTGGCGGTATCCAAAAGTTTTTCTATAAATTTCGCACAATCTTCATTTTTCAATATATTTTCAACCTGATTACGCAACACAACTACCTCTTTGTCGTCGAGTTTTCGGTTTGGAACATTCCATGGAGAGGTATCACCAAACGAAAAAGTAAATTCACCGCCATTAAATATCCGCCAACCTTCTGCCCGCGAGCCGTGTGGTTGCCCCCATATCGCACCTGTATTGTTTGTAAACACATCAGGCAGTGAGTATCTGTAAATTCCTACGCCGTATGAAACAATGTCCGATGAAACCGTGCCTATTCCATTTTTGGTTCTTACTTGTGTTTGAGCTGTCAAAGCCCCCGCATTTGCCAACCCTTGCACGGTCGAACATTTTGCCGCCGATCCGTCGATCATACAAGTTACCATTTGACCATTTGACCACATCTCGCTGTCGCTGAATAAATTATTATAAACCGCTTCGGGAATAGGCGGCGGGTCTTGCGCATATGGCGTTGAAACTCCGACA
>JANPBM010000018.1:0-109745 GCA_031430435.1 Acidobacteriota bacterium
ATGGCAGAGCGGTTGAACGGTAAAATCCAACTGCTCAAAGCAATCGGCAGAGGCTATCGAAAGTTTGATAACTTCCGAAGTGCCATTTTGTTCTTTTACGGGAAACTTAACTTGTTACCATTAAAATGTCGGTAGAACCAAGATTTTAACCGTGTGTTATGTTTTTGTACTTGCGGGAATTATTTTTTTGGCAGACGTAAAAAGCACACGCTATGTTTTGAGTTTTGTCGGCAGCATTCCGTTTGGCGACAAACTCGGACATTTCTTTTTAATCGGAACATTTTCGTTTTTGCTTAATTTATCGCTGGGTTGCCGCAAAGTTCGGCGTGTTTTAAGCGGAAGTTTGATTGTTTCGGTAATTGTCACGATTGAGGAAATTTCACAAATTTTTATTCGCGGACGTTCGTTTGATTTAACCGATTTAATCGCCGATTTTCTCGGAATTTTATTATTCGGAAAACTTGCGAAAATCGTGTTCAAAAACTATTTTGCCGAAGACGGTAAAAACGATTGAAACAAGGTTTTCTGCTTCGTAAACGTCGCGTTGCGGTTTTTTGAATGCAATCCGTTGAAAATTTTTACCGACCGAAATTGCTTTCGCCGCCGAAATAGTCAAAAATAATCGCATTATGCAACAACTGACAACTTCCGAATTGTATGAACTTGCCAAGCAAGCGATGATTGCCAACGGATTCACGCCGAATTTTCCGCCGAATGTGGTTGACGAGGCGAAGTCCGAGGCTGAAAGTAAACCGACTTTTGCCGACGCGCGAGATTTGCGAAAGCTGCTTTGGTCGGCAATCGACGATGCTTCGTCGCGTGATTTGGATCAGGTGGAATTTGTCGAAAAATTATCGAACGGCGACATTCGCGTGTTGGTCGGAATTGCCGATGTCGATGAATTTGTCGAGCAAAATTCGGTAGTCGACGAACACGCCGCGAAAAACACGATTTCGGTTTATACGGGAAGCCGAACTTTTCCGATGTTGCCCGAAGAACTTTCGACCGATGCAACTTCGCTGATGAACGATGTCGATCGGTTGGGAATTGTGGTTGAAACGGTTGTTTCCGAAAGCGGAAAGGTTATTTCAAACGACATTTATCGAGCCGTTTTGCACAATTACGCGAAACTTTCCTACGAAGAAGTCGGAGCGTGGTTAGAAGAAAATACGGAAATTCCCGCGAAAATAAAAGCCGTCGAAGGAATGGAAAAACAGATTCGGCTGCAACTCGAAGTTGCGTTGCGGTTGAAAAAACTTCGGCAACAAAACGGCGCGTTAAACTTTGAATCGGTTGAAACTTCGCCGCTTATCAAAGACGGTAACATCAGCGGACTCAAAGTTTTACAGCATAATCAAGCCCGCGATATTATCGAAAACCTGATGATTGCCGCAAATGTTACAATGGCGGAATATCTGGAAAATCACAACAGTATTTCGCTCAGAAGAGTTGTCAAAACTCCCGCGCGGTGGGACGGAATCGTCAAAATTGCCGCAACTTTCGGCTTTAATCTGCCCGAACATCCCGATTCAAACGCGCTTTCAAAATTCCTCGCTTCATGCAAAGAAGCCGATCCGAGTCATTTTTCGGATGTTTCGCTTTCGATTGTCAAACTGCTCGGTCCGGGCGAATATGTCGTGCAAAAATTGGGCGAAGAAGTTGACGGGCATTTCGGTCTCGCCGTCCGCGATTACGCGCATTCGACCGCCCCGAATCGCCGTTACGCCGACATTATCACGCAAAGATTAGTCAAAGCCGTGTTGCGAAAATCGCCGCCGCCATACGAAGTTACAGAACTTGAAACCATCGCCGCGCATTGCAACGAACGCCTCTCCGCCGCCCGAAAAGTCGAACGGCAAATGCGTAAAACTATTGCGGCAAGCGTTTTGGCGGAAAGAGTCGGCGATGAATTCGACGCAATTGTAACCGGCGTAAAATCGGTCGGCACCTTCGCCAGATTGCTCAATCCGCCCGCCGACGGCAGAATCGTGAACGGTGAAGAAGGTTTGGATGTCGGCGAAAAAATTCGCGTCAGATTGGTTGGAACTAATCCGCACAAAGGCTTTATTGATTTTGAGTGTTTGCGATAAATTGATTTATACTCGTATTTTACGGCAGTTAACTAAAAATGAAACCTTTCAAAATTCGCAATATCGAAATAAATCCGCCATTAATTTTATCGCCGATGGCAGGCGTAACGGATTTTACCTTTCGCCGATTGATAAAAAATCGCGGCGGAGTCGGTTTAAGTGTGTCCGAATTTATTTCGGTCGAAGGCTTGACGCGGCATAATCCGAAGTCAAAACGGCAAATGCGGTTCGATGAATCGGAACGTCCGTTTGCGGTGCAAATTTTCGGCGGACAAGCTCCGCGAATGGCTTTGGCGGCGGAAATGGCAGAAGAAATCGGGGCGGATATTTTGGATATAAACTGCGGTTGTCCTGCTCCGAAAGTCGTCAAACACGGCGGCGGCAGCGGTTTATTGAAAGATTTACCGCGACTCGAAGAGATCTTAAAAGAAATCAAAAAATCAATCTCGATTCCGTTGACCTTAAAAATGCGAATCGGTTTCAGCGATTCGACCATAAATGCGGTTGAGGTTGCGAAAATGGCGGAACAATGCGGTGTTGAACACATTCAAGTTCACGGACGCACGAAAGAACAAGGTTACAAAGGATTGGCTGATTGGAATGTCATCAAAGCCGTCAAAGAAGCGGTGAAAATTCCGGTTTCGGGCAACGGAGATGTTGTTTCGGTTGAAATTGCGTTGAAAAGATTTAAGGAAACAGGTGTTGACGGCGTTTTAATCGGTCGCGGGGCAATGCAAAACCCTTGGATTTTTCGGCAAATCGAAGATGCCGCGAATGGCAGAGAAATGTTTCAGCCGAGTTTGGAAGAAAAACAAGCCGTGTTGCTCGAATTTTTCGGCTATGTCAGCGAAGAAATGCCCGAACTTCCCGCACTCGGCAAAATGAAACAACTGGCGGGACAATTTACCAAAGGCTTGGTCGGCGGCGCGGCGTTTCGGCAAACGCTTTATCATTCGCATTCCGCCCAAGAAATTTTGGATAACATCGAAATTTATTTCAAAACGCTGAACAACGGCAATGCTTTCGGCGACGGTTTAATCGAAGGTGTCGGCGAATCTGATATTTTGTCGTGCGATATTTCAAATACTGTACAAAATTGTGAAACAACTGCTACAATCTAGCGGAGGAATTTTTATGAAAAATATCAGCTTACTTTTTATCTTTATCAGCCTTTTCGGTCTCTCGGTTTTTGCTCAAAAAGACAAAAAGATTGACATAAAAGAAGTCATCGAAAAACATTTAGAAGCAATCGGAACGGCTGAAAAACGCGCCTTGAACCGCACAATCGCGGGTGATACCGAATTTAAGCCAAAGGTTGTTTATTCGCCGATGCCTTCAATGAAAGGAAAGAATGTGATTTCATCCGATAAGCAAAGCATTTTGTTTTTGATGGCATTTCCGGAACTCATATATCCGAGCGAACAGTTCGCGTTTGACGGCAAAACCTTTTCAAATCTTAATTTAACTAATCGAAGAACAGGCATTCCCCCGGAATTTGCAGGTCGCGGCTCTGTTTCGCCGTTGACAATTTTTGCCGAAAAATCTACGGAAGTAGCTGATAAAGGGTTGATTGGCGGAATTTTAACGACAGCGTGGTGCTTACAAAACTTACAAAACAGCGAAAGTATGAAGACTGAAATAAGTTCAAAAAAAGTTGACGGACATGAAGCGTATGTCATCAACTTAACACCGTCTAAAATGAGACTCAAATCGATAAAAGTGTTTATCGATAAATCTACTTTCCAACATTTTCGGACAGAATACAGAACAAAACCATTGGAAAAACTGGCAATTATTGATGTACTGAGTACTGTTCCGTTGGATGAAATCATAGTGGAGAGTTTCTCTGATTTCAAAACTGAAAACGGACTGAACTTACCTCATACATATCAAATTAAGTCGGATTTAATAGCGTACGGAAAATTGGTTTCATACGAATGGAAAACAACTTTTTCAATTTTCCTGTTTGACCAAAAAATGAATGCCGATTTGTTTCAAGTTAAGACAAAATAGAAATTTTATGCGCAAAACTACTTCACTTTTGGTTTTTATCGCTATTTTCATTTTATCAATTTTTGCCCAAAAAAGTAAAAAAGCTGAACTAAAAGAGATTATTTTGAAACATGTTGATTCAATTGGCACATCGGAAAAAAGAGTTCTAAATCGAAAAATTGAAGGTGATACAGATTTCAGACTTATGGTTGGACAATCGCCAATGCCAAAGTTAAGCGGTAAAAGCAACATCATATCAGAAAATAAAAGTGTTTATTTTAAGTTGTCTTTTATCTCGTCAATATACACGTACGAATTATTTGCATTCGATGGAAAAGAATTATCTTGTAGGAATCTATTTCTTCTTGAATCTTCAGTCCGACGCGAAAGAACGGGTCAACAACCAATCGCCCCGCTTACAATTTTTTATTCAAGGTATCCTGAAATAGTTGAATATGGCTTATTTGGCGGAACCTTAACCTCAGCTTGGTTTTTACAAAATCTTGAAAATAATCCAAAAATTAAATGTAAACTTGATTCTACAAAGAAAATTGACGGCAAAGAAATGTTTGTTATTGATGTCACAATACCCGGAAATTCTTTCAAAAAAATAACAGTTTTTCTTGATAAATCTAATTACCAGCATACTAGAACTGAATTCAAAACTAACTATTACTAACGTCAGTTCGGGATAAGCATCAGCCAATAAAGCTTGGAACAAGGTCTTTGAAGTTCAAATTCAAGGACGGTTTCTTTTCTTTCCAACAATAAGCTATCAGTCCTGATGCCGTATTTCCCAAAAAGTTCCATAACGAGCGATGTCTTGTATGCTCGATGTTTGAGATGTTTTTCAACTGATCATTGATTGTTTCAATTATCGCTCGTTTTCTTAATAACAGCTTTTCTTGCGTTGAAATAAAGCGATTCTTCATATTTCTTCGTAATTTGGTGATTAATTTCAAGCCGCGACTCATCAATTTCTCAAACAAATTCTGCGAAAGATAACCTCTGTCGCCAATCAATTTACCCCATAATTCTTGGGTTATCCAATCGACCGTTTCCCGCTCGTCCACATTCGCCGCCGTCACATAAAAGCCGAGAATCTCGCCTTTTTCATTGACGGCTAAATGCAGTTTGAAGCCGTAATACCAGCCTGTTGACGATTTGTCGCGGGTCGCCGTTCCGCGAAAAACTTTGTGTGAAGGAATCCGCAAATTATGACAAACTTTCAAACTTGTCGCGTCAATAAACGAGATTCCGGTGCAGTTTCCGCGTTTGCAGACAAGATAGAAAAACAGCGGCATCACACATCTTTTTTGCAGTTCGACAAACCGATTATAACTGACAAGATGCGGAAATTCTTCTCGACGATGCAGAGCTATCTCTCGTAAATAGAATGACTTAAGGTTCTTGTAGCCTGATTCGTGATACATTATCAAAATCGTCATCACTTCCGCCAAAGAAAGCGTTGTCGGGCGATTTCTGTGTTTGCCGGTACTTAATAAATGTTTTTTCCAAACATTGTCAAAGACCTTATAAAAGTCGTCAATCTCACAAAAAAGCGATACAATATCCACGATGGAAAACTCCTTTCAAGCAAATTTTTCTAATCAAATCTATTTTACTTGAAATTTGCAGTTTTCCATCTTTCTTATCCCGAACTGACGTTATTACTATAAAGAAATGGTTACCGAGGAATTTACGGATTTTAAAGATGAAAATGGACTTACTTTACCGCACAAACACAAAATTACTGCCGAAGTACCTTCGGTTGAAAAAGATCCCTTGTTCTACTCGGCTCCTGTTGGCAGCAGCGAATATGAGTGGAAAACTACTTTCACTAATTTCTTGTTTGACCAAAAATTTGATGCTGATTTATTCCGAATCAAAGCGAAATAATCAGTCGTTTATCTTGGATGCAAAAGTTTAATGAATATTTTGTTTGTTTGCAGCAAAAATAAGTGGCGCAGCCGAACTGCCGAAACTATTTTCAAAAATTCGAGAAATCACGCGGTAAAATCTGCGGGAACAAGTCCGAATGCGAGAGTTAAATTGAGCGAAAGTCATTTAAGTTGGGCAGATTTAGTGTTTGTGATGGAAGAAAAACACTCGCAAATTATCGGGCAAAAGTTTCAGTCGAATTCTTTCGGCGATAAAATAATCGTGCTTGATATTCCCGACAATTATAAATATATGGACGAAGAATTGATTTTGCTGCTTAAAACCTCAGTCTCAAGTTTTGTCGAAGATTTGGCTTGATGTCTTTACACACAATTTTGCCGGATTAAAAATCAGTTGTATTTGCAAACTTTTGAGTTAATCCGACAAATTATGACTAAAGATTTATTCAGTTACAATTACCCGAACCGAACATTTTGCTTGCCGAACGCAAGCATGCAGTCTGGCTCGAAGTTGCCGAAAGCGTTACTTCGTGTGTAACCGAATCCGATGCTCCGGTCAAAAAATGCGTCGAATTATTTCGGGCGGCAACACCGTCGATTACTTCCAATAAACTTTCGACATTAAATGATTGTCCGACTTTTGCCGTCAAAAGAAAACTTTCCTGAACGTTTCCGGTTTCGACGTTAGGACCGTCGGGAGCTTTTGAAAGTTTATAATTCAGACTGACAACCTTGTTGCCGTTGAGATACGTTTCCGAATTAACATCGTAGAAAGAAAAGTTCGACGCATCTCCGCTTCCGCCGATAGTTCGTTTTATTTGCACTTGAATATTTGATCCGACCGGCAAAGTTCCGGAAGTAACCCAAAGAGTGTCTCCCCAAAAAAGTTTGACGGTTGCTCTCGCATCTGAAAATCCACTTAGGCTTGTGGCGGTAATTTCCTCGCTTTTTTTAGAAAACCCGACTTTATTAGCAGTAATTTCATAACCGGAATCGGTAAATTCGACATTTGGTGTTCCCGCTTTTCTGCGGTCAACAATCGGCAGATTCAAAATTTGTCCGAGATTAGCAACGTTTTTGAAAATGCGGTCGGGTTGTTTGTTTGCAAAATTGCTGACACCTTTGGCGGTCGCATTATTTGAAAAATTGTGTCCGACATAAAACAGCGAAAAATTGCATTCTCCGCCACACAAAGCAAATTTGTTAAAGAATGAACTCGTCGCCCGGTTTCCGATTTCACCTGACGCTTGTGTTTTTGCGGGTGAATCAACGGATTGGGCATTACTTTGACCGATAAATGAACTGAGGCAAAGTAATAAAAGTAGAAACGATAAACTTAATTTGCGACTAAAATACTTAGTAAACATAGTTTTCTCCTTGATCTTTTTGATTTTTTGAAAATTTTGCAGAAGATGAGACTTTTTTTATCCTGTTAGAAAACTAAAAGCCCGGATCGGCTTCTATTTGCGGAAGGCTTCTCTATCAGACAAATTGTCCGAACAGTTTGAAACTTCCGGCAGGTCATCAGATTCACTTCGAGTAACAAATTTTTTCAAATAAATTATTTTTGGATTTCCGGAAAAAAGTAAAAGAGGAGTGCTTAAGTCTCAAAAAGCGAACGCCGAAGCAGTTTTTTATTGACTTAAATTTTGGAAGGTATGTTCCAAAATACTTTATTTTTTTTTCCGTACAAAAAGATTCTCACAAACGCTTTCGTTGTGTCAAGAGTCATTTAAAGGTTAAAGTTTATCGAGCAAAAGTTCCGTTTAAATTCTTTCAGTTTCAAAAATTAGTGAGGACTCAGGCGGATTTAACTGCTTTTTTTATAAAGTTTGCCGATTTCCGACAAACTTTTTGCCTTTTCGGCGCATCAAAATTGCAAAACAACGTTTGGAAAGTTAAACTTCTCCGATGTGTTTATTTAAACAAAATACCCGAAGGAGTAAAGTAATGAGATTTGTAAACTCCGCAATTTTTTTAGTTGCAGTTTTAATTTGTTCGAGTTTTCCCGCGTTTGCGCAGGAAACCGAAGCCGTAGTCGTGGATGAAGTTGTTGCCCAAGTAAACGACGGCGTAATCACGCTTTCCCGTATCAGACGCGAGATACAAAATTCGATCGATGCGATTGTCGCCGACGGGAAAAAGACAAAAGAAGAAGCGAAAGCCGAGGTTGAAAGCAAGCAAGGCGAACTGATTGCCAATATAATCAACGAAGAATTACTCATTCAAAAAGCCAAAGAAGTCGGGGCTGATTCTGATATAGACGCGCTTGTCAACCAACGTTTTGCCGGAATTATGAAAGAGCAAGGCATTAAATCGCTCGACAAACTTTTTGAAGTAATGAAGGCTCAAGGGCTTGATCCCGAAGAAGTTCGGGCAAATTGGCGACGTGATTTTATCAAAGGAAATGTGATTCAGCGAGAAGTTACCTCGAAAATTTATCAAAATCTTTCGGGCAAAGAAATCAAAGAATACTTTGCCGCCAACAAAGCCAAATTTATCAAACCCGAAACTGTTACACTTTCCGAAATCTTTTTAAGTTTTGCCGGACGCGATGAAAACGAAGTTCGCGCAAAAGCGAAATTATTGGTCGCGCAAGCCAAAAAGACAACTGATTTTGTAAAACTTGCGCTGGAAAACTCCGAACGTCCGGATGTGAAATCTACGAAAGGGAAAGTCGGAAGTTTTCCGATTAAAGAACTTAACGAAAAAATTGCAAATCCGTTGCGCGGCGTAAAACAGGGCGATACCGCCGAACCGATTGAAATCGAAGAAGGACTAATGATTTTGCACATCGACGAAAGAACGATTCAAAGCACCGAAGGCGTATTTGACGAAGACGAAGTTCGCAAGCAAATCGCTTATGCAAAAGCTCCCGAAGCGACCAGAAAATTTATGATAGATCTTCGCAAAGAAGCGTATATTAAAATAAATGAGAGCTATCGTCCCATCGTTAATCCGATTTTGTTTGAAGAAGAACGCGCGGCGAAACCGGAAGTAAAAAAAGGTAAATAAGTTTTAAGGTGAAAAGTAAAAGGTAAAAGGTAAGGCTTCGTAATTTTAGTTTTATCGGGTGCCTTTTTTATTGAATTTTATGAGGTTGGATTTATTTTTGAAAGCAAGCCGATTGGTTATCCGACGTTCGTTGGCACAAGAATTATGCAGTGCGGGGAACGTGAAAATCAACGGAATTATGGCTCGTTCTTCGCGTGATGTGAAATTGAACGACAAAATCGAACTCAAACGTCGCAACAAATTGACGACTTTTCGGGTTGCCGAAGTTCCTGAAAAAAAACAAGTTTCACGCGAACAAGCCGCCAATCTTTACGAAATTATCTCGGAAGAATTTTTGGAAGATTCATCGTTTCCGTTTCCGCTTGAGGTTAAATAAATTGGTGGCAAAAGCCGGTTTTTGACACAAATGCACACCGATTTAAGAAGATAAAAAAAGATAAGCAGGAAATGCTCAAGAAAACATCGTGCTTTTAATCTATATTTTCTCCGTGATAAAACCGTTTTCCGGTTTCAAACGCTAATCACTGCCTCAACTCCAAAAAAGTTTGTTGCAATCTCCGAAAATTGACATATAATCATTTTGCACAAAATAACTTAGTGAGGTATTACGTTACAAATCAGTAAGTTAAAAAACAGGTTTTAGCGTTTGCAACAGAATGATTTTGCATAACCGCTAAAAATTCAGGCTTGTTTTACTCAAAGCAGAGGATTACAATTTACGTTGTGAATTTTGAATGGGACGAGGAGAAAAACAAAGAGAATATTCGGCGGCACGGCTTTGATTTTGCTGATGCTTGGGAGATTTTTGAAGCTCCGATGCGGACGGCTCTTGATTTGCGTGAAGATTACGGCGAAGACCGTTGGAACGGAATCGGCTTTCTCGGAAACCGAATCGTTATCGTGATTTTTACTTACCGAAGCGAAGATACTGTCCGAATTATTTCTTTGCGAAAAGCATTAAAATATGAGTGTAAAAAATTTGAAGATGCAATCGAAAACAGATTGGGCGAGAATTGACCAAATGCCGGACGAAGAAATCGATACTTCCGATAATCCGCCGTTGGACGATGATTTTTTTGCCAACGCCGAATGGCGAATGCCGGAGAAAAAAACTGCCGTTACCTTAAGCATTGATTCCGAAGTGCTGAAATGGTTTGAATCGCAAGGTGCCGACTTTCCGCAACGAGTCAACGCGGCGTTAAAAATCTACGCACAAGCTCATCAGGAATGAGACGAAACGCATAGTAAAATAATGGTTTTGTAGACTGATTATTTGAAGCATTACTTCAACTCCAAATGTTTTCTTGCAATCTCCGAAAATTAACATATAATCAATCTGCACAAAATAACTTAGTGAGGTATGTACCCATGAATACGTTACAAATGAAAATCGCAAAGATTACAACCCTAATACTTACTGCCTTGTTTCTTTTCGGCTGTGGTGGACCGCCTTCGGTATCTGAAGGACGCAAACTAATTGAGGATAAGATTCAAACCGGCTCAAGCAAATATGTAAAATTGATTTCGTTCGACAAAACAAACGGAATTGACCGAAACATCGGGAATACAAAATTGTATGAGTTAGATTACGTTGCCGAAATTGAGTTTCTCGACAATTGCAATTGGAATTCTTCAACCTTTGAGGCAACTGCTTATCATGCTCCTGACCCAAATTTAATAATGGACTTAGCGGAACCGGGTTGGCGTGTGGCAGAAAAAGGGGCTCGAACTAAAGTCAACGGCAAACTAATGTTGGAGATGACCGAAAAAGGATGGCGAATTGCCAAGTAATATTGGGTAAATTCGTCCATTAAGGAGAAAAGAAAATATGCGTAAAATAAAAATCGCTTTAATCTTTGCGGTTTGTTTGCTTTTCGTTACTTCTGCGGTAACGGCTCAAAAAGCAAAAAATATAATAACAAATGCCGATGTAGTTGAAATGGTCAAAGCCTCGTTACCAGAAAGCACTATCATTTTGGCAATTCAACAATCTGAACCAAACTTCGACACTTCGCCGAAAGCCTTGATTGAATTATCAAAACAAGGTGTGCCGCAAAAAATAATGGATGCGATGTTGCAAAAACCGCAAGCCACGAAACCTGTGCCGCAAAACAAACCTGAGATTGCCAATGTCATCGCAACAAAAGATATCGGCTCTCTTCGTGTTGTTCTTAAGTCGGTTTTGCCTGTAAATCTAAATCAAGTTAATAAGGGCATGAGATGTTCTTTTGAGTTTATAAATCTTGAAACGGAAAAACCAATTTCTGTTGGAATGAACGCTATTGCTCCAAATCGTGGTAGTGAACAAATAGGCAGTTATTTGCGATCAACATTGGTTGGTGAAAAAGGTGATGTTTGGCGACTTAGCAACTCAGATGTAACAGGAGGAATAGGTAAAGTCGGTGTAGGGCGGCAACAACAATCTGGAGACTATTACGACCCAGCTGAAATCACTACGCTTCTTTCCAAGCGTGATAATCTCAATGCAGATTTTGTAGATATCAATAGTTATACAAGACGTTACTTCATCTTTGGGGATACTACTGAAATATCACCCGGACAGAGCATCGCAGTTACCGCAATTTTTGTTCAAGATAATAATCAGACAAATGAAATACCGTCAAAAGTCTTTCAAATGGCAAGCGAAATTGTCGTTGGTATTCGTAAATCGGATATGAAGAAATCATATACGCTCTATAATTTAACCTTTGACAATGTTAGCATTTCGCCAAAAACAGTTGCGGCTACAACGACAACAAAAAATGCGGCATCTTCCGAAAAGCTAAATACCGCAACACCGATAACAACAAAACATTGGTTCACTTCGTGTTGTTCTCAGGTCTGCGTTGCCAGTTAAGTTTGATTTTAAAGAAGAGTATAATAGGTCTGGCGTTGTGTCTGACCCTGATGCGAAGTATATGGGTGTCAAATGCTCCTTTGAGTTCATAAACCTCGAAACGCAAAAACCCATTTTTGTTGCAATGAACGCAATTCCGGAAGGCAGTGAAGAAATAGGTATTTACTTACGCTCTACATTAGTGGACGAGAATGGTAGGGTGTGGGCTTTATTCAACTCAGATGTAGAAGGAATAGGTAAAGTTGGTGTAGGTAATGAAGATGACGATCCTGCTGAAATCGTAAACCTTCTTTCCAAGCGTGATTATCTAAATTCTGATATTGTTCAATATAATGGTTATAAATATCATTTCATGCATGGAGAAATGACCGAAATATCCCCTAAAGAGAGTATTAATGTTACAGCAGTCTTTTTTGCCGCAGAATGGGATTCAAAAAAGCAATCTAAAGTCTTTCAGATGGCAAGTGAGATTGTTGTCGGCATTCCTAAGTCAGATACGAAAAAGTTTTATAAACTTTATAATCTAACTTTTGATAATATTAATCTGACTGCAAAGCAATCTCTGCCCACAAAGAAATCATAGGAGAAACACAATAAATACGACCTTCATTGAAAAAAGCGATTCCGTCAAAGAAATCAACGATTATTGGGGAAACGCAGACGTTGACGAAATCTATAATCGTGTAGCAAGTTGGAAAGCAAACAAAGCGTAAATCGTTTGTCCGGTTACAATTTATGTCTTAGTAACTTATTTTCTCAACTCTGCGTCTCCGTGTCTCGGCGGTTAATTTCAGTTTTTATTCCTGTAAAATCAATCAAATAAATTCCCGCCAAATATAAAATCAACGTAAAAAATTGAATATAACCCGTGGCGGAAGAAAACTTCGGCAAGTCTAATAATCCGGCGGAAAGTTCGCTGAAAATCTTTTGCATCCACGTTTCATTACTTGAAACCAAACTTGCCAGCACAAAATATTTCACGACAAACGCAAGTCCGAATAAACTTGCCAAACTTATCAAAAGTTTTTTCGATGATAATTCCGCAAACAAATTCGTCTGTAAACTCCACAAAAAACAGAACGCAATAATCCAAAACGCGATTGACTTTTCGGGTAAAAGTGAATTAAAAACTTGCGTTGTCGCGGCAAATAACGTCAATAAAATCAACGCATTGCAGATATTTTTGAGTAACGAAAAATCTTCCGCAAAAAAAGCGCCGATTTTTATCAACTTTGCCCGCACAAATAAAACCATCAAAATTGCCGACAAAATCAAGCAAATAAGTTGCGGTTTCAAAAACAAAAAGGCGTTTGCGTCAAAACTCAGACGCAAACCGCCAAACAATGTAACCGCCAAAAAAATCAACGGCAAAATTATAAATTGTAGAAAATTTTTGTTCATCGTAAAACGTAAACCGCAAGTGTAAATTTATCACAACTTGCGGTTTATGCTTAACAATTTACGCCAATTAGAATTTCAAACGCAAACCAAGTTGAGCTTGTCGCGGATCGCCGAAACCGGTCGAAACCGTGCCGTCGAAGTTGAATGTCAACGGACGCGCCAAACTGCGTTGGTTACGGCTGTTTGTTATATTAAATGCTTCAAAAATTCCTTCAAGCGAAACTCTTTCGTTAAATTTGAAAGTTTTCGACGCGCGAATATCAAACGTTACAAATTCATTTTTCAAACGCAAAGTATTACGTTTAATCGTTGTTCCGAGTCCGCGTCCGGCAACCGATGTCGGCTGGGCGGAACGATATTGGACAATCGGCGACAACGAAATGTCGAACGGTAACGCAATTGTTGCAAACGCATTAAAGCGATGACGCTGGTCGCGGTCCGAGTAATTATATTCGGTCGATAAATTTCGCGGGTCGGCGTAGCGGAAGCTGAACGGATCTCGTTCGTTATCGTCGTCCGAAATATCTTTCGACAACAAATAATTCGCTTGGAACTGGAATCTGTTTGAAAACCGTTTACTGAGCGTGATGCTCAAACCGTTGTAAAGCGAACGAGCCGAGCTTTCGGTCGAACGAATTTCATCAACTCCCGAACCGCCCGCAAGGTTAAACGGCGAAGTTCCGCCGTAAAGCGTTCCATCGCCGCGATTTACAAACCGCGTCAAACGAGTTGAATGAGCGTAATTGTAAGCAACCGTTAAATTCAAATCTTTAACCAGTTCGCGTTCAACGCTCGCACTAATTTGAACTGTTCGCGGATTTTTGAAGTTTCGTTCAAAAACTGCAATTCCCGGACTAAAAGCTGTAAATCCTGTGGTTGGAAAAATTCCCGGAAAAGCAGGTAAAAGTGACGCGGGAAAAAATGCCGCGTTACGGAAAATATTTCCGGCAATCGCACCGTCAGTGTTTCTCGGTCCGGCAACAACTAATCCCGGAATTCGGGCGTAATAAAGTCCCGCACCCAATCTGATGGCGGTTTTTCCGTCTTTGCCCGGCGAATAAGACAAACCTAAACGCGGTTGATAACCGTCTTTGAAGTCGGGAATCGTGCCGTTCGACGTAAATCGCGGATTATTCAAAAATTGTCCGTATCGTGTTGCAGACGGAGCATTTATCGGATCGGGTTGAAATTGTCCTTCCCAACGGAAGCCCAAGTTCAATGTTAAATTTTGCTTGACGTTCCAATTATCCTGAACATAAACGCCCGGCTCAAATTGAGCAAATGCTTGTGTTCCGGCTTGGGCAACCGTGCGGCTTCCAATCGGTGCAAATTGCAAATAAAGTGATAAACCGGCACAGACACCATTTGCAGGACCGCTGCCGCCCGGACATTTATTTGTTGTCGAATTAGGCAGTATTGGTGTGGTATTTCCGTTAATATATTGCGTAAAGTATGTTATTGCATCATTTATATTTTCCCCGACGAAAATGTAGCGTCCGCGCGCGAAACCGATAAATGTTTGCGAATTTTTGACGCGGTTAAAGTCTGCCCCGAATTTAATCGAATGTTTACCGCGAATGACCGTGAAATTATCGGTAAATTGAAATCGCGTATCGCTTGACGGCACAGGCAAAAAGAACGGACGACCGAAACGATATGAAAGTGTTCCGTCGATAGTTCCGATGGTTGTATCGGGAAGATCGGGACCGTCGTAAAAACGCGGACGGTTTTCTTTCGCGTATTGGAAACGGAATTCGTTCAATAAATTCGACGAAAAGTTTGTAACCAATTGTGTGATAAACGAATTTGAATTGTTGGTTTCGCGTCCGTTGGCGCTGATTCCCCACGTCGGAACGTCGAAAGTTCCGTTCACTTGTTCGGCACGGCTGTAATTGTGGCGAGCGGTGAAAAGATTATTTTCGTTGATTTGCACGTCGATTTTACCGAGGAAAACATCGGCTTTATTGGTTCGTTTAATTGTTCCTTGCTCAGTTGAATTAAACCGAGTGCGGAAAATGTTTACCAAGCGTGAATCGATGCTGTTCGGCTTGCTGCTTGTTCCGTCGTTGCGCTCGTAGGCGACAAAGAAAAATGCTTTGTCTTTTTTAATCGGACCGCCGAGGTTGGCTCCGAATTGATAATTGCGGAAATCTTCAATCGGTAATTTTGCGGCAACCGCATCGGGATTTTGCGCCGAAAGTTTTTGGTTACGGAAAAATCCGAACGCCGAACCCGAAAAATTATTTGTCCCCGATTTGGTTACAACATTGATAAATCCGCCTGAACTGCGTCCGAATTCTGCAGATGCTCCAACCGGAACTACTTGAAATTCTTTGACCGATTCTAAACTGATTGTAAACGCCGGACGTTGACCGCCGCGTTGTTCGCCGAAAAACGGATTGTTTGCGTCCGCGCCGTCAATCGAAATGTTGTTTTGGATTCCTTTTTGTCCGTTGATGGTAATTTCGTCGCCGTCGGGACCTTGCACGACCGAAACGCCCGGCGTTAATTGTGCAAATTTGCTGAAATCACGGCGGCTGATCGGTAAACCTTCGACCGATTTGTTGTTGATTTGGGTTGAAAGTTCGGTTCTCGCCGTTTCAACGCCCTCGCCTTCGCTCGTTACCGTAACATTTTCGGTTGAACCGCCGACTTTCATCGCCACGTTCAAATTCAACGTTTGACCGATGGTTAAATTACTTTCGATAATCGAATTGGCAAAACCTTTCGCTGAAACGGTAATTTTATATTTGCCGAGCGGCAACAACGGAGCAGTAAAAAAACCGTCCGAATTGCTGCTGACAGAGCGTTCAAAACCCGTGTCGGTATTTTTAACGCTAATCGAAGCTCCGGCGACCACCGCGCCGTTTGCATCGACCGCCGTTCCTTGAATTAAACCTGTGGTTGCTTGCGATTGGGCAAAAAATGCCGTGGCAAGACAAAATACTACGATTAAGCAAGCAGAAACTCGCTTTAATATATTCATAAAATCTCCCTGATTTGATATTAGTTTTATTATGTTTAAGAAATAAACGCTCGCTTTTTGACGTTAAAATTGATTTTTCCCCGGAAATCGACGATTACAAAAAGATTGCCGAAACGTTACAACCCTGTTAAGTATAACAATTCTGTCATATCTAACAAGCAAATCGATGTTAAATTTCAGCAGAGTATTGTCAAGAGGTTTTGCGGAATTTACGACCGGTTTTCGGCGTAGTTTTAATCGGTTTTTCGTCTGTCGGCGGGGCTTTGCTGATTTCAAACTCTTGCTTGGTCGCGGGTTTTCCGTCCAAAAAAATATCGATGCGATATGTTCCCGCAACCCACAATTTTTCCGGTTGACCTTTGAAATTTACGCGGTTTTGTTCTTCTTTGGTTTTGTAAACGGTTGTAATTACTTTAGTTTCAGCTTTTACGCCTTTGACATTGACCGCCACTAAATTCATTTTTACTTCGGTCGGTTGGGCTAAATCCAGTTTGACGACACAGAAAATCGGCACGTCGGTCGTCATAAAAGCCGTGGCAACTTCGCCTGCTTTGCCGTTGCCGTCGTCTTTGGCAAGATAAATTTCGCTGACGCTGTTTGCGGTGATTTGCCCGAAAATGTTTAAGCAAAAAAGGCTGAGAAACAATATAAATAAAATTTTTTTCACGGTGAACCTCCAAAATAATAAAACTGCTAAACTGTTTGAGCATCAAACTCGCGATTTAGTTGCTTGGAGTGCGAAAAAAAATTAGTGTAACGAGTGAAAACGGGTTTGCGCAATTTTAGTCAGAATAACACAATATGTTTAGTTTACCGAAAATTTATCCGATTACCGATTGCCGAATTGCCAAACTTTCGCACACGGAACAAGTTAAAAAACTTATCGCCGGCGGAGCGAAATTTATCCAACTGCGTGAGAAATTTGCCACGCCGCGAGAATTTTACGAAGATGCAAAAAACGCCGTAACTCTTGCAAAACAACAAGATGTGCGAATAATCATCAACGACCGAATCGATCTTGCTTTGGCGTTAAAGGCTGACGGCGTTCATCTTGGTCAAGACGATTTAGCGCCACTTTATGCCCGCAAAATTCTCGGCGAAAACGCGATTATCGGTTTTTCGACGCACAATCTTCGGCAAGCCGTCGAAGCCGTCAAGTTGCCGATAAACTATATTGCCGTCGGACCGATTTTTGCGACGACAACCAAAGAAAATCCCGACGAAACGGTTGGAATCGACGGTTTGAAAGAAATCCGAAAGGCGATCGGAGATTTTCCGTTGGTTGCGATTGGCGGAATATCGCTGCAAAACGCCAAAGATGTTTTGCGGTTTTCAGATTCAATCGCTTTAATCAGCGCGATTTTACAAAATTCGCCGGTCGAAAATATGCAAAACTTCCAATCTTTGATTTAACGAAATACAAATAGTTAAACTTAGTTAAAAAATACTTGCTTTCCGGTTCAAATCCGATTAAACTTGATTAGTTGCCAAGTTTCCTTTCCGGCAATCTGCGTCAAGCCTGCAATCCTAACTTTCTTTCAGGAGTAAACCCAAATAAAATGAGTCTGCTGGATATAGCACCAATAATTGAGCAAATGCTGCTCGTTTCAGATAACGTAAGCGATTTGAATTTTTCGACCGGACAAAAACCGCAAGTTGAAATCAACGGTAAACTTTTTCCCGTGGCACCGCTCGGTTTAGGCAAACTGACGGCGTTTCAAACAGAAATGATTGCGATGGCGTTGTTGCGTGATAATCCCGAAGCGTCGGCTCAACTTTCGCTGACGGGAACAGCCGATTTGAGTTACAGTTTGCCCGCGCGGTGTCGGTTTCGCGTCAATATTTTTCAGCAACGAAACTCTTATTCGGCGGTAATGCGGGTAATTCCGCACGAAATTCCGACGATTGACAGTTTGAAAGTGCCGAAATCACTTGGCGATATTGCTAATATCCGCAACGGTTTAGTGCTGGTTACAGGTCCGACCGGTTCGGGTAAAAGCTCAACGCTGGCGGCAATTATAGATTTAATCAACGAAACCAAAAGCTATCATATTGTCACAATCGAAGACCCGATCGAGTTTTTACATCAGCACAAACAATCAACCATCAATCAACGCGAAGTCGGTTCGGACACAAAAGATTTTTCGTCTGCATTACGGGCGGCGTTACGCCAAGCTCCGAAAGTTATCTTGGTTGGTGAAATGCGAGACCTTGAAACTGCCGAAATTGCTTTGGAAGCGGCGGAAACAGGGCATTTGGTGTTTTCGACGCTGCACACCATCGATGCTTCGAAAACTATTGACCGGATCATCGGGCTTTATCCGAAAAACGAAGAACGGGTTATTCGCACGCGGTTGGCGCAAACATTTCGTTATATTGTTTCACAACGTTTGATTCCGAAAGCCGACGGCAAAGGTCGTGTCGCGGCGATTGAAATTATGAAATCGAATCCGCGAACTCGCGAATACATTGAAAAAGGCGAAGCGGAAGGCAAGACTTTGTTGGACGCGATTCGCGACGGCAAGCACGACGGAATGCAGGATTTCGACGGCGTAATTCGTGAAATGATTCAAAGCGATACCATTACTTTAGAAGACGGCTTGTCTTTTGCGACCAACCAAAACAATCTTTTGTTGGCGATTCGCGGTTTGGGATCGACCGAAGATTATCTCAAAGAAGAAGAGCAAAGCAGTCATAATTACGCGCTTCAAAACAATCCGAGCGGCACTTCATTTCTCGATCTTGTCGAATAACGGAAGCGATTCGGCTGAAAACACTCAAAATAAAATCAATGAATCAACCAATGAACAAATGATTCGATTACAAACATTATGATTATACGTTGCGATAATTGCTCGGTTTCTTTACAACTCGACGAAGCGAAAATTCCGAACGGAAACTTTACGGTTCGCTGTCCGCGATGCCAAAATCTTGTCCGTGTCCAAGCAAATGCAAACGGCGAAAAAGGTTCGCCGACTGTTCAGCAGTTGAGAACCAACGCGCCGGCGGCGGCTTTTGGCGAAAATGCCGGTCAATTTGCCGAAAAAGAATCGGGTTTCGAGATAAACCAAGCGTTAAAATCTTTGCTCGGAGCTTTGAGCAAAGGCAATCAAATTATTGAAAGCAAGGATGAAAGCCAAGAAAAACCTCGCCGTGTTTTGTTGTGTTTGGGTGAAAATAAACGCGACCGCGTGGCAAAATTGATGGTTGACGCAGGTTACAAAGTTTATTTGGCGCAAACAACCGCACAGGCAAACGAGCGGTTGCGTGAAGGAAAAACCGAGATTCTGATATTTTCGCCCGATTTTGCGGCAGAATTCGGCGGTGCGGCGATTATTCAACAAAAGGTAAATGCCATGCCGGCATCGCTTCGCCGACGTTTATTTTTGGTTTCGGTCGAAGATTTAGGCACCACCATGAATGCCCACGAAGCCTTTTTGCGAAACCTGAATTTAATTGTTCACGGCAATGATTTAGACCAAATCGGCTTGATTATGAACCGCGCATTGCGTGATTTCAACGAACTCTATCGCTTTTACAACACGGCAATCGGCGTGGCAAGTATTTAGCCGAAACGCAATATTTAACGCAAAGAAAAAAGACGCAAAGTTACGCTGCGGAATATAAATGCAATAATTTATCGGCGAACAACAAACTCTTTGTGTTATCTTTGCGAAACCTTTGCGTTAAAAGCGCAGAAAAACATTGTATTTTGCGGTTATTTATAGTAGTTTAATCAAATGAAAAAGCGACATTTAGCCTTAGGCGCAACAAGCGTAGTCGGTGCGGCAATCGCGTGGAAATTTTTGACGCGAAAAAGTGAAGTTCGGTGGGAACAAGCCGCCGACAGGATTCATCATCCGAACAACTCTCATTTTACCGAAATTGACGGAACAAGCATTCATTATCAGGAATTCGGCGAAAAAAATAATCCGACGCTGATTTTGCTGCACGGTTACAGCGCTTCGACATATACTTGGCGCGAAGCCGCGCCGCAACTGGCAAATAAAGGTTTCCGCGTCATTGCAATCGATATGGTCGGCTTCGGTTATTCGGATAAACCTGCGTGGTTTGATTACACAATCACTTCGCAAGCGAGAATGGTTTCGCGGTTTATGGACAGACTCGGCATCGGTCGGGCAACGCTTGCGGGAAGCAGTTACGGCGGCACGGTGGCTTCGACCTTGACGCTCGATTATCCGGAAAGAGTTGAAAAACTTATACTTATCAGTTCGCCGTGTAACAACGATCCTTTGAAACATTTTGTCGCCCGACTCGCCAAAGTTCCGGGTTTAGGCGAAATTTCGACCGCATTTTTAGTTGACTCAAAAGCCTTTCTGCGAATTCGTGTGCAAAATACGATTGCTCCCGAAAACCAACATATTATTACCGAAGAAAGACTTGACGCGGTTTATCGTCCGCTGAATGCCGCCGACGGACATAATTCGATGTTGCAAACGTTGCGACATTGGAAAGCCGACCGCGTTGAACACGATGCGAGTTTGATAAATCAGCCGACACTAATAATTTGGGGCGAAAAAGATTTGGTCATCCCGATTAAAAACGGCTATAAACTCAATCAACTTATTTTGAATTCACGACTGGTTGTTTTTCCGAATTGCGGACATTTGCCGCACGAGGAATTAACCGAAAGCGTGGTCAATGTAATAGACGATTTTTATCACGGCAAAAAGTTGGAAGAAGCGAATAATCCGCAACTCGAAAAAGCCGCGTAAAATTTTCAATTTGCGAAACACAAAGTCTTATTTATGCAATTTGCAAAACATCGTGTTTGCAAAACTGCCGTAAAATAAGGCTTTTTTCGTGTTTGCAGTTTGGCGCAACGCTTGCAATCCGAGTATTACGAAGTTAAAAACACTTCAAAAGGTCGGGTAAAAATATGGAAAAAAGTTATTCGGAAAAAGTCGCGCGAGTTTTTGAAATCGGTTGTTATTTTATGATAATTCCGGGCATTTTGGCTACACTTTACTCTTTTCTTACAATAATACTTGCAATTCCGGTTTTAATACTTTTTTTGTTAGGTATTTGGATGTTCAAGAGCTATATAAAACATTCACGAGGGCTTTTGGAAGCAAGCGAAGTTGTTTTAATGTGGATTTTATCATTTATGCTTAATACGGTATTTGCTTTAGCCGGCGTTTTAGTATTTTCAAGTGCAGATTGGAATATGCCTGAATCAATCGGCGAAAGTGCTTGGTTTTTTACGGCTTTATCAATGGTCGGATGGTGGATTGCCGCAGCAATTCTGCCGATAACCGCTTTGGTTTCACTTAAAAATAACGATAATGACCGATAATTTTCCATTCAAAAACGCGGTCTTCGGCAACTGTGCCGCCGCCGATGTTGTGAATGATTAAAAAATGCTTGGTGTTTTCGTTATAGATATTTGAAACCACGCCGATGTGCGTCAAACCTTTGCCGTCCAAATCCCACGCGACAATATCGCCGGCTTTGTAATCTTCGCTTTTATCGGTAATCGGGAGAGATTTTCCTCGACGCGTGAAATATATTTGCAGATTCGGAACGCGGCGATGATCGATGTTTGCATCGGCTTTTTTCAAACCCCATTTTTTCGGATAAACTTTGAAATTCGCCGCCATATCTTCGTGAACTTCTTTTTGCAAATCTAAACCCGCGTTTCGCATCGAACGAATGACAACATCGGTGCAAACGCCTTTTTCAATCGGCACATCGCCGTTCGGATACTTTAAAACGACATACGCGGGATCGTAACTCTTCGTCAAAGTTGTTTGCTCGACCGCGCTTTCAATCATCTTTTTAATCGACGGATTTTCGATGTTATCGAGTTTCGGTTTGGCGGAAGTGGTCGAAAACACACTCGGTTCGGATTGTTGGGCTTGCGTACGAACGTCCGCTTGGCAACCGACCAACAATAAAAGTCCGATAAAAGTAAAGTTTTTCAAGATAAGTTTTGCGTTCATAAAAGTTCTCCGAGTTGTTTGATGTTACGAAACATAAATCAGGTTGGTTGCAATAATTTTTTCAATCGGCAAAAATTATTTTGATTTTTCTTGCAACCAATTTCTCGCGTCTTCTCGCATTTCATCCGTTATTTCGTGCTTGGCGTGATATTGTTTCGACGAATAGTTTTTGAGTTTTACACGCAACCTTTCATCGTAAGTTTGAAATTTGTCGTTTGAATAAAATTCGTCCGTGTCGCCGTAAAGATATAAAACATCAGCGTTCAGCGTTTTGTAAAGTTCGCTTGTTTCCAAATCGGACGGCACCGCGCCGCATAATCCGACAACGCCGCGAACAACGTTCGGATGCGTAAAAGCGAACCGAAAGTTTAACGCGCAGGCTTGCGAAAACCCGAACAGGTAAACTTTTGTTTCGTCGATTAAATCATCGGTTTTCAACTTTTCGATTACGTCCGCAATAAATTTGTGATGAAGCGCGACCGATTCTTCGGATTTATAATCGGTGAGCCAGCCGAAACCGAGTTTGTAACTTCCGTCAACGGGGCGAAAATGTTGATGCGGAGCTTGCAAAGAAGCGATAATAAATTTGTCGCCGGCAATTTTTCGCGCTTCACGCATCATATAATTTTTGTTCGCGCCGTAACCGTGAATCGAAAAAAGCAGCGGAAGTTTGCCGTTTGCGTTTTCGGGAATATAAATATCGTAGTAAAGTTTGATTTCAGCGGTTAAACTCAAATCGGTTTGCAAATTATCCATCAAACCAGTTTAACTTAAACAAGGCGAATGAAAAAACTTCTCGAACAAATCGACGAATCGGCAAGCATCGAAACCAAACATTTCGGGGCGAAACTATTGGAACGAACGGCTTTTATCTGTTTAATTTTAATGACGTTATTCGCGCCGCATTCAATCGCTTTGACGCAAACATTTTGGCTGACGGGAATGCTTGCACAGGCGATTCGATTGGTAATAAAACCGCGTCCGAAGCTCGTCAAGTCAGGCAAGTTAGATATTGCTCTTTGGGCGTTTTTCGGTTGGACGGTTATCTCCTCGATTTTCAGTTACGCGCCCGATATTTCGCTCGACAAACTTCGCGGTGCGGCATTGTTTTTAATCTTTTACTTTGTAATCAACAACTTACGGACGATAAAAGCCGTAAAACTTATCGTCGCGGCGTTGATTACATCGTGTATGGTGAGCGTTTTATGGACACCGATCGAGCGAATTTTCGGTCGCGGCGTGGAAATTCACGGACTTTCCGCAACCGGTTGTTTGTCGAAAGCCATTTTGCTGGAAGGCGATACAATTTTGAAAGCGAATAATAAAAAAGTAAGTTCGCCCGAAGCATTTGTCGCGGAACTTGAACGGAATGAAGTCAATAAAGTCGAGTTTTATCGTCCTGATTTTAACGCGATTGTCGAAATAAAAAGAGCGGATTTACTGAGCGGCAATGCGTCGGAAAAACTCGGAATCGAAAGTTGGAAACATTCTCGAAACTGGCGTTCGACCGGATTTTATTCGCAATATGTAACGTTCGCCGAAGTTCTCCAACTCATCGGGTCATTAGCATTCGGCTTGTTTATCGCGTTATTTCAAATTCCAAACTCCAAATTTCAGATGCCGAATTTCAAATCTGTAATTCGCAACCCGCAATTCGCATTGTTTTTGTTCCTCGCGTTGATGTCGCTTGCCTTGCTCTTGACCTCGACTCGCGCCTCGCAACTGGCGTTTATAATTTCGGCGTTTGTAATTGTAATTTTTAACGGCAACCGCAAGTTATTGTTAGGTTTGGCGGCAATCGTTTTGCCGGTTGCGTTAATCGGATTATATGTTTTGCAACAATCGCGCAATGTCGGATTTTTCGATTCAACCGATAATTCGATAACTTGGCGTGAGACGGTTTGGCGCGAAGGTTTTAAGTTGGCGACCGATTCGCCGCGCCATCTTGTTGTCGGAGTCGGAATGGATTCGATTAAGCGATTCAAAGAAGATTGGCATTTGTTCGACAACGGTAAACTTCCCATGGGACATTTTCATTCAACGCCTTTGCAACTCGCGGTCGAACGCGGAATTCCGGCGTTATTGTTGTGGCTATTGATTTTAGGAATTTATTGGAAACAACTTATTTCCGCGATTCGGCGGATTGAATCTAAAACAGAGAAGGGGATTTTGCTCGGTTGTTTGGGCGGAAGCATCGGTTTTTTTGCGAGCAGTTGTGTCCATTATAACCTTGGCGATGCCGAAGTTGCGATGGTTTTCTTTTTGCTGACGGGCGTTGGTTCAAAAATTATTTTGATGCAAACTCAAAATAAATCTGCAAATTAACCGTAACTCTAAATGTTTTCCGGGCATATTTTTACTTTTTTTGATCGGAATCTGACAAAAAACGACCGACATTTTATAAAAATCGACCAACTTTTTTAAAATTACGGTCGGAAACTTAAAAAATCTGACCGTAATTTAATTAAATCTTGTCGGAATTAATATAAAGTCGGTCAGATTTTATAAAAGTATAACCGGATTTTTAAGTTTTCGCGGCAACTTTTTTTGTTTTCCGATTGATTTTACTGCGAAGTTTAGCGGCTTGCTTACCGAGCGAAGTAGTTTTTCCGACTATTCCGACAACCGCATCCAATTTGGTCGATGCCGTTTTATAAGCATCATCGTCTGCTTTGGTCGAATTACCGGTTTTCTCTCTAAGTTTCGCCTTTAAATCGTTTTGCTCGGCATTTGTAGTTACTGCCAAAGTTTTTTTGGTGTTTATTTCCATAATCCATTTGGTCGCATCCGTTCCTTCATCACGCAAAATTTCGGAAAGTTCTTCGATAAGTTGCGAAACTTCGGTACAAAAACCAATTGTTTCAGTGTGTGTCATACCCATAATAATCGTTCTCCTTCTTAAAAAATAAGCCGTTTTTTCGGCAAAGCTATCTTGCGACTATTTTTTTCGGATGTCAATATGTTTTTTAATAACACAAAGATTTTCCTTGACACAACCCGCAAACAAGCGTAAAAATTAAACTGCAATCGTAAATTTTCCCGCGACATTCCCGACAAAAATGCCGCCTTAACTTTTAACCGTAAAGTCTTATTTTTGGATTTTACCAACCCGACGGAGATAAGTTATGTTCTTGCAAATTAACAAAAAAAACAACCTGGCAGTTTTTACTGTACTTTTATTTGCACTTTTCATTTTTCATTCATCCGGTGTATCACAAACAAGTTTTGATGATTTCAGAACAGTCGCCGGCTCATATTACAATTTAGATGACGGATTAAGTTCAACTTTGACATTAAACAATAAGGGTTTGCAGCCATTAACGGTTAATCCGACAGTTTTTAGTTTGGACGGAACTCAGCTTAATTTACAACCTATAATTGTTCCCGCAACAAATTTTATAGACGTTAATTTACAAACTATGTTGGGTAATGCCGGAAACGAATTCAGAAAAGGAAGCATTAAGCTAAGCTACTTTGGTATGCAAATCCAACTAGGTGCTCAAATCACAATAAAAGATGTTGCAAAAAGTATTTCTTTTGACGAGAAGTTGGTAGAAGTAGGCAGTTATAACTCGCAATGGCTGGAAGGTGTTTGGTATCAGCCAAGTTCGGATGCAAAAGTAAAAATATTTCTTTCAAATACATCAGACCAAACTTTAAATTTAAGTGCAAGACTTTCAAGAATGCCTAAAAAGCAAGGGCAAATAAAGGCTATTGAACTGCTGCCGCATCAAACTAAGATTTTAGATTTGGAGCAAGACTTTCCTGATAGTCATCAATTTGCCAATCATAGGTTATTAGGGTTTTCAGTAAAACAAAGCGGTGCGATGGACGCACTTATTGCACGAGTAACTGTTAGTGAAGAAGATACCGGATATTCAAATGTAACGCCGTTATCTGAGGCAATACCAACAAGTTTGCCAATTCTTTCTCAATCAAAATCTCTTCATGGAACAGGTTTACAGCTTGAAAAAATTGGTAATGAAAAACTAGAACCAAAAATTGCGGTCAGAAATATAGGCACTACAAATACTATCGTAAAAGCAAAAATCTTTTACACACTCAAAAACGGACAGAAAGGAAATGTAATACTGCCGAATCTAAATTTAGATTCGTTAGAAATGCGTTTCTTTGATGCACAAAATGCCGTTGATTTAGCAGATTCATCGCAAATTGAATCAGCCGGAATTGAAATAACTCACAATGGCGGTCCGGGAACTATAATCTCGAAAGTTGAAAGCGTCAGTGCGACCGGAAACCATTCGTTCAGAGTTTTGCTTTGGGAACCGATGAAAACAAAACGTGCCGCAAGTAGTTATCCATGGAACTTATCGGGAAATAATCAAACTAAAGTTTACCTGAAAAACACGACTAACGAAGAACAACAATATACTTCATATTTAACTTACAATTCAGGAACTAAATATGTTTTAGGCACAAATAAAATTGCTCCGCATCAAGTAAAAGTTATTGATGTCAAAAAAATCAGAGACTCGCAATTGCCCGATGCAAACGGGAATATACTTCCGTTAAATATTGAACAAGGTCAAATTGAATGGTCGCTTGCTCCTAAAATAAATCAGGTGATTGGGCAAACAGGAGCAGAAATAATTGGACAAGCCAGCCAAATAAATGTTGTTGATAAAACAAGCAGTGTTTATTTTTGTATAAATATCTGTGTTGACAGTTCAAGGATAGAGTTCTTAGACCAAGATGTTGAGCTAACCATTGGTGATTCTGCTCAATTGCGATTTGTGCGGATAAATACAACTGCCTATGGAGATAACGTTACTTATCCTGACCCGAATTCCTACACATGGATTAGTCAAGACAATAGTATTGCCCAAGTATATCCCGGAACAGTTGTAGCTAATAGTGTTGGTGAAACGCAAATTAACGTTTCCGGTGCCGGAGCCACATCTTATGAGGTGGATAATTGTTCACAGTATTATTCAGTTTATAGCACTGAATGGATCAATGATCCTTATATAATTCAACAGCTTCGGCAAACTCTAGGATGCCATTATTGCGAATCATTTTCTGCAAGTGTTGATGCAAGCACTAATGTGTTTATTAAGCCGAAAGTCATTATTGATAGCTTTAAAGCAGTTGGAAAAAATCATACTGCTAATGTTTCAGTTACAATTGATGGAAATACCGGCAATTTGCCAATTATGCTTACATTATCTCCAAATCAAGGAACAACAGGCGGTGCTATTTTTACTGATACCAACACGGCAACGATGACAATAACGCAAACTACTAATGTTGAAATAAAAGGTATTACCGAAAGTAGCACCAAAAATAATATGCGACTAAAAGCCTTTTACAATACCAAGCAATATGGAAATGGCGAGGATTTTACAGTTGTCTCAGTAAGTTTGACATTAAGAACATCGGGGAATGCTTCTAATGATAATTCCGGCAGAACTGAATACAACAATTTAATGACTAATTACAATTTGGGGCAGGTTTTAGTTATTAATGAGGCAGGCAGTCCTAAGAAGTGGGGTTATGGTGTTGAAATTGTAGGGAATGTGCTGCCTAATAATTATGACGGGTTTATAATCCTAAAAAGAGAGATTATAAATGCTTGCATATATATTAACCAGCAGATTGCCGCTCCCTGTTTGTCTAATCAGTCGGACGTATCTCCAATTGAATTAAGAGATGATGACCCACAATCGGGTAATTCAGCAGGTAAAATCTTTGACCTTGATGTTCCCAGAGTTAGCATCCTTTCGCTTACTCTTAATCAAACAAGAAGATTGAGAGTGAACTTCCGAGAATATGCAGCAATTGATAATTTTGTTGTTTCGGATGATTTGAACTGGTTTGGACGTGTTTCAGTAACCAACAACGGCTCAAAAAACGGGGCTGTGATTAACGATGTAGCGACTGATAACGCTGCCGGAACAGGTTTAACAAATCTTACTTGGAATTTACAATAACATAAATATATTTGGAGAAATAAAATGAAATCAATAAAAATCATCGTTGTTTTAATACCGACATTACTACTTACAACCTTTCTGATTGCTATATATGCACAAATAATTCCGGATGAAACTGCAAAAAAGAAAAGCACTCAAGAAGATTGTAACCGTGAAAAATTAAGTCCTAATCAAAATATTGAAAATGAAAAACTTATAGATTCACTTTCTGATGAAAACTTAAAAACCAATAATGCAGATAAGTTTGTAGAAAATATAAAAGTAATTGGAAGCAAGAGAATCATTGAAGCTGTCCCCAATTTGATAGGTTTAATTGATTTTAAGTATGAGAAACCATCAACAAATCCAGCCGTGGGGTTTGGACAATACACGGGAATGATTTCTTCCGATTATCCGGCAGTTGAAGCATTAGCTCAGATTGGAAAGTCTTCACTTCCGGCTTTGATAATACTTATCGAAGACGAGCAAACAAAATCATTGAAAAGCGATAACGCTTTATACACAATTAAAATAATATTTCGTAATGATTTATCAAAGGCGGTTGAGTTTTTAGAGACATCTGTAATTGACTCAACAACTAAAACAGGAAAAGAAAGACTACAAACAGCAGTTGCAAAAACAAGAGAAGAGTATATTAAAAACAATACATCAAACTAAAGTCTTTTCCCAAACAAATTTCAAAGTTAAAACTATCTCGGTTTGGAAAATGGTGGTGAGTATAAGATTAGCGTGAAAACAATCAAGCCTAATCAGTCAATCGAAATAGACATTAAAAAGTTGCAAGATGACCAAACGCCTGATTTCAAGGATACGACAATTCCGCTAAATGCCGTCGGCGGACAGATAAGATGGACGCTGCATCAACACGAAATGCCGTCAATGTCTGACAGAAATAAACTTGCCTTAATCGGGCGAAGCGAACAAATCGATACGATTAAAGGAATGAGCAGCAGTTATGCGTGTCAAAACTGTTGCGGCGGCGGAGATGTCGGCAGTTCTGCGATTATCCGGCTTTCTCAAGTCCGTAGCGTTCGAGTTTAAGATAAAGTCCGCGCCGAGTTAAGCCGAGTTCGCGCGCCATCCGCGAGATATTTCCGCCGTGTCGCTGTCTTGCTTCGCCAATCATTCGTCTTTCCAATTCGGAAACGGCTTCTTCGATGGTCGAACTTTCTGTCTCGATATCAAACGAACTGTGGTTGGAAATTGCCCGCACATTGCCCGAATCGGCAAAGGTCAGCGGCGTAATTGTCCGCTTTAGTTCAGGCGAAAGTTGTTCGGGCAAAACCTGTTCGCCGTCTCTTGCCCGAACTACAAAACGTTGAATTTCGTTGCAAAGTTGGCGAACATTTCCTCTCCATTCGCACACCATCAGCAAATCCATTGTTTGCGTGGCAACCGTAATTTCACGTTTTTTGAACTTTTCCGAGTAATGATTGACGTAATAGTTTACAATCGCGGGAATTTCCGAGCGGCGTTCGCGCAACGGCGGAACTCGCAACCGAATAACGTTTAACCGATAATATAAATCTTCGCGGAACAAACCGTTTGCAACCATTTCTTCTAAACCTGCGTTGGTCGCGGCAATAACGCGGACATCAACTTTAATCGGACTGCGTTCGCCGAGCGGGTGAATCTCACTTTCTTGTAAAAAGCGTAATAATTTCGGCTGCAAATCCAACGGTAAATCGCCGATTTCGTCAAGAAAAAGCGTGCCGCCGTTTGCCGCCCGAATCACGCCGAGCGAATCGCTCGCGGCTCCTGTAAAGGCGCCTTTTCGATAACCGAAAAGATGACCTTCGGCGAGTTCTTTCGGGACAGCGGTACAATTAAACGGGATAAAAATCTTATCTTTGCGGTTTGAAAGTATGTGAATCGCCCGCGATACAACTTCTTTTCCCGTGCCGCTTTCGCCTGTTACCAAAACCGTTACATCAGACGCGCGAATACGATTAACTTCTTCAACCAATGCCGACATGGCAACCGATGAATGGATGAATCCGGGCAACATATTTTGCGAAGTCGGCGAACTGTCGTTCGATTCGCTTCGTTTTGCTTTGTCTCGTTCACGCAATTCGCATACATCCATTCCGAGTTCGACCACCCGCAACAGTGTTTGAATCGAGGTGCCGTCGATCAATTTTGCGTTTGAACGCGGATAAATCACCAAAAACGCAGGCAATGCGCTTGGGGCGCGAAGCTGAAAAATGCTCAAATTCTTTTCTTTCGCCAGATTTTCCAACTTGCCGGCATCGCTTGCGGGGCTGATTTTGACGGCAATATCCGCTGCTTCTGCCGGCGTAAAACCGTTGACCAAAAAAGGCACAAGTCTTTTTTCGTGGTTCGGCTGAATAATCGAAACTTTTTTAGCTTTACTTTCCTGTTGTAAAATCGATGAAAGTTCGCGGAAAATAAGTTCGCGTGAAGCCGTTGCTTCGGCAAGTCGCAAGGTTAAAAGCTGCGAATTTGCCGAACCTTCGCGGTTGACGTTCGGAACGGTAAATTTAACGTTTGCCAGCTCATTGCGGGCGGCTTCAATTAAATGTTGAACGCCCAGTTTAGTAAAAGTTTCGATCGCCGAAGTTAAGTATTTAGTCGCTTTTTCAGCATTGATTTTAGCTGAAACTCTGCCTAGTTCAAGATTTGCCCGACCTGTGTGATAAAGGTCTTCGGCAGTTTCAAACATTGTGATACTGCGGCTGAAATGATGAATTGCAATTTCCGGATCGTCGTCGAGCATCGCCAAATAACCGCGAATTCGTTGCAAACTGCCGAGTACAAAAAAGTCGGTAATCTTATCGTCGGCTTCAAATCGGTCGATTTGTTCGCGACATTTTTCAAACCGATTTGTTCGCAAATAACTTTCCGTCAAAGTTAATCTCGATAAATTTTCATAATGCTTTTGTCCGCCTTTTTGCGAAAGAACAATCGCTTCTTCGGCTTTGGCAATCGCCTCGGAAAATTTTTCTTGGGCAAGCAAACAACGCGCCAAATTTTGTGTTCCCTGCACGACATACCATTTGGAATTTCGCTCGGTGGCAATTTTTACCGCCGATTCAAAATTTTCTTTGGCTTCGGCTAAATTACCTCGCAACATTTTCAATTCGCCGAGCGAATCTAAAATTCCCGCCGTGTGAACGTGATTTGTTTCAACCGCAAGTTCATACGATTGTTTAATCATCGCCTCCGCTTTATTCCATTCGCCGATTTGCATCAGATTGATGCCCAAATTGTTATATGCCATAGTGGCATGATTTTTGTGTTCGGTAACTTCAAAAAATTTGATCGATTTTTCCAAACATTCGATGCCGTCTTTCGGGCGACGCATAAACCAATATGTGCCGGAAAGTTCGGAATACGCCCTGCCGAGAGCAAACGGAGCTTGACGTTCACCGACCATTTTAATCGATTGTTTAATATATTCGACGGCTTTTTCTAACTCGCCGTCTTGCTGATAAAGTACGCCGATGAGCAAATTAGCTTCGGACATTCCGTGCCAATTTCCCGTATCCCGAAAAGTTTTTAACGCTTTTTCCACATAATCGCGAGCCACGGGAACTTCGTTTAAGCGTCTGTAAACACGGGCAAAAGCAAGATAAATACGTCCGAGCGAATCGCTTGCCTGTTGGGTCGGAAAATTAGTCAAAGCCGTATTGAGTAACGCTACCGCTTTCGGCATATCGCCGGTATTGCTGTAAGAAATTGCCAGTTGCGTCAAAATCTCAATCTCCGACCTTTTGTCTAATTGAGCCAAAACTTCTTCCGGTTCATATTTTTTTAAGATTGAAAGAGATTGCGTATAGTTTCCTTTCATCTCGGCGGCAAAAGAGTGAAATCTGTCAAGCAAACCTTTTTCGCTCAAACCCAACGCAAATTTCTTTATTGTTTGGGTAATAAGTTTTTCGGCGGTACTCGAAAGTCCGTAATCGAGTTTTTGCTGAACTTCATCCAGGATATTTTCTAAGTCTTCGGCAGTTAAAATGTTCGTTTTGTGATTTCGGGAATAGCGAGAGACTCGCGTGCCAAGATTTTTGGGACGTTCAGGGACAAGCCTAGGTTTGATTACAGACTTTTTCATCTCAGAATATGCTTAGAAAACAACGAATGAATGCCGTTTTTCAAAAAATGTTTGGGGGAATTTGTAAAATCTTTTTTGGGGGATTACTTTCAACTATGACCATAATGTAACATAAGTATCCACTAATTGTCCGGTGTTTTTCAACACTAGACGAAAAATATAACTTTGTGAGATTCTTTAGTAATGAATGCCGAACAAAAACGTCTTTTAGAAACACAAACTCGCAACAAAAATTGGAAACGCTGGGGTTGTTACGTCAGCGAACGCGCGTGGGGAACTGTCCGCGAAGATTATTCGCCGCACGGCTCCGCGTGGGATTATTTGCCGTTCGATGCGGCACGCTCAAAAACTTTCCGTTGGAACGAAGACGGTTTAGCCGCGATTTGCGACCGTAAACAGCGTATTTGCTTTGGTTTAAGTCTGTGGAACGAAAACGATGCTTTCTTGAAAGAACGACTTTTCGGGCTGGCAGGTCCCGAAGGAAATCACGGCGAAGATGTCAAAGAATACTATTTTTACCTCGATTCAACGCCGACTCATTCGTATATGAAATTCCTTTACAAATATCCGCAAACCGAATTTCCGTACGATTTATTGCGAACTGAAAATGCCGGACGAAGCCGCGACGAATCGGAATTTGAATTGCTTGACACCGGAATTTTCGACGAAAACAAGTATTTCGACGTTTTTATCGAATACGCAAAAGCCGACGCGGAAGATATTTGTATCAAAATCACCGCCCATAATCGCTCAAATGAAACGGCACCGCTGCATATTTTGCCGACCGTTTGGTTTCGCAATACTTGGGATTGGCAAACTCCCGATTCCAAACTCCAAATTCCAAATTTAAGATCGGTTGATAAAAATCTTATCGAACTTGAACACGCTGAACTCGGCAAACGATATTTGTATTGCGAAGGCTCGCCGAATCTGTTGTTTACAGAAAACGAAACGAATGTCGAACGGCTTTACAACGCAAAAAATAAATCGCCGTATGTGAAAGACGGCATCAATAATTTTGTAGTTGACGGCAAAAAAGACGCGGTTAATCCGAACCAAACAGGCACCAAAGCTGCCGCACATTATATTTTGAACATTGCGGGAAATTCGTCTGAGACAATTTATCTTCGCATTTCAGATTCCAAATTTCAGATTCCAAATTCTTTTGCAAAAGACTGCGAAAAGATTTTCAATTTACGCAAACAAGAAGCCGATGAATTTTACGCGGAAGTTATTCCGAATCAACTTTCCGTTGATGCAAAAAACGTGATGCGACAAGCATTTGCGGGAATGCTTTGGTCAAAACAGTATTATCATTATGTTGTCAAAGAATGGCTCGACGGTGATTCGGGACAGCCGAAACCGCCCGAAATTCGCAAATCGGGACGAAATTCAACTTGGAATCATCTTTATAACGACGACATAATTTCGATGCCCGATAAGTGGGAATATCCTTGGTACGCGGCGTGGGATTTGGCGTTTCATTGCATTCCGCTGGCGTTGGTTGACGCGGATTTTGCCAAAGAACAGCTTATTTTGCTGCTCCGCGAATGGTATATGCACCCGAGCGGACAAATTCCGGCTTACGAATGGAAGTTTGAAGACGTGAATCCGCCCGTTCACGCGTGGGCAAGTTTGCGAGTTTATCAAATTGACCAAAAACGTCACGGCAAAGGCGACACCGAATTTTTAGAGAAGATTTTCCACAAACTTTTGCTCAATTTTACTTGGTGGGTGAACCGAAAAGACGCGGAAGGCAACAACATTTTTGAAGGCGGATTTCTCGGTTTGGATAATATCGGCGTGTTTGACCGCAGTTCGCCGTTACCGACGGGCGGATTTATCGAACAAGCCGACGGCACAAGTTGGATGGCGATGTTTTGCTTGAATATGCTGGCGATTTCGCTCGAATTGGCAAAGGAAAATAAAGCGTACGAAGATGTTGCGTCCAAATTTTTCGAGCATTTTGTCTATATTTCCGACGCAATTAACAACATCGGACACGACAACATCGAACTTTGGAACGAACGCGACGGCTTTTATTACGACGTTTTGCACACGCCCGACGGCAAACATATTCCGATGAAAGTTCGTTCGATGGTCGGGCTGATTCCGCTGTTTGCGATTGAGACTTTGGAAGCGGATTGGCTGAAAGATTTGCCCGATTTCAAAAAACGGATGGATTGGTTTTTGCAAAATCGTCCGGATTTAACCGAAAATCTTGCTTCGATGGAACTTGAAGGCGTTGCAAACAGACGACTTTTGGCGTTGATAAATCCCGACAGATTACGCCGCGTGTTGCGGATAATGCTTTCCGAAAACGAATTTTTGTCCGATTACGGAATCCGTGCGTTATCGCGTTGGCACAAACATAATCCGTATATTTTTAAGGTTGACGACAAAGAATTTCGGGTTGATTACGAACCTGCGGAATCTCGGAGCGGTCTTTTCGGCGGAAATTCAAACTGGCGTGGTCCGATTTGGTTTCCGGTCAACTATTTGTTGATTGAATCTCTGCAAAAATTCCACTTTTATTACGGCGAAGATTTCAAAGTAGAATTTCCGACAGGTTCGGAAAAAATGTTGAACCTGTGGGAAGTTTCGCAAGAATTATCACGTCGTTTATCCGCAATTTTCCTGCAAGACGACGAAGGAAATCGCCCTGTTTACAATAATTCCGACAAATTTCAAACCGACGAAAATTGGAAAGATTACATTCTGTTTTACGAATATTTTCACGGCGATAACGGTTCCGGCGTTGGGGCAAGCCATCAAACAGGCTGGACAGGTTTGGTGGCGAAATTGTTGCAGCAATCGGGCGAATAGTGCGATTGTGAGACGAAGTGACGGAGAGAAATCGTGATGAATTTTCGGCAAATAAATTTGAATGAATGGGTTAAAGGCGATTGCAGACCTTTTGCGGAAATCAGTATTAAAACTCATTACTGAGTGGCAGAAAAATTGCACATCCAAAAAGTAAAGAAAGTTGCCCGCGAATAACGCGAATCGCCGCGAATATTTTCTTTTCTCATAAAACTGTCGCGGAAAAATCCGGCAATTTATTTTTTATTCGCGTTCATTGGCGTTATTCGCGGGCAAAAAATCTTGATTTTGGCTGTCGGCAGTAACTGTGCCGCTCAGTAATGTAAGCAGTAATGGAAAATTAAAAATGAATAATGGAAAATTGAAGAAAAGATGTAACTTTCCGCAATCATTATCTTTAGTCAGATGATGTAGGTTTTCATAATATCTGAAAACTTTTGCTCACCTGCTTATAAAATAATGTGTTTTCTTGCGGCTTATATTTTCAAACGGCAACAGGCGCGGCAATTTTTCCGTGCGATTGATAGCCGACCAAGTTTAGGTTTTCGTATTTAAAATTCAATAAACCTTCTAAACCTTTCAAGTTTTCGGCGTTGGTAAATTCGAGTTTCGGCAACGGCAAAGGTTCGCGTGAAAGCAGTTCGTTGACCTGTTCCAAATGGTTTGAATAAATGTGCAAATCACCGAAAGTGTGGATAAAATCGCCGACTTCCAATCCGCAAACGTGGGCAATCAAATGAGTTAAAAGCGCGTAGCTCGAAATATTAAACGGCACGCCGAGAAACGCATCAGCCGAACGTTGATAAAGTTGGCAATGCAAAACTCGTTCATTTTCAACCTTAAACTGAAACAATGTATGACACGGCGGCAAATCGACTTGCGTTGCGGTTTCAGGATTCCAACCCGAAACAATCAATCTCCGTGAATTCGGATTTGTCCGGATTTGTTCGATTAAATCTGCGATTTGGTCAAAACCGTTTTGCTTTGGATAATCGCCGCCGAACGACCGCCACAAATATCCGTAAATCGGACCTAAATCTCCGGCTTCGCGTCCGAATTTGGATGTGTGTTCCGCGTCCGCCCATTCTGCCCAAATATCCACGCCGCGTAATTGCAGGTTTTTCTCGTTTGTATCGCCCGATAAAAACCAAAATAATTCTTCGGCAATAAATCTAAATGGAACTCGTTTAGTCGTTACAATCGGAAAGCCTTCACGCAGATTAAAGCGGGTTTGATAACCGAAAACCGAGATTGTCCCAACGCCCGTGCGGTCTTCGTGGCGAGTTCCGTTTGTTAAAATGTGCCGTAAAAGTTCTTGATATTGTTTCATTTGATATAAAAGTTTAGAATTGTCTTGCGATTGTGTAAAATCGAAAACGAAGGTTATGAAAAATTTTGAAGTCAGTTTCAACAGTCCGCAATGCGGTTGGATGTCGGTCGGTTTTAAGAACGGCGAAAACGAGTTTAATTCGACGACGGCAAACGCTCCTTATAACGGCGTTTTAGCGGAACTTTTAAACACGCTGATTATTTTAGCAAGCGAAAAGTCGGTTGAAAAAACTGTTAAATGGAATCGAAACCCCGAAGAATTTGATTTTGTTTTTACGAAAAGCGGCGAAACATTACGGCTCGAAATAATCGAATATCCAACCGCAGAACGTGAAATGAAATCGACGGTTTTTACTCATCAAGGTAACGCAAATGAAATCGTCGAAGCGTTTTATCAAACATTTTCACAACTTTACGAAGACCGCAACACCGATGAATTCGAGCAAAATTGGCGACAACCGTTTCCGTTTGCCGAATTTGAAAGTTTAAGCAAACAAATAGGTTAGCGAATTGATTCATTGAAAATCTCAAAATAATGACTCGATGAATCCGTAAAAAAATGATTCAATCGACAACTTTGTGATACATTTTAATTTAAGAGGATTTGTAAATAATGCGACTGCAACTGAAAAAATTTATGGAGGCAATCGGCAAAGATTCGATTGCGATTATTCCGGCGGCACACGAAGCGACACGAAGCTATGACACAGAGTTTAAGTTTCATCAAGACCCTGATTTTCGTTACCTGACAAACTTTCCCGAACCCGACGCGATTGCCGTAATTTCGCCGTCGAGCAAAAAAACTCCGTACACGCTTTATGTGCGTCCGAGCGACGAGAAAATGGAGATTTGGTACGGCAGACGACAAGGCGTTGACGGCGCGAAAAAGAATTATCACGCCGATAAAGCCGTTTCAATCGACAAATTCGAGCAAGATTTTGCAAAGTTAGTCAACGGACACGAAAAACTTTATTATCGTTTCGGCGTTGATGCAAAACTCGACCAAATTGTGCTGAAATATCTTTCGGCGCAACGGCACGGACGTTTAAAAACCGCGTATCCGCCGCACACAATCATTGATCCGACCATAATTGTTCACGAAATGCGTCTGCACAAAACGCCCGAAGAAGCAGAATTGATGCAGAAATCCGCGAACATTGCCTGCGAAGCTCATATTTTGGCGATGCAAAGTTGCCGGCCCGGAATGAACGAATTGCAAATCGAGTCAATTATCGAACATCATTTCCGAATGAACGGAGCAAGCGGCGTGGCGTATAATTCCATCATCGGCGGCGGCGATAACGCCACGATTTTGCATTATGTCGAAAATAATCAAGTGCTGAAAGACGGCGATTTGTTGCTGATCGACGCAGGCGCGGAATATCAAGGCTACGCTTCGGACATTACGCGGACTTTCCCCGTCAACGGCAAATATACAAAGCCGCAACGCGAGATTTACGATGTTGTTTTAGAAGTCCAACTTGCGTTATGCGAAGCCACAAAAGTCGGAATGACGAACAAAAAGCGACAGGAAACTGCGATTGAAATGTTGGTTGACGGAATGCTCAGAATCGGTTTGATGAAAGGAAAAGCCAAAGAAATCATCAAGAAAAAAGGCTATATGAAATACTATATGCACGGTTTGGGACATTATTTGGGGCTTGATGTTCACGACGCGGGCAAGTATTTTACCGATGCCAAAGCGAAAAATTCGCGTCCGTTCGAACCCGGCGTTGTCTTGACGGTCGAACCCGGAATTTATGTTTCGCCGAACGACAAAAACGCTCCGGCAAAATATCGCGGAATCGGCATCAGAATCGAAGACGATGTGTTGGTCACGGCAGACGGCAACATAAATTTGACCAAAAATGTGCCGAAACATCCCGACGAAATTGAGGAGTTGATGGCGAGTGCCAAGGGAAAAGATTAAAGTGCAAACTTAATCAACACAAGTGCAAACTTAAATGATGCAAGTGCAAGGTTAATCAGCACGAGTGCAAAGTTAAATGACGCGAGTGCAAGGTTAATCAGCACGAGTGCAAAGTTAAATGACGCAAGTGCAAGGTTGATTAACACGAGTGCAAGGTTGATTAGCACGAGTGCAAACTTGATTGATGTAATATGAAAAATCCACCAATGAAAATTATACCTAACTTCTTGATAATCACAGGTTTAAGTGGTTCGGGAATGTCTTCGGCGACCAATGCGTTTGAAGATTTAGGTTATTTTTGCGTGGACAATTTGCCCGTAACGATGATTTCTACGTTTGCCCGCCTGCTTTTGCCTGACGAAGAAGAAAAGGTTGCGATTGAAAAAGCCGCACTTGTTATCAACATTCGTGAACGACATTTTTTAGGCGAATTTGAATCTGAAATTGAAAAGTTAGGCAAGAACGCGGTGCAACCTTTCGTTGTTTTTTTTGAGGCATCAGACCATGTTTTGCAACGGCGTTTCAGCGAAACTCGCCGTCCGCATCCGGCTTACAAAGGCAAAGGTTTGTTGCTCGAATCAATCCAAGACGAACGAAAAGCAATGCAAAGTGTGCGTGAAAATGCCGATTTAATCATCGACACAAGCGAACACAGCGTGCATACTTTGCGGCGATTGCTGGTCGAAAAATTCAGTTCGACCGAAGAAGGAACGCCGCTTCAAGTCCAAATTATCAGTTTCGGGCATAAATACGGCACGCCGATTGCCGTCGATTTATTGTTTGACGTGCGACATTTGCCGAATCCGTATTTTGTTTCCGAAATTAAACATTTTGTCGGTACGGACGAACCGATTATCGAATTTCTGGAAAAAGAAGAAGATGTAAATGAGACAAATACACGGTTTATAGATTTGCTGGAATACCTTTTGCCGCTTTACAAACGCGAGGGAAAATCGTACTTGACTATTGGAATCGGCTGTACGGGCGGAAAACATCGCTCGGTTTATACGGCTGAAAGAATCGGAAGAGTGTTGAAGGAAAAAAACTACGAAGTTTCAATGTTGCATCGAGATATTTTGAAAGGCAAATGATTGGGAAGGTGAGACGAAGCGACCGAGTTTTCAATTTGAAATCATAAATATGAGTGAAATTAAAAAAGTTGGCGGTGTAATTGTTTCCCACGGACAAGTTGCGAATGAGTTGGCGGCGGCGGCGGAAACGGTTGTCGGCGAAGTTTCGCACATTACGGCGGTTTCAATCGGCTGGCACGATGATGTTGAAACGGCTCGGAACGAAATCGAAAACGCGATTCAAAAAGTTTCACGCGGAAACGGTGTTTTGCTGCTGACAGATATGTTCGGCGGAACACCGACCAATATCGCCGCAATGTTTTATAAAGAAGGCGAAGTCGAAATTGTAACCGGCGTAAATTTGCCGATGGTTATTAAATTAGCCTCGCAAACGGTCGAATTACCGTTGATTGAAATGGCTGACGAGATTGAAAAACAAGGTAAAGCCGCGATTCATCAAGCAGGTGATTTATTGATGCCGCAAAAGGCGGCAAAGTGAATATGAGGCGAATCGGAACGGTTATTTTCAACTTTTTCACCAAGTTAATAAATGAAAAAAGGCAACGTAAAAGTTATCAACCCGCTGGGACTTCACGCCCGAGCAACCGCTTCGCTTATTCGCGTTGCAAGCAAATTCAACAGTGAGATTACACTTTCGCGGCTCGACAAAAACTTATCGGCGGACGCAAAGTCGATTTTAAGCGTGTTGACGTTAGCGGCGAGCAAGGGAATTGAGTTAGAATTAAGAACTGAAGGTGCGGATGAAATTGGAGCATTCGAAGCAGTAGAAACACTTTTTGAGCAAGGTTTCGGCGAAATTTAAGTGGGAAAAGAAGCAACGCAAATAATAAATTCTACCCGCACAAATAACGAAATTCGCATTCGCGCCAGAGCCGTTTCGCGCGGCGTGGCGATTGGAAAAGCAGTCTGTTTGCACGGCAAAAAACGCCAATTTTATCGGGTTAATTTAGCGGAAACTCAAATCGAAAAAGAACTCGGACGCTTTCGGGCTTCGGTCGATTCGGCAAAACTTCAAATCAAACGACTCGGCGAAAGTGAAAGCGAAACCCAGACACACATCTTTGACACACATCTTTTAATTTTAGAAGACACCAATTTTCTGAACAAAATTGAAACTACCATTTCCGAACAACTAATCAATGCAGAATGGGCAGTTAAACTCATTACCGACAACTATTTAAGTATTTACAAAGACTTTGCGGACGTGCATTTGCGGGAACGCCAAATTGATATTTCCGATGTTTCCGAACGAATTTTATCGGCTCTCGGCGGTGGCGAAAAGTCAATCTTTTTACTCGAAAGCGATTCGATTATTGTTGCCAAAGACGTAAAACCTTCGACTGTCATTGAACTGAGCCGAAGCAATCTGAGCGGAATTGCGGTCGAAAACGGCGGTTGGACTTCGCACACATTTATTTTGGCTCGCGAACACAAATTTCCCGCCGTAACAGGCGTAAAATCAATTCTGAGACGGCTGCAAACCGGCGATTCAATCATTGTTGACGGTTATAACGGACAGATAATTATCAATCCGACGGCAGAAACTTCAGAGCATTATACGGCTGCCCAAGCAAAGTATCGGCAATTTCAAGATTCACATTTCAATCCTGCCAAAGGAAGACTCAAAACGCTTGACGGCAGAGAAATTATAATTCGCGCAAACCTTGATTACGCGGCAAATTACCCGGAAGCAAAAAAACTCGGAGCCGAAGGCATCGGGCTTTATCGGTCAGAATTTTTGTTCAACAAAAACCAAAGTTTTCCGGCTGAAATCGATCAAATCGAAGCATATCGGCAAATTGTAAATACTGTCGGAGAAGACGGCGTAAAAATCAGAACATTTGATGTCAGCATCGAACAAGTAAACGGCGAGAACGAAAATAATCCCGCGCTCGGACTAAAAGCAATTCGTTTGAGCCTTAATCGCGAAAGAGTTTTTCGGACGCAAATTCGGGCAATTTTACAAGCAGCTTGCGATTATAAAATCGATATTACGTTGCCGATGATTTCAGACGTTTCGGAAATTATCAAATCCAAAAAAATTATTGAAAGCGAACGCAAGTTTCTACAAAAAAAAGGTGTAAAGATCGGAAACACACGGCTTGGAGCAATGATAGAAGTTCCTTCGGCTGTTTTTATGGCAGAGGAAATTGCCCGCGAGGTTGATTTTTTATGCCTTGGGACAAATGATTTGGTGCAGTACCTGCTGGCGGTTGACCGCGACAATGAATCGGTGGCGGAATGGTTTCAGACACTTCATCCGGCGGTTTTGCGGGCAATCAAATATGTTTTGCAAACAGCCGAACGAGTCGGAATTCCGGCAATTATCTGTGGCGAAATGTCCGGTTCTCCGCTTTATTCGGCAATTTTGGTCGGACTCGGAGCAACCGAATTAAGTATGACGGCAAGTTCGATTCCGCGTTTGCGTTCCACAATTTCACGAATCGCCTTTGAAGAAGCTCGTGAAATTGTCGGCGAACTTGAAAAATGTCGAACAGCAAGCGAAGTTGAAATACTCGTTTCACAACGGTTCAGCTCAAAATGGTCGCATCTTTTTCCGCCGGAAATGTTGCCGAATACTAAATCGAAAAAAGGTTAGCAACGTTTTACAAAAAAAAGCGCTCAAAATACTAGAATCACTGCGGTTTTCGTCATTTACTAAAAAGAGAGACGAGAACCGCTTGTTTTGTCGCCGACAACTTGCCCGTTGTTTACGATTGTTTTATGATGTTTGGTTACGGAAACAACTAAATTTTGTATTTTATGAAGAAAGTGCCTTTCAACAAATTAATAGTTTTATGCGCCTTGGCGGTTGCCTTGAGCGGACAAATGTTTGCCCAACCGACGCAAAACCCGATTACGACGAAAAAGGAAAAACGAAATAATCCGTATTCACCGAACCCGAAAAAGAAAGAAATTACGGAACAAAGCATCGAGACAAAACAAACCGAAGTTGAAACCGATAAGATTGTCGGCGAAACGGCATCGGAAACCGACGAAATAAAAACTGCGGAAACTGAAACACAAACTGAAAATCCGTCATTGGCAATGCGAACTCGCGAAGTTGCCAAACGTTCCGCCGCCAAACCGAAAGCGATTACGGAAACATATAAAATTGGTGTCGGCGATATTTTAGACATTAGAATTTTGAATAACGGAAATAAAAACTCGTCGCTTTTTACCGTTTTAGAAGGCGGAACAGTCGATTATCCGCTCGCCGGCGACGAACCGATTCAAGTTGCAGGATTAACGACTGACGAAATCGGCGATTTACTCAAAGAAAAAATCCGGCTTTATGAAAATCCGGATGTCGCGGTTAATGTGCGCGATTATGCCAGCCATACGATTTCGGTGCTTGGGTTGGTCGAAAAAGCAGGTACGAAAGCCCTGCGACGCGAAGCCGTGCCGCTTTATGTAATCTTGGCAGAAGCCGTGCCGAACGCAACCGCAAATAAAGTTTCGATTATTCGCGCTTCGGATAAACAAACCGTGGCGCTTGATTTAGACGATAACGAAACGCTGGTTTACGCGGGCGACATTATTCGCGTTTTGAATCAGCAAACAGCCGTTATGCCGACAACGCAAGCACAATTTTACTTTGTCGCCGGCAACGTGGCGAACGCGGGACAAAAAGATTTTCACGAAGGAATTACGTTGACGCAAGCAGTATTTGCCGCCGGCGGTTTGAAAAAAGACAAAGCTAAAAAAGTTATTATTCGTCGCAAAAACGAACAAGGAATGTTGATTCCGACCGCGTTTGATTTGAAAGCGATTAAAGACGGAAAAGTTGCCGATCCCGTTTTGCAAGCAGGTGATACGGTCGAAGTGGAAAATTAGTTAAAGACAAATAGTTCAAACAAAAATTGTAATTGTTCAACATTTTTGTTACAATTATCAAGCCTTGCAGATTGAGCAAGTCGGGTAATCGCTGTCGAATAAAATCGAGAGAGGAAAGTCCGAACACCGCAGAGCAACGAGCCGGATAACGTCCGGGCATCGACAGCAGTTGATGACGACAAGTGCAACAGAGAACAGACCAGCCGCAAGGTGATGGGTGAAACGGTGAGGTAAGAGCTTACCGGCACGTTTGGTAACAAGCGTGGCCAGGCAAACTCCTCGTGGTGCAAGACCAAATAGGGAAACGTTTTTGGGCAGCTCGTCCAAAGTTTTGCGAAAGCAGACGGCGTTTTCGGGTAGGTCGCTTGAGCTGATTGGTAACGATCAGCCTAGATGAATGATTACCGCTGTGCAAACAGTTACAAAACTCGGCTTACAGACTTATTCATCGGCAAGGCAATTTATTTTGAAATTATATTAAAGATTTATCGGATTAAAAGTCAGAAGGAGCTAAACATTTGGAAATGGTTAACAGAAAAGGAGTTTTTATCGGCGCATATGTGCCGAATGAATTGAAAGAATCACTTCGTCGCCGGGCAGCGGCAGACCACCGCACACTTTCGCAGGAAATTACCCGAATTTTGACGGAAGCCGTTCACGGGCAAGGACTTCCGGTCGGAAGTGTTGACCGTCGCGACAACAATATTACAATCCCGCGTCGCCGTTCAACCGATCCGCCGCAACGTCGCCGTGCCGAAGATTTGCCTTATATTTCACCCGAAGAAAAATAAACCTCGATATCATTTGATTAAAAAGAGCGTTGTTTTAATAAGCAACGCTCTTTTTACGCGAAAAATTATCGAATCATAATGGGTTTATCAAATTGCTTGATTAATTTCCAAAATATAATCAAACTTCCGTCATTATCTTTGCGTTGAACTTTGAACGCAACCATTACATCGGCTTCATCGTAAGTTACTGCTCGTAATAAATAATTGTGTCCGACTATTGCGGGAAGTCTATTTTTGAAATTTATTCCTTCAACCTCAAAACCTCTTGCTCTTTCTTGTTCAACTCTTCCGTCAGGCACGTTTGTCGGGGGGTGATATTCGATTAAAAAATTAAAACCTTTAGTTTTTTCACCAATTTCCGTTATCGAAATTTCGCCTAAATCAGCAATAAAACCATAATTAACACCTGCAAAACCAACTGACACGTCCGCTCCTTGGTGTGCAATCTGCGGAATTTCGTTATAGCTGTGCGATTTTGTTGTAAACGAATAATATGCACCGCCGCCGCGAACCGAATATAAATCGCCATTTTCAGTTCTTCCTCGCGGTAAAAGTCTGAAAACATTGACTTTTTCTCTCTCGGCTAAATCAATATCTTCTTTATCGGGCGACAAAACAACTTTTTCCAACATTTTGGCTTGTTCTTTTAGTTTTGCAATATCTTGCAACGCTTGTTGTCGAGTTTGGGCGAAAGTTGCGGCAGATAAAATCAGCACAACGAGAAAACCGGAAAGTAAATAACGCATAACTTTTTTCTCCTTAAAAAGAGTAAACGCCTTGGTTTGTTTGAAAGTTGCAAATAAACTAAGGCGTTCTATTCAATTATTTTCGAGCCGCAGAATTACTGAGGAATCACTAATTCTTGACCGACTTGAATTTTATCGGGATCATCAAGTTTATCACGGTTAGCTTCAAAAATTTCTTTCCAAGATACACCGTAATTCTTACCGATTTTGCTCAAATTGTCGCCTGAAACAACTGTGTATGTAACCGACGCTGCTTCCGGAGCAGATACTTCCAAAACCAAATCGCCTGAACGATAATCAGGATCGATTCTGCCGTATTCATTCCAGAGAGCTTGTTTTGCTTCAGCACTTGACGCTGAACCTTCAATTTTCAAAAAGCCTTCGCCTTCTGTTACATTAAGTCCGGAAACTCCGAGACTGCCCGCTAAATCAACGAGTGATTGATATTTTTCAACTAATGACATTTTTATAAATCTCCTTTCTCGACTTTATCGAAATTATTTTTCGGTAACTTCGTTTTTAACCGGTTTTCCGCCGTTTGCACCTTGTGCAGCTTGCATAACTTCAGGTAATTTGCCTTTTGGCGCTGTTCCGCGAAGTGTTGCAGGTGTGGTTGTTACATCAACTGTTACATCTTTGAAACCTTTTGCAACCAATGCTTTTTCGATGTTGCCTTTCAAATTCGGGTCGGTTGCCGCAACGATTGGCGCAGGTGTCGGTTTAACTTTCAAACCGGTTACAACCACATCTTTGACACCTTCAACTTTTGCGGCAGCTTTCGCTTTGTCAATTGCTGCTTGGTCGGCAAGTTCGCCTGTTAATGTTGCAATGCCGTCTTTAACAACAACTGTGACAGCAGGGTTTGCAACTTTTTCGCCGGCTAATTTTTGCAAATCTGCATCGCTGGCACCTTTACAAGCCGAAAACGCTAACGTTGCGGCAACACATAATACTAATAAAAATTTTTTCATTTTTCCTCCGAAAACTTCTCAAATATATTTACTTACTAATTTTACACAAAAGCATTAAGCCTTTGCACTACAAGTGCTTACGCAAAAAATCCTTTGAAACTTTCAAAGTGATTTCTTGTATAAGCAAAAATGAAAATACTCAGTTTGAATATCTTTGTCAATCTAATTTAACGCATTTTGATAAAAATTTCACAAATAAATTGTCAAAAAATTTCTTCGGCAATTTGTTTAGCAATTTCAAATGACGTAAGTTGTGGTTTTACAACGAAATGCCAGTCCGCCAGACAATAAATTTTTTGTCGGTCGTTAAAAAGTTTTTCGACCGTTTGGCGATCTTTGGCGAGCGGTCGGCGAATGCGCGAACAATTTATATTTCGCCAGCAATGTTCAAAAGTTGATTCAAGCCAAACCGTGGTACAATTTTTTGCTTTTATCGCCCGGCGGTTGTCGTCGAAAATCCAAGTTCCGCCGCCGAGTGAAACAATTCGGGCATCAGTTTCGCTTAAAACCGTTTGTAACGCTTTTCGTTCAAGTTCTCTGAAATAGGCTTCGCCGTGTTGTTCGATTATCTCGACGACCTCAAGTTTTTCGCGTTGTTCGATAAAAACGTCCAAATCAATCTTTTCGCACCGTAAAATATGCGACAAACATTTGGCGACAGTCGATTTACCAACGCCCATAAAGCCTGTTAAGATGATTCGTTTTTTCGCAGTCATTAAAAAAAGTACAAGAATGTTGTAACGCAAAGTTCGCAAAGTTTTTCGCTGAGAACGCAATGATTTTTAATAAAACTGTTTAATTTAGAACTTTTTGCGAAACTCTGCGAAAAACTTTGCGTTCTCGGCGTTACCCGGTTCAATTACAAAATCTTCCCAAAAAATACGGCAACATTTTTCGCCACCAATCCCAGTCGTGATTGACATCATAACCCCACACGTCGAGAACGTGCGGAATCCCTTTTTCGTGCAAAATCGCCGACAAATCGCGGCTGCGATCGGGAGCTTCAAATGCTCCTTGTCCGGTTACAATGACAGTCGAATCGCCTTGTCTGAGCAACGAAAGATGCTCGCTTTCACCCAGATTTTTCAGATACATAACCGGATTGTTGAAATAAACATTTTCATCAAAATAATCTTCCAAGTAGTTGTAAATGTTATAACTTCCGCTCATCGCAATGGTTCCGCGAAACCGGTCGGGATGTTTGAAATAACAGTTAGCCGCCAGAAACGCGCCGAGCGAAGCTCCTGTTGTCAGCGGTTTCGCGTCTTGTCCGCATTCATTACGGATAAGCGGCAAAACTTCTTCCATAATGTAGTCGTCGTAGCGTGTCAGCAATTCGGCTTTCCACTGCGGCGAAGCCTCTTTGTTCAAAAGACTGTGGCGATTGACGGAATTGATTGAATAAGCCCGAATCAGCCCGTTTTCGATAAAAGGTTTAATTGCATCCAAGAGCAAAAACCGTTCATATTCAAGATAATCTGCCGCCGCCGTCGGGAACATCAACAACGGAAACCCGGCGTGTCCGTAAGCTACCAACGGCATTTCCATTCCCAAATTATGACTATACCAAGACGTTGTATCACGTCGCATAAATAAAATTCTCCTAAAATTTTTGTAAAATAATGATGTAAAACTTAATAGTTTACATTTTGGTTAAATAAACCCGTAATGTCTAGCGGTTACTTGATAAAATTTTTACGCACCAAAATTTGATGAAATTGAGATATAGTTGAAATAAAGTTATTCTCATATAACCGGTCTTTTCATGGAAAACTAATATGACACAATTTTCTAATTTCAATACAATTATCGGTAATGGTAAATCATATAAAATACCTGTTTATCAAAGAGATTTTTCTTGGGAAAAAGGTGAATGGGAAGATTTATGGAGTGATATTGAAGATATTCCAAACGATAAAACCCATTATCTGGGTTATTTAGTTTTGCAAAAAATTGACGAAAACATTGATTCATTCTTGATTATTGACGGGCAGCAAAGAATAACAACACTTTCTCTTTTGGCTCTCGCAGTAGCAAAACTGTTAAAAGATTGGGCGGAAGCCGGAATTGAAAAAGAAAATAATTTGATTAGATATGAAGAAGAGAGAAAGAGATATATCGGCAATTTTTCCACGTCAAAACTAACAACCGAATCGAAATTAAAACTCAATAGAAATAATGACGATTTCTACCAAAGTTATTTGTTAAACCTTCGAAAGCCGCCAACACTTTCGAAGTTAAAACCTTCTCAAAAACTATTACAACAAGCGTTTGATTACTTTTATCAAAAATTAAGCGAAAAGTTTGAATCAACAAAAAACGGAGCTGATTTGTCTGCTTTTTTAGAACGAATTGTAGGAAACGGACTTGTTTTTACGATTATTGAAGTAAACAATGAATTTGATGCGTTTAAGATTTTTGAAACCCTGAACGCTCGTGGTGTGAAATTATCAACGGCTGACTTACTTAAAAATTATCTTTTCAGTAAAGCCGCTCAACTGGGAAAATTAGATCTTGATGAAGCAGAAAGACGCTGGCAAAGTATATCCGACTCATTGCGTACTTCCGATTTGACAACATTTATTCGTCATTATTGGAATAGCCGATATAACCTTGAACGACAAAGCACACTTTTTAAAGGTATTAGAAAAAACATTATTGATGCTAAAAACTCGTTCGATCTTTTAGAAAGTTTAGAGCAAAATGTTGTCTCTTATACCGCGTTTAATAATCCTTTCGATGAGATATGGAGTAAGAATGAGCAAAAATATTTAAAAGTATTGAAGTATTTAGGCGTTACAACCTGCTATTCTTTGATGCTTTCCGCTCTGGAATTTTTAGATAGAAATGAGTTTGAAAATTTACTTCGAGAACTTGTTGCTGTAACTTTCAGATACAATATAAGCGGGCGAAATCCGAATGAAGCTGAAAGAATTTTTAGTAAAGTAGCAGTACAAATTTCAAAAAATGAATTGAATAATGCAAGAGATATTGTGTTACAGCTAAAAACTCTATATGTTTCTGACGAAGATTTTGGGCAACTATTTTCTAGTGCGGAAGTAAATTACAGGCGAAAGAAAGAACTGCTCAAATATATTTTGGTCAAAATTGAAAATCAACTTTCAAATCAAGATAATCAAATAGAAGATGCGACTTCAACAATCGAACATATTTTGCCTGAGAATCCGAGTTCGGTGTGGGAAAATCAATTTATGCAGGATATTCAAAGCGACTATAAAAACCGAATCGGCAACTTTACGCTGCTAGAGGCATCAATAAATCACAAACTTAATAATGAAATGTCATTTGATGAAAAACTTGAATTTTATAAAACATCGAAGTTTCAAATGACCAATAAAAATTTGTTATTTACTGAATGGTCACCCGAAACTCTACTTCAGCACCAACAAAAAATGGCGAAATGGGCGAAAGGTATTTGGAAAAGCAGTTATATTTCATAAAAATTATTCGATAAAAATTTCATCGATAAAGATAAACGCGTCAAAACCTGCTCCCGGATGCCACGCCGGAATTTTGCCTAAGTTTGTTGCTTTGACCCGCACATAACGAGCTTTGACGGGCAAAATTTCTTTGACATAATCTTTAATTTGTTCGTTCATATCTTCCGGCGAAACATCCGGTTTTATCTCCGCAACCTTTGTAAAACTCGCATTATCGCTTGAAACTTCAAACTCGATTTTAGTCGGCATCCAAATCCAACTGCGGACGACTTGCAAAAATCCGCCGCCGAGTTTCTCGATTTCAGTCTCGCGTTGCAGATCAATCACGGCGATAAAGTCTTGCGGTTGATATCCTTGCCATTCGCCCGATGCAAAATTGGTCGTACCGCGAATTCCGTCGATTAAACCGATTTCGCCGCCGCCGGTATATTGCCGATTGTATTTCGAGAAAAGTTTAACTGACCAATCGTGCGGTAATTTGTGAACTTTTGCCTCAACGATTTGGCTTTTTTCGCCTTTTCGATTAACCGAAACCACTTTGATAGTTGCGTCTTTTTCGACCGTAAATGGTTGCTTATATTCAAGATTCGGTTCGCTTGCGTCAATCGAATAAAGAATTTTTGCGTCTTTTGTGTTCGATTTAATTGAAATTTGTGTCGTGCCTTTGAAAACTCTTTCCTTTGCTTCAATTATTGGAACGGCGACTAGTCCGATTTCACCAACTGTAGAACTTGAAAATTGATTAAACCACTTTTCATTCGGTTTGTCAGACATTTCAAACTCGATTATTCCGCCGTTTTGAATATCCGAATGTCGGAAGAAAGTTTCGTAATGTTCTTTGCCGTTTAATTTTACCGACTTGGTATAAATATTTTTCGGTGAAACATTCGGTGCTTTAATAACAAATGATTTTCCGTTCTCTAAGTTTATCTTTGATTCCTTAAAAAGTGGTGTTCCGATGTCGTAATTCGGGATTGACGGCGAAACTTGATAAAAACCCAAACTACTCAAAATAAACCACGCCGACATTTGCCCGCAATCTTCGTTTCCAATCAAACCATCAGGATCATTTTTGTAAAATTCGTCCAAAATTTGCCTGACTAATTTCTGCGTTTTCCACGGTTGATCGGCATAATTATACAAATATGCAATGTGATGCGAAGGTTCGTTGCCGTGTGCGTATTGTCCGATAAGTCCTGTGATGTCAGGCTGTTCGCGTCCTTCGAGTTTGTCGGAAGTTGAAAAAAGTTCATCTAGTTTATTGGCAAAATTTTCTTTTCCGCCTTGTAATTCAATCAAACCGCCGATGTCGTGTGGCACGAAAAACGAATAAACCCAACTATTTCCTTCAGTAAAATGAAACGAAACTTCATTCGGTTTGAAAGGCGAAACGAAACCGCCGTTTTGTCGCGGACGCATAAAACTTGTTTCGGAATCGAAGAGATTTTTGTATGACTGCGAGCGATTCAAATATCGGCTGTATTCCAAACGAAGTTTATTAATTTTATATTTGTAAGGTGTTAAAACTCCGGGCTTAAACATTGACTTTTCTTTGGCGATTAGTACTTGCCCAACAATCTCTGCCATCGTCGCAATACAAAAATCATCATAAGCGTATTCAAGCGTTTTAGAAACCGATTCGTTTTCGTCCACTACTTCAATAAAGCCTTTCTTTTTATAAGATTCCAAACCGAAATGATTTAACTCCGCAGAATGTTTCGCCGCCTCAAACGCCTTTTCGTAGTCAAAACCTTTGATGCTTTTTGCCATTGCGTCGGCGATTACGGAAACGCTGTGATAGCCGATCATCGTATCAGTTTCGTTGCCCGTGAGTTCCCACACAGGTAATCGTCCGCCTTGTTCGTATTGACGAATGACGGTGTTGATAAATTGGACGGTGCGTTTTTCGTCAATAATCGTGTAAAGCGGATGTGCGGCTCGGAATGTGTCCCAGAGTGAAAAAACGGTGTAATTTTCGGGCGAGTTTTCACGCTTCCTGACGGTCGCGTTTCCGCCTAAGTTGTGAACTTTTTTATCTACGCCGAGATAATCGCCGTTGACATCGCTGAAAATATTCGGCTGAATTTTTGTGTGATAAAGCGCGGTGTAAAATTTGGTGAGATTATCTTGGTTGTCATCGGTAACTTCAATTTGGCTGAGTTCTTTATTCCAAACGGTTTTTGCGTCCGCACGAACTTTGTCGAAATTCCAATGCGGAACTTCGGCTTGTAAGTTTTGGCGAGCATTTTCAACGCTAACGGCGGAAATTGCGACTTTGGCGATTATTTGTTCGTTTGCAGTAGTTTTAAACTTAAATGAACTGTAAAGATTATCCTTCCGATTTGTTTCAAATGGCTTTGAAAATTCCGCGACAAAATAAATAATCTGATTCTTTGCCCAACTTTCCGAACGCCGAAAACCTTCAACTTGATTATTTCCGACAACCTTAATTTCGGACTCTAAAACCTTATCACGCCACTTCAAGTCTAAGACAATATTCGCTTTATCAGTTTTCGGAAACGTGTAACGATGAACGCCGACTCGTGTTGTTGCGGTTAATTCCGCCGTTACGCCGTTGTTCATTTTGACGGAATAATATCCTGCTTCGGCTTTTTCGTTTGCGTGGGAAAACTTAGATTTAAAGTTTTTAAAATCTACCTCGCCGACTGTCGGCATTAGCAAAATGTCGCAGTAATCGGGAATTCCCGTGCCGCTTAAATGTGTGTGCGAGAAGCCGAAAATTTCGTTGTCGGAATAATGATAGCCCGAACTTCCGTCCCAGTTATCGATTCGCGTGTCGGGCGAAAGTTGCACGGCGCCGAACGGAACGGTCGCACCCGGAAATGTGTGTCCGTGTCCGCCTGTGCCGATGAACGGATTTACATATTTTGTGTAATCTTTTTGAGCCGACAGATTGACGCAAAACGTAAAAAAGCAAATAATTAGCGTAAGTTTTTTCATTTTATCCAACCAACCTATTTTTTATGAAAATTAAATTTTTTATTCTGACGATTGTAGCTTTTTGTTTCAGTTTTGTGAACGCGCAAAGCGTCAACATCGTTCCGAAGCCGAAATCATTTACGTTTACGCTAAGTTTGCCGTTTGAATTCAGCCAAAAAACCAAGATTTACGCATCGGACGAAACGGGACGCAAAACTGCGGGAATTTTGAACGATTTGATGCTGCAAAATTACGGCTTCAAACTCGAATTTGTCCAAAAGCAACCGAGTAAAAATGTCATTCTTATTGAACCGCAAATTTCTCTTGTCGGCGAACGTAACGCCGAATCTTACAGCTTAAATGTTGCGGATAAAGGGATTAGAATCATCGGAACCGAAATCGGACAATTTTACGCGCTGCAATCGATGATGCAACTTTTGCCGGTTGAATTTAAAGGTAAAACCAAAATTGCGGGAATGGAAATTGTTGACGAACCGCGTTTTAAATATCGCGGAATGCACCTTGATGTCGGGCGACATTTTATGCCCGTAACCTTTGTTAAAAAATATATCGATTTAATGTCGCAGTATAAATTCAATTATTTTCATTGGCATTTGACCGAAGATCAAGGCTGGCGAATCGAGATAAAAAAATATCCGAAGCTGACCGAAATCGGCTCGAAACGCCGAGAAACGATGAAGGAAAAAAACTTTCAACCGTATGTCGGCGACGGAATTCCGGTCGAAGGTTTTTATACGCAAGAGCAAATAAAAGAAGTTGTCGCCTACGCGAAAGCCCGCAAAGTTACGACAATTCCCGAAATTGAACTGCCCGGACATTCTTCCGCCGCACTCGCCGCGTATCCCGAACTCGGTTGCAAACAAAATTATAACTATTCCGTGCAAACGACTTGGGGCATTTTCAAAGAAGTTTATTGTCCGACCGAAACCACGTTTAAGTTTTTAGAAGATGTGTTGACCGAAACAATCGCGCTGTTTCCGGATTCACCGTATATTCACATCGGCGGCGACGAAGTTTTGAAAGATCATTGGAAAGAATCACCCGAAGTTCAAGCGTTGATGAAGCGTGAAAATTTGAAAGACGAACACGAAGTTCAAAGTTATTTTATTCGCCGAATGGAGAAATTTATCAATTCCAAAGGCAAAAAAATCATCGGTTGGGACGAGATTTTGGAAGGCGGTTTAGCGCCGAACGCGACCGTCATGAGTTGGCGCGGAACGAAAGGAGGAATTGCCGCCGCGAAAGCAAAACACGATGTAATTATGACTCCGACCGATTTTTGTTATCTCGATTACGGGCAAGGCGATCCGCAAACCGAGCCGCTGAACATCGGTAATCATCTGACAATCGAGAAAATTTATTCGTCTAATCCGATGCCGAAAGAATTGACCGAAGACGAGCAAAAATATATTCTCGGCGTGCAGGGAAACGTTTGGACGGAATATATGAAAACGCCTGAAAAGGTGGAATATATGGTTTTTCCGCGTGCATTGGCGTTGGCGGAAGTCGCCTGGTCGCCGCAAGATACGAAAGATTTTAAGGATTTTAACAACCGTTTGGGTTATCAGTTCGAGCGGCTCGATAAACAAAATGTGAATTACCGAATTCCCGAACCCGAAGGTTTGACGAATGTTGTTTTGACCGACGGCTTCGCGGTGAAAATCGCCCTTGAACCATATTCCGACAAGGCGAAAATTATTTATACAACCGATAAAAACGATCCGAATTCTTTATCGCCGACATATAATTCACCGATCGAGATTGCGTTCGATAAATTATCGGACCAAGTTTTTCGACAAGTTCGCGCTATTGTCGTCAACCCGAAAGGACGCAAAAGTTCCGTTTATGCGGCAACCGTTTTGCGACGCGAAATAGTCGAATCGGTTGAGCCGAACGATAATCGTCCGGGCGTTTTCTACACATTTTTCAAAGGAAGTTTTGCGAGCGTCAAAGAAATCGACAAAATGAACCCGCCGACCGGCACAGGCGAAACAAAATCGATTCAATTACCGCAATTTAAACCGGTTACAAATGATTTGAAAGAACCTTTCGGCGTGATTTTCGACGGCTATATTTACGCTCCCGAAGACGCGATTTACGAATTTAATTTGGAAGCCGACGATGGCGCGATTTTGTTGATCGGCAAAGAAGAAGCGGTTGTCGGTTTAGATAAATCGCAAGCCAAAGTGAGCGAAAACGGCGTTATTCCGCTCAAAAAAGGCTTTCATAAACTTCGCCTGAAATACTTTCAAACCGGCGAAAGTGTGGCACTGAACCTTCGTTGGGGAATAAAAGGACAAGGGTTACGCAGAATTTACGGCAACGAATTGGCGCATTAATTTTTTACAGGGATGAAGAGGATAAAAAAGGATAGGAAAAAATAAAAAGAAAAGTTTTATCCTGTTTTTATCTCCTTAATCCCTGTAAAAACATATTTGAAATTATGAGCAAAATATCAAGACGCGATTTACTGAAAACAAGCGCTTTAACCATCGGACTTGCGGCGATTACGAACGCGGAAAATAAACCTAAAACTCAATCGATGATTGGCGTTCCGTTTGAAAAATGCGACAAAGTTCGTATCGGAATTGTCGGTGTCGGCGAACGCGGACGCTCGATGATTCACGATATGAACGGCATCGAAAATCTTGAAATTGTGGCTCTGTGCGATAACGTCAAGGCAAACGCCGAGCAAGGCAAAGCGATGATTGAAAAGGTCGGAAAGCCTTCGCCCGCAATGTACACGGACGGCGATTATGCGTTTGAAAAACTTGTTCAACGTGATGATATTGACTTTGTTTATTCGCCGACACCTTGGGAATTGCACGCGCCTGTCGCACTTGCGGCGATGAATGCGGGCAAGCACGTCGGCGTAGAAGTTCCGATGGCAACGACGATGAAAGACCTTTGGAAATTGGTTGAAACATCTGAAAAAACTCGTAAACACTGCATAATGTTTGAAAATTGCTGTTACGATTTTAACGAACTGCTTGTGCTGAATATGGTTCGCGACGGTGTTTTCGGCGAAATCACACACGGCGAAGGCGCATATAATCATGATTTACGTTGGATTTTGAACGAAGGTCGCAGCGAAGGTTTGTGGCGACGCGCTTGGCACACGCGACTTGACGGAAATTTGTATCCGACACACGGACTCGGACCGGTTGCCAATTATATGAACATCAATCGCGGCGACAGGTTCGATTATCTTGTTTCGATGAGTTCGCCGTCGAGAAGTTTAGACCTTTACCGCGAGCAAACCGTTCCGAAAGACTCGCCGAAATGGAAGGAAAAATATCTTTGCGGCGATATGAACACAACGCTCATCAAAACCGCTAAAGGCTTGACAATAAAGGTTCAGCACGACACATCAACGCCAAGACCTTATGACAGAATCAACTTAATTCAAGGCACAAAAGGTTTGTTCAGAGATTATCCCGCGAGAGTAATGGTCGAAGGTCAGCCGGAAAAACACAAATTCACAAACCTTGATAAATACAAAGAAAAATACACACATTGGATGTGGAAAAAACTCGGCAAAGAAGCCGAAAATGCGGGACACGGCGGAATGGATTTTATTATGATGTGGCGACTTGTCCAATGTTTCCGCGAAGGTTTGGTTTACGATATGGACGTTTACGACGGTGCCGCAGTTTCCGCTCCGTTTCCGTTAAGTGCAGAATCAGTTGCGAAAGGTTCGATGCCAATCAAGATTCCTGATTTCACGAACGGTAAATGGACGGAAAAACGCGATACGTTGGTTTGAAACACTATGACAAATTTTAACTGGCTTTTGGACGGAAGCATTGTCGGCGTTTATTTGCTGATAACAATGATTGCCGGACTTTGGGTACGAAAATACGTTGATAAGGTTGAAGATTTCCTTGTCGCCGGACGCGAAATGAATGTTTATCTCGGCATTGCGAGTTTAGCCGCGACCGAATTCGGCATCGTAACGTGTATGTACACGGCGGAAGCGGGTTACAAATACGGCTTCGCAGGTGCAACGCCGGGAATTGCGATGGCGATTTCGATGCTCGTTGTCGGCTACACCGGATTTTGCATCAAACCGCTCAGAGATTCGGGCGTGATGACAATTCCCGAACTGATTGAAAAGCAATTCGGCTCGAATGTCCGTTGGGCGGCAGGCGTTGTGATTGTTCTCGGCGGTTTGCTTAATATGGGTGTTTTCCTCAGAATCGGCGGACAATTTTTGGTTCGTGTGGCGGGAATAAATCCGGGATATTTGGAAATTACGATGACAATTTTGTTAATCGGCGTAGCGGTTTACACGATTTTCGGCGGAATGTTGTCGGTTTTGGTTACAGACTTTTTGCAGTTTGTAGTGATGAGCGTCGGTTTAATCGCGGTTACGATTTTGATTTTAGTCAATATCGGTTGGGATAAAATCGTTACAACCGTTGAAATAAATCACGGTGCCGGCGGATTTAATCCGTTTGTAAATACTGAACTGGGTTGGCAATACGTCGTCTTTCAATTTCTGTTAAACTTCGCGGCGGTTTTAACTTGGCAAACGACAATCGCCAGAGTTTTGGCGGCGAAAGACACAAAAACAGGTCAGCAAATTTATACACGGACATCATTTTTCTTCGTCTGCCGATTTTTGATTCCGGGAATTTGGGGAATTGCGGCACTTGCGACACTCGGAAAAGAAACAAATTCGTTGGATGCGATGCCGACATTTTTGGCGACATTTGTTCCCGTCGGTTTGATGGGATTGTGCATTGCGGCGATGCTGGCGGCTGATATGTCAACCGATTCAAGTTATATGCTGACGTGGGCAAGCGTGATTTATAACGACATTCTGGCACCGTTTCGCAAAGGCACTTGGTCAGAAAAACGCGGACTTTTTTGGAACCGAACGATTGTCGCGTTAATCGGACTTTTTCTGCTTTTCTACGGACTTTGGTATCCGCTCAAAGGTGATGTTTGGACATATCTCGGCATCACGGGAACGATTTATTTGGCAAGTATTTCGGTGATTTTAATCGCTTCGTGTTATTGGAAACGGGCAAATTCTTGGGGAGCAATCGGTTCGATATTTTTCGCGGCGTTTATTCCGATTTGCTATTTGATTTTGGAAAAAACACAAGCCGACACAGCGAAAATGATTGGTGCAAATGCTTCGGGAATTGCGGCTTACGTTTTTTCGGCTTTGGCGATGGTTGTTGGTTCAACTTTGAAAAATGCTTGGCAAAATAAGTAAAAACTCTACAATAACTATTGGAATTATCGCTTCGATTTTCGTTATGCTCGCGGTTTTCTGCACTTTGTTTGGAGATTATTCCGTTTGCGGAAACTCGGATTTTGTCGAAGTAGATTCGCCAAATCGAAATTACACGGCGATTTCTTATTCGCGTGGTTGTGGCGTTACTTCAAGCGATTACAGACATATAGAAATTCGTTGGAATTGGCTCGGCAGAATAATTTCAAAAGAAGTCGCGGTGTTTCAAGGCGAAAGTTCAAGCGAACTTTATTGGAACAATGACGATGAATTGGTTATTAAAACATCAATGATTCCAAAACAGACAGAAAATTACAAACCGTTTGGAATTTTGGTAATTGTGAAGAAAGAAGATTAAATTATGAAAACATTTTGGTTTATTTTAACAATGGCGGCGGTTGGTTGGTATATTTTGGTTACGGCTTATGTGGCGTTCAAAGGCGTTGGCGACATCAAAGGAATGCTCGGACGTTTGGCGAAAAAACAGAAAGATAATTGAATTATTTCCGCACATTCGGTGTATAATTGCCGACAGACTTATTAGAAAATATGAAACACTTATTAAAAACTTTCACGACTTGTTTTTTATTGACAACAGCTTTTTTGTTTGCGGCAAACGCGCAAACCAAGAAGCCTGTCCGCCCGAAAAAGACGTTGCCCGCGCCGACCAAAACCGTAAATCCGATAAGAGTTATTAAATCAACTGAACCGATAATCGGCGGAGTCGTGAACGGCAAGGCGATTTTTTTGCCGAAACCGCCATATCCCGAAGAATCAAGAAAATCAAAAGTCAGCGGAACAGTCGGCGTACGGGTTTTGATTGACGAAAACGGAAATGTTCTCTCTGCAAAAGCCGAAACCGGCATTGACGATTTATTGCTCAAAACCGCCTGTGAAAAAGTTGCGATACAGGCAAAATTTTCGCCGACTACGCTTGGCGGAAAACCCGTTAAAGTAAGCGGAATAATAAATTACAGTTTTGTTTTGAATGAAGAGCCGAAAAAACGCAACGAAGAAATCAAATTCGTCGGCTTGGGTTTTTTTCTAAGCACGATTTATAATTCCGCCGGCGACTCGATTAGGTTTAACGACCTGTTCGATTTCAAAGACTTTAAAGCCGAGTTTGCCGATGAGTTCGGAAACTTTTCCGATGATATTGTAAAAGAAGTCGGAACGCTTTCAAATTTGCCGGAATTAGACGAAAAACAAAAACTTGAGGCGATTGACAAAGTGATTTACTCGATTTTAGATAAATCGAGCGAGTCGGATTTGTGGCAATTCAAACTTGGAAAAGATTTTGGCGATTTACTCGGCATTTTTACAAAAGCGGTTGACAATAAAGGGTTTAATCCCGATAAGTTGGACGAAAACGCGGTAAAAGCTACCGTTGCCAACATAAATAATTTGCTTAAATCGGCACCGCCCGAATTTCCCGCAAAAATACTGAAAAAATTTAACGAGCTGACGGAAAGCGCCGATAAACTTAACCTTGCCGACACCAAAAGTATGGAAAGTTTTTCGGAAAAACTAACCGCCTTAATCGAGGCAATTTCGATTAATTAAGCGAAATAATTAAAGAGCGCAACTGAAAATTTATTTCGCCGAAGTTTGTCTTTCGCACCGATTCACTTACAATCTAAAGTGTAATTCTACATATTTTAACGGAGAAAATTTATAAAATGAGCATTATTGAAACAGTTTGGGCGAGAGAAATTTTAGATTCTCGCGGTAATCCGACTTTGGAAGCGGAAGTTGTTTTGGAATCGGGCGAAATCGGTCGTGCGTGTGTGCCTTCGGGTGCGTCCACGGGCGAACACGAAGCGGTTGAGTTACGCGACGGCGACAAATCGCGTTATTCAGGCAAAGGAACTTTGAAAGCGGTCGAAAACGTGAATGAAATAATCGCCGATGAAATCGAAGGTTTTGACGCTCTCGATCAAGCAACGCTTGACGAAACTTTGATTGAAATGGACGGCACGGAAAATAAATCGAAGCTCGGCGCCAATGCGATGTTGGCGGTTTCGTTGGCGACTTCGCGGGCGGCGGCGGAATTTCTCGGCTTGCCGTTATATCGTTATCTTGGCGGCGTGAACGCGAAAACTTTGCCTGTCCCGATGATGAATATTTTGAACGGCGGAGCGCACGCAGACAACAATGTTGATTTTCAAGAGTTTATGGTCATGCCCGTCGGAGCAGACAGTTTTGCCGAAGGTTTGCGGTGCGGTGCGGAAATTTTTCATAACTTGAAAGACGTGCTGAAAAAGCGTGGATATTCAACCTCGGTCGGCGATGAAGGCGGTTTTGCGCCGAATTTGAAATCAAACGAAGAAGCGGTTGAGACGATTTTGGAAGCCATCGAAAAAGCAGGTTACAAAGCCGGCGACGATGTGATGTTGGCACTCGATCCGGCGGCGAGCGAGTTTTTTAACGGTACACATTACGTTTTCAAAAAGTCCGACAAACGCGAATTAACGCCGACCGAAATGGCTGATTATTGGATTGATTGGACAAAAAAATACCCGATCATCTCAATCGAAGACGGAATGGCGGAAAACGATTGGGACGGCTGGAAATATATTACCGACCAAATCGGCAAACAAATTCAACTTGTCGGCGACGATTTATTTGTAACGAATGTTGAGTTTTTGCAAAAGGGAATTGACCTTGGTTGCGCGAATTCAATTTTGATTAAAGTCAATCAAATCGGTACTTTAACCGAAACTTTAGATGCCATCGAACTTGCTAAAACTAACAATATGACGGCAGTTATCTCGCATCGTTCGGGTGAAACGGAAGATAATTATATCGCCGATTTAGCCGTTGCCACAAACGCCGGACAAATCAAAACAGGTTCGCTTTGTCGGTCTGACCGCATTGCAAAATATAATCAACTGCTCAGAATCGAAGAAGATTTGCTAGGTTCGGCAAGATATTTGGGGCGAAAAGCGTTTTATCAAATTAAAGGTTAGAAAGTGAAAAAGCAGAAACAAACGTCCAAAAGGTGAAAAAGTCGGGTAAATTCGATTTTTTCACCTTTGATTTTTTGTGTTAAAATGATTAGTGAGGTGATGAAATGACAAACATACAGACTTTAGAGATTGTAGATTTATTGGAATCTTTGCCGTCTGAAAAGATAGCTGAGGTAAAAGATTTTGCGTTGTTTTTGCGTGAAAGATATAAAAATACTGAAGCGATTGACGAAAGCGACGAATGGTCGGATGAAGATTTGCAAGACGCAGTTTTTTCCTCAATAAATTATTCTGAGGTAACAAAATGAAACCGGGAACAGTTGTAACGGCAGAGTTTGTCGGTGTGCATTCTACCAAAAGACGACCTGCTTTGGTTGTTTCAACCGAACTTTATCACGATGAAAGACCTGATGTAATTTTGGCTGTAATCACGAGTCAATTTTCAAAATCGAAGGCAAAAACCGATTATATTTTGCAAGATTGGCAATCTGCAAATTTAAACAAAGAATCTGCCGTCAGAATTTTTCTTTTTACCTTGCCGCAAAATAAAATTACAAAAATCGGCGAGTTGTCAGAAAAAGATTGGCAAAGTGTCCAAGAAAAATTACAACTTTCGATTAAAATTTAATTATTTCAATTCTCACAATCTACTAAAGAACCTTTTACCAAATCAAAGGTGAAAAAGTCGGGTAAATTCGATTTTTTAACCTTTGATTTTTTGTATGATAAAATGCCGTTTTAATCAAATGAACATCCGCGAAGCCTTAAACACTGAATATTCCAAAAATCAAACGCTGAAAATTGTCGAATATATCGGCGATGATGAGTTGAAATTTGCCGAATTGGTCGAGATTTTTCTGGAAGGCGAATATCGTTTAACTCAACGTTCGGTTTGGTCTTTCAGTTATTGCGTCGAAAATAATCCGCATTTTGTCAAGCCGTATTTAGAAAATTTCGTCAATCATCTGACGCGAAACGATGCTCACGATTCGGTTAAACGGAACATCGTCAGAATGCTGCAATTTATCGAAATTCCCGAAGATTTGCTCGACAAAGTTTATTCGCCTTGTCTCGACATTATTGATAATCCGAAGGAACCGATTGCCACGCGCGCGTTTGCGATTACGGTTGCGGAAAAAATTGCGAAAGCCGAGCCGGAACTTATCAAAGAATTGCAACTTGTGTTTAATCAACACTTTAAACACAGTTCGCCGGTGTTTCAATCGCGCGCGAAAAAAGTTTTAGCGTTATGAAACGAATTTTAATCATCGGTTCGGGCGGTGCCGGAAAATCAACTTCGGCAAAGCGTTTGGGCGAAATTCTGAACATCGAAGTTTTTCATTTGGACAAACTTTATTGGCAGCCGAATTGGATTGAACCGCCGAAAGATGAATGGCAAAAAACCGTTGAAGAAATTATTAAACGCGATTCGTGGATAATGGACGGAAACTTCGGCGGAACAATGGAAATGCGTTTGCAAGCGTGCGACACGGCGATTTTTCTTGACTTTCCGCCGGCAGTTTGTCTTTACCGAGTTTTGAAACGCCGTTTGAAATACCGCAACACGAATCGTCCGGATATGAGCGAAGGTTGCAACGAAAAAATTGATTTGAAGTTTCTCGGCTGGATTTGGAATTATCGGAAAACTAAACGACCGAAAGTTGAAATGTTACTCAAAAATATTGAAGGCGATAAAACGGTGATTCGTTTGAAATCAAGCCGCGAAGTGGAAAATTTTTTGCGGAGTCGGCTTGAAATAAGGTAAATTTTCAGCATTATGTTTTTCGTCATCGGCACAAAATTTATTACTTGGGGTTCGGAGCAAACGCCGGATATGATTCGTTGCGGGCAATGCGGAACGTTGACGCAATTCAAACAAAAAACCGGCATGCGATTTATCACCGTGTTTTTTATAATTCCCGTCATTCCGATCAGCGGACAATCGAAAATGGTCGAATGCCCGAATTGCAAGGCTCGTTATCAATCCGAATAAAGCATTTCAAAGCAACGATTTAACCATCATAAAACCATCTTCGCCATTGGTGTAATACTCGTTTTTGCGTTGCGTTACAAAATAACCAAGCTCGCGATAAAGACTCTGCGCGGTGATATTGCTGACGCGAACTTCCAAACTAATCATCGAAATTTGACGCTTTTTCAAACCATTTTCCGTGTGAAATAAAAGTTTTTCGGCAATTCCGCGACGGCGATGTTCGGGCGAAACCCCGATTGTCGCCAGATGTCCGATTTTATCTTCGCCAACTGTAACGACAATAAATCCGACCATTTTTTCCGTCGGCGTTACAGTTCTGTATGCCAATGTTTGCGGCTGTGTAAGCAAAAAGTTGAACGTTCCTTTCGAGTAATTTTCGCCGCTTTTGAAACATCTCGCGTTTAATTTTACGACTTCCGCAATTTGCGTAACGGTCAACGGACGAATCGCGTAACTCGTTTGCGGAGCAGGGATTATCACGTCCGGCTCAGGCAGCGGATAAAACAACGACCGAATTTTTTCGACAATAGCCATTCTTAACAGTTATCGGTTATCAGTAAAAACTGATGTATTTCAATGAATAAATCATTCAATCAAACAATGAATAAATTCAGATAATCAACATACAATCGCCGTAGCTGTAAAAACGATATTGATTTTTCACGGCGTGGTTGTATGCGTTCATTATAAGTTCGTGTCCCGCAAAAGTTGAAACCAAAACGAGCAAAGACGATTTCGGCAGATGAAAATTTGTCAATAATCCGGTTATCGTCTTAAACTTATAATTCGGCGTAATTGTAATATCGGCTTCAAATTTTCCGCTTTTTATTTCGTTTTTTTCATCGGTTGCCGATTCCAACGCGCGAGTCGTGGTTGTTCCGACGGCAATAATTCGCCGATTTTCACGCTTTGCGGCATTCAAAATTTCCGCCGTTTCGCTTGAGATTTCGCACCGTTCCGCCATCACTTTATGATTCGTTAAATCGTCTGCGCGAACAGGTTCAAACGTGCCGTAACCAACGTGAAGCGTAATCTCTGCAACAGTTACGCCGAGCCTTTCGATTTCGTCCAAGACTTTCGGCGTAAAATGCAAGCCTGCGGTCGGAGCGGCGATTGCTCCGCGATTCGAGGCAAAAACGGTTTGATAACGCTCGCGGTCAGCGGCTGAACTTCTGTCGTTTCGTTTAATGTACGGCGGCAACGGAGTTTGTCCGATTTCATCTAAAATCGCGTCGAAATCGCCGTCCGCATCGAATTTTACAAACACGCGACCTTCATCATTTTTTTCTGTTACGATTGCGGAAAGTTTGTCGCTGAAAATAATTCGTTTACCGATTTTTAAACGTTTTGCGGGACGCGCCAACGTTTCCCAAACATTATTTTCTAAATTTTCAACGAGAAAAAGCTCAACTTTCGCGCCTGTTTCCAACGCTCCGAAAAGCCGTGCGGGAAAAACTTTGGTATTGTTCAAAACAAGTACATCGCCGCTTTTCAAAAAGGTCGGAAAACGGATAAAGTGTTCATCGTAAAAGGTTTGCGGTTCGCGGTCAATGACCAGCATTCTCGACTCCGCGCGGTTTTCAAGCGGTTCTTGGGCAATCAGGTTTTCGGGCAAGTCAAAATTAAATTCGTTAATCAGCATTAACTCAAATCTAAATTTTTGCAACGAAAATCGCAAATCGACTTGACGTTTTAAGTTTAGAAACGTATTTTGAATCTACGCGGAGGCGAATCTGTTCCGGTGAGCAGCACGGTCTTCAAAACCGCTTGTGAGCTTGCGAGAGTACGCTCAGGTGGGTTCGATTCCCACACGCTTCCGCCAAAAATCGAGGCAAAAGTAAAAAGGTAAAAGGCAAAATTTAATCTGCTCTTTTACCTTTTTGTTTGCAATCGGAAATAAAAAGTATCTTGCTTTTGCCTCTGTTCGCTAGAAGCGAATCACCGCATCGGGTCCGCCTTCAACGTGAACGGTGTCAACAAATCTGATATTTCGGCTGTCGGTTGTCATGACCAGCGAATGTGTGCGTTTGCCGGTGCCGAAAAATCGCACGCCGCGAAGCAATGAACCGTCGGTCACGCCGGTTGCGGCGAAAATAATTTTCTTGCCCGGAGCCAAATCATTGGTGTCGTAAATTTTATTCGGATCGGTAATGCCCATTTTTTTCAAGCGTTTCATGACAATTTCCGCTGCCGGAATTTTCGACTTATCCACATCCAATTTTTCCCAATCAAAAACCAATCGCGCTTGAATTTCGCCGTTTAAGCATTTCATCGCGGCGGCTGTAATCACGCCTTCGGGCGCACCGCCGATGCCCATCAAAGCGTGAATGTTTGTTCCCGCCACGGCGGCAGAAATTCCGGCAGACAAATCGCCGTCGGAAATCAGCCGAATTCTCGCTCCGGCGGCGCGCACGTCTTGCACCAGTTGGCGATGACGCGAGCGATCTAAACACATGACGGTCAAATCCTCGATGTCACGATTCAGCGAACGCGCAATCGCTTTCAAATTTTGTTTGACAGGCGCATCGATGTCAACCGCGCCGCGACACGACGGACCAACCACGATTTTGTCCATATAAATATCGGGAGCGTTCAAAAGTCCGCCGCGTTCGGCTGCCGCCAAAACCGCGATGGCGTTGTTTGCTCCCAACGCGCAAAGATTTGTGCCTTCGAGCGGATCGACGGCAATATCGACTTCGGGAAAAGTTGAACGAAGTTCTTCGGAAAACTGTTTTCCCCCGACTTCTTCGCCGATATAGAGCATCGGAGCTTCGTCGCGTTCGCCTTCGCCGATGACGATTCGCCCGCGCATCGGCACGCTGTCCATAACTTCGCGCATCGCTTCCACGGCAACGTGGTCACTGTGTTTGCGGTCGCCTTGTCCCATTGTGCGGGCGGATTCAATCGCCGCCGCTTCGCACACCCGTAAAAAGTCCAATGATAATTCTCGTTCTGCTTTCATATTTTTCTTAGAATGTTGTTGATAAATCAAAATTTTTGATAACGAAGGCATTCTATCACTTGTCTATGTGAAAATGAAAAGTTATCCTTTGAATTAGTGAGTTTTATTATTCGTTTTGCGAAGGAGATTTTTAGAAAAAAATGGCGTATATCGTAACTGAACCTTGTGTGGAATGTAAATACACCGATTGTGCGGCGGTTTGCCCCGTCGAAGCGTTTCACGAATTATCCGACAGACTTTATATCAACCCGGATTCGTGCATCGATTGTGATGCGTGTTTGCCGGAATGTCCGGTCGAAGCAATTTTTTCGGATATGTCTATTCCCGAAGAGTATTTGGGATGGACAGAGATGAATAAAGAGGCTGAAAACTATCCGATTTTAAGCACCAAACAACCCGCGTTGTTTGCCTCAGGCTGTAAAGGTTCGCCGGAATAAGGACTATAAATGATCGAAATTTTTTGTTTATAAAATAAAAAAGCCGCAATGTTCTAAAAAAACTTGTGGTTTTTTGTTTGCATAATCTATACTTACAGTTGTGCGGATACCTCCGCTGCCCCTCATTTTTTCAAAAATGAAAATCCTGATACTTTTCGGAACTCGTCCCGAAATAATTAAATTGGCGCCTGTTATTTCCGAATTAAAAAAACGGCGAGGCTTTGAAACCTGCGTGGTTTCATCGGGACAACACGCGAGTTTATTGAAACCGTTCTTGAAAATTTTTGACATCAAAGCCGATTATGAATTGAAAGTGATGTCGAAAGACCAAACGCCAAACACGGTGGCGAGCAAAGTTATCGGCAAATTCGATAAGATTTTGCTCGATGAAAAGCCCGATGTCGTCTTGGTACAAGGCGACACAACCACGGCGTTTGCCGGTGCGTTTGCCGCATTTAATCAACATATTACGGTCGGACACATCGAAGCAGGTTTGCGTTCGGGCAATCTTCAATCGCCGTTTCCCGAAGAAATGAATCGCCGGTTAATTACTCGGCTGGCTACGCTTCATTTTGCCGCGACCGAAAAAAACCGCCTGAATTTGCTGAAAGAAAGTGTTTCGCCCGCCAAGATTTTCGTAACCGGAAATCCGGTCGTCGATTCGCTTAATTTTATCGGCAAAACCGCTGTGCCGAGCGAAAAAATCTTAAAACTGATTGAACAAACAACCGGTTTGAAGCGGATTTTGCTGACCACCCACCGCCGCGAAAGTTTTGGTAACAAAATGAGCGGAAATCTGTTACAATTAAAACAGTTTGTTGCCAAACAAACCGATACTTGCTTAATTTTTCCTGTTCATCCGAATCCGAATGTTCGCCAAATTACCGACGAAATTTTAGCCGACCAGGACCGTATATTTTTAATCGAACCGACTGATTACATTGACTTTATTGCGTTGATGAAGAAAGCGTGGCTGATAATTTCAGATTCGGGCGGCGTGCAAGAAGAAGCTCCGAGTTTAGGAAAACCATTGCTGATTTTGCGTGAAAATACCGAACGCCCCGAAGCAATCGATGCGTGCGTTGCCAAACTTGTCGGCGGAAATCGGCACAGTTTACGAAATATGCTGACGGAAAATTACGCGGTCGAAACGTGGATAAAGTCGGTTAAAAGAGTCCAAAATCCTTTTGGCGACGGCAATGCCGCCAGACGAATTGTTGAAGCAATCGCAAATCACAAATTCTAGAGCGATTTCAAATTCCGGATTCCGAAATCCACACATAATTTTTAACTTTAAATCCACAATTACGGCTATGGCTCAAAATCCGCAAAAACATTTATTGACCGTTTTGGTTGAAGATTATTTTCACGTCGGAGCGTTTGAAAATTTGATTCAACAGCGAAATTGGTCTAATTTTGAGCCGCGATACGAACGTAACACGTTGAAAACATTAGATTTGCTTGATTCGTTAAACACCAAAGCAACGTTCTTTGTTCTCGGTTGGATTGCCGAACAAAACCCGAAATTGATTCGTGAAATTGTCGTTCGCGGACACGAAGTTGCCAGTCGCGGTTTTTATCACCGCAGTTTGAAAAACCTCACCGCCGATGAATTCCGCGAAGATTTACGCCGCACAAATCAAGCGTTGGAAAATGCTTGCGGACAAAAAATTGTCGGTTATCGCAGTGCGGAAAAACTTCATTTTGCCAAAGATTCGTGGGTTTTCGACGTTCTCGCCGAAGAAGGTTTTGTTTATGACGCATCGTTTTTACCAAATCGAAAGGACAAAAAAAATAAACGCTTTACACATCAAATTCACGCCGACGGCAAGGCTCTTTGGGAGTTTCCGTATTCGACGCGCAACATCGGTTTGGGACTTTTACCGATTTCCGGCGGCAATTATTTTCGCCAAATTCCATATACGCTGATGCGGAAAGCCGTCGGCGATTGGACAAATTCTTTCGCCGAACCTTTTGTGATGTATTTTCACGTTTGGGAAATTGACCCCGAACAACCGCGAATAAACGCCGCCTCGAAATTTAATCAAATTCGCCATTATCGCAAACTCGACAAAATGGAATGGATTATCAAAGAAATCTTGCAAAAGTATGAATTTCGTAATGTCAGCGAGTTTTTAGGAATTGAAAACGAATTAAAAATTCAAAATGAAAAATTAAAAATTGAAGAACCGCTTCTTCAAATCGAAAATCGAAAATCTAAAATTGAAAATCAAACCGTGAGCGTTGTGATTCCTTGTTATAACGAAGAATCATCTCTGCCGTATCTTGCCAACACTTTGCGGAGCGTTGAAGCCGAATTGAACGAAAGTTACGAAACGAATTTTATTTTTGTCGATGATTGCAGTAAAGACAATACTTTCAAAGTTTTACATGAACTTTTCGGCAAAAAATCGAACGTTAAAATCGTCAGACACGAGACAAATCAAGGTGTTGCGGCGGGAATAATGACAGGTTTGCGTGAAGCGAAAACTGAAATTGTTTGCTCGATGGATTGCGATTGCACCTACGATCCGCACGAATTATCGAAAATGATTCCGTTGCTAACTGATGACGTTGATATGGTTACGGCATCGCCTTACCATAAAAACGGCGGCGTGCGGAATGTTCCCGAATGGCGTTTATTTTTGTCGAAAGGCGCGTCATTTTTATACGCCCGCACGTTGCACACAAAACTTTCGACGTTCACAAGCTGTTTTCGAGTTTATCGTCGAAGTTCGGTCGTGAACCTGCCGATTGCGGAAAAAGGTTTTCTCGGCGTGGCGGAAATGTTGGGAAGATTAGACTTGTCGGGCGGGAAGATTATTGAGTATCCGACAGTTTTAGAAGTTCGTTTGTTCGGATTTTCTAAAATGAAAACCGTTCGGACGATTTTCGGACACTTGAAATTACTCTCAAAGTTATCAAAACAAAGATTTTTTGGGAAAAATGAAACAATTAAACATTCTTTAACTGAGGATGAAGTCAAAATATCTTCTAAATAAAGAAAATTAGCCGCGGATTAACGCAGATAACGCGGATATGAAAAATCAATAAAATAATCCGCGTTATCCGCGAAATCCGCGGCAAAAAATATAAAAAATTATGAGTCCAACAGCAGAAAAAGCAATCATGAAATTACCATCAGACCAAGATATTTCGGGCAGAACTTTCGGGGCGGAAGAAATTGCCGCGGTTACGGAAGTGTTGCAATCAGGCGTTTTAATCACGACCAAAGGCAAATTCGGCAGACAACTTGAAACGGAATTTGCCAAACGAATGGGCGTGAAATATGCTTACGCATGCAATTCAGGTTCGGCGGCGGTTCACGTTGCAATCGCGGCGATTAACCCGAATCCGGGCGATGAAATTATCACCACTTCGATTACCGATATGGGAGCTTTAACGCCAATCGTTTATCAAGGTGCGATTCCGGTTTTTGCGGATGTCTGCCCGAAAACTTTGAACGTGACGGCACAGACAATCGAAAAAGTTTTGTCGCCGAAAACAAAGGCGATTATTGTTACGCATCTTTTCGGAAATCCGTGCGATATGAAGCCGATTATGGAACTTGCCGATGCTCGCGGCATTCCTGTAATTGAAGATACGGCACAATCTCCGCTGGCGACGGTTGACGGAAAATATGTCGGCACGATTGGGAAGATCGGGGCATTTTCGTTCCAACAAGGCAAACACATGACAACGGGCGAAGGCGGAATTGTTGTTACGAATGATGATGAATTGGCACGAAAATTATATCTTTGCATCAACAAAGCGTGGGGTTACGGCGACCCGAATCCCGATCATTATTTTATCGCGTTAAATTACAGAATGACCGAATTACAAGCGGCTTTGGCGTGTGAACAGTTGAAAAAACTCGATGCGTGTGTGGCTCAACGACAAAAAATGGCGAAGATTTTAGACGAAAAACTCGCGGATATTGACGGCATCGAAGTTTACAAACCTGCCGCCAATGCAACGCACGTTTATTGGAAATATTGTTTGCGGGTTGATGATACAAAAATTGCCGACGGTTCGGTCGGACTGGCAAAAGCGTTGAAGGTTTACGATGTTGCTTCCGCACCGCGATACGTCGTCAAACCTGCGTATAAATGTATGGTTTTCCGCGATCAAAACACGCTCGGCGATTCGCATTTTCCATTCAATTTGGCACGTCCCGAAGCCGTTGATTACAACGACGACCATTTTCAAGGCACAATCAAAGGCTTGCACGACGTTTTAGTTTTGCCGATTAACGAAAAATACACCGAAGAACACGCGATGTTTTTGGCTGATTCGATTCGTGAAGCAGTTGAGTCCGTAAAAATTGCGGACGCGGTTGCAAGCGATAAAACTTGTGTGGTTTGCGGTAAGGAAAGTTGTCAGTAAAAAATAATTTGCACCACAGAGACACAGAGAACACGGAGAATAAATGAAATTTTTTGAGTTGATTTGGAAAAGTTTGTATTGGAGTTGCATTTGGTATATTCCATTATGTGTCGTTGTTCTTTTTACGATTCCAGATCACATTACAGGATTTGTTCTTGCTGCATTTGCGGCTCCTTTGTTTGGCATTCCAACATCAATTATCAAGTTTGCGAGAAGTCAAAATCAAAAAACTCTGTGATCTCTGTGTCTCTGTGGTGAATAAAATCTTATGAAAAAACTTAAATTCGGACTTATCGGAGCCGGTGGTATCGCCCAGGCATACGCCCAAGCATTTACGCAAAGCGAATGTTGTCAGCTAGTTGCAATCGCGGACGTGCGTGAAGAATCGGCGAAAGCGTTGGCGGAAATTGTCGGCGGGAGATCATATACTGATTACAAAACTTTGGCTGAAAACGAAACGCTTGATGCGGTAATTATTTGCACACCGCCGAAATCGCATCTTGAAATTGCTTGCTATTTTATGGAACGCAAAGCTCCTGTTTTATGCGAAAAACCTTTGTGTTTGACGGTTGCCGAAGCTGAAACTATGATTGCAACAGCCGAGAAAAACGGCGTTCAATTTACGATGGCTTCAAAATTCCGCTATTGCGACGATGTGATTACCGCGAAGGGAATTGTTGCCTCAGGGATTTTGGGTGATGTCGTCCAGTTTGAAAATGCGTTCACGGCAAAAGTTGATATGTCGAAGCGTTGGAATTCTGACGCAGAAGTTTCAGGCGGCGGCGTTTTGATCGATAACGGCACGCATTCGGTTGATATTATCCGATTTTTCCTCGGCGGGATTGAATCGATTTTGGCGGTCGAAGCAGGTTCAACGCAAGATTTATCGGTTGATGAAAACGTCAAATTATTGGCGAAAACCAAAAGCGGAATTACCGCAAGCGTCGATTTAACTTGGGGAATCAACAAAGAATTGCCAAACTTTATCAGCGTTTACGGCACCGGCGGAACTTTGCACATCGGTTGGCGTGAATCGAAATACAAACTAAATTCGTCGCCCGATTGGACAGTTTTCGGCTCAGGCTACGACAAAGTTGCTTCGTTCAAAGGCAAAATCGAGAATTTTTCCAAGGCGTTAAAAGGCGAAGAAGAATTGCTCATCAAACCTGCGGACGCACTCGCATCGGTGCAGGTAATTGAAGCGGCTTACAAATCGCTCAATCAAAATCTGTGGCAAACGGTGGTTGAAAAAAAGGAAACCGCGAAGAAATAGATTAGCCACGAACAAACACGAAAAGACACGAAAAAAGACAAAAGAAATATTAAAATGATTTAAAAGGCAGCATTAAAATAAAACGAGTATAGAATAATCGGACGTTTTTTCTTATTCTTATTTTCGTGATATTTCGTGTTTGTTCGCGGCTAAAATATGGAAGAGAAAATTATATACAAAGATTTGTCTTATCAAATTGTTGGTTTGGCGATTCAGGTTAGAAAAGAGCTTGGTTATGGATTTCTTGAAAAAGTGTATGAAAACGCTTTGATGGTTTTATTGGAAGAGGATGGAATCAAAGCTGAACAGCAAGTTCCAATCAAAGTTAATTTTCACGGTCGAGTTATCGGCAATTATATTGCGGACATTTTGGTTGAAGATTCAATTATTTTAGAACTCAAAACTATTGATAGAATTACGAAATACGAAATGGCTCAAACATTGAATTATCTAAAAGCAACCGGACATAAACTTGCACTAATCCTAAATTTCGGCAAAGAAGGCTTATCGCACGAACGCCTTGTTTATTGATTTTTTTCGTGTCTTTTCGTGTTTGTTCGTGGCTAAAAAATATATGCCTAAAATCCATCCGACAGCAATTATCGAAGAAAACGTCTCAATCGGCGAAGGCACAAGCGTTTGGGACAGCGTTCATATTCGCCACGGGGCAAGCATCGGCGAAGAATGTATCGTCGGCGAAAAGAGTTATATCGCATACGACGTGAAAATCGGCAACCGCGTCAAAATCAACGCCATGGTTTATATCTGTGCCGAAGTTACGATTGAAGACGGCGTAATGATTTCCGCCGCGACAACATTCACCAACGACCGTTTTCCGCGTGCGACTTTTCCCGACCTTAAAACCTTGCGACCGTCCGAACCTGATGAACACACGCTCAAAACTCTCGTGCGTGAAGGTGCAACTATCGGAGCAGGTTGCACAATCGGGAACGATCTAACCATCGGACGCTGGGCAATGATCGGAATGGGTTCGCTTGTCACGAAAAGTGTGCCTGATTTTCACCTCGTTGTTGGTTCGCCGGCACGTTCGATTGGTGCGGTTTGTAAGTGCGGATTGTTGTTTTATAAGTTTGATGAAAGTGTTGACATAAAAGAAGTTGCGTGTGATTGCGGGTTGGCGTATGAGATTGAAAACCTGATCGTAAAAGAAATTATTGCCGGCAAACAGCACAAAATGATATTATAAAAACAGGCAGTTACCCAAAACGCCTGTTCCTTGACTACTTCCAACCCGCTTTCCGTTTTCTAAAGGAGAATAAAATGAATTCAAATAAATGCCCGAAATGCGGATTTATCACTTTGGCGACTGCAACCGTTTGTAAAAACTGTCTGCACAGTCTGACAGCCGCAAACGAAACAACTAATCAATCGAAAGAACCGCAAAGTTGGATCGACACATTTTGCGGGCTTAATTTACTTGCCGGCTCAATATTTTCAGGTATTGTTTTCTGTTTATATTGGGATATGTACGTTTTGTCGCATATTCTGCCTTCCGGACGATATCCGATTATATTGTTAGGTTTGTGTTATTTGCCGGCAGGCATTCTAGCAATAATTTGCGGAGCATTATGGTATGGATTGCTTCGATTTATTTTCAAAACTATGGGATTTAAATTATCGGCAGCCTAAAAGTACGGCTAATCAAAACAGTAAAATTTAACGGAGAAACAATGCGATGCTATTATTCTTTCACGCGGTATTTCCCGCCGCGCCGGTTTACATACTTTTATTTATCGGGCTTGTCATTGCTCCTTGCCTGAGCGGAATTGCAGTTTACCGATTGTTTTTAAACCAAATCAGTCGAACTGCGATTGGTTATTCAATAATTTCAGTTATTGTTTTTTCCGTTGTCAGCTATACAATTTACGTTTATGTTTTTGTTGGGGAAATAGAAATCTCAGCTTTGTTTTATTGCCTGACATTTCCTTTCGGATTCGTTTTTTCGATTGGAACATTGATAGCAACGAACAATCCGGCAGCCGCAATTTTGATTGGAATTATTGTCAATCTGACGGCAATGATTGGTTTCGTAAGTTTTATCGAAAACAAAATAAAGAAATTTCGGTAATCGTGAAAGTTGCGGGCAAATAAATTCGCCGCCGATTTGTTCGGATAAGACAGATTTTTAATTTATCTGCGCTATCCGCTAAAATCGGCGGCGATTATTGTTTTATGGTTGATTAAATCAGCGAAGTCTTCGTGTAATTACCACAACTTCTTTGCTGCCGAACGAGGTGTCGGCAACGGTTATGCCGACAAATTTATAACCTTGATCGCCAATCGTATTTAACTCTTTCTCCATTGTCGAGGTTTTATTTGTGGCAAAAAGTTTATATTCATGCCTCGTAATTTCGGTTATCGATAAATCTTTTTCCAAGATAATCACAACTTCGTTTCCGCCGAAAGTCGTTTGGAAAACACCTTGTCCTTTATATTCGTAACCTGCATCGCCGAATTCTTGCAGTTCTTTTTGCATCGTCGAAGTTTTGTTGGTCGCCAGCAATTTGTATTTATATTTTGCTTTTGCATTGCCCGAAGCATAAAGAATTGCCACCGTTTCTCTTCCGCCGAACATTGTTTCTCCGCCGTTAAATCCTTCAAAACGATAACCTGAATCAGCGGCTTCGTTCATTTCTTTCTCCATTGTCGAGGTTTTTTTTGTTGCTACTAATTTGAATTTTGTTTGAGCAACCGCCGAAATTTGGATTGCGCATATCAATCCGACACAAAAACACAGGGTAAGTACTTTTTTCATAACTTTAATTTTTCACCTTTTTTAGTTTTTCCGAAAATAGAGTATTTGAGTTTGCCTAATACGCTACCAAGAGATTCTACAACGTTTTTCATCAAAATGACGGAGCTTAAAACTGTTGCAAATTGCCAATTTAATCGGTTGACAGTTCGGTTACAGTCTTAGGATTAAACAAACTCGGATTTGGTTGCCTGAGTTGTAAAAGTTTTCCGCCAAAATGGTTACAACTTTTATTTGATAAGTCCGGACATTAGTTTTCTGCATAGTTTTTGCAACCGTAACTTATTTTTGCCTAATTTTGAAGTTAATTCTCAAAATGTTAAACTCGTTATTTAGATTAGTAAGCGGAAATAAAACAATGACAGCAGCGGAATTAAAAACAAACGACTTCAAACTCGGCATCGGCAATTTCAACTTTTCGGATCTGCAAAAACCCGAAAAACTTAAAGACCTGTGTGAGGCTTTTTACGCAGATTTACAAACGCAAAACGCGGAACTTCACGATGTTTTAACGCAGTATGTAAAAGCTCGCGGCGTAAATTACGAATCAAAAATCGAATCGAAAATATTAACCGATTCCGCACCGTTTTTGTCTGATTTCATCGCAAGATTATTTCACATCGAAGCCGAATATCACGAACTTCAACACAAAATAAACGCCGATAACCCGATTTGGAAATACAAGTTTTTCGTGCAAAGAAAAGCCGCCAAAAAATACAACGCCGAAGTTGTTAATTCGTTTGATATAACCGAATTAGATGCGGAATTGGAGTTGCAAAAAACTAACTTTAACGTTGAAATTGCGGACGAAGAGTTGTCTGTTGCGACATTGTTTGAAAAACTCGGCGAAGAAAATTTGGAAGTTTTGGAAAAATGGTCAGCGTATCATTTTCACAAAAAATCTAAACATTTTCACGCTTTCAAAGTTCCCCAAGCGATGGATTACGCGAACCTCGTACACATCACGCGGAACGAAAATCTGCCCGAAAAAACTTACTTTGAAACACCGAAATTACGCCGCCGCGACGGTTTTACATTAACCGATGATCGCGGCACAATGCGTGAGGCGTTGGGCGAAATCGATTATTGTTTGATATGCCACGAACGCTCTAAAGACAGTTGCAGCACAGGTTTACGCGAAACCGACGGCAAGCCGAAAAAGAATCCGTTGGGTATAAAAACGGAAGGTTGTCCGTTGGACGAAAAGATTTCCGAGATGCATTTGGTCAAAAAACACGGTGATTCAATCGGCGGTTTGGCGTTGGTTACAATCGACAATCCGATGTGTGCGGGAACAGGTCACCGCATCTGTAACGATTGTATGAAAGGCTGTATTTTCCAAAAACAAGAGCCTGTCAACATTCCGCTTGCCGAAACTTCCGTGCTGACCGATGTGCTTGATTTGCCGTACGGTTTTGAAATTTATTCGCTGCTCACACGCTGGAATCCGCTTAACGCGAAACGTCCTTACGCGTTGCCGTATAACGGAAAAAACGTCTTGGTTGTCGGGCTTGGACCTGCGGGTTACACGCTTTCGCACTATCTTTTAAACGAAGGTTTCGGCGTGGTCGGAATGGACGGTTTGAAAATCGAGCCGATCAATCCGTTGCTCATAAATAAGCCGATTAAAGAAGTCAGCGATATTAAAGAAGCGTTGGACGAACGGATTTTGTCGGGTTTCGGCGGAGTTTCGGAATACGGAATTACGGTTCGTTGGGACAAAAACTTTTTGACGATGTTGCAAATGTTGTTGACCAGACGCAGACGTTTTCGGGCTTACGGCGGCATCCGTTTTGGCGGAACTTTGACGATTCAAGATGCGTGGAATTTCGGTTTCGATCACATCGCCATCGCCACAGGTGCGGGTCGTCCGACCATCGTGAAGATGAAAAATAATATGATTCGCGGCATTCGTCAAGCGTCTGATTTCCTTATGGCACTTCAACTTACGGGTGCTTTTAAGAAAGATACGCTCTCGAATCTGCAAGTCCGACTGCCTGCTGTTGTCATCGGCGGCGGTTTGACGGGCGTTGATACATCAACCGAAATTTTCGCGTATTATCCGGTTCAAGTCGAAAAAATGTTGGATAAATACGAAACGATTGTCGAGGAATTCGGCGAAGAATCCGCGTTGAAACCGTTTGACGATGAAGAAAAGAAAGTTTTAGACGAATTTTTGACACACGGTCGGGCAATCCGTGCCGAACGCGAACGGGCGAAAGCGAATGACGAACAGCCGAATTTTGTGCCGTTGGTGCAAAGTTGGGGCGGAGTTTCGCTTGTTTACCGCAAACGGATGCAAGATTCTCCGGCGTATCGCCTGAACCACGAAGAAGTTCACAAAGCGTTAGAAGAAGGCATAAATTTTATTGAATTGATGAACCCGAACGCGGCGATTCCCGATGATTTTTCCGCCGTGCAAGCTCTTGTTTTTGAACGAGTTAGCTACAACGAAGGCAAGTTTGAAAACACGGGCGAAATGGTCGAATTTCCGGCACGAACCGTTTGCGTTGCGGCGGGAACTGCTCCGAATGTGATTTACGAACGCGAATATCCGGGAACTTTTCAACTTGATGAGTGGAAACAGTTTTTTGAACCGTACGAAGTCGTCAAAAATGCTGACGGAAAACCGCACGTCGTACAATCAAAATCGGGCTTTTTCACGTCTTACGAACAGGACGGGAAATTTATCAGTTATTACGGCGACAATCATCCGACATACGCCGGAAACGTAGTAAAAGCAATGGCTTCCGCGAAACACGGCTACGAAAAAGTTGTCGAAATTTTCGCCGATGAGTTGGCAAATCGCGGAGAATTACCGCAAGCCGAACGCGACCAAATTTTCGATAAATTGGAAGCAAATCTCGACGCGGAATTGCGGGCATATGTCGTCAAAGTTGACCGTTTAACGCCGACGATCGTTGATGTAATCGTCAAAGCACCGTTGCAAGCCAGAAAGTTTGAACCGGGACAATTTTACCGAATGCAGAATTTTGAACGAAATTCTCCGACAGTCGGCGGTAAAAAATTGATGATGGAAGGTTTGGCGTTGACAGGTGCGTGGGTTGATAAGGAAAACGGCTTGCTTTCGATGATTGTTTTGGAGATGGGAACGTCGTCGCGGTTGTGTAATTTACTGAAAGAAGGCGAAGAAGTTGTCGTCATGGGACCGACCGGAGCGCCGACCGAAATTCCCGAAGGCGAAACGGTTTTGCTTGCCGGCGGCGGACTCGGAAACGCGGTTTTATTCTCGATTGCGAAGGCGTTGCGTGAGCATCACAACAAGGTAATTTATTTTGCCGGTTACAAAGACGGAGCCGATTTATTCAAACGCGAAGATGTTGAAAATGCGACCGACCAAGTTGTTTGGGCAACCGATTTCGGCACAGAAATTACGCCGAATCGTCCGCAAGATTCGCATTTTCGCGGCAACATCGTGCAAGCAATGATTGCTTACGCGGAAGGGAATTTGGGCAATCAAACTGTAAACTTAAAAGACGTAAACCGAATCATTGCAATAGGTTCCGACAGAATGATGAACGGTGTTAAGGAATCGCGTTACACCACGTTGAAGCCGTATTTGAACGAAAATCACACGGCAATCGGTTCAATCAACAGCCCGATGCAATGTATGATGAAAGAAGTTTGCGCCCAATGTCTGCAACGCCACGTCAACCCGCACACGGGCGAAGAATCGTTTATTTTCTCGTGCTTTAACCAAGATCAGCATCTTGATTTTGTCGATTTTAAGAACTTGAACGACAGGTTAAAGGCAAACTCAATTCAAGAGAAATTGAGTAATATGTGGTTGGATAAAACTTTAAAAGGGTTAGCGGTGCAAGGTTAAAGGGTAAAATATTTCGTATTGAGCCGATGTAATCGGTGCCGGCATAAAGCCTAGCGTGAAGTTTGACGAAACGCTAGGTTATTTATTTACAACAGTTTCAAGCTGTCGAAGACTGCGGCGGAAAACATAATTGTACGTTTCTGTCGCCCGATTTCACGGGCTTGCGTGGTTGCCGGTTTTAACCCAGCTCTTACGAACCGGGCTTTATGCTGTCGCTGTCTACGACAGCTGAAAGCAAGAAAGTATTTTGTCGCTGCGATAAACTGAGTTAAACTACGTTTCAGGTGAGAAAAATGAGTGAGATTAAAACGGTTAGTGTAGAAAAAGATACTTGGATTTTAGAATTGCCCGCAGAACTTTGTTCACGCGAAGGTTTTGCAATCGGCACACTTGCAAGTTTGACCGTAAAAGACGGAGCAATTCAAGGTTCATTTATTCGCCCAAGCGAGAAAGCAAAACAATCCGCCGAAAGATTCATCAACAAATACGGTGATTTTATGAAGGAGATTGAAGGAATTGACGGCTGAAAATATCATTTATCTTGATTTTGTCGAAGCCGTTGATTTGCATTTCGCCTTGATGAAAACTTGGGGCGAAACTCGTTTTGGCGTGGAAACCAGAGATTTAATTGAATCCGCATTGGCTCGTCCGAAACACGCTGCAGTTTACGAAAATGCCGACATTATTCGACAATCATCAACTTTAGTTTTCGGCTTTATCAAAAATCATCCGTGGACAGGCGGAAACAAACGAACTGCTAGTTTTTTGATGGACGAATTTCTGTTTCGCAACGGTTTTGAGCTTATCGCAACTTCAAAAGAATTATACGAAATGTCGTTAGCTGTTGAATCAGACGCTTGGAAAGTTGACGAAATAGAAAACTGGCTGCGTCCGCGTGTGGAAAGACTCTTTTTGTAATTGCTACAGTTGCAAAAAGTGTAACAACCGACAACTTGATGAGTAAATAAATTTGATAGTTTTGTTTGCGAGAGGTAATTCAATCTATGCAAAGTAAATTTTTATCAGTAGCGACAATTATCATTTTTTCAACCTTTAATATCGCGGTTTCTCAAACCCAAAAACGAATACAAAATACAAAGGTTCAAGCAGAAAGAATATTATTTTCACCACCTGACAAAACATTCTCGATTGAAGTTCCGGTTCGATTAAAAGAAGACAAAGATCAATACAAAGAAGAGCAATCGATGAAGTCAATTCGAGTGTTCGGCGGATTTACCCATAAAATGGCTTTTTTAGTGTATGCAACAACTTATAAACATGGCGATAAAAGTATAAACGAGATTCCTAAGGAAAAACTTGGCGGATTGGAGTTTTTAGTTGGCGGTGATGACGACCACGATTTTGCTGAACGTTTCATAGTAATTGATGGTTTTCCAACTCGCGAAGTTATATATAAAAACCAAAATGCAAAAGGTATAATGATTGACGTGGGACAACAGGTTTTTATACTATGTTTAGCTGTGAAGAATCGAAGAGATTTGGAATCAAAAGTCGCAAACCGCTTTTTCTCATCGTTTCATTTAATTCGAGAAAGCAAAAAGGATAAACCTTCGAAACAAAAAAAAGCGACTCGCAATCGAAAAATCAATCGCAAATCGCAAATCTAAAATCGCAAATTACTAGGCTTTACCTTCCAAAAACGCCTTCAATTTTCGTGACCGCGAAGGATGCCGCAGTTTCCGTAATGCTTTGGCTTCGATCTGCCTGATGCGTTCGCGGGTTACGGCAAAATGTTGCCCGACTTCTTCGAGCGTGTGTTCCGAGCCGGTGTTTCCCAGTCCGAAACGCATTTTGATAACTTTTTCTTCACGCGGCGTGAGCGTTGCCAAAACTTCGTCCGTGATTTCTCGCAGATTCATTACCGTAACGCTTTCCGCCGGATTCAAAATCGAGCGATCTTCGATAAAATCGCCGAGATGCGAATCTTCTTCTTCGCCGATTGGTGTTTCTAAACTAATCGGTTCTTGAGCGATTTTCAGAACTTTTCGCACTTTTGAAACCGGAATATCCATCTTCTTGGCGATTTCCTCAGAACTCGGTTCGCGTCCCAATTCTTGCACCAACGCCCGACTCGTGCGAATCAGTTTGTTGATCGTTTCAATCATATGGACGGGAATTCTGATAGTTCTCGCTTGGTCGGCGATTGCCCGCGTAATTGCCTGCCGAATCCACCAAGTTGCGTAAGTAGAGAACTTATAGCCGCGTCGCCATTCAAATTTATCAACGGCTTTCATCAAACCGATGTTGCCTTCTTGGATTAAATCCAAAAACTGCAAACCGCGATTCGTGTATTTTTTCGCGATTGAAACAACGAGCCGCAAGTTTGCTTCAACCAGTTCGCGTTTGGCTTGATTCGTCTCAGATTCGCCGATGGTAATTGCCGTGAACGCGCGTTTTATGTCAATCGGAGCAATGTGATAATTGCCTTCAATCTCGATTAAACGATTACGCTTGACCGTGATTTTCGCGTTTATTTCTTTCTTTTCGTCCGCCGTCAGTTTGCCTTCGAGCCGATCTTCAAATTTTCGATTATCTTTTTCAATCTTGCGAATTTCGTTTGAAATAATCCGAATCGAGTTAATCAGTTTTTGACGCGCTTTTTCCGTCAAGTTCAAATTTTTGATTTCAGTGGCAATTTCCAGACGCATTCTCGCCACTTCGCGTTTGGAGTGAAGCAGTTTTTTGGTCGATTTTCCTTTCGCTTTTCGCTGTTCTTCGCGCAAATTCCCGAAAGCCGCCAACGCTTCGTCGAACAAAACTTTGACATTTTCGATGCCTTCGATTGTCCACCGCAAATACTCGTCGGCTTTGTCTTCTTCGCCTGAAAGCTCGGCTTGTTCCGAAAATGAAACGGTGTCGCGAATGCCGGCTCTGCCTGCTTTCAACTCGTCGCCGATTTTGATTAACGCTTCGACCGCGATCGGCGAACGTGAAATCGATTTTTGGGTACGGATTTGTCCGCGTTCGATGCGTTTGGCAATAACCACTTCGCCTTCGCGCGTCAAAAGCGGCACAACGCCCATTTCGCGTAAATAAAGCCTGACAGGATCATTGGTTTTATCCAAAGTTCCGGCGGAAAGGTCTAAATCGAGTTCTTCGTCGTCGTCGGAATCAACGCCGTCGGTCGATAAACTCGCGGCAGATTCAAGCAATGCGGAATCGGAATTTCCGACCGCCACGCTCGAACCTTCAAGCCGTTGCAAAACATCCTCCAAATCTTCGGGCGAAACCATCGAATCGGGAATTTCACGATTCAAATCATCGTATGTCAGGAAATTTTTCTTATCTCGACCGAGTTCCAGCAATCGGTCAACTAAATCATCTTTTTCTTCGTAATCAGTCATATAAAATTAGATTGTAAATCGGGCAAAATCGTTGTTTTAATTATTGGGCGAAAGGTTTAGTTCAAGCCCGTGTTTCATTCGTCCGAGTTCAATATGCTCATTGGACAAACGTTGAAGCAGTTCAAAATCTCCGCTTTGTTCAACGCTTGAAAGTTCTTGGCTGATTTCGGCAATTCGGTTTGAAATCGCCATCAGCCGCAAAGTTATAAAACATCGTTCTGCCTCAGCCAACACTTCATCGATCGCTTCACCTTCGGCTCGCGCAGGTTCGTTCATCAGCAACAACGGCAAAAAGTCTTCTGCAATCGCATCATCGGAAACCGAGTTTGTCAGTTTTTCCGCGTTGATTTGTTCGCCGTTTTGTTGAATTGTCAAAAATGCGCGAAAGATTGAAGCGGTCGCCAGTGCCTCAAAATCAGTCTCTTCAAACTGCGGCAAAATTACTTGACGCAGTTCGTCATCATTTATCAAAAGTTCCAAAAGCCTTTGTTCGGCAAAGGTTACACGGATTTGCGTAACACTCGAAACGGTTCGCCGAATCACTTCCGAATCAAAATTTGCACCCAGCTTTATCGTTTTCCACAACTCGCGCTTTAACGCTTCGTTTTCAACCCGCAAAAAATTCATCGCTTGGTCAAAAGATTCACGTTTCTGAATCGAATTGCGTACAGCCGAAATTACGGGCAACACATCTTCGATTGCTTCGGCTTTTTGCCTCGCCAAACTAAGATTTCGTTCCCGCACGGCATTTTGTAAAACGAATTGGAGATGTGGAGAAGCGTTTCCGCGTTGTTGATTATAACTTTCTAAACCGTTGGCTCGGATAAAATCATCGGGATCTTGCCCGTTTGGTAAAATTAAAACCTTTATCTCGAAATCTTCCGCCAACAATGGTTCGACAGCTCTTCTCGCCGCCTTCACACCTGCACTATCTCCATCATAATTCACAACTGTTTTACGAGCAAACCGCGATAAAAGTTTAGCTTGTTCAGACGTGAACGCAGTTCCCAAACTTGCGACCGTATTTTTTACGCCGAATTGATAAAGTGAGATTAAATCCAAATAACCTTCGACCAAAATTACAAACTTTTGCCGCTTGATTTCCGCCTTGTTTTGAAACAATCCGTACAGATTATTTCCTTTGACATAAGCCGGAGTTTCGGGCGAATTCAGATATTTCGGCTCGCCTTTGTCCAAAATTCTGGCTCCGAACGCGATTGGTTTGCCGTTTACATCCAAAACCGGAAAGATAAGTCGTCCGCGAAAACGGTCATATGTGCGTTTCTTTTCTTCGTTTACGGAAACAAGACCGGAGAGAGCGATGAGTTTATCGTCCGCGCCTTTTTCTTTTAAAAGATTCATAATCGAATCCCAAGTTTCGGGCGCGTAACCGATTCGGAAAGTTTTTTGCGTATCTTCGGTAATACCGCGATTGAGCAGATATTCGCGTGCTTTGTTCGCATCATTGTTTGATTCGGCAAGTTCGCATTCCCAAAATTCGAGTGCAAGCTGATTCAGCTCGATAACTTCGTCGGCGAGTTTTTTGCGTTCGTCCGATTTCTTTTTAGATTTCTTAAACTGTTCATCGTCAACAGGTTCGGGCAACATTACACCGGAAATTTCGGCAACTCGTTTAATGGCTTCGGGAAAATTCAAGCCTTCCATTTCCATCAAAAAATTAAACGCCGTTCCTGATTTTGAACAACCGAAACATTTATAAAAGCCTTTCGCGGGCGAAACCGAAAACGAAGGAGTTTTTTCGCCGTGAAACGGACAATTTCCCCAAAAGTTCGTCCCTTTTTTCTTGAGCGGAACAAACATCTCCACAATCCGCACAATGTCGGCTCGCGTTTTCAATTCATCAATAAAGTATTGCGGATAGTGCATTTGTTCAAGTAAAAAGTAAAAAGTTAAAAGGTAAAAGTAAGGAAACGGCTAATTGCGTTGTTTTTTCGGAACAAGCCGGTAGTCAGCGTTTTCAAGAACATTATTTGTCTTTGGCTTCCTAAAGAACTTTAATCTGTTTTGTTCAACGTCATAATTCCTGATGAGGTTGTTTTGCAATTCCTTTCGTTTTCGTAAGAATTGCTTTTGCGAATTTGAGTAAATAACAACATTTATATAAGCGTGTGTATTACCGTTCAAAATAAGTTGAAAATACAAATTACTGAAAAACATACAAATACCGGAAACTTCGGAATCACTATAAAAGATAAAAGGTTTTGTTTTGCTGTGAAAATAGTAGTCCCATTTTTCTTCATCAAAAGAAGGCTTTTCAGCACCTTGCGGGATTTTCCACAATTCAGTCCGAGTTTTATCTTCGCTCTTTCCTTGAACAAAATAAATATGGTTAATGTCTCTCGATAAAAAATGCGATTTTACGGCAACTTCGTAATAATAACTCTCAACCGGATTATTTTTGTTTTTGTAAATTACTACATAACCGATTGAGTTTGTTTCTATTAGTTCACTCAAAAACACATCAAAATTACTATGACAACAATCTATCATCCCAAATTCATCAAACAATTCAGCTTCCGGTTTTTCCTGTCCGAACGAAACTTGGAAACTTAAAATCAACAAACCCGTTAAAATTATAAATCGCATATTTTTGTTTTTCCTTTGGTTATTGATTCAATTAAATTACAATTCCGAATTCGTCTATCAAATCACGCCGGTATAATTGCCAACCGTCCAATTCGGGAATCAAAATTTCAACGGCATTATTGTTAAAGCAAAGTTTGTAATCAAATTCAGGTCGTTTATAAACAACATATCCCGGATAATACCATTGGATATTCCTGCGTTGCCCAAGCTCGATTTTCAACATCATCAAGTATTTTCCCAAACTGAATCTTTTATAATCGGGATGATAAAAATTCATGATTCCGGCAATGCTTCCGGAACCCCAATCGGCAATACCAACGGCAATCAGTTTCGTCTTATCTCTAATTTCAATCAATTCGGTATCAAATACATTCGACGGCAGTTCGTCGCCATATAACCAATGATAAACAGATTTTGCTGCCGGAAAATCAACACCTGTTTGATAAACGGTATAAAGGTCTTCGATCTCATCGGTTATTTCCACCGGTTTTACCGACACCTCAAATTGCCGGTTTCCGGTTTTTATTCGTCGCTGAGATTTGCCGAGAGCAATATGTTTTAGATTGTACCTTAACCAAAAAACGCGATACATTTGGTCTTCCGGCATTATAAAATGAGTGGTAAAGATGCTTTGTCCCATCCGATACCAACCCGTTTCAAGAAACTCGTCAAGTTCTTTGCCGTTCATTTTTTCGGGGTAATAGACTTTATTTTCCGACAACATTGCGTGGTTTTCCTAACTTTTCAGTTCAACTATTGTAGCACCTTCGCCGCCTTGGTTTTGTTCGGCAAACAATTCATCGTGCTGAAAACAATATGATAATGAAGACTTAAATGAGTTTATGACATGGTTTTTGCATCGTTCTACCAGAACGGAAAATGTGTGTTTGAATCTTTCCCGACGTTCCAAATTAAGTTACTTTCCATAATAGTGGTTTATTCATTGAAGCCAAGTTTTTCCAGTTCATTATTGTTTTGAGATACTTTCGCTTGAATACTTGAATATTTCCACAATGGTTGCAAATACACGAAAAGTCATCGATAATATCTGACTCTGATAAACGAAAAGAATCTGATGAAACAAAAGGATTCGCAGAATAAAACTCATAAATCCCCACTTTGCAGAAAATACATTTTTGCGAAAGTTGAATATCCAAGTATCGTGCGTCATTTTCAATATCTTCAATCATTTTTTCTACCTCTTTAGCAAGTTCATTTGCATCTTGAAATCTATCATCGGGATTCTCTTTTATTGTCTTTTCAAAAATTCTCTCGTAAATAAAATGAAAAGCGTGTTCGTTCTTAAATATGTTCCTCAAATCTTTATCTGCTTCGTAAAGATAATTTTCACGAGTTTTAACATTTTCGGTAACCATCCAATACAATAGTTTTCCAAGTGAATAAACATCTGAACTTTTAGGAATCTCTTTAACTTTACCGCTCTCAAATTCAGGTGCCATGTAAAATCTTGTCCCGACTACTCTATTATCTTCAATAGTTAGTCTTTCAAAACCACTGTCTGTTGGGAAACAAATTCCAAAATCTGAAATAATAGGAGTGAAAATGTCGTCTTTGAATAAAATGTTTTCTGGCTTAATATCCCGGTGAACTATATTATTTTCATGAGAAAAACCTATTGCTATGCAAATCTCTAAAAAGATATAGAGAATATCAACAATATGTAATTCTGAAATTTTATCAAATGATAAATCTCCACCTTCACAATACTCCATAACTATGTAAGGTTTTTCACCCTCTACATCAGAATCCACTATTTTTATAATATTAGGGTGTTGGAGTTTTTCTATTGAGTCTCTTTCTACCTTAAATCTGTCTATACGATTTATATCTGATAATCTCTTTAGAGCATATCTCGTGTGTTCTTTAGTATTTACATCTTCGACTAAATAAACAAGAGCCTGTCCACCTTTCCCAATAGACGAATCCTTTAGAATCTCCTTTCCATTTTTATCAACAGATTTTTCTTGAATAACTTTCCATCTGGTTCCGTATATTTTTTCTGCCATAATTAATTTTCTTTTTAACTTTTCAGTTCAACTATTGTAGCACCTTCGCCGCCTTGGTTTTGTTCGGCGAAAGTGTAACGCGAAACGTGATCGTGGCTGCGTAAGAATTGTTGCACAAAATTCCGCATCGCACCTGTCCCGAAGCCGTGAATTATGCGGATTTGCTTTTGACTGCTCATATAAGATTCGTCCAAAAATTTGTCGAGCATATATTCCGCTTCACTCGTCCGTTTGCCGATTAAACTGAGTTCGGGCGTGAAATTATCGGTTTCCATTCGGTCGTCGATTGCTTGTGTATCGATTTGAACCTTCGATTTCGTGCTTTGAACTTCGGATTGAGCAACGACTTTCAGGTTTTTCAACTTCTCACGCATACGCATCGAGCCGACTAAAACTTCCGCGTTTCCGCCGTCGATTTTCTCGACAATTCCGACCGAATTGAAGCTCGTCAAAACTCTGTCGCCTAAAATTATCGGACGATTTTCGATCTTAAATTTCGGTTCGGCGGCAAACGCGGAAGGGATTTGAATTTTCTCGCCATCGCTTCTTCTGATGCTTTCGTGTTCAAAAACAAAACGTTTAAGCTCGGCTTTCCGCGTCAGAATCTCTTTCTCCATTTTCGCTTTTAACGCTTTATCTTCAATGGTTTGCAAGAAAGATTTGGTTTGTTTTTCAAACGAATCGAGTGTTTCGGAAAGTTGCGCGGTAAATTCTTTGGTGCGTTCTTTTTCGCGTTTTCCGGCTTCAATGTCAAGCAACGCATACTTCATCGCGGTTGCTTCGCGTTCTTCTTCCAACGCAATTCGCAAATCTTCGGCGATTTGCGAATTGCGTTTCAAACGCATCAAATAATCGCTTGCTTCAAGTGCCGATTTATCTAAAACTTCGCGTGATTTTTCGATGACTTCGGGCAGAATTCCGAACCGCCTCGCAATCTCGATTCCGCTTGATGCACCCGCAAATCCGACTAATAAACGATATGTCGGCTGCAACGTTTTTTCGTCGAATTCAACGCTTGCATTTATCACGTCATCGTCCTTGGTCGCGTAAATTTTCAATCCCTTATAGTGTGTTGACGCAATGATTTGCGAGCCGTTTGTGCGGAAATAATCAACTATTGCCACGCCCAACGCCGAACCTTCATCGGGATCGGTTCCGGTGCCGACTTCATCGAGCAAAACGAGCGACGGCGTTTGTAAATTTTGCATCATTTCCGCGATGTTTGAAATATGTGAACTGAACGTTGAAAGATTTGCCGACAAACTTTGATGATCGCCGATGTCCGCCAAAATGCTTGCGTAAAAAGGAATTACGGCGTTTGTTGCGGGAACGGGCAAACCCGAAATCGCCATCAAACTCAGTAAACCCGCAGTTTTCATCACAACGGTTTTTCCGCCTGCATTTGCTCCCGAAATTATCATCACGGAATTTTTTTTGGTGAGTTTGAAGCTGTTGGCAACGATGTTAAGTCCTTTGTCCTCAGTCCTTAGTCCTTTGCCGGAATTTTCCATTTTCCATTTTCCATTTTCCATTGAAGAAGAGCGAAGCGATTCTTCGAGAAGCGGATGTCTGGCATCAACTAAATCGAGCGTTTCATCATCGGAAATTGTCGGAACAATCGCGTTGAATTTTCGTGCGAATTGAACTTTTGCTTTGACAAAATCGAGTTCGGCGACGGCTTCAACCGCGTTTTCGATATTCGGTAATTCGTTTCGCAAATCTTCGGTTAAAGCAAATAAAATCCGCGAAATTTCATTTTCTTCTTTTGCTTTCAAACCTGCAAGCTCATTGTTTGCTTCAATTACTTCGAGCGGTTCGATAAACATTGTCGCTCCCGAAGATGAAAATCCGTGAGCTACGCCGGAGATTTTGCCGCGAAAGTCTGCTTTCACAGGCACGACAAACCTTTCGTTTCGCTGCGTAACGATCGCATCTTGAATCGCGGTTGAATTTAAACGCATAATCGATTCCAAAGATTTTTGCAGTCGCCCGCGTTGCAGATTAAGCTCACGGCGAATTCGGGCGAGTTCGGGCGACGCAGAATCGTCAATTTCACCGCTCGGCAGCAGTTTTTTGTTGATTTTGGCAATCACTTCAAACAAAGATTTCGGTAAATTTTCGACGATTTTCCACAAATTCGGGACAAATTCTTTTTCGGGCGAAATTACCGAACGAGCAAAAAGTGCTTGATTGCAAAGCCTTGTAAGTTCAAGCAAAACCGTTGGTTCCAGCGTTGCGTTTTTAATTTTAAGGATTGCGATTGCCTCAAACGGCTCGAAAATTTCGGAAAAATTCCACGAAACTTGTTTTTCTTCGTTAAGTTTTATCGTTTCGGAAATTGCTCGTAAATCATTTTCCAACCGCAAACGGCTTGTCAGCGGTTGCAAATCTTCAAGCAAATGTCTGCCCATCGGCGTTTGCGCGTAACGCGAAATAAGTGTGCGGAGTTTGTAGTATTCCAATGCTGTAAAAGTTGTTTCGTTCACGGTTATTGATTTTACTACAAAATTAAAGTTATAGTTTTCTATCCAAATACAAAATGCGTTTTTTTATTTTAACAACTTTCGTGTGTCTGCTCTTTGTCTTTTCGGTAGTTGCCGAAGAAATACCCGGCAACAGATTTTTACAAACACAATGGACGACCGAAAACGGTTTGCCGCAAAATTCCGTAACCTCAATCGCTCAAACGCCCGACGGTTATTTATGGATCGGCACGTTCGGCGGTTTGGCTCGTTTCGACGGCGTTCGCTTTAAGATTTACACCACTTCAAACACGCCCGAACTTAGAAGTAATCGGATTACGGCTTTGACAACAGACAGTACCGGAACTCTTTGGATCGGCACCGAAGAAGGCGAGTTATTTAAAGCCGAAAACAGAGTGTTCAGCTTGTTTGATGACGGCAAGGCTTTTGATAAGCGCGGCATAACGGATATTTTTATTGACGATAAAGGCGTGATGCTGATCGCTTCGGTCAATGCTCGGATTTGCACCTCGCGCGGCTGTGAAAAATTGGAAACGCCCGACGGAGTATTTAAATTCAGACAGGACACGAACGGCACGATTTGGGCAAAGTCAAACGACAAACTTTACAAAGTAATTGACCGAAAGTTTATCCGAGATGAATCTTTCAAAGAATCTGTCTTAGATATTGAACCGTGTTTGAACGGCGGTCTGTGGGTCAGTTCCAAATTTGATTTATCGATTTACCGCGATGAAAACAGGCAGATAATCAAGAGATTCGGCGTTGAATCAAACGCTTCGGTAATTACAGAGTTGCCGACGGGGGAATTGCGATTCAGCCGAGACAGAAATTTATACTCGTTGAGCACCGATTTTTCGTTTAAGACCGAAATAGAAGAAGTTAAAGAAGGCGGAATAAATAGAATTTTTTTTGATAATCAGGCTAATTTATGGCTTGGCTGGGTAAGCAGCGGTTTGGTTCGTTTATCCGATCGGCGAGTTCAAACTTTGACTTTCAATAAGAAATTCGCCGACAACTTTTTTGGAACCTCTTCGGTAAATTCAATTGCCGAAGATTTTGAAGGAAATGTTTGGGTAGCAACCCGTGAACTGCTTTTTCGTCGGCGGAAAGGTGAAACGGTTCAAATATCGGATAACAAACTTAACGGCAGAACAATTGCTCGCGGTTCGCTGTTGGTTAAAAGTGACGGAAGTCTTTGGCAATCAAGTTCCATGGGCTTATTAAGCGGTGAAGACCGTAAAATTATCGTTCACAACGACATTTCGTGGACACAATCGCAGAGCGGAAACAGCCTGTTTGAAGACAGCAAAGGCAACCTTTGGTACGGTTATTACGGGAACGGAGTAATTGTTTCCGACGGGAAAACAATTCTTGCAAAGTATTCGACGGCAGACGGTTTGGCGGGAAATGTTGTGAGCATTATTACCGAAACCGGAGACGGAGCGATGTGGTTTGGCACAACAACCGGTTTGAGCCGTCTGCAAAACGGCGAATTTACGAATTTTACCGCCGAAAACGGCTTATCAAACGAGTACGTCCGCGATATTTACGAAGATCAAGACGGCACGCTTTGGATCGGGACTTACGGCGGCGGTTTGAATCGTTTTCGCAACGGGAAGTTTACCCCGATAACGACGCAAAACGGTTTGTTCGACGACATTGTTTCTCGCATTTTAGTTGACGACGACGATAATTTTTGGATGCTCGGCAATCGCGGAATTTATTCGGTCAACAGAAAAATGCTCAACAATTTTGCCGACGGAAAAATAAATTCTATTTTTTGTACGGTTTTCACAACCGCCGACGGAATGATTACAAGCGAAGGCAACGGCGGTTATCAAAACGCGGGAATACGCGCCCGCGACGGCAAACTTTGGTTTCCGATGATCAACGGATTAGTGATTATTGACCCCAAGCAAGAAAAATTACCGCCGCCAAAACCGTTAATCGAAGAAGTTTTTCTAAGCGGTAAATTGGTCGATACGTCAAAGAAAATCGAGATTATTTCGGGCAATGAAAGTTTGGAAATAAATTACACCGGCTTCAATTTTCGGAAACCCGAACAAATACGCTTTCGTTACCGGCTGAAAGGCTTGGATGAAAATTGGACTGATGCGGGAACTCGGCGAATGGTAAATTATCCTTATCTGCCTTCGGGTAATTACCGTTTTCAGTTTTTAGCCGCGAACGCAGACGGCGTTTGGAGCAATGAAGTCGGCGAATTTGAAATCGAAGTTTTCCCGCCGTTTTATCGAACTTGGTGGTTTTTGATTTTGGCTTGGTTACTGTTTTTCAGTATTTTACTTGCGATTTATCAATACAGAAGCTGGTATTTTGAAAGAGAAAAAGCCAAACAAGCCGAATTTCACGTCAACTTATCAAAGCTCAGGAAAACGAGCGACAGCGAATTGCGTCCGAAATTCACGACAATCTTGGTCAGCAACTGTTGGTTATCAAAAATTGGTCAAGCTATTGTCTGCAAAAAGCTCGTAAATTGACCGAAATGCAAATGCCTGTTCAGCAAATAAACGAATCTGCCGAAGCCGCTTTGACCGAAGTCCGCGCCATGGCTAAAAATTTGAGTCCGTATCATTTGGACAAAGCGGGCGTTTCAAATACGATTCGTTTTATGGTCAAACAAGTCGGCGAATCCGCCGAAATTGATTTTGAAACGGAAATCGATAATATCGACGGGATTTTATCGCCCGAAAACGAAATAAATCTATATCGGATTGTGCAGGAATCGCTGAACAATATACTCAAACATTCGCACGCGACCGAAGCAAAAATTTCGATAAAAAGAACTGAAAATCTGATAAAATTGATAGTTTCAGATAACGGAATCGGGTTTTACCAAACCGGCGACAATGACAATTTCGGCTTTGGTTTGCACGGAATGGCGGAAAGGGCAAAGATGCTGAAAGGAACATTTACTGTCAAATCAAACCAAAATAAGGGTACCGAAATTATTATGGAAATTAAAATTTAATGAAAAACACAAGCATAATCAGGGTTTTTATTGCCGATGACCACCCGATTTTTTTGAGCGGGTTACGGTTGATGATCGATGCCGAATCGAGTCTGAAAATTGTCGGCGAAGCACACAACGGCGAACAGGCTTTGACTCAAATTGAAAAGCTGCTGCCCGATGTTGCGGTTTTAGATTTATCGATGCCGGAAAAAAACGGTTTTGATATTGTTCGCGCGCTGCGTGAAAAAAAGATTGAAACCAATGTGATTTTTCTGACTATGCACGACGAAGAAGCAACGTTGCATTCAGCCCTTGATTTAGGCGTAAAAGGCTATATTTTGAAAGATTCGGCAATCGATGAAATTGTCAGTGGAATCAAAACCGTCTATAAAGGAAGAAATTTTGTATCGCCGAAAATGTCAACTTATTTGGTTTTACGCACTCAAAACGGCAAAGATTTTCTCAAACAAACGCCGGCATTAAATTCTCTGACACCGAGCGAAATAAAGATTTTGCGGCTTATTGCCGAACATAAAACTACTCGCGAAATTGCCGAATCTCTTTTTATCAGCCACCGCACCGTCGATCGCCACCGTTATAATATCTGCAATAAACTTGAAATCAGCGGAATAAACTCGCTCTTGAAATTCGCCATCGAAAATAAAAACCACTTAAAATAAGTATTGTTACCCATCAAAAATAAGTAGCCTTAACTATTTTCAATCCACATTTTTTATTCAACAATCATACTTTGCCCCCGAAACAAAATAATTTAAGTCAATTAAGCAGGTTATCTCGAACTTAAAGATTTTGTGCGGAATTTTTGTATGGGAAATTTTTCGGAAAAGTTCTTTTCAAGAAAAACAGGTTATTACAATAATGTTTTTCTGACAAAAAGCGATTATTTTTTTCGCGACAGCCCTCATCGAAAAGGAGCGAAACTCTACGGCGTTATTTTTGTAATTTTATTTTTAGTTATAGTTTTTCTCGGAATTTCGGTAATTGAATCGTATTTTTCAAATTAAAGCCAATACTTGGTAGCCTCAACCCCTCACTTTAAACAGAAGCCGGTAGTGGGAGACCGGTTTCTGTTTTTTTACGCCAAAAATCTTTCCCGCACGTCCGCCGTCGGCATCATACACGAAACTTGTTTGCCGAAAAGTTTAATCCGAACTTTTGCAAACTGTTTATAAAAAAAATCACGGACAAACGCGGGAACTAAAATAAACCCGTAAAACATTGACCACAAACCGTTTAGCTTGCGAGCGATGCGTAATGCTCCGGTCGAATAAAGATAAACTTGGTCGTCTTCGATCAGCACCAACGAATCGATGTTGGCTTTATCAACTTCGTATTTCCGAAACAATTCACCGGCAATTTCCGACTGATTCGGGGCAAATTTGAAATATTTTTGTGAATCGCGTTCAATAATAAAATTCACCGAACCGTTACAAAATTTACATTCTCCGTCAAATAAAACGATGGCATTGTTCATAAACTAAATTCTACCGCAATTTTCGGATAGATTTTAGTTTGCGCGAGCGTTTATGATGAAATCTATGAACGAAATTTATTGGAACGCAGTTAAAACAAAGGACAAACGATTTGACGGAATTTTCTTTACCTGCGTAAAAACAACCAAGATTTTTTGCCGACCGATTTGTACCGCACGTTTGCCGAAACGTGAAAACGCAGAGTTCTGCTTTGATTGGCAAACCGCTGAAAACAAAGGTTTTCGAGCGTGTTTACGGTGCAAACCGAAAAGCGAAATTTTCATAAATCCGCAGATTGAAAAGATTGTCAAAGCGTGTGAAATTTTGGAAACCGAAGACGAAATTACGCTTGAAATAATCGGCGAACGACTGAAACTTAATCCGGATCATCTGCAAAAAGTATTCAAAGAAATTATCGGCGTTTCACCGAAAAAATACGCGGAAAATCTTCGGCTTGATAAATTCAAAGCTGAAATTAAAAGCGGAAACGACGTTGTAAGTTCAATTTATGAAGCAGGTTACGGTTCGAGTCGGGCGTTGTACGAAAACGTTTCAAACAAACTCGGAATGACTCCGAAAGTTTATCAAACAGGCGGAAAAGGTATGAAAATAAATTTTACGATCGCGGATTGCACACTCGGAAAATTATTGGTTGCGCGAACCGAAAAAGGTGTTTGCGCCGTAACGCTTGGCGACAGCGGCGAATTTTTATCGGCAAAACTCCGCGAAGAATTCCCGAAAGCCGAAATTGCCGAAAATAATGAAAATTTAAAGGAATTCGTCGAAGCAATTTTGCAACATCTTTCAGGTAAAAATAAATTTATCGATTTGCCGCTGGATTTGCAGGCGACCGCTTTCCAAATGCAAGTTTGGGAGCTTTTGCGAAAGATTCCGTTCGGCGAAACTCTTTCATATAAACAAGTTGCGGAAAAACTCGGCAATCCGAAAGCTGTTCGGGCAGTTGCTCGCGCGTGTGCGACAAACCGCGTTGCCGTGGTCATTCCGTGTCATCGCGTCATCGGCGCGAACGGAAATATGAGCGGTTATCGGTGGGGAATCGAGCGGAAACGGAAGTTGATTGAAAGTGAGACGGCGGGATTGAGCGACGGAAAGACGAACTGAAAGCAAGACGAAGAGCAGTTAGGACGAAGAGAAAGTGAGACAAAATTATGAGTTATAAAGTAATTCCGACTCCATCTGAAATAGCGGCAAGTGTACGTAAAAATATGATTTCACCGCAATATAAACACACCGCATTTGCAGACGTTTCAGCAAGGCGCAGACGAACGAGTTTTATTCACCTTACAATTCGTTTGAAAATCTCTTGGATTTACCTTCAAAACGAATGCGAACCATTTTTGCCCAAATGTCTGCATATAACTTTCGCTAATCGCTTTGTTCACAGCGGTTCAAACAATCGTCTTACAAAAACTGCTCCAACGGTCAAGCAAAATGCTTGGCAGTCGGAGCAGTAAAAAGTTGCTTCAAATTTTCTTGATGTGTTACAGAAAAGATTCGGATGGCATTACTTCATCTTGTAGCCGGCGGTTACTTCCTTTTTATGAGCTGCGAAGGCACCGAGTACTTCTGCTTTCTCGCGTGCCGGAACTTTAAAGAAATCAAGTGTTCGCCCCAGTTCTGCCGCGACCTCATCGAATTCTTCCGGCGAGATATTTAGGTTGCGATGCGCTTCTTCAAGTCCAACGTCAGTTTTTCCCGGCTTTGTTGCTGAAAATTTGAATGGTCCGCCTGAGACCTCGCAGACCCACAATGTTCGCATAAACTTGAGTCCGGGCAATCTGCCCAAGTTATTTGTGTGCCATTCTCTGAGAGCCGGATTCTTTGAAGTCATTCCCACAATCGGGTTCTGCACAACTGCGTCGCTGAAGTGATTGACTACCGCCGCGATGGCAAAAACTCCGCCAAGACGTTCATACAGACTTTTTTCGGTCGTCTGGGCAGTTGCTTCGGAAGTCATAACGAGAATGGCTGTCAGAGTCATTGCCGTTGCGAGTGATTTAATAATTAAACTGTGTATTTTCATGATGTTTTTTTCTCCTGTTTTTGGTTATCCGCTCGCCACGATGACAGGCGGCAATTATTGTAATTGAGTAGATACCGTAACAGTTGAAAAAAATGCTGTCTGTATAGTTTCCGACATAGCGAAAAATAATTTCGACCTCAAATTCCATGAATGTGTTCAAATTGTCTTTTGATACTTTTATAGCATTCGCACGCCATCGAACCCAGCTTTTCATGATCCACAATAGTTATCTTTCCGCGTGCGTATCTGATCATTCCTTCACGCTTGAAAAGACCGGTTGCCTTGTTGACGCTTGAGCGATGAGCCCCGAGTCGAAGGGAAATTAATTCATGCGTAATCGGAATTTCACCTGTAACACGGTCATGAATCGTCAATAGCCAACGGGAAAGCCTCTGCTCAACCGAGTGCAGACGATTACAGGCAGCGGTTTGAGCGACTTGCACGATTGCCGCCTGAGTGTAACGAAGAAGAATACTTTGCAATCTGCCGCCCGAATTAAACTCCGCTTGCAAAGTTTCGGCAGGAATCCGCATTGCATCGCCGGCAAATTGGACAACGATCGCGGCAGGATAAATATCAGGTCTCAGAAATGTCATAATGCTGACCATTCCTTCGCATCCGACCAAACTCGTTTCAATGCTCGCCCCGTCTTCCATCGTGAAATTTATCGAGGCAAGCGTATTTTCATTCAGAAAATACGCATATTTGATATGTTCGCCCGGTTCGTAGAGAACTTCGTTGCGAACCAGCAAAACCTTTTTCATTTTTGGAAGGAGTTTGCTCAGTTCTGATTCCGACAATGCCAGAAGCAGACAGTTCGTCGTCGAAATCTCCAAATTATTCAGCCGCTTTTCATCATTATTATCAGATTTCATAAAATAAGCCCAATCATATATGAATTTTATGATTAGGCTTGTATCGTAGCAGGTTTCTAAATTGGAAATGTGTTTCTCTCTCGTTTACGGTTACTTCATTTTCTTTCTTGCCTTCAAGCCGTTTCACGATTTGCATTAATTTGTATATTGACCAAATTCTTTTGAAACTGAATGCTTGGAAATACTAGCCCGAAACTTTCCGCATCAAAGTTTCAAGCGGTCCGTTTTTGAATTTTTTGCTCCAATAAATACTGAAAATTACGCTCAAAATATAATAGAAAATTGTGTAATTTAAAATAAAAATCGGTGAGACCGCATTGCTGCTATCCGGAGTATTAAAGTCCGTTTTTCCGGTGATAAACGATAAAATTATCATTCCGAAAGTCAGGTGCGCGACATAATGCGTAAGCGTCATTTGTCCGGTTTTTGAAAGACTTTTCAGCAAATTACTTTCTGTAAATTTCTCGCCTAAACAGATACAAAGCGTAATGATTACAAGACTGAAACCTGCCGTGCCGAGCATAAACGGCAAAAAAGGCGGAATGTAATCGGCGTTTAAATAGAAGGCGAAATCTTCGTCGAAGTATCTGCGGATTGCCAACACTTGTAAAATTTCGACCAAAGCGAATACAACGATTCCCGTCAACAAAATCTTTCGTTTTATCTTCGCATTTTGCCGGTCAAGCCTGCCGAGCCACATTCCCGACAGAAAAAATCCCAGCCACGGAAAAACGGGATTCCAACCGTTGTAAAGAGTGTTTCGCAAAAAACCGGTAATCGTCCAAAAATCCGTGTATTGAAGCGTCTCAAAATTCCAGCCTGTTTCGTATGGAATTATAAGAAGCAAAATGTGAAATATCACAATACTTGCACTCGCCGCCCACAAATAAAACCGTTTTGGCACGAATAAAAGCAACGCCGCAATATGCAGATAACTGCCGTAAAAGTGCAAAATATCGGCAAACCACCAAACATAAAAAATCAGTCCGAAAACGAATAGAAAAGTTCCGCGTTTTAAGATAATCGCTTTCAAATTTCGCTTTTCTTCAACGCCGTATTCTGCTCGATTTGTCATCAAAGCCACGCCCATTCCTGCCAAAATGACAAACATCGAACTTGAATTTCCGTTAAAAAGACCGAGAAATTGTCCGACAAAAGATTCGTCTTTGTGCGAACCGAAAACGATGTTGAAATTGACGATGAACATCCCGAAAATCGCGTAAGCTCTGGCTAAATCAAAGCCGAGAATTCTGTTATTAACCATTTAAATCAAATACCTCGTCTGAAAAATTACAACAATTTATCGGCGAAGTATTTGACTTGAATCAAATAAAATTTATTTTTTCGCCCGAATTCGGCTCAAAGTTTCGAGCGAAATACCGAGATACGAAGCAATGTGAGTCAGTTGAATGTGGCGGATAAAGTGCGGTTGTTCTGTCGCAAGTTTTTGATAACGCCGAGTTGCATCAAGTGTGTGAAAGCGTTGCAGACGCTCTTCTAACCACATCGCATAATACTCGGTCATCATTAAATCCAATTCGATAAGTTTCGGGAAATTAGTTTTTAACGTTTGAAAAGGCTCGTAATCTGTAACGATAACTTGCGTGTTTTCAATGGCTTGGATAAATTCGAGACTCGGCGTTTGAAGCGTGTAGCTTTGAAAGGAAACGGCTAAATCATCGGCAAAGCAAAACTCGGTCGTGATTTCTTTGCCGGCTTCTGTCACATAAAATTTACGGACAATACCGCTTTCGATAAAAAAACTTTGGCGGCAAATTTCATCTTGCCGCAACAAAAACTCGCCTTTCGCAAACCTTTTTCGCTCCGTTATTTTATCGAGTGCGATTTGTGTTCCGGCATCAAGGTTTTCGATAAAGTTATTTATTTTAGTAAGATACGAATTCATTTTGCGTTCATTGTCAAAGATTTTATGATTGTAACAAATGCTCTTAAACCTTCTCACAGGTTACTTTTTTTGCCGTCATCAATGCAACGATAAATAAAGTAAATATTCTTGCAGTTTTCATTATGATTTTCTCCGATGAAATATGTATGAATTTGCCGAATATTTTGCGAAGTTAAACTGCAAACTTGCGATTATAAAATATGCGACTGATTGTTTTACGATGGTTTTTGGAATCTGTTCACATTCTCTTTATAATTTAGAGCAGAGGAGTACTCGGTGATTACACGGCTTCCGACTGCAATTGCGAGTGCGACGACCATCAAAATCGCTGCAGCTCCAAAGGTGACTCTCATTCCGAATGCGACGGATTCCGGGTTCGCGGTTGTGATGTCCGTTGTCGCCGATGCGGTCGCAAACACAGCACCCATGACCGAGGCTCCGGTTATGAGCCCTAAATTACGCGATAGGCTGAGCATTCCTGAAATCACTCCACGCTGATCCGGGCGAATTCCCGTCATGATTCCCGTGTTATTTGATGCTTGAAATAATGCATAGCCGGAAGTAATGACAATTATCGGGGTGACATACCCGATTACGCCAAAACTCGCGGGCATCACGGATAGCACAAACGAACCGATTGTTATTCCGACAAGACCGACGATGGTCATCCGTTGTGTGTCGAAGCGATCTACAATGCGACCGGACGGCACACCTGCGAGTGCGGCAACAAGCGGACCAACTGACAAAGCGAGTCCTACAAAAGCCGTTTCAAGTCCGAGTCCCTGCGTAAGGTAGAACGGACCAACCACGAGCGTTGCCATCATCACAGTCGAGACGAGCGTGCTCATTGAGAGGCTCGCACTCAGCATCGGATTACGGAACATCGACAATTTAACCAGTGGTGATGCGACTTTCGTCTCGACTACAATGAACAAACCGACTCCGACGATGGCAACCGCGAGCAGAATAATGCTGAGGACACCGAAATGTCCGCGACCAATCGTCATGGCGAGTGCATAAGCAGCAAGCGTCATAACAAGGAGAATCGTGCCTGCCTTGTCGAATTCTGCCCGATTTTCCTTATGCTCAGTTTTACTGTCAATTGGTAAGTAATGATGTGCAAGAAGAAAATTAAGAACCCCGATTGGCAGGTTGACGAGAAAGATCATCCGCCAGCCAAGACCCGCAATCAAAACACCGCCGAGCGATGGTCCGAGAGTGGTGCCAATCGCCGACATCGTTCCGAGAAGTCCCATCGCACTTCCGATTCTTTCCTTTGAAACTGTTTCGCCGACCAACGCCACCGTGAGAGCCATCATAATAGCTGCTCCGATTCCTTGTATTGCTCGTGCGGCAATGAGCAGCCAAAGTGTCGGAGCGATACCGCAGAACAGCGAGGCTACTGTGAAAAGACCGATTCCAATAAGCAATAGTCGCCTTCGACCGAGGATATCGCCGAGCCGTCCAACGCTCACGATAAGCGTAGTAATTGCGAGTAAATAGGCGAGTACAATCCACTGAACCTCCTGGAAAGAAGCATTGAATGATTGCGCCAAGGTCGGTAATCCGGCATTTGCGATGCTCGTGTCGAGCGATGGCATCAGCATCGAAAGTGAAAGGCTGCCGAGTGCCAGGCGAGTCGAAGTTGTTAATTTTGCACTTGTGTTTTCCGCGTCGTTTTGTTGTTTAATAATTTTTTTTAACATAAACACGATGATAGTCTTTTATTTGACACAGCGGAAGACGCACAACTTGCACTATATTCGTGCATTTGACGCTATACATAGAAAAAAGCTGTGGTAAAATCAACGCATGTCAACGCCTGATTTTAACCTGCTTGTTACTCTCGATGCGGTGCTTTCGGAAGGAAGCGTTGTGCATGCAGCCCGGCGTTTAAAACTCAGCCCGTCGGCGATGAGTCGTGCATTGGCTCGCTTGCGAAAAACGACCGGCGATCCGCTGTTGGTCAGGGCGGGACGCGGACTTGTTCCAACTCCGCGGGCACTCGAACTCCGCGAAAAAGTGAGTCAACTTGTGCAGGATACTGTGGCGATTTTACGCCCTGCGGAGATGCCCAATCTGAAAGAGTTAGTCCGAACCTTCACGCTTCGGACAACGGAAGGGTTTGTTGAGAATTTCGGACAGGATCTAATTGCTCGCATTGGTCAAGTTGCACCCGGCGTTCGGCTATGCTTCGTGCAGAAGCCAAACAAAGATAGTTCATCGCTTCGTGACGGGACGGTCGATTTGGAAACGGGCGTTGTGGGAATAAAGACGAGTCCGGAGATTCGCGCACAGGCTTTATTTCGAGACCGGTTCATCGGCGTTGTGCGAATTGGACACTCGTTCAGTGAGGGCGAAATTATACTCGACCGTTATTTGAACGGCAAACACATTTGCGTTTCGCGACTCGGACTCGCCCACGGACCGATCGATGAAGCCTTGGAACTATTTGGACTGAAACGTGAAATCGTGACGATTGTCGGAGCCTTTTCGAGTGCGTTGGCTTTATCGCGGGAGTCTGATTTAATCGCCACTGTTCCAGAACGTCAAACCGGGCGGCTGCGTGCGGGAATGCACAGTTTCCCACTTCCGGTTGCTGTGCCTGAAATTACTGTTTCGTTGCTTTGGCATCCACGTCTCGATAGTGATCCTGCACATCGCTGGCTCCGAAGTATCGTCTTCGATACTTGTGCGGCGATTTGATAAAAGAGCCTCTCGTTTCACTGAGCTTCGAGTTAAACTTTGTTTGAATTTTTCATTGTTCATTAGCCCAAACAATGAGCATATCGGCTATTTGTCTTTGTTGATTATTTCCGTAAAAGCCTTTGAACCTTCGCGGAGTTTCCTCTCTTGCGTCTGCAAATCAACTTCGTAAAGTCCGAATTTTTGCGTGTAGCCTTCTGCCCATTCAAAATTATCCATCAGCGACCAATAATAATAACCTCGAACATCGTAGCCGTCTTTAATCGCTTTTGAAACTGCGTAAAGGCTGGAGTTTATATACTTTCCGCGTCTGTCGTCTTTGCTGTCGGCGATTCCGTTTTCGGTAATGATGATTGGTTTTTTGAGTTTTCCCGCTTCTTCAATCGCCCGATAAATTCCTTCGGTGTAAATTGTGTATGGCATATCGGTCAGTTCTTCGCCTTCGACGGCGATACTTTGCGTGGCTTTTTTGAAGTCGAAATCAAACTTATAAGCGAAGTGCGAATAGTAATTTACGCCAATAAAATCGATTGTTTTCGGTGCTTCCAAATCGGTATAAACAAAATTTGTCTCAAGCGGAACACTGAAACTTAACGTGCCTGTGCGAAAAAATCCGAGAATTGTTTCGTTGAAAATCGCGTCCGAACTTCTCGCAATCGCCCAATCGCCGAGATGCCAACGGCGAAAAGGTTCAAATTGAAAAATACTCGTCGCAAGTCCGATTTGGATGTTTTGTTCGCGGTCATTCGTCATTTTTTCGCCAATGACTGCGGACGAAGGACGATTGACGGATTTCAAAGCCTTATAAACTTGAACGTGAGCCTTGAGCATATTTTTCAAAACTTCGCCGCCGAGTTTTGCGTTTGCGTTTCCGGGCGGAAAAACCGTGTTGAAATATGCCGACGTAACAAAAACATTCGGTTCATTGAGCGTTACCCAAAATTTGACGCGATTTCCGTAACGATTGAAAACTAGCTTTGAAAATTCGACGAAATACTTGATGTTTTCTTCCTTTTCAAATGCCCCGAGTTGTTGAAACCATTGCGGATGCGTGAAATGATGAAGCGTAATCATCGGTTCGATATTGTCAGCTTTTAAGTCGTTAATTAAATCGTCGTAATGCTGCAAAGCGGCTTCGTTTATTTTGCCGTGTTCAGGTTCGATTTTGTTCCACGCCAGCGAAAATCGATATGAATTTACGCCCAAATCTTTCATCAATTTGATGTCGTCTTTGGCACGATTCCAACCGTCAACCGCGATTTTTGCGTTGCTTCCGTCTTTAATTTTCCCCGATAGTTTTTCCCATTCGCCCCAATTTGTATTTTCGTTATTTCCTTCGATCTGATGTGCGGCGGTCGCGGTTCCCCAAATAAAATCTTTCGGAAAACTGACGTTATTTGTATCAATTTGTTCCCAATTCCATTTGGTTTGCGGGTATGAAAAGTGAAAATACGAAATTGTCGCAACGTATGCGATTGCCGCGATTACGAACAGGGAAATGATTATTTTCAAGAACTTTTTCATATTGTTACTTTTCGGACCGTCATTAAAAAAAGGGTTGCTTCAAATCGGCAAAATTGCTTAAAACTTACGTTCAATACTCTGAAAATAAAATTATGATAACACTCGGACAATTAATCGAACAGACAATCGAATACGGTGATCGCGGATTATTTGAACTTGCTTTTGTTTCCGCCTGTGAAACCGTGCGGCAAACGGCAGAAAAATTGTATCAAGGCGAAGAAACCGCCGAACCTGAATTTCAGCGGTTTCTGCGGGAAAATTGGCGAATAATTTCGCTGATGGCAATTACGCGGGACTTGCAAATTCCCGCCGATATACCTTTGCCGATTCGACAGGCGATTCCGGGAAACGCCATCGCAAATTCCGCCGAAGAACTTGCGATTTACGCAGTTCGACAAACTTTGGCGATGAAGCGAATGCCGCTTGCCCTTGGTTTTGTCAGGCGTGGCGGAACCGTTGTCGAAGGCGAAAAACTGCTTCTGCCGAAAAGTTTAATCTTTGCGATGCTCGCCGCCGTGATTGTTAATCCGATTAACAAAGATGAAACAATCGCGGATAAATACTGGCTCAATATGTGGGATTTTAAGATGTTTATCTCTGAACTTTGGGGGCGAGACGATTTGCTGAATCGAATGATTGAGCTATATTTTCCCGACGGTAAACTCTAATTTAATAACGGCAAAAATCAGCCGACCGTCGTTTCCATTGCAATTTTAATATTTCGCCATTTTCCTTGTCGAAATCGCCAAATACTCAGTAAACACCGAGTAATATGTCCGACCAAAATGGCTGACCAAATATGCCACGGCTCAAGTCCGACTGTGTTTTTGAAGATAAAACAAATTCCGAGCGGAATAATTACTTGCGAAATTATTGAAATATAGAGCGGACTTTTTGTGTCTCCCGTGCCTTGCAAACCGCCTGTGTAAGTTAATGCGACCGAAACGAAGATTCCGGAAATGCTAAGAAAACGCAAAAGTTGAACGCCGATTTCGACCGCTGCAGGTTCTCTCATTCCGAATATTCCGAGTAATTGTGCCGGAAAAAAGAAGAAGAAAAAGCCGAGAAATGCCGAGCCGATTAAGCCGAAACGTGCCGCGATGTGAACCGCCGAATTTGCTCTTTCAGCATTTTTTGCACCGAGGTTTTGTCCGGCAATCGCCGAAGCTGCTCCCATTAAGCCGTTTGAGGCGAAGGCGACAAACGCAAAAAGTTGTGAATATCCGACCGCGTAAGCTGCTTGCGCCGCCGCACTTTGGGCGAGCGACCCGATAAACGAAAGCATCAAAAATCCGCCGATGTTCATCGCAATTCCTTGAATTCCGGCGGGCAACCCAAATTCAAAAAGTTTGCGAATCACGGCAAAATCAGGTTTGTAACCGCTTTTGCTGTGAATTGAAACAACCCAAGTGCCGTTCCACAATTTCCAAAATGAATAAAGAGCGACCAAACCCGACGCGAGACAAGTTCCCATCGCCGAACCTTTGACCCCGAAGGACGGAATCGGACCAAATCCGCTGATGAGAATAATGTTAAAAACCACGTTGAGAACTGTCATCGCAATGCCGAGCTTCATCGGTGTTTTTGCATCGCCGGCTGACCGCAAAGCTCCGCTCAACATAAAGAAAATCATCATTCCCGTGCTGAAAAGAAACATGATTCTGAGGTAAGGAAGTGCTTCGGCTTGCACTCCGGCTTCAACATTTGCGAGATTCAAAAGCAACGGCGAAGCGAAATATCCAATCGGTGCAATCAGTGCAAATCCAATGAACAGAGCAGTTAAGAATGCTTGATAAACCGTTCGATTAACTTTATCGGGTTCGCCTGCACCGACAAACCGGGCGACCATAATGCTCATTCCGATAAAAATCGACGACACAAAAACCACGACCACGAGGAAAATTTGCCAGCTCACGCCAATCGCCGCGTTTCCCTTAAATCCGACAATATTTCCGACCACAATATGGTCAACCAAACCTTGAATTCCGCCGAAAAAATTGGTTACAATTGAAGGTGCGGCGAGCTTCCAAACGGCACGCGGCAAAGAGCCTTCAATTATTGAACGGTCATATTTTGACTTGGAAACAGGGTTTTCGCCGGTGTAAATTTCTTCGGTTTCTTCGGATAAAGACATAAAATTTGATTGGAACAATAAATTATAGCGGGTATTAAAAGAAATGTCGTGCAACGCGGATATTTATTCCGGCAATCAAATTTTCCCGCTTTGAATCGCCGAATACGCAATTTTTCCGAGTGCATTTACGAAATGATTGAAATTTGCGAAGCGTTTATCTTGGGTAAAACCTTTGGTGAAACGCGCGTAAATTTGTTGGGCAATGACGGCAATTTTGAATGTGCCGAAAACGTAATAAAACAAAATATCGTGCAAATCTCGTCCCGACTTTTCCGCGTAAATTTCCGCAAGTTGTTGACGCGAAACATTTTCCATAAGAACACGCGGATTAAACGGCATATTCAAAAGTTCATCGCCGACTTCTTTTGACATCCAATAACCGAGCGTTGTCCCGAAATCCATCAACGGCGAACCGATTGTCGTCATTTCCCAATCAAGCACGGCGATAATTTCCGTTAAGTCGTTCGGGTTCAACATTATATTGTCGAATTTATAATCATTATGGACAAGGGAAGCCGTTTCGTCATTCGGAATATTTTCGTTCAGCCAATTGATAGTTTTTTCGAGTTCAAGATGTTCGTCCGTTTTGGCGTTGAAATATCTTCTCGACCAACCTTCAATTTGGCGAATTGCGTAACCTTCGGGCTTTCCGAGTTCGCCCAAACCTGCGGCTTTGTAATCAAGATTGTGCAAATGTGCAAGGTTTTTAATAAATGATTCGCAGACTTTTTGCCGTAATTCGGGCGAATTTTCCAATGTTGACGGTGATTTTCCGCGAATAATCAAACCGTTTCGGCGTTCCATTAAGTAAAATTCCGAACCGATTACAGTTTCGTCTCGGCACAGAAAAAGCGGTTTCGGAGCAGGCGAATAAACAGCGGAAAGTTTATCTAAAACGTTGAATTCACGCGACATATCGTGTGCGGATTTGACTGTATTGCCAAACGGCGGACGACGCAAAACATATTCGGTTTCGCCGATTTTTACGCAATAAGTAAGGTTTGAATTGCCCGCCGGGAATTGCTCGATTGAAATTTCGCCGCTGATTTTGTCTTGCAAATAATTCGACAGATTTTCGATGTTCAGTTCTTCGCCTTGGCGGATTGGTTTTGTGTCGCTCATGGTTAAAAATTATCGGCTAAAAATAACTTTTGAGCAATAAACCTAAAAATAATTATCTGTAAACAGTTTCAAATCGGGTAAATTATTTGATGATTGCCAATTTATTTTTGTAGAATTGTTTAGAATGTTAAATTAAATTTATGAACTTAACTAAATGTGGAAACTGCAGTTTTTTGAATGAACCAAGTATGAGTTTCTGCACGAGTTGCGGGAATAGAATTTTTCTGCCGACACAATCCGGAATTCCGACCGTTGAAAAAAATTTAAGCAACTTTCCGACGGTTCGCCAAGAAAGTTCCGTAACAAAGAGTTCGGGTAGTTCAAAACTTTGGATTGGCGGTTTGTCGGGATGTCTCGGATTGATTATTTTGTGCGTCATCGGCATCGGGTTATTGGGAATAATGTCATTTCCCGGAGCAAAAAGCGAGGTTGCAAACGTAAATCAAAATGCAAATAAATCCGGTCAAGCAAATAAAGATAAGCAGAAAGTGGCGAATGTTGCAGACAATTCGGAGGCGAATAAATCCGGCAACAATGATGGAAAAGAGTTGATTGAAATTTTGAAAGACCGCAAAGAAGCCGGAAAATTTAAGCAATTAGAGGTGAAAACGGTTGATATTAAAGACTTTTTCCCGTACGCAAAAGCCGCCGCGCAAACTTCTTATCACGACGGTTCTAAATATATTTCCGTAGCAATCGGCAAATTCGAGAATTTTGACGACACAAAGAAAAACTTTGACGAGCAATTTGCAAACGTCAAAAAGAAAGGCGGAAAATCACAAATTTTGGAAACTTCCGTTGACGGAACCATCAACGGAGTTTATCAAGTAAAAGGTGTTTTTACCGCCGAATACTGCACAAAAAGTGCGTTTTGCTACCGAATGGTTTCAAAAGATCCGAAATCACTAAAATATTTTATTGAAAATTTCATCACATTTTAAGTTATGACGATTTTCTTTTAACGTATTTCGGAAATTAAGAACCTCGATAAATTCGTCCGCCAACACCGTCATTATCGCTATAACCCATTGAGTAATCTCCGGCTATTATTCTGCGAGCAAGATTTATTTGTTCTGCGGAAACAGAAATGATGCCGCCTCCTGTTTGCGCTTGAGTGCGCAGATCAGCCGCAATCGTTCGAATATCCGGATTGATAAGGCTGTCTATTTCGGAATCACTAACGCCGCATGCAAGAAGATACCAAGACGATGCGATAAATGCTGCCGATTCTTCTGATCTGACAGAAGTTCCACGACCTCTTAACTCAACTTGGGCGTGCGTGCATTCGTGAACCAGCGACTTTCTTCCCGGAACCGTATGTATGACATCAGGTGAACGTAAAAGAATGGTGTCCGTAGATCCTCTGAAAGCTGCATGACCACGAATCGGTACAAGTTCGGGACGAACCGTAACACGAATACGATGACTAATCGGCGTATCGCTAAAGCAGGTTGCCAATTCGGTAAAACCGCGACCCGTAACCAATAATCCACGCATATCAAAATTAATTTCCTGCACTTCCGGCGAACGCAAAAGAGCTTGAATGTCCGTATCTATACTCATAATTATTCTCCTTTTTTCTAATAATTATTGTCTATCCACAGAAACTTACCGTTTTCCCGACAGTAAGTTCGCCCGGTTTCATCGTCACGAAGTCCGACTCCATCATTTTTTAACCTGAAAGACGTGGTTCGACCGTTAATATTTTCGGAAGAAATCTTTGTGTCTTTTTTGACAGTGCCAATACCTATTTCTTCTTTAACGTAATGTCAAACCTATTATTATTGGCGAAATTACGATAGTTCTATGCAACATTTTACTTACAACTTTCGATGTTGGTATTTTGATTGAAACTATAACAAGAACACTCAAAACCTTCGATACTTTTTAACCAAAGTGAAAATTACAAATGCTTATCTTAAATGCCAGTTGAAAGCTGTAACAAGCCTTGCAGGCGGTCCGTTTGAGACAGAGCCGAGTCCGACATTATTCCCCAGTTGTGAAAACCAAGGTCGCAGCGGTTCGCCATTCGGATTCGGCGGCACATTCCATGCCGGACAAAAAAGGGAGCCGAATCTTCCGCCGGATTCAAATAATTCCAACATATAGCCATTACCGTTGTGCGACCATTGAAAAGTGCCGCCTGTATTTATTCCGCTGCCTTGCCATTCCCATGCGAAAAAATCAGTCGGATTAATATAAATGAAAATAGTTCCTAATTCAGTACCTACGTCGTTAGATGCTCTTAAATAAAATACCATTTGTCCTGTCTCCTTTTTCTCCGTTTGCAAAAAACTGCGTTCCCGAAAACTAATGTTAATTGACCGCAGTTTTTGGCAAACATTTTATCTGTCCATGACAATTGAATTGTCAGACGGCTTGAAACGCGACAGCTCATAAATATAATGCCGCTATTCCTTAAGGTCTTAAAACTGACCGTTCGCATCCGCATAACTGACCCACAATCGTTTCGGGTCTTTGCAAAGCAGGTCTGTCCGATTATCGCCGTTAAAATCTCCTAAACTGAGTTTTGAATTAGGATGCGTACACCAATTAGAATCACGACTCCAATCCGTTCCGCCGAACTGACCGTCGGCATCGGCATAATCAATCGAAATTCGGTTTGGTTCGCGGCACATTAAATCTGTCCGGTTATCGCCGTTGAAATCTGCCGAATACAACGTGGAATTCGGACTGCTGCACCAAGTTGTATCCAAAAACCATTCCGTCATATCACCCGTACTCGGTCGGGTAATAGTCGGTAAAATCGGCACAACCGTGTTTTCAACCTCAAGACCTTCAAAAGTAATCCTGAAAGTCATCGGCGATGTTTCAGCTACCGCGAAACCAAAAGTCATTAAGAAACTGTCGTTTGTGAGAACTGTAAATGAGGTTTCAAATTTCTTTGAAACTCTTTTCCCCGAGTCAACGGCAAAAGCCAAATAGGCTCCGGTTGAACAGCAGTTTGGCGCTCCGCTGCCATAATCTCTTCCTTGAAACGAAATCGAACCCTCTACTCCTTCGCCTAACGATGTCGCGGTTGCTCTGACTATCAACAATGTGCCTTTTTTGGCTCGTAATGAATAATAATTTGTGTCATTTCCTTTGACCGTTCCTGTCAAAACATTGCTTGTGATTGGCGTTGGGCGGTTTATGTCAATTGATTGCCCGAATGCCAAAGTTCCGAAAATAAATACTAATGCCGAAATTACTGAAAATTGTTTTCTCATCTTTTTTTCTCCTGAAATTTTTGTCTGAACTTTCTTAAATGCTTGGTTGAATGAACCAACTACGCACCTTAGACACGAAAAAGTCTTTGTCTTTGCGTTAGAAAAATGTTAGATTTTTGTTAGAAACCCCGATGGATAAAAGGATATACGAATTTGACGAGTTTTTGCTTGATCTTAATGAGAAGCGTTTGCTTCGGAACGGTCAAGCGGTTTCGTTGCAACCGAAAGTTTTTGATATGTTAGCGGCGTTTGTTGAACGACACGGCGAACTTATCAGCCGCGACGAACTGATGAAAGCGGTTTGGGCTGATACATTTGTCGAAGAATCTAATTTGCGTTTCTGCCTTCACAGTTTGCGAAAAGCTCTCGGCAAAAACGGGTATATCGAAACTATTCCCAAACGCGGCTATCGTTTTACCTCTGAAATCCGCGAAGAAGTAACGCAAATAATCCCGGAAAGTCCGGTTGAAGAAACAGCGGAGAAAGTTACAATATCAAAATTCGGTCAGCGAAAGCGGCTTATCGGCTTATCGGTAATTTCGATTTTGTGCCTGTTGATTTTGGCGGTTGTTTGGCAAAGAAATAACGTTGAAACAAACGAAAATTCAATCGGCATTAGCAAAATTGCCGTGTTGCCGTTTGAAACGATTGGTGAAAAAGACGCAGAAATGCGGATAGGTTTAGCCGATTCAATTATTGCAAACCTAAGCAAGATTAAAAGCCTGAAAGTGTTGCCGACTGCTTCAATCCGCAAATTTATCGAACAAGATTTTGATCCGCTTGCCGTTGGACGCGAACTTCAAACCGAAGCTGTTTTGAAAGGGACTTTTCGCGTTATTGCGAGCGACGCAAACGTTACGGCGAGCCTTATAAAAGTATCCGGCGGCGAAACTGTGTGGACGGAAACCTTTACGGTGAAAGGAAATAACGCGGCTGAACTAGAAAATTCGATTGCGATTCGGCTGTCTCGGCTGTTATGGTTACGAATCGCCGAAATTACCGACGAAAAATCTCTCGCTAATCAAAAGCTAAATCCCGAAGCGATAAAAACATATCTGGCGGCACGAAAAATTTGGCGAACCGGCGAACTTTTTCGGCGAAAAGAAATGATCGGACTTTTTGAAAAAACAATCACGCTTGAACCACGTTGGGCTTTGGCACAAGCAAGTTTCGCCGAAGCCTTAGTTGCATCGGATAGT
>JANPBM010000019.1:0-44657 GCA_031430435.1 Acidobacteriota bacterium
ATTGTCGCTCCGATTTCTGCTCCTTTATTTGCAAACATTCGACCGTCTTTGTTCCAATACTCGCTTCTTTCGGCGACTTCCATTCGCGGAATGACCGGAATGTTTTGTGTCCCGAAAAGCATTTTTTCGCCTGCTCTGAACGGTTCGCTCAAGCCGTTGAAAACGTTTACGGGAGCATTGACAATCGGTTGGACAAATCCGCCGAGCGCTTCCGGCATATAGCGTCTGCCGTGAGCTTGATTTTTATCGAATGTTTTTGATTCGTATTCGCGGAATTGCAACACGGCTTGCCCGACAATCTTGGTGTGTTCCAAACTGTATTTGCTGGTTCCGGCTTTTAGCTTTCCGTCTTGCCTGCCGTCTTTTGCATCACGCAAACCGATATTTTTAAGCGTCCAACTGTCTTCGGTTTTCATCAAATTGCGTGCCAATCCGATTTCTCTTTCGTCAAACATTTTGTAACCTGCGATTGTCAACAATTTGGTATCAAACGCTTTTCTGTAATCTTCCACCGATGCTTTTTGCGGTGATTTGCCGACGCTGAACTCGACTTCAAACATGTTTTTCGCATCTTTCGGTTTAAGCGTATTCTTTTTCAAAAGGTCTCGATAAAAATCATCGACCGTTTTCTTCGCCGGTTTTGGTTCGTCGTCGCCGTTAAATCTGACGGCTAAATTTCTAATTGCTTGATTAGTTTGCTTGGTTTTATCAACGACTTTGGGCGTGATTTTCGGCTTATAATTCGTTGACGGTTGATGTTTAGGCAGAATCGGGTTTATTTTTACAGACATTTCGGGAACTCCTTGTTATTGATTTTTGGTACTTTCAGCTTTTACATTTTTGATTGTAAAATTTGATTCGCGGTCAATATGACATATCGAGTTTTTTTTTGCAAGCGGCATAATATTGGATATTTAGTAACCGGTTTTGCATATATTTATTCGGCTACAAATATCATCATCTTTCAAACGGTTCGTGTGCAAATTACAATCCCGGATTTGACTCAAATGTATTTTATATCGGATTCTCTATATTTAGATAATTTTGAACACAGAGAAACTTGAACTAATAAAAACATATTACGAAGCCGCATTTCAGCACTTTGACGCAAGCCGAAAAATGCCCGAAATCGACGTTTCGTTTTATCCGTATGTCGGTGTAAATCATACAATTCGGATACGAAACGGCAAGTTTTTTGTCAGAATCGGCGAGATTTGCACGGAAATGCCGCCAAATGCTCAAAAAGCGTTGGCGTTTATTTTGATTGCAAAATTATTGAAAAAGCGAGTGCCGAAAAATGCTCGCGAAGTTTACGGCGAATATGTAAAATCAGCCGAAATACGCGAAAAAGCAACCGAAAACCGACGTGCAAAAGGGAGAAAAAACATCACGTCCGCACAAGGAAAAGTTTACGATTTAGATTTGATGTTTGATGAATTGAACGAAGTTTATTTTGAAAACGAGATTACAAAACCAACGCTGACTTGGTCAGGCACAAAGACTTACAGAATTCTCGGACATTACGACGCAACGCATTTCACCATCGTTATCAGCAAATCTTTAGACGAACCGAACGTGCCGAATTTCGTTGTCCAAACGGTTTTGCATCACGAAATGCTGCACATCAAACATCCGACAAAAATAATCGACGGCAGACGTTACAGCCACACCAAAGAGTTTCGGGCGGACGAAAAAGACTTTGACCATTATGAAGAATCTGAAAAATGGATTAACGCAAATGTCGTAAATTTGAAAAAAGCGAAGAACAAAAAAGGATTTCTGCGAACGTTGTTTGACTTATAGATACTTAAAAACTTAACGCGAAGTTACGCAAAGGTTTCGCCAAGTATTTACAAAAATTACTTTGCGTTTCTTTGCGATAAACTTTGCGGTCTTTGCGTTATAAATCTGCCCTACTGATTTCGTAAAGTTGCCAACGGTTTGCGAAACAAAACATCGAAACTTGCGATTGTGCCGACAATCATCACGAGCAAAGTTGTTGTGCAAATACCGATAAAGAAAAGGTTTACATCGAAACTCCAATCAATTTCAAAGATAAATTTCGTTACACCGTACGACATTGCGGTTGAAAAAATCGTCCCGATAATTCCTGCCAGAAGTCCGAGCAAACCATATTCGACAAGTAAAATTACCGCCAAAGTCGGACGTTTTGCACCGAGCGTTTTAAGGATTGCGTTTTCGTAAATCCGTTGCGATTTTGTCAACGCAACCGAGCCTATTAGTATTAAAATTCCCGTTAAAATCACAAAACTGCCGACAAACGAAATCGCCAAAACGAAGTTATTTATCAGTTTACCGACCGCGTTGACAATATCGGCGACATCAAAAATCTGCACATTTGCAAATTTATCGAGTACGGAACGCTGAAAATCCGCACGAGGTTTTGCGTCGAGCTTTTTTGTAATCGGAATTGTAAATGTTTGCGGTGCTTTTTCCAAAACTCCGGGCGGAAAAACGAACATAAACGCCGTCCGAGTTTTTTTCGTGTCAAATTTGCGAATACTCGTAACTTTCGCGGAAATTCGCCGTCCTAAAACGTCGAACGTAATCACACTTCCCAAATCGAAGTTGAGCAAATCTCGCATATCGTCCGCCATCGAAACTTCGTTTTCGGCATTTTCGCCAAACCATTTTCCTTCAATAAGTTCTTCATTATCTTCGAGTTGCGGACGATATGTAACAATATATTCGCGTCCCAAACGACCTTGTTCCTGCCGCATTTCTTTCTGCTGAAAGTCAATCGGTTTACCGTCGAGTTCGGTCATTCGCATTCGCACATTCGGAATCGGTTTGATCGTTTCGCCCGTCGCGTTTTCCGCTAAACTCTTTACTTCGTTCACTTGCGACTTCAACACATCAAACACAAACAAACTCGGTAAGGTTTGATTACGCGATAAATCAAACTCGCGGATCAGATTCGTCTGCAAAGATTGAACCGCCAACACAACAAACGCACCAAGTCCGACGGCAAGCAAAATTACGCGGGTTTGATTGCCCGGACGATAGAGCGAATTTATCGCTTGCGACACCGAAAACGAACCGATATTTTTGAATAATTTCAGAAGCCGCGTCAGAAAAATCGCCGAAACATACAAAACCGATGATGTTACCGCCAAACTTACGAGAAACGCAATTCCGATTTTGAGCGAACCTGCCTGCCACGTCGCAAGTCCCAAAAGTCCGACCAAACTGAGCAACCCGATCGTCCATTTTGTCCAATCCAGCTTGCGAATTTCGATGTTATTTGTGTCTCGCAAAAGCAAACTCGGCTTGATGTTGCGAATCTGCAAAAGCGGCAAAACGCTGAACAGCAACGAAATCAAAAGTCCTAAAACTACGCCTTGCCAAATCGCCGAATTTTGCAAACTGTATGACATATTCGCGGGTAAACCGTCGGCAAATCTCGACTTTACAAACCACATTGCCGCTTGTGCCAGAAATACGCCGAATAAACTGCCGACCAAACCTAACGTCATTATTTGCAACAAATAAATCGTCAAAATGCTTCCGCCGCCGGCACCCAAACACTTCAAAATCGCCACGGTTTTACGCTTTTGTTCGACAAAAACCCGTGCCACGTTCCACACGCCGATTCCGCCCAAAACCAAAATCAGCAAACCTGTCAGCGACAGATAATTTTCGGTTTTAGCGAATTGTTCGCCCAAATTTTCCTGCGTTTCGCGGTAACTTTGAACGGTGATAATCGAGCCTTTCAAGGCTTCGCGGAGTTGTTTGATAAGTTCAGCCGGATTTTCCGAAGTTCGATACAAAATTCGCCGTCTCGCCCGCGAACCGAATCGCAACAAACCGGCGGAATCAAAGGCTTTTTTCTCGATAAACACACGCGGTCCGAGTTTGAAACCGCTCGAACCGCCGGGTTCTTCGTCAAACGCGGCACGAATTTCAAAATCTGCGTCGCCGATGCGGATTGTGTCGCCTATTTTTACATTCAATTTGGTTAATAATGTTGATTGAACGACCGCTCCAAGATTATCTAAAAGACTGAAATCAAACGGCTTTCCGTCTGCCAAAACGAAGTCGCCGACCAGCGGAAACGGCGATTCGATTCCTTTCAGGTCAGCAAACGTAAAATTTTCTTCGTTGCGAGCCATTGACGAGGTTGTAACGGCTTCGTTTCGTGCTTCGACAATCGTTGATTTGCCGATAACTTCTTCGATTTTGGCAATATCGGTCGGCGAAAACGGACTTGTCGAACTGACTTCAAAATCCGCCGTCAAAATCCCTCTCGCATCGCCCGCAACCGCCCGCGAGAGGTTATTTATCAACGAACGCAACGCCACAATCGAACCAACGCCAAGTGCAATGCACAAAAAGAAAAACAACAAACGTCGCCACGACGAGCGAATTTCACGAAAAACAAGGTTGAAAATAAAATTCATAAAACTACATTAGAAATCTGTTTAGATTCTACTATTTAGTTTTCGTCATTCATAATTGACGCTTGTCGACCGTCGAAATTATCTTGAAATACTAAAATTAAGTGTCGTTGTATGCTAATCTGTGCTAATTTAAGAACAATTTAACCAACTGTTTGTCTGATTTAAAGATTGATGCAAAAATTATTTATAACAGTTTCGAGTTTTCGCTTTCGGATTGCTTTTTGCGGAATTATACTCGCCTTCTTGCCCGCAATCTGCTTTGGAGAGCGTCTGCCGTTCAAAATTTTTACCACCGAAAATGGTCTGCCGCAAAACATCGTCAATCGAGTAATTCGTGATTCAAACGGGTTTCTGTGGTTCTGCACCGAAGACGGCTTGAGTCGTTTTGACGGACAATTTTTTACTAACTATAACTCAACAAACGGCTTATCTCACCCGCAAATCAATCATTTTTTAGAAGCCGAAGACGGTTCATTTTGGGTAGCAACTTACGGCGGCGGCGTAGTTACGATGAATAATTCGTCCGGCTCGGTAAACGCTTCCGGCTTTGTAAATGTCCCGATTATTGAAGTTCCCGAAAAAATGACCGAAGCCAAACGTGCCATTTATCTTTTTCAAGACAGTTCCGAAACCATTTGGCTTGGCTCTTTCAACGGCTTATTTCGCTACGACGGCTCGGCTTTCCGGCGTGTAAAATTATCGTCGAATGATGTGCCGGCAATAATTCGCGGAATTGCCGAAGATGAAAATAAAAACCTGTGGATTTGGACTCGCAACGGCGTTTTTCGTCGTCAGCCTGACGGAAAAACAACCTATTTTCTTATTCATCCGAGCGAAAATTATGATCCGATTACGCAAATTTTTTGCGATCGAAAAGGCAAAATCTACATAGCTCATCAACTTGCGGGTTTGGTGGTTTTAGATGAAAAGAAAGTGTCGAATCTGGTTGAGAATTCTTCAAAAGAAACGTTTTCGCTCACCGAAGAAGAATCGATTGTTTCGCATTGGTATGACAAAACCAATCAACTTAAGGAAGACGGTATTTTTTCTCTGTTTCAATCATCGGACGGACATTTATGGATTGGCACAGCGACCGGAATTACCGAATTTGACGGTAAAATGTTTCATAACTATACAAAATTACAAGGTTTGCCCGAAACACCTTATAATTGGATGTCTGAGGACGTAAACGGAAATATCTGGGCAACGACCAACCAAGGTGCGGTGAAAATTACGAGACGCGGTTTTGTAACTTATCAGCAAAACGAAGGAATCGGTGTGCGTGGCGTGCGTTCGATCTGGGAAACTGCAACCGGAAAACTCCAAATTCTTACTCCGACAGGCACTTTTCATCAGTTAGACCAAGAAAGTTTTATTTCGGCTAAACCTAAACTTCCGCCTGAGATTAACTTTGATTTTCCGCAAAATGTTGTCAGCGACAGCCAAGGCGAATTATGGACAGCCACCAAAAAAGGATTATTCAAGTTTCCGAAAACCGATAATTTTTCCGATTTGGCAAAAATCACTCCGAAAAAAATTAAAGGTTTACCGAGTGATTTTGTGATGAGCGTTTACGAAGATTCACGGCTGAATATGTGGATTAGTTTTGCTAACGGCTCTTCAAAACTTGTTAAATGGGAGCGAAAAACCGACACACTCCGGTATTTTGGCGAAGAAAACGGGGTTTCAACAGATTTCATTGCCGCCGCTTTTACCCAAGACTCGGAAGGTTCGCTTTGGTTCGGTAATTTCGGCGGCGGACTTTTACGTTACAAAAACGAGCGTTTCAATTATTACCCGAATGCCGACGGCGTTGATTTCGGACAAGCTCAATGTCTGTTTTCCGATAAAGACGGAATTGTTTGGATGGGAACAAAAGGCGGCGGCGTTTGGAAAGTAAGCGAAGCAAATTCGGAAAAACCGGTTTTTTCGCAACTGACGACCAAAGACGGAATTTCCAGTGATAATGTTACGACTATTATCGAAGATGCTTGGGGAAGAATTTATCTCGGAACAGGTCGCGGCATAGATTGGATTGATCCGAAAAGCAAAAACATCGGACATTATTCGACCGTTGACGGATTAAACGACAACAAGATCGAGATTTCATTTCGCGACGGCAAAGATGTTCTGTGGTTCGGCACCGCCAACAGTTTAGCCAAATTTATTCCGCAGCCGCCGCAAACAAATTCAATGCCGCAAATCTTTATCGCCAAAATCCAAGTTGCGGGAAAAAATTTGCCGATTCCCGATAAAGACCGCGAAATCGAAATAAGTTCAGATGAAAGTCAAATCGTGATTGATTTTACGGGAATAGACTTTGCTTCGGGGCAAACCTTGCTTTTTCAGCATAAACTTGCCGGAGCAAAAGACGAGTGGAGTTTACCGGATAAATCACGCTCCGTTAATTTCGCCAATCTCTCGGCGGGAAATTATCAATTTGCCGTTCGTGCCGTAACTTCCGACGGGTTGACCGGGGAAAACCCCGTAACATTTTCGTTCAAAATCTTGCGTCCGGTTTATCTGCGTTGGTGGTTTTTGACTTTGGCGGCATTATTGATCGGACTTACGGTTTGGCAATTTTATCGTTTTCGTGTTCGCCGTTTGCTCGAGATCGAACGTACACGAACACGCATCGCCACCGATCTGCACGACGACATTGGTTCTGATTTATCAAAAATATCTTTGCTTTCCGAAATTGTCAAAATGCAGATGAAAGACGGAAACGATGAAAACAACCGTTTATTGACAAAGATTGCCGAAACGTCGAGAAATTCGGTTGATTCAATGCGGGATATTGTTTGGGCGATAAATCCTTCGCGTGATTCGCTTGATGATTTGGTTAAAAAAATGCGTCAATTCGCGGAAGATAATTTAATTGAAAAAAATATCAAACTGGTTTTCAATACTCCTTCCGTAAATCAAAAACTCAAACTCTCGATGGATACACGCCGCGAACTTTATATGATTTTCAAAGAAGCCGTCAACAATACCGCCAAATACGCGAATTGTTCGGAAGTTAAAATAGACTTTGAAATCAACGGCAAAGAAATCAATTTGCAAATCAAAGATAACGGCAAAGGTTTTGATATTTTGCAAGATTTTGAAGGCAACGGCTTAAAGAATATGAAACGCCGTTGCGAGAGTTTGAAAGGAAAATTTGAACTTATTTCGAGCGAGGAACACGGCACAAATATATCTGCTAAATTTCCGCACGTTTAATTTTTCTTGCTTACCTGTGTAAATACACAGTTACATCAAATAACTTTAGCATTCATAATACTTATAAAAGTAGTGATAAACCTAGAAATTAGAAATTAGAACTTAGAATTTTTAATTCCGGTCAACCTATCACTCAATAAAAATAAAATAGTTATATGGCTAATAGCAATAAACAAACACAGTACGATTTTCGACTAACGAGTATGACAATTAGTCCCAAATACGGAAGTAAATTCATATTTCAATTAGAGGACTTAAACACACCCTTTAAAAGATTGCATGAGTTTCATTTACTTACTTGGGAGAAAATTCCAGTTAAACCAAGCACTCCTCATCAACAAAATTTAACAAGTGTTTTATTATTTGGAGATGATTGGATACCGCAGATTCCGAACAAAAATAATGATGTAGCCTTAATTAACTTTTCATTTTCAAATAATGGCGGAACAGTTCGCCATATTATGCTCACCATCAATGGATTCCGATGTTTTAAGTGGGCTGTAACTTTCCAAATGGCAATTCCACGATTTGATCGTCTTAACGGAATATGGAAACGAGTTTATTAGGCAAACCTAAAATCTCTATTTCGCTAAAAAATAGGAGAAAATAAATGAAAAAATTAACTATTTTTGCGGCAATCCTGATACTTTTCGTGACAGTTTCAGCATTTTCACAATCACAAGATTCCGACCGCCCGACACCGATAATATCAAACGAAGTTAGCGGAAACGTGTCAGCAGACGACACAAATCAGTATTTTTATTCATTTGTTGCAGGTCCGGGAACGTTGACGATTACAGCAGAAGTAAAAGGTGTTAAGCGAAATCAAGTTGTTTGGTTCAAACTACTTGAAAAAAATGGTGCAGACGAGATTAGTAATTCCTCCGACTATGTTCAGACCGGCGACGATGGGAACATGACTCGCAAGATTATAAACATAAAATTAGACAAACGACGAACTATACTTTTACAAGTTACGCCCCAACCATTATTGGGAAAGGAACAATATCGTTTTCGTTTGAGCGGTTCGGCGATTTTTAATGACCAATCTAAAGCTGACAAAAAACCCGATCGTCCAAAAGCTGACGACAAACGTGAAACAGGTAAGTCGATCAAGTTTCCGCCGACCGGAATTTTACGAATCAAAATGAAAAACGGATCAACGAAAGAAATTGATTTAAGCCTTGTAAGCGAGATATTGATTGAGCAATAACTTGTTGCGTGGTTCGCTCAATGGTTTGGTTAAAAACGCGTCAATTTACCGAAGATAACTCGGTCGAAAAAAAATCAACGCGGATGACCGGAAAAACCTTTAACTTTCAATGGATACACGCCGCGAAAATTTAAAAGGGAAATTTGAAAATGATTCTGCAAATGGCACAAACATATTCGCTAAATTGCCGCAAAGTTAATTATTATTTTCGTTACCTGTGTAAATACATAGTTACAAAACATAAATTCATTTTGTAATCTTACGTTGTATTAACAAACACAACCATTTAAAAAGTTGTATTTATTAAGATCACAATTTAATAAGGAGAAACACAAATGGCAATAATAAATGTAGCAGGCAGCGGACACACACCTCCCGCAACGAACGGAGGTATAGCTTTTACTCCTTATAACATCACTACTCTTAAAGGTCAGAAAAAAATGATAGATCAGGCACTGTGGATATTAAAAAACAATTTAAAGGGTTATAAACCGTGTAACGATTGTTTTACGGCTCTGCCGGGCGGACAAACCTTTGACGCGCTTATGGCTAGCAACAGCGTCAGAATCAGCTATTCAGCAAATTCTGTCTGGTCAACCATTGGCGGCAATATTTTTGCCTTAACTATCGGTAACGATATAACTGTTACCCAATTTAGTTTCAATAAAGGTGTCTGGTCAGTAGCCGCAACCTTGGTTCATGAACTTGCCCATGTCAACGGAGCTCCTAACAGCACTCATCAAGCTGAAGGAACATTACTTTGTTGCGGTATGCAAAAAGGACACATACCGGGATTGAACGGCTGATCATTAAATTTATTTCTATACTTATTCTGCATAAACCGCGACTTTGACACACCTGTTGTAAACAAATAGTTTTATTAAAAAATTCTCGGCAGTAGAATTTAGAGTGTAACTTATTAAAAATAGAGGTAAGTTATGTTTGAGGCAACAATTTTGCAAAAGGAAATTTCAAAACCGAAAACTATTCGTGTAGCAATTATCGAAGACGAACGCGACCTCCGCGAAGGTTTGCGTTCGCTCGTAAATTTTACGCCCGATTTTAAGTGTTCGGGTGATTTTCGCTCGATGGAAGAGGCTTTGCGGCAAATCTGTCTTTTTCCGCCGGATTTGGTTTTAACCGATATTGGTTTGCCGAATATGAACGGCATCGAAGGCACAAGAATTTTGCGTGAAAGGTTTCCCGATCTGCCGATTATCGTTCTCACGGTTCACGACGAAGACGAAAAGATTTTTCAGGCGTTATGTGCGGGCGCGAATGGTTATTTGCTCAAAAATACGGCTCCGACTGCGATAATCGAGGCAATAATCGCAGTCTTAAACGGCGGTTCGCCGATGTCGCCAAGTGTTGCGACTCGCGTTGTCAATTTATTCAGAAAATTTGCTCCGCCCGAAAAATCCGATGTTCGATTGACCGGTCAAGAAAAGAAAATCCTTAAAATGCTCACCGAAGGACATCATTACAAAACTGTTGCTTATGAACTTGGTATTTCCACCGGCACAGTTTCGTTTCATATCCAAAATATCTACGAAAAATTACAAGTTCATTCTAAGACCGAAGCAGTTGCCAAAGCCTTACGCGAAAATTTGATTTAAGACGAAACTTCAGTTGATTTCAGCAGTTCGTCGGAAAGAAGTTTGCCGTCTTTCAACCTGACAATTCGTTGCGATTTATCGGCTAGTTCGTGATCGTGTGTAACCAAAACCAACGTTGTTTGATTTTCGGCTTGCAGGTTCATCATCAGTTCAAAAATATGCTGACCGTTGCGTGAATCGAGATTTCCGGTCGGTTCATCGGCGAGCAGAATTTTCGGATTATTTGCAAATGCTCGTGCGATGGCGATTCTTTGCTGTTCGCCGCCCGAAAGTTCGTTCGGAAAATGATGTCCGCGATTGGTTAATTCAACATCGGCGAGCAGTTTATTTGCCCGAGTTTTTGCGTCTTTGATACCCGCAATTTCCATCGGAACAAGGACATTTTCAAACGCGGTGAGACTCGGAATCAGGTGAAATGATTGAAACACAAAGCCGAGTTTTTTACTGCGAAGTTCTGCCAACGAATCTTCGCTCATCTTCGTAACGTCTTCTTTGTCAATAATTATCTCGCCCGAAGTCGGAGCATCAAGTCCCGCGATTAGTCCGAGCAAAGTCGATTTTCCGCTTCCGCTCGCGCCTGTTACGGCAACGAATTGTCCGTCGGGAATATCAAACGAAACATCGCCCAAAATCGTTAAATTTTCAACGCCGGAACGAACTATTTTCGTGACATTTTTTATTTGAATCATATAAGCTACTTCTCATAGTATCAAAAATAAACTAAAATTAAAGTTGTTGCGACGACAATCGTATTTGCCCGAAAGTATGCCTGAATTGAATAAAACAATCCGCTGTATCTTTTTTGTAGCATTGATTATGTGGTTAGTTTCTTGCCGAGAATCGCCGTACCGAGATTATGAAATCGAGACTGTCAAAAACATTCAACCGCAAACCGACAAGCCTTTAATTATAGCTTTCGGCGACAGTTTCACCAACGGTTATACAGTTAAAAAAGAATTTTCGTACCCGAAACTTTTAGAAAAAAGATTGAACGAAAGCGGTTGCGGATATGAAGCATTAAATTTTGGATTTAATAAAGATACGACCGAAAAAGCGCTTTATCGGCTTGATTTGGCGTTGAGATTTCCGAACACCGAGTTGTTTATTTTAGAATTGGGCGCAAACGATATGATGGAAAGCGTTCCAATTGAACAAATAAAAAATAATCTGCAACAAATTATCAGCGAAGTTAAAAAACACAACCTAAAAATCTTGCTTTGCGGGTTTGAATCGAAAAAACTTGAAACCGAATACGCTCGAAACGCGAAAGAAATGTTTGAGACTTTAGCAAAAGAAAATGAAATTGTTTTAATGCCGTCTTTTTTATCGGGCGTTAGTATTGAAAACGGTCTGATTATTTCAGACAACATCCATCCGAATGAAGACGGCGTAAAAGTAATCGAAGCCAACATATTCGAGAAAGTTAAGCCGATTTTGAATTGTAAATAATGAAAAAAACCGAGTCGTTCAAAAATTTTACGCTCCTTTCGATTATCGTTCTCTTGATATTTTTGTGCTTTGGTTGCGAGAAAAAAGCACCCGAAGTCAAAAAAACAAACTCGCTTCCGCCGAATGTTTCCGTTTCAAAAAAACCGAAGATTATCGCGTTCGGCGACAGTTTATCGGCAGGTTTCGGACTTCAGGAAAAAGAATCTTATCCGTATCTTTTGCAAGAGAAATTAAAAGCCGACGGGTTTGATTACGAAGTTGTCAACGCGGGAATTTCGGGCGATACAACTGCCGGCGGATTAGACCGAATCGATTGGTCGTTGGAACAGGAAAACGTTCAAATACTTATACTTGAACTTGGTGCAAACGATTTGTTACGCGGACTTTCGCCGACTCAAATGAAAAAAAACTTGGACGAAATTATCACGATTACAAAGATGAAAAAAGTAACCGTGTTGCTCTGCGGAATGCTTGCACCGCCGACAATGGGAACAAAATATCAGTTGGATTTCGTGTCCGCGTTCCCCGAATTGGCAAAAAAACACAACGTTGCATATTTACCGTTTTTGCTGAAAGACGTGGCGACAAAGCCCGAATTAAATCAAGCCGACGGCATTCACCCGAACGCGGAAGGCGAAAAAATTATGACGGAAAATGTGTATAAAGCACTCGTGCCGTTGTTGAAAAAATAGCTTTACAAATCAAAAAAGAACAAGGGAAAACAAAATGAATTTAGAAGGAAAAACCGCACTGATTTTCGGTGCCGGACGCGGAATCGGTCGGGCAACCGCCGAATTATTTTCACAAGCAAACGCAAACGTGGTTATCAGTTCGCGGACAGAAGTCGAGTTGATGGAACTTGAATACAAACTCAATTCCAAAGGCAACACGAACATATTATTGGCGGCGGCTGATGCGTCGATCGAAGCTGATGTGAAATCGGTGGTTGATGCGGCAATCGCCCGTTTCGGTCGGATCGATTATTTGATTCAATCAGCCGGAATCGGAATTTTGAAACCGTTTGGCGAACTGACAAACAACGACTTAGACGTTTTATTCAACGCCAATGTCCGAACATCGTTCAACATTTTTCAAGCCGTTTTGCCTGTTATGCAAGAGCAAAAATTCGGTCGCGTAGTGGCAATTCCGGGCATTTTGGGCAAAGCTCCGATGATGCAGGCAAGCGGTTATTGTGCGGCAAAATACGCGTTGACGGGAATGGTAAAATGCCTTGCCCAAGAATATAAACGGCACGGAATCCGCTTTAGTCTGATGCACTTCGGCGGCGTTGATTCCGATTTTTGGGACAATATCACGATGAAAGTCCAACGCGATAAAATGCTCACGGTTGATTCCGCCGCGAACGCCGTTTTCTTTGCCGCAACGCAGGAAGGCGAAGGCGTGATGGCGGAAGTTGTGCTGATGCCGGAAAATCATCAGTTAGTTTAATCTTCAAAAAATATAATTTCAAAATTTTAGCAGAATTCGTTTATCGGCGTAATTCTGCTAAAATTTTGTTTGGAGGAAATTATGTTGACGACAGTTGAAGCAGAAATTGACGTAGCGGGAAATGTTCGTTTACTTGAGCCTTTAGTGTTAAGAAAAACAAGTCGGGCGATTGTAACGGTTTTGGATGATAAACTGTTAGCTATTTTAGAAAGTAGTCGGTTGCCTGACGAATTACGACACAGCATTGACGAAATTGAAGCACAAATTAAGGAGAAACAAGATTTGTGAGATTAATTTATGTTTAACTGTTTGGTTTTAAATAAAAGTTAAGCTAAAATGTTGTCTTTTAAGCCTTTATGTCCAAAAATAATTATTCAGCCAAAGTTGTAGATTTGTTTTGCGGAGTCGGAGGCTTGACGCACGGATTTGTGAACGAATCTTTTGATGTTGTAGCAGGCTATGACATTGATTCCAGTTGCAGATTTGCTTACGAAGAAAATAATGATGCAACTTTTTTTCAAAAAGACATCTCAACAGTCGAAGGAAAAGAAATTCTTGAACTCTTTGGCGATACCGATGTAAAAATTTTGGTTGGTTGCTCGCCGTGTCAACCATTTTCGACTTATTCATACAAACATCAAGACGAAAACAAGTATAGCTTACTAAATCAATTTGCCCGTTTAGTTACAGAAGTTCAACCTGACATTGTTTCGATGGAAAACGTCCCGCGTTTGGCAGAGTTTAATAAAGCTCCGATATTTTCTACATTTTTACAGACTTTAAAAAATAACGGCTATAAAACATCTTGGGAAATTGTCCATTGCCCTGATTACGGCATTCCGCAAAACCGAAACAGGTTAGTTTTGCTTGCCTCAAAGTACGGAAAAATAAAACTTATTCCCAAAACTCATACTCCTGAAAACTATGTCACAGTTGAAGATACGATTAAAAATTTAGAATCTTTGGAAAGCGGACAAATTTCAAAAACAGATTTCTTGCATCGAGCATCAAAACTTTCGTCGCTTAATTTAAAAAGAATTAAACAATCTACACAAGGCGGAAGTTGGAAAGTAGATTGGGATGAATCTTTATGGCTCGAGTGTCATAAAAAAGACACCGGGAAAAATTACGTCAGTGTTTACGGCAGAATGAAATGGGACGAACCTGCTCCAACCATGACAACGCATTGCACAGGACTTGGAAACGGAAGATTCGGGCATCCCGAACAAGACAGAGCCATTACATTACGCGAGGCTTCACTGTTTCAAACTTTTCCGCCTAACTATAAATTTGCCGAATCTTCAAATTTCAATGTAAAAAAGATTTCTACTCATATCGGTAATTCTGTGCCTGTAAAGTTGGGGCAAGTAATTGCTAAAAGTATTAAATTTCATCTCAAAACAGTTTTAGGAAGCTAAATTATGGAAAATCATGAACAACTCCGACTTTTTTCACGTGTTACCGAAAAAGATAAAGAAATAGCAGAAGAACAGATTATCAAAGAACAAAAATTTGTTGATTATGATATTCACGAATATCCTGTTGAGGTTCTTGTGCAAAAATATGTAGAAGGACTTGAAGATGATACGAATGAATTATTCATTCCTAAATACCAAAGAAAATTTGTTTGGACAATTTCACAGCGTGCAAGATTCATTGAGTCTATAATGCTTGGTCTCCCTATTCCTTATATGTTTGCCGCAGACTCAAAAGAAAATGAAGGGCGACTTGAAATAGTTGACGGTTCACAACGAATACGAAGTTTGGAGGCATTTCTTAATGGTAAACTCACGCTAATAAATTTAAAGAAACTGACTAAATTAAATGACTTCAGATTTTCTGATTTACCAATCTCAAGGCAAAGACGTTTTAGACGACAAACACTCCGACTTATCGCAATGACTGATAAGGCAACACGAGGAATTAGAAAGGAGCTTTTTGATAGAATTAACACAAGTTCAACTCGACTAACCGACATGGAAAGTCGAAAAGGTATTTACGAAGGTGATTTTTATTATTTTCTTGAACAATGTGCCAATAACGAGTTATTTAAGAAACTTTGTCCGCTTCCAGAGTCAAGAACAGAGCGAGCAGAAGCCGAAGAAATGATTCTACGCTTTTTTGCTCATTCAGAGAGATATCAAGAGTTCGTTCATATTGTAAAAGACTTTCTTGATGTTTATATGAACGACATACAATCTGAATTTACCGAAGAAACTGTAATAAATTTGAGGTATAAATTTGAGAAAATGCTTAAGTTTGTTAAAGCCTATTTCCCCTACGGATTTAAGAAATCGGAAACATTTAATTCAACTCCTCGCGTAAGATTTGAAGCAATCTCGGTTGGAGTCCAGTTGGCATTAGAAATAAATCCTAATCTTATACCAAAAAATGTTTCTAATTGGCTTGAATCTCCCGAATTCAGACATCACACTAGGACAGATGCGGCAAACGATAAGAAAAAAGTTATTGAAAGAATTGAATACGTTAAAAATAAACTCCTTGAAAAATGAAAGAAGTAAAAATAGACTTTAAAGAACGTTGTGATGAAATAACTGCTTATTTTGACTTTGTTAAAAAGGTTGAAAGTAGAGGCAGTAAAATCACCTTTTTAGATGAAACCGGTGTTACTTTTATTGAACCAATTGAGTCGAATTTGGTTAAAACAATGAAAGCACAGGGTTTTATACTTTTGTATAATTTGACTGAATCCTCAATTAAAAAAGCGATTGAGCAAATATATGTAAAAATGAAACGTGAAAAAGTAAAATACGACAAAATTAAAGACGGAATAAAAAGAGAAATTATTATATACCTCAAAACAAGAAAAAATGCCGATGAGTTTGTAAACTCTGTAAATGCAGTCGCAAAAGATATTATCGAACAATGTTTTTCATCAAAATTTCTTTTTTCCGGCAATGTTGATGCAAGAGAAATCAGAAAAGTTGCTGATAAGTACGGTTTTTCAACAGCAACTGATACTACATTAACTCAAAATGGACGAAAGCTCCTGACAGTTAAAACTCAAAGAAATGACTTGTCTCACGGAATTTATTCTTTTCAAGAAGTTGGAAAAAAGTTTACCGTTGAGGATTTAATGAAAATAAAAGATCAAGTTATTGCGTATTTAAGCCAAATACTTGATAACATTGAGACTTACATAAACAACAAAGACTACTTACATCGTCCGTAAAACCTAATTCAATGCGAGATCTACCTGTCGGCAACGGCTCATTACTTGTAACATTCGACGAACTTTATCGAATCCGCGATGTTTATTTTCCGCACGTCGGCGAAGAAAATCATACGAAAGGTTATCCGTGTCGGTTCGGCGTTTGGGTTGACGGCGAATTTTCGTGGTTCGATTCCGAAGATTGGACGCGGGATTTGCGGTATTTGCCCGAAACTTTGGTTACAAACGTAACGCTCACGAACACAAAATTACAACTGGAAATAATTTCAAACGACACGGTGGCGAGCCACGAAAATGTTTTTTTGCGTCGTGTGCGAGTGCGAAATTTGTCGGAAAATTCGCGTGAAGTTCGCGTTTTTTTGCATCAGGATTTTCGGCTGTCAGAAACAAAGGTCGGCGACACGGCGTATTTTTGTCCGGAAACAGAATCAATAATTCACTATAAAAAAGATCGTTATTTCTTGATAAACACCGAGCCGAGTTTTTCGCAATTCGCCACGGGAAGAAAGGCTTTTCAAAGTTCCGAAGGCACTTGGCGAGATGCCGAAGACGGCGTTTTGAACTGCGGTTCGATTACCGAAGGTTCGGTTGATTCAACCATCAGCGTGAAGTTTCAAGTTGATTCAAACGGTGAAAACGAGTTTTATTATTGGATTTGTGCCGGAACAAATTACGCCGAAGTTGCCGCATTAAACGCTCAAGTTAAACTTGAAACGCCGAAAAAATTACTTGTATTTACTAATAATTACTGGCGTGTTTGGGTCAACAAAAACGAGATTGATTTTAAAAACTTGTCGCCCGAAATCGTCGAACTTTTTAAGCGTTCTTTGCTCATAATCCGTACGCAAACCGACAACGGCGGAGCAATTTTAGCCGCGAATGATTCCGAAGTGGCGAAACGTGCAACCGATCATTACAGCTATCTGTGGACACGCGACGGAGCTTTGGTCGCAAACGCTTTAGATCTTGCAGGTTATTCGCATTTAACTCGGAAATTCTTTGCTTTGTGCGGGCAAATTGTTCATAAAGACGGTTATTTTTTGCAAAAATATAATGCCGACGGTTCGCCTGCTTCGGGCTGGCACGCCAGTTGGGATTCACATCAAAAACGCAAACTTATTCCGATTCAGGAAGACGAAACCGCACTGGTTTTGTGGGCGTTGTGGGAACATTACGACAAATTCCGCGACATCGAATTTGTCCGCCGGCTATATTATCCGCTGATAATTCGGTGTGCGGATTTTATGTCCGGTTTCCGCGATAAAAAAACCGGATTGCCGAAAGCGTCTTGGAATTTGTGGGAAGACAGACGCGGAATTCATACGTTTACTTGTGCAACCGTGGTCGGCGGATTGCGTGCGGCGGCAAATTTTGCAAGGCTTTTCGGTGAAAAAGATAAGGCTGAAAAATACGAAAAAACGGCGAAGCAAATTGTCAACGCAATGAAGAAACATCTTTATTCGCCGCAACTCGGACGTTTTTTGCGTTCGATTGAGACACACGATGACATTAATTTTTCCTCTGATGAAACGATTGACGCATCACTTTTCGGACTTTTCTATTTCGGAGCGTTTTCGGCTGATGATGAATTGGTCGAAAATACGATGAACGCGGTCAAAAAACAGCTTTGGGCAAACACGGAAATCGGCGGAATCGGTCGCTGCGAAAACGATGCGTATATGCGAATTTCAAACGAAACAAGCGGAAATCCATGGTTTATTTGCACACTTTGGCTGGCTGATTATTACATCGCCAAAGGCAATTCAGAAAAGGCTTTAGAAATAATCGAATGGACGGCGAAACGAGCGTTTCCATCGGGCGTTTTAGCCGAACAAGTTAATCCGCTGACGGGCGAAGGTGTATCGGTTTCGCCGCTCACTTGGTCGCATTCCACGTTTGTCGCCACGGTTATGAATTATTTGCATAAACTTTCGCTTAACTCAGAAAAGACGTAGAATAGGTTTTTGAGGTATTTTTATGGAATTAACATTTGAAGCGACATTCGACGGCGAAGTTTTTCGTCCGACCGAAGAAGTTAATTTAAAGCCGAATACAAAAGTTACGATAACTGTTGATGAAACAAAAACCGGTAAACCATTGTCTTCATTGGAATTTATGGCTTCATTAAAACTGGACGGTCCGAGTGATTTTTCTAAAAACATAGACGATTATCTTTACGGGGGAAAACGTTTAGACGATGGCAAATAAGGTTTTTCTCGACACCTCGTATGTAATTGCTCTTTCCGTCGCCAAAGATGATTTTCATGACAAAGCAGGTGAATTATTGATAGAATTAAATGAAAAGAAAACTCAAATCATCACCACGCAAGCCGTTATTTTAGAAATAGGCAACGCACTTTCCAAACAAAAATATCGGCAAGCTGCCGTTCAAATCATCGAACATTTTGAAAATGACCCGAATATTGAAATCGTATTTTTAACGAACGAAATTTATCGTGAAGCATTAGAACTTTTCCGCAATCGTCCCGACAAAGAGTGGGGTTTGGTTGACTGCATTTCTTTTGTCGTGATGACCGAAAGAAACATAACATCTGCATTAACCGCCGATGAACATTTTAATCAAGCGGGCTTTAAAGCCTTGCTTTTACAGTAACTTATGCGTAGAGCAAAAATTTTAGCAACTATCGGACCTGCCTCGCGGAGTCAGGAAACAATCGAACAACTTATCAACGCGGGATTAAATGCGGTGCGGATAAATATGTCGCACGGAACGCACGAAGATCACGCGATTTCAATTACCAATGTGCGAGCGGCGGCAGAAAAACTCGGCAAACCGATTGCGATTTTAGCCGATCTTTCGGGTCCGAAAATTCGTACGCGTTTATTGGCAGACGGAAAATCCGTTGAGCTTAGGAACGGTGCAAAATTCGTCATAACTTCGCGTGATATTGTCGGAAACGTGAACGAAGTTTCGACTACTTTTGTCGAATTACCGCAACTTGTAAACGTGGGTGAAACGATTTTGCTGGATGACGGCGCGTTGAAATTGGAAGTTGAACAGATTGATAACGACGACGTGATTTGCAGAGTAATTGTCGGCGGAATGTTGGCGGAACGCAAAGGCATAAACTTGCCGAAAACTAATTTGCCGATTCCCGCTTTGACCGCTAAAGACCGCGTTGATTTAGATTTTGCAATTTCTCAAAATGTTGATTATATTGCACTTAGCTTTGTCCGCAAAGCCGATGACTGCAAAGAAGCTCTCGATTTAATCAAACAAAAAAATAAACGAAAATTCGGTCGTCCGTTGCTGGTGGCAAAGATTGAAAAGGCTGAAGCAATCGAAAATTTGAGCGAAATTTTGAACGCAACCGACGGCGTGATGGTTGCACGCGGAGATTTGGGCGTTGAAACCAGCGTTGAACTTGTGCCTGTGTATCAAAAACGAATCATCGAAAAAGCTATCGTGAAAGATAAATTCGTGATAACCGCGACGCAAATGCTGCAAACGATGATTGATAATCCGTTTCCGACTCGTGCGGAAGCCTCAGACGTAGCAAATGCGGTCTGGGACGGAACGGACGCGGTGATGCTTTCGGCGGAAACGGCGAGCGGAAAATTCCCTGTCGAATCGGTTGAAACGATGGCAAGAATCATCAATTCGGCGGAACAAATCAAGCCGAAATACTTGAAGAAACCCGTAAAATTTGCCCAAGATGCCAAGCCGACGGGCAGAACTTCGCAAGCATTGTGCAAAGCAGCCGCGTACGCCGCGAAAGAATTGCAGACGGAAAAGGTGGCGGTTTTTACCGAATCGGGTTTGATGGCACGGCGTTTATCGTCGTTTCGGTCGGGTTTGCAAACGTTCGCGTTGACGCAATCGAACGATGTCCGCAACCAACTGGCTCTGTTTTGGGGAATCGAACCGCTGTTGCACGAAGATTCAAATTCGACCGAATCGATGCTGAAAACAGGCGAACAAACTTTGTTGGACGCGAACGTAGTCGAGGAACACGAAACAATCGTGATGATGGCGGGACGGCTTTCGGGTTTGGGTTTATCGAGTTCGGTGGTTGTTTGGACAATCGCAGAAGAATTGACAAAGAAATAAAAAAGCCCGAGTTTGAGTCAACTTGGGCTGTAGTCCAATTAAAAGTTCGTCCTATTAAGGTTTTACAGGCTCGGCTTTTACATCAAACTTTGTGTCGCTTGCAGCATCTAAAACTTGGCTTCCGTCAACAAATTTCCCCTTGAAACAAGAAGAACATCGGCTGAATTGCGGATTCGGGTTTTTGTCCGCGAATTTTGCAACCTCATCAATTCCGGCTGCCGTAATGCTTCCGACTAAGTTAAATCCGGTTACAACTGTGCCGGTATCTTGAACTTTCGCATATAAACAATTTGTCCCAACCTTTAACATACCGAATAAGTTTTTGCCTTCAATATCCAAAGTTGCCGGATTTACACTATTGAAACCGCCGCTTGCAGGACTGTTTGTTAATAGATAATTGGTTGCCGTGGGAATTACGTTCAGATGAACAAAAATTGCGTCATCGGCTCTGACTGATATGTTCAATTTTGTTTTTTCCAAAGCCTCTTTTATGTCAAAACCTTTCTTCAAACAAAAACATTTTCGATAAACATAATCGCCTTGTTTAATTCCTTGTTGACCGTCAAGGTTATAGCTTAACCAAGTTGAATTTGGCAGAGCCGGTTTCCAAGCAGAACCATATGGAGGAATTGTATTTGCTGAACGAGGCTCAGTAGTCGCAGGAATCGGATCGCTGATAAGTTGCCAATAATCATCTTTTTGTCCGGCGCCAACGGCAAAAGTTGTTTGGGTTGCATGATTAAAACCTGTGTTAAGGGTTAATGTTTGCATATCGGGTTGAGCAATTGCTGATATTGCCGCCAATAAAATTGCGATAAAGGTTAAAACCGGATTCATTTTTTTCATTTTCTTTTCTCCTGAAATTTTAATTTTGTAAGCAACAAATTTCGTGCTTCGCCTATATGTGTGTTATCTGCCCGAAACGTAACAAACTTTTTTGCAAAATAATTTCAACGCCGATATTTTTACGGCTAAACTTGCTTTTGGAACGTCCAACAATTTATGAAAAATGTATTTATTTTATTCGCACTTATTTTATTTTCCGCAAATTGTTTCGCCCAAACTGAGCGAACGTTCGATGTTGACAGCGTAAAACGCACCGCAGTTATTTACGAAGGTTCGGCGAAAGATAAAAAACCGGTTGTTTTTGTCTTTCACGGACACGGCGGAAATACCCGAAATGCTCAACGTAAACTAAACTTTCATGATGCGTGGAAAGATGCGTTAGTCGTTTATATGCAAGGAATTTCGGGCGTAATCGGCATTACGGATAAAACAGGCGAAAAAAACGGTTGGCAAAAAAATCCTGATGAACTTAATAATCGTGATGTGAAATTTGTGGACGAAGTTTTGAAACAATTAACCAAAGATTACAAAATTGATGAAAAACGAATTTACGCCGTCGGACATTCAAACGGTGCGAGATTTGTCAATGTTTTGTGGACAATGCGTGCCGAAAAATTCGCGGCGTTTTGTTCTGTTGCGGCTCAAGGCGGTTTGATGATTAAAGACGCTTTGCCCAAATCGATTTGGATAAGTATGGGCGAAAATGATCCGCTTGTTACTGCAAACGGACAAAAACTCTCGATTCCGATTATTCAAAAAGTCTTAAAAATTGATGCGGATAACGGCGAAACTAAAGGTAATTTAACGACTTACAAAGGAACAAACAAAACTGAATTCGTTGTAGAAATCCGCAACGCCGGACACGAATTCCCCGGCGAATCAATACCGAATATAGTTGAATTTTTCAAACGAAACGTTAAGAATTAATTCATTGGTTCATTTTTTCATTGATTCATTGCGTTTGGACTTTCTTCTAATGAATCAATCAACAAATGATTAAATGAACAAATTGAAACTTCAACCGCAATCGTGTTATTTTGTTTGTTACACAAAAACTATGGTTGATGAATTGATTTACAGCACTCAAGACGAACGCATACAGCATCGTCATAACGGTAAAGGTTGGATTGAAGTCGTGGTCGGCTCGATGTATTCGGGCAAATCCGAAGAGCTTATTCGGCGTTTGAAACGGGCGAAAATTGCTCGGCAAAAGGTTCAAGTTTTTAAGCCAAAAATTGATGATCGTTACTCGAAAGAAGAAATCGCGTCGCATTCCGGCATCAAATTTCGCTCGAAACCTGTCAGCAATTCGACCGAATTAATGTCGGAAGTTAAGCACGATACAGAAGTTATCGGCATTGACGAAGGGCAGTTTTTCGACGGCGGATTAGTCGGCGTAGCAAACGATTTGGCAAACCAAGGCAAACGAATAATAATCGCCGGCTTAGACCAAGATTTTATGGGCAGACCGTTTGAACCGATGCCGCAACTGCTGGCGATTGCAGAGTTTATCACGAAAACTCACGCGATTTGCGTCCGCTGCGGCGACACGGCAAGCTATTCGCAACGCACGTTTGAATCGGAAGAACGCGTTGCCGTCGGAGCAAGCGGAATGTATGAAGCACGTTGCCGGCAATGTTTTGTTCCGCATTCGGATAAGCCGACAAATTCTTGAAAAATGAAGTAAAATATACAAATGATTACGAAAATCAAAATAAATGGCTTCAAAACATTTCACGATTTCGAGATGGAGTTTTCTCCGCTTACTATTGTTGCCGGATTAAATGCTTCGGGGAAAAGTAATTTATTTGATGCTTTGCAATTACTATCAAGATTAGCTGAAACAGATTTGAAAACAGCATTCAGCGAACAACGGGGAGAACCGTCTGAACTATTTGCAAATTACGGAGAAGATGAAACCGGCGAGACCGATTACGCAGAAGAAATTTCTTTTTTGGTTGAAATGCTGACCGATAAAAAAGTTCGAGATAATTGGGGTGGAGAAGCGATTCTGAAATATACTCGCCTTAGATATGAAATAACTATTCGCCGATCAAAAAATAATCGCGGAATAGATGATTTATATGTCCAAAAAGAAGAGTTGGTAAATCTAAAACACGACGAAGATGAATGGATAAAAAAATTTATTCCAAAGGATTGTTTAGAAAATTGGAGACCCAAAGTTCCAACCGGAAAACGCGGAAAACCTTACATAAAAACTGAGGACAAAAATGGTGTTCTAACTATTACCTTGCCGCAAGACGGCAAATCGGGGGGCAAAGCAACTCCTGCAAACGCTGTTTCCCAAACCGTTTTAAGCGGCACAAACTCCGTTGACTTTCCGCATGTTTTTGCTGTGAGAGAAGAAATGCGAAGTTGGAAATTTCTTCAGCTCAATCCGCAATCATTGCGTGAACCGACTCGTCAAGATTTAGGTATCAGAGACACGATTACACAAAGCGGTGAAAATCTTGCCGCAGCTTTGTTTCGTATTACTTTAAATGATAAATCTTTACTTAAACTTATTTCGCGGCGGCTTAATAAACTTTTACCTCAGATAATTAACGTTGAAGTTTATGACGATAAAGCAAACAAACAATATATTATAAAAGTTAAAAATGATGATGGTCGAGAATTTACTTCAAGAGTTTTATCCGAAGGAACGCTACGCCTTTTAACTTTGTGTATTTTGCAATACGATGAAAATCATAAAGGATTAATTTGTTTTGAAGAGCCTGAAAATGGAATTCACCCTTTCAGAGTAAAAGCAATGGCGGAATTACTAAGAGATTTGAGTGTTGATTTTTCTGATGTAGATATGCCGTTACGACAAGTAATTGTTAATACTCATTCGCCAATTTTAGTTGGAGAAATGTTTGAATTAGGAGAAAAAACTGCTTTAAAAGTTTGGTTCTCTGATTTAGTAACACAAATAACCACGCAAAAAAACAAAAGAATAAAAATGTATGTAACTAAAATGTTATCTGTCATGCTTCCGTACGAAAAAGAAACAAAACAAGCACTTCTTGACCTTAGTTATGAGGATAAAATATCTTTCCAAAAATTTAATGATTACCTCGACACTTCAGATTTTGAATTCAGAAAAACTATAAACAGCAATGAGTAATTTCATCACAATTGGTTATATTACCGAAGGCACAACTGACGTGAGGTTTTTAGGGCAAATCATTCGTCGTACCTTTGAAGATGTTGCCTTCGATTGCCAAGGCGAGATTGAAGTTTACGAACCTCAGCATATTGAAAGTCGCGGCGAATTTGTTCCCGAAGTTTTTGAGGCTTCAAAATATGCTCACGAAATCGGTATGAAAGTTTTATGTGTTCATACTGACGCAGATGCAAGGAACGACAATCACGTTATTCAATACAAAATTAATCCTGCTTTTGAAAATATTGAAAACTCGGGTGAAAATAATCTTTGCAAAAATTTAGTTGCCGTTATTCCGATTCGGATGACAGAGGCGTGGATGTTAGCAGATAAAGAGGTGCTTAAAAATGAAATTGATACGGAATTGCTTGATACCGATTTAGACATTCATCGAAATCCTGAAAGTTATGCCGACCCAAAAGAAGCAATCGAAAATGCGATTCGGATTGCCCGCAGTAATTTACCTCAGCGTAAAAGATATGAGTTTGGAATCGGAGAACTTTATCAAATAGTTGGGCAAAAAACTGATTTGGCTATACTTTCTAGACTTTCCTCATACCAAAAATTCAGAGAAAATGTTGTCAAATCCTTTAAAATACTAGGTTATCTGCACTAATATGAAAAAATTGCGTAATTAATGCAACCCATAAATATGTAATCAATTGACAACAAAATTGCTATTCAACAAAATATCTGTTAATTTGAAAACTGATGAACGCAAAACGAACAAAAATCAAACAAATTTTGCTGAAAAGTCTTTCGGCATTTTTTGTTTTTTGGTTAAGCGGCGTTTTGGTTTTGGTGTGTTGCGGTTCACAATTTTTTAGAACTTCAGCGAAAAGCGTTGAATCCGAAAGTTGTCCAATGAAAGGACACGAATGTTGTAAAAAGAAAGCTAAGGCTGAAGATAATTCGGCAACAATTTCAGAAAACGAAAGCGAAACTGCTGATTGCTGTGCTTTTAAACCCAATAAAACTTTATCGGCTGATTTACAAAACACAAAAAACACCAAACAATCGGCGGTTATAACCGAAAAAGTTCAAACGCCGAAACCTGTTTATTTCATCAGACAAACCTACAAAATCCCGCAAATTTTCCGTTCAGCTATCCGCAATCGCGGAAGTACTTATCTGCAAAATTGTGTTTTCCGAATTTAGAGCGAAAGTGTGTCCAAAATTGCACTTTCAAGGTCGAACCGGGTTTACGGTTCGATAATTATTAACTCTGAAAATCTACGTTTAAGTAGAAAGGAAAACATACAATGAAAAAGAAAATCATCATTTCAGTTGTCGCGTTAATGCTCTTCGCATTTTCAATCGCGGCTTTCGCATATACATCAAATAATTCAACCGCAAAAACAAGTTGTCCGATGACCGATTGCTGCAAAGACGGCGTTTGCAAAATGAACGGCGAATGCTGTAAAGACAAAGATTCTTGTCCGATGAAATCGAAAGAAATGTCAGGCGAAATGAAAGATTGTCCGATGCACAAAGGCAAATAGGAATTTTGCCCGCGAATAGCACGAATCTGCACGAATAATTCAGGTTTTGGGTTTTAGTCGTGTTCATTAGCATTATTCGCGGGCAAACAACAAAACTATGAAACTATTGATTTATATCGGTTTCGGTTTGATTTTGCCGTGTGTTGCTTTTGCTCAAAATGTTGTCCGTTACGATTTAAGAATCGACGAAAAGCTCGTAAATTATTCGGGAAAACCTGTTAAAGCATTGGCGATCAACGGTCAATCGCCGGCACCGACGCTTGAATTTACAGAAGGCGATATTGCGGAAATTCACATCTTTAATAATTTAACGGAAGAGTCTTCGCTTCATTGGCACGGGATTTTGTTGCCGAATGAACAAGACGGCGTTCCGTATTTGACGACAACGCCGATTGCTCCAAAATCCGAGCATATTTTCCGTTTTCCAATCAAACAAAACGGCACATATTGGTATCATTCGCATTCAAATATGCAGGAGCAACGCGGACTTTTCGGGGCGTTGATCATTCATAAAAAAGATGAACCGAAGATGCTTGAATATACGGTTTTACTCAGCGATTGGACAGATGAAAGTCCAAATGAAGTTCATCGCAGCTTAAAAAGTATGAACGATTGGTATGCGGTCAAAAAAAATTCCGTGCAGTCTTACGGAGAAGCGGCGAAAGCGAATGCCGTCAAAGAAAAATTCAGACAAGAATGGAGCAGAATGGGTGCAATGGACGTTTCGGACGTTTATTACAACGCTTTTTTGACCAACGGAAAAAAGGTTGATTCACAACCAAACGTCAAAGCAGGCGAAAAAGTGCGTCTGCGAATAATCAACGGCTCGGCTTCGACATATTTTTGGTTTCAATTTGCGGGCGGCGAAATGTCCGTTATTGCATCTGACGGAATTGATGTTGAACCCGTAACTGTTGACAGGGCAATAGTTGCGATTGCCGAAACTTATGATGTGATCGTGACGATTCCCGAAGATAAATCGTTTGAATTTCGTGCGACGGCTGAAGACCGCACAAATGCGACATCACTTTGGCTCGGAAGCGGCGAAAAAGTAAATGCTCAGGTTTTGCCGAGACTCAAACTTTTTGACGGAATGAAGATGATGAACGATATGGGCAAAATGAAGCGTGGCGAGATGAAAATGAGCAACCAGCAAATGGATATGAACAGCGTAATGTATGACGAACTTACGCCTGATCCGACCAACATTGCCGATGCTCCGTTTATTGAACCTGTAACTTTGAATTACGCAATGCTCAAATCGCCGACAAAAACCGTGTTTGACGATAAAAAACCTGTCCGCGAATTGTCGTTTCGGCTGACTGGAAATATGAACCGATATTCGTGGAGTATGGACGACAAACCGCTTTCAAAAACGGACAAAATCTTGATAAAACGCGGCGAAATTGTCCGCATCAAACTTTATAACGCCACGATGATGCGTCATCCGATGCACTTGCACGGTCATTTTTTCCGCGTTTTGAACGGACAAGGCGACTATTCTCCGCTCAAAAACGTGCTTGATATTATGCCGATGGAAGACGACACAATCGAATTTGACGCGTCTGAAAGCGGCGATTGGTTTTTTCATTGCCATATTCTTTATCATATGATGTCCGGAATGGGCAGAGTTTTCAGTTATGAAGATTCGCCGCCCAATCCGCAAGTTCCCGCGACAAAAGCGAATTGGAATTACTTTAAAAGTGAAGACAACCGAATGATTCACGGAATGTTCAAAGTAATGGCTCATTCAAACGGTATTTTCGGACACGGAATGTTGATGAATAATTACACTTTTTCCTCCTCCGAATTTCATTATAATCCGAAACACGGTTTTGAATCTGAACAAAAATTCGGCAGATTTTTGGATAAGCGACAATTTTTAAACGCTTATGTAGGTTTTGAATTGAATCGGGAAGAAAATCATCAGAAAGACAGGTTTGAAAACGAAATATTCGGTACAGCGGGATTTGAATACACCTTACCGATGTTTATAAAAGCTGATGTCCGCATAAACACGAACGGCAAATTTCGCTTCCAACTAAATCGTGACGATATGGCTCTGACTAAACGTTTGCGGTTTGACGGTTATTGGAATACAGATAAAGAATACGAGCTCGGTTTACGATATATTTTGACAAAACGCTTACAGATTTCGGCAAACTATTTTAATCACTTCGGATTTGGCGGAGGCTTAACTTTTAATTATTAGGAAAAATCATGAAAATCACTAAACTACTTTTATTTATCATACTTACAACGATTTTTGCAATCACTTCAAACGCTCAAGATTTGGGCAAAATTGATGCGAACGTGCAAAAACAAATCGGTGCATCTTTAACGAGTTACTATGGGTTGAAAGATGCTTTGGTTGATTCGGACGCAGAAAAAGCTAGCGTCAAAGCAGATGAATTAGCCAAAACTTTTGATGTGGTTGATCCGACAAAAATGCTTGACGCACAAAAAACGATGTGGTTTAAACTTGAAAAACTGATTCGTCTCGATGCGAAACACATCACGGACAACAAAGAAAACAAACATCAACGCGAACATTTTGCTAAACTGTCAAACAATATGTATGCCTTGGTTTTTAACTTCAAAGCCAATGAAACCGAGGCTTATCTGCAATATTGTCCGATGAAAAAAGCATCGTGGTTATCAAACCGCAAAGACATCAAAAATCCGTATTACGGCAACAAAATGCTCGATTGCGGTTCGGTCAAAAAGACTTTGAAAAAATCTTAATGGAAAATGTTGCAACCATAAACTTGAATAAACAACGGCTTTACAAGTTCGCTTTCGGGCTGGCTGTTTTTACGATTATCTACAATATAATCGAAGGTTTAGTGGCGACATTTTTCGGCTATACGGATGAAAGTTTGGCGTTATTCGGTTTTGGAATTGACAGTTTTATCGAGGTAATTTCGGGAATCGGAATTGCTTCGATGATTATTCGGATTCAGCAAAATCCAAATAGTAACCGCGATAATTTTGAACGAACCGCGTTGAAAATCACAGGTTTTGCATTTTACGGATTAGTCGCAGGTCTTGTAATCACAAGCATTTACAACATTTGGAGCGGACACAAACCTGAAACAACATTTTGGGGAATCATCGTTTCGGCAGTTTCAATCGCGGCAATGTGGGCGTTGATTATCGGTAAAATTAAGGTTGGCAAACAATTAGATTCGCCCGCGATTTTGGCAGATGCCGAATGCACCAAAGTTTGTATTTATATGTCGGTTATTTTGCTTGTAAGCAGCGTAATTTATTCGCTGACAAATTTTGCATATATTGACAGCGTTGGCACAATCGGACTTGCATATTTATCGTTTAAGGAAGGAAAAGAGTGTTTTGAAAAAGCAAAAAGTGATAAAATTTGCTGTGAACACGATTAAAGAAATCATGAGAAAATATATTTTATTGACAATAGTTTTATTGCTTGCAAATGGAGTATTTGCACAATCAAAAACCGCAAAATTGGTCGGGCAAATTGTCTGCTCATCGTGCTGGTTTGAAGAAGAAGACCGCAACAAAAATCCTTACGGAAACTTGGCGGACATTAGTTGTGCGGCTGATTGTGCCAAAAAAGGCTTGGGACAATCGATTGCCGTAAAAAACGATAAAGGCGAATTTACGCTTTACGAACTGGAAAAAGGTTCATTTGATTTAAAGGCTAAGAACTTTATTGAATTTGTGCCGAAAACTGTCGAGATTGAAGGATCAATCCGAAAAACAAAGAGCAAAACTTTTATCAAAGTTAATTCGTTGACTGTCGTTAAATCGGTTGAACCGGCGACAAACATCGAAGTTGATGCAAAACTCGTTTTGAACGATTTATCGGGCGTTTCGCAAGACTTAAAAACCTATAACGGACGTTTTGCGGTCGTCAATTTTTGGGCAACTTGGTGCGTGCCTTGCAAAGAAGAAATGCCGGATTTATCGGCGATTCAAAACGACTATGCGGCACTCGGCGTACAGGTAATCGGAGCAACTGCCGACACCGACAAAGACAAGGCGAAGGTTGTAAAATTTGTCCGCGAAACGAAAATCAATTTTCCGGTTTGGATGAATGTAACTAACGCCCAAATGGAAAGTTTCGGGGTCGGAAAAGTTTTGCCCGCAACCGCTATTGTCAACCGTGAGGGCAAAATTGTGTGGCGAAAAGTCGGTAAAATCGATGCGGTCGAGTTGAGAAATGAACTCGATAAATTATTGGACGCAAAGGTTGCACACGCCAAAATGAAAGAGCGAGATAAAAAGAAAGATTTGACCTCGCTCGTGCCTGCCTGAGCGGTCTGACCGGGCGAAGGCTCGGCTGTCCGGGGGACAGCCCAAAACGCAAAAAAATTTACTTGGGGAATTCGTGTAATTCCCGGACAAGTTGAACGGGCAAAAGTCCGTACGACATTGATGTATCGTCCGCATCCGCAAATCAGTTTAGGAATTGAATATAATCCGTACGTCGGCGAAGTTCGTCCGCTTTTAACGCTGATTCCGCTCAAAGAAACAGCAAATCGTCCGGCTGTAATTTTCGGATTCAGTTCAGACAGAATCGGCACGCCGAGCGGAAGTTCGTTTTATCTGACGGCGAGCAAAGATTTAACTCGTTGGACAGGTTTACCGATTGCTCCGTACGGCGGAATTGTTTACGGAACATTCGAGAAAAAATGGCGGGCAATCGGCGGTTTAAATATCAGACTTCGCGATAATTTAAGCTCGCTGATACAGTTCGACGGCGTAAAAGTTCATCCGACTATGACATATAACTTTAACGAAACACACGGTTTAACCTTTCTGATGATTCGCGGGAAAAACCCGGGTTTTACTTATACTTATTCTTTTTGATTCGATAAAATTTCGTTGATTATTTCCGCCGTCGCGTTAATTCCTTCGGTGGTTTCTTTTCGATTAAACGCGGTGTAGCCGAAAATTATTCCGCCGCGTTTTGGCGGATTTACCGAATAAAGCGAAATCGGCGATAATTTTAACCCGCGTTCAATTCCCTTTTCGTAAACTTCAAGATCGCTTACGCCTTCGGGCAACCAGCCGACTAAGTGCATTCCCGCGTCGGCTTTTTTAATTTCAAGTAATCCTTTCAAATTCTTTTCGCATTCGTCAAGCAAAATTTCTTGACGTTCCCGATACAGCATCCGCATTCGGCGAATATGGCGTGAAAAATGTCCTTCGGCAATAAATTCCGTCAAAATTGCTTGTTCGATAATTGATGAATGCACATCGTTTAAAGCTCTCGCATTGGTAAAAACTTCAACTAAATCGGGCGGAACAACCATACAACCGATTCTTAAAGCCGGAAAAATCGTCTTGCTGAACGTGCCGACGTAAATCACGCGACCGCTGCTGTCCAAACCTTGCAACGAAGCCAACGGTCGTCCGGCGTAACGAAATTCGCTGTTGTAATCATCTTCAATAATCAAACCGTTGTTTGCTTTCGCCCATTCGATTAAGGCAAGCCGACGCGAAAGACTCATCGTAACACCCAACGGATACTGGTGCGAAGGCGTAACATAAACCAATTTTATATTTGATTCTTCGGGTATATTTGCCGCGTTCAGCCCTTCTTCGTCAAACGGGATTGAAATAACCTTGGCATTTGTCGCCGAAAATGCGTTACGGGCTTCAAGATAACACGGATCTTCGGTAACAATCGCACAACCGTTTTCCAAAAAAATTCTCGCAGTTAAATCCAACGCCTGTTGAGCTCCCGATGTGATGATTATTTGTTCGGCGGTGCAGTTTACGCCTCGTGCAGATTTCAAATGTCGGGCAACTGCTTCCCGAAGCGGTGCGAAACCTTGCGAACTTCCGTAACCGAGTAGTTTTTTCGACGGATTTCGGTTAATTCGATTAGCGATTTTTGCCCAAGTTTCAAAAGGAAATTCTTCAACAGCGGTCAGTCCGTTTTGAAAAGGAGTAAACAAAACTTGTGCGTTACCGCGAACGGCGTTCACGTTTTTCGATTCAAGTTTTCTGCCGAAATTAGAAAGTTGTAAATTTTCAAGCCCGAATTTTTCCGCGTCGTTTTTTCGTTTAGAATTTTTTGTCATAAGCATTGTTTCGGGCAATTCTCTTGCCACAAAAGTTCCGCTTCCCGTTTTTCCTTCCAAATAACCTTCGGCAAAAAGCTGTTCGTAAGCATTAACGACCGTAATCCGCGAAACGCCCAAATTTTCAGCCAACAACCTGCTGGACTGCAAACGCATTTTCGGAGCGAATTCACCGCTTAGGATTGCCGCCCGAATTGCTTTGTAAATTTGTCTGAACAAAGGCAAAGCCGCATTTTTATCGTCAAGCATTATAAATGGAATTTGGTCATTTTGTTTTCGCATAATCGGCTATATAAAAAAGTTTTAAACCGGCTATTTTCATAGCTCCACTTTTGGCTTAGTATATTTCAAATTGGAGAAAATAACTATGGAAGATTTGAAAATTATTGCATCGCCGGCTTCATCGGAAAACGACTTCGATTTCTTTGTCGGCAGTTGGAAAGTTCGCAATCGAAAGCTGAATAAACGGCTTGCGGATTGTAATGAATGGACGGAATTTGCGGCAACAAGCGAGTGCCGAAAACTGCTCAACGGCTTTGCAAATACCGATTCTTTTTATGCGACTTTCGACGGTAAACCGTTTGAAGGAATGACGTTTCGGCTTTTTAATCCGCTCACAAAACTTTGGAGCATTTATTGGGCAGACAGCAATGTTGTCGTCTTGGATGTCGGGCAAATCGGCTCGTTCGACGGCAATATCGGCGAATTTTTTGCGAGAGACACGTTTGACGGAAAACCAATAATTGTTAAATTTAATTGGGATAAAACCAATCCGAACGAACCAATTTGGAGCCAAGCATTTTCGACCGACAACGGCAAAACTTGGGAATGGAATTGGTATATGTATTTTACAAAGAAGTAAAAAATTATGAAAAAATCAGATATTAATCAACCGCACTTGGTTATGGATTTGCGATTCTAGGTCATCAAACTTATCATCTGAAAATCATTGAAGAAAGATATTTTCCGATCATTTAATTTATGTATATCCCTAAGCCGTTTAACGAACCGAATATCAAAGTTATGCACGATTTAATACGAGCAAATCCTTTGGCAACACTAGTTACAACCGAGTCAACCGGATTGAACGCAAATCATATTCCGCTTATTTTGGTCGAAACCGGTTCGTTTGGCATATTGCAAGGTCATGTTGCTCGGGCGAACCCGATTTGGCGTGAAAGTTTGTCTGAAATTGAATCGCTCATGGTCTTTCACGGCTCAAACACTTACATTTCACCTTCTTTTTACACAACAAAAGAGGAAAACGGAAAGGTCGTGCCGACTTGGAACTACGCCGTTGTTCACGCCTACGGAACGCTTCGGATAATTGACGATGCAGTTTGGCTTCGTTCACAAATCGAGCGTTTGACGACACAACAAGAAGCTGATTTTCCCGAACCTTGGAAACTTACAGACGCTCCGAATGATTACATCGAAAAACTGATTACGGCAGTAGTCGGAATCGAAATCGTCATCACAAAATTGGAAGGAAAATGGAAGGTAAGTCAAAATCAGCCGGAGAAAAACAAGGAAAGTGTTGTTGTAGGTTTAGAAAATCGAAACAACGCGAATGATGCCGAAATGATTGGATTAGTAAAACGCAAATGACGGGAAAACAAATAAAAATCGCCGAAAATGATGAGGAAATTCGCAAATGTTTTCCCGTAATGGCAGAACTTCGTCCGCATTTTAAAACAGAAAACGAGTTTCTGATTCAGGTAAAGCGGCAGTCTGGAAATCATAATTTCCAACTCGTTTATCTTGAAGAAAACGGAATCAAAGCCGTTGCAGGAATTCGTATTGCCGAATGGCTCGGTGGCGGTAAATATCTGAAAATAGAAGATTTAGTTGCAACTGAAAATAATCGCTCAAAAGGTTACGGCGGCGAGCTATTCGATTGGATAGTTGATTATGCCAAACGCGAAAATTGCCGACAAATAAAACTTGTTTCGCACGTCAAACGATTTGCGGCACACAAATTTTATCTGAACAAGGGAATGATCATCGAAGCGCATTATTTTTCGATGGCAATATAAAAATATGAGTAAAATTATCGAACAAACCAAACGCACAAAACTTAAACGAATCCCGAAACGCGGAAATTTCGACCGTGAAACTGTTTACAAAATTTTGGACGAAGCCTTTATTTGCCACGTTGGTTTTACGGTTGACGGACAAAATTTCGTCCTTCCGACCGCGTACGGACGCAAAGGCGAGACGCTTTACCTTCACGGTTCGGCGGCTTCGCGGATGATGCGTAATTTGTCGAAAGGCATTGACATTTGCGTAACCGTAACGTTGGTTGACGGCTTGGTTTTAGCACGCTCGGCGTTTCATCATTCAATGAATTATCGCTCCGTTGTGATTTTTGGAAACGCCGAAATTATTGATGACGAAGCCGAAAAAAACGATGCATTATTTGCTCTTACCGAGCATTTAATCAAAGGTCGTTGGGACGATGTTCGCCCGCCGAATTTAAAAGAATTGAAAGCAACAACGGTTTTGCGTCTGCCGATAAACGAGGCTTCGGCAAAAATACGAACCGGCGACCCGATTGACGACGAAAACGATTATGATTCGGACGTTTGGGCGGGCGTAATTCCGCTCCAAGTTGTTGCGAATGAACCGATTAACGATAAGTTACTGAAAGAAAATATCAATGTGCCTGACTATGTGAGAAATTATCAACGGAGTTAATAGCGTTTCACGGCTTGAATAGTTGATTAAATTTGTCGAAAATAGAAAGTTGCGTTAGTTTTGAAAAAAAGCCGACGTTATTTTTATTTTCAAGCAATTATGAGCAAACGAGATTATTACGAGATTTTAGGTGTCGGCAAAAGCGTCGGCGAGCAAGATTTAAAAGCCGCGTATCGCAAATTGGCAATTAAATATCATCCCGACAAAAACCCCGACAATCCCGAAGCCGAAGACAAATTTAAAGAAGCCGCCGAGGCTTACGCAGTACTTTCCGATTCGAATAAACGGGCAAGCTACGACCGTTTCGGACATTCTGCCGCCGCCAACAGTGCGGGTTACGGCAATGCCGGCGGTGCGGGTTTTGCCGATATTACGGACATTTTCGATATGTTCGGCTTCGGCGACGTGTTCGGTTCGTCTCAGCGCACACAGCGTTCGTCCGCCCAACGCGGCAGCGATTTGCGTTATGATTTAGAGATTGAATTGGAGGAAGCAGCCAGCGGAAAAACCGAAAAACTGCGAATTCCGCGACTCGAAACCTGTGTTGATTGCAACGGCAAAGGTGCGGAAAAAGGTACGTCTGCCGAAACTTGCGGTGATTGCCAAGGCACCGGCGCAGTACGGTTTCAACAAGGATTCTTCGCCGTCTCACGCACTTGCTCACGTTGTCGCGGAGCAGGCAAAGTTATTAAAAATCCGTGTCAAACGTGTCGCGGCGAAGGTCGAAATCAAAAAGAAAAAACGATTGAAATTTCGATTCCGGCGGGCGTTGACACAGGTTCGCGGCTGCGTGTTTTGAACGAAGGCGAAGCAGGCGTGAACGGCGGACAGTCCGGCGATTTATACATTATTATTCACGTTTCCGAACACGAAACTTTTGAACGTCAAGGTGCAAATCTTTATTCGTCCGTGCCGATAAGTTTTACGCAAGCCGCACTCGGAGCCGAAATTGAAGTGGTTACGTTGAACGAAAACGAGAAGTTGAAAGTTCCGCAAGGCACGCAAACAGGCACGGTTTTCCGAGTTAAAGAAAAAGGAATGCCGAATTTGAGCGGCGGCGGAAAAGGCGATTTGTTTGTTGCCGTAACCGTAATGACACCGAAAATTTTATCGAAAGAACAACGAAAATTATTGGAAGAACTTTCCGAAGTCGAGAATTTAGATTTTGAAAGTCCGAGTTTTATGGACAAAGTTCGCAATATCTTCGGATAACATTTACAAAAATATCCGCGAAGCGACACAAAGTTGCACAAAGAGAGAAAAGTTGAAAAACTATCAAACTTTCGTGTTTTCATCGTGAAACTTCGCGGATATTTTTTAATCTTTGTAAATTTCCACAATCGGCTTGCCTTCAATGTTGATATACGCCCGAAACATTCCTTCCGAATTAAACGAAATTCCGATGTTGCCGAAGCGGTCGATGGCAATTACGCCGCCGTCGCCACCTGCCGTTTTAACCTTATCCAGCACTGTCTCAGCCGCGTTTTGAATCGGAGCGGCACGATATTCAAGTTGCGTGGAAATATCTCTGGCAACGCCTAAACGAATAAAATACTCGCCCCAACCTGTCGCCGAAACTGCACAAGTATTATTGTCCGCAAACGTTCCCGCACCGATAATCGGAGCATCGCCGACTCGTCCGAATTTTTTGTAAGTCATTCCGCCTGTTGAGGTTCCGGCGGCGAGATTGCTGTCTTTATCGAGTGCCACCGCGCCAACCGTACCATATCTTTCGTTTGGTGAAGTCGGCTGGCGAAACTCGGAAACTTGTTTACCTTTTTCTTCTTTCGCTTTTTTCGCTTTGGCTTTTTCTTCCTTGATAATTTGTTGGAGCGAATCCCAACGCGATTGCGTCCAAAAATACTTTGGCGAAACCAGTTCGATTCCCTGTTCCTTCGCAAATTTTTCCGCACCGTCGCCAATCATCATCACATGCGGCGAATTTTCCATCACTTTTCTGGCTAAACTGATCGGATTTTTGACGCGATGCAAACCCGCAACCGCACCAGCCCGCAAACCTTTTCCGTCCATAATCGAAGCATCGAGTTCGTTTTTGCCGTCTGCCGTAAAAACCGCGCCTTTGCCCGCGTTAAAAAGCGGCGAATCTTCCAAAATGCGAATCGCGATTTCGACCGCATCGAGTCCGCTTTTACCGTCTTGTAACGCTTTATAACCTGCCGTAACAGCTTCTTCGAGTTTGGCGCGATATTCTTTTTCCTTTTCGGGCGTGAGCGAACCTTTGGAGATTACACCTGCTCCGCCGTGAATCACAAAGCCCAGACGCGGATTTTGCGGTGATTGAAGTTGTTTGACTTCGCGGAAACGTCCGCCTTTTTGAGCTGTAATTGACAGCGGCAAAATAAATAATACACAGGTTAAAATTAACGAAATAGTTTTTTTCATATTAGTAAACTCCAAAACGTCGGAAAGTTGAAATTTTGTGGTTAAAGATTAACACAGTTGCGAATAATGAGAAAAATCAGGATGTGTTTAGCGGCAAAATTAAAACGCCGTCATTGTGGTTTTACCGAATATTTAAATAAAAATTCGGTAAAATAATAAACGGCGTTTTTCGACTTAATGTCAGTTAAGTTCTATTGATTACTGAGCCATTCGCAATAACTGTTGTAATAACAATAAGTTGCGACACAAGTTCTTTGCGACCTGCTCCAGTTTCGGTCGCAAGCCATATTTCCTACGCAAGTTGTTTCACAGTACGGAATGGCTTCTGCATTTTTTGAAGTAACCAAAATCAAACCGGTGCACAAAACAGTCAACAAAAGTAAACGATTTATAATTTTTGAAAATTTTCTCATATTTCTCCTCTTTTTTTTAAGAACTAAGTTTATTAAAAACTTCCGTTTCTTTTTCAGACGAAAGTTTTCCCACCCAAACATCAGAAATCTCGCTCTTATTATTCAAAATAATAATTGTGGGAGTTCCGCTTACATTAAGGGAATCTAATTGAGATTGACGAACCTCGATTCCGCTAATTCCAAGACTGCCGAGATATTCTTCCGCCTCTTCTTTTTTTTGCGGCAAGACGGCAATAATATGTATATTTTTACCTTTGGCATTTTCAATTAATCTTTTGTAAAAATCTGCGCTTTCCGAGCAAAAATGGCAACCTTTCGATAAAACCAGCATTACATTTTTGTCGCTTTTGGTAATATCAATTTCAGAGGGTAAAGATAACTTGCTGCCGATTGTCGGCATATTTCGATTTGGAATGCTCGAATCTGTGAGGAAGTATTTTTGGACGAGAAAAAAGATAAGAAGAGCGGCAACAATTATAATCATTATATTTGCAGCTAATTCTATTTTTTGATGGGTAGATTTCATAAAGTTGGAAGCCGATAATTTAAACACACTTTTTAAATAATAGTTCGTGTGTTTAGATTATCGGCTTTTCTCGCAAATAGTTTCTTATATTCGATGAATTATTTATTCTTTTTCTTCATTTCACCATTCATCTTAGTTTTCATCATTGCTTTTTGGTCGGCTAAAACTTTCAAAATGTCCGCAGGTTCGGCACGTTTCGAGTAATCGGGCTCAAGCCACGCGTACACAATGTTGCCTTTAGAATCAACAACATACGTTGCAGATAAAGGAAGCTCGGGCTTTTCCGTGCCGTTATTTTTCACCAAATCAATCCCGTAACCTTTATATTTTTCGTTGGTTTCTTTCGGCAATTCGTAAACGATTCCGAATTTTCTCGCAACCGAAAATTTCGGATCGCTGAGAACAGGAAAGGCAAGTTCGTTTTTCTTGCTGACCGTCATCGAAGTATCCGGATTTTCAACTGAAATGGCGACTAAATTTCCGCCGTTCGCTTTGATTTCCGACAAATTTTCCTGCAATTTATGCAGATATTTGTTGCAATACGGACACCACGCACCGCGATAAAAAACGATGACCAAATTTCCTTGCTTCAATAAATCGTTACTTGAAACAGACTTTCCGGTTGCGTCCGAGAGCGTAAATTCGGGCATTTTTCCGCCGACATTCAACGCTGTTTTTGCCGCGTCTTGCGGCGAAACAACTTTGTCCGCCGACATCATTTTGTCCTTCATTTCCGTTTGTGCAAACGCTTGTAACGTTAAAATTACGCCTAAAATTAAGGCTGTAAATATATTTTTCATAGTAAATTCTCCTGAGTTTAAAAGGTAAATTTTAGTTTTTTATATTCCGGCAGATTACAGTTTTTTTGATTGAAACCAGATTCGCGGAATAGAAAAAATCTTTTGCATTTTGGTTGTATGAACGCGAGATTTGAAAACATTGTAATTTTGCCGTTCGATTTTGTCCAAAATTTTGCCGTAAATTCGGGCAGCAAGCAAGACGCAAAATCTTGTTTCTTTCGATAAAAACGGGATTCCTTTTTCGGCTTCGGCGTAGTAATCTCTTGCCCGCGAGATTTGAAATTTCATCATTTCGACAAAATTATCATCAAATTTACCGGCAAAAATGTCGTCTTCAGAAATGTTGAAACGCCGTAAGTCTTCTGTCGGCAGATAGATACGATTCATTGCCGCGTCTTCTTTGACATCGCGTAAAATATTCGTCAATTGCATTGCAATTCCTAATGCTTCGGCGTAATCGAGCGTAGTTTGTCCGCCTTCGTAGCCGAAAATTTCGGACGACATCAACCCGACGACGGACGCGACTCGGTAACAATAAACATAAAGTTCGTCGAAAGTTTCATAGCGGTTTGTGTGCGTATCCATCAAAACGCCTTTCATCAATTCCAACGGTAATTCTTGTTTAATCGGATATGTTTTGAGTAAATCTGACCAAGCCAACAAAATTTGCGACTGCTCTTTCTGCTGACTGCCGACCGCTGACCGCTGACCGCGATAAACGTCTTCAAGTTTATCTTGCCAACGCTCAACCGCTTTAATTGCAGCAACTTCCGAATCAACTTCGGCTTCGTCAACTTCGTCGTCAACGTGCCGACAAAGAGCGTAAAGCGCGTAAATCGGCGGTTGTTTCGCTTTCGGCAAAAATTTGGCGGAAAAATAAAAACTTTTCGCGTGTTCGCGGGTTACGCTTTCGCAATATGCGTATGCTTTTTCAAGTTCGGCAGACAATTTTAATTTTTCCTCTCAACGATAAAATCCGCTAAATCGCACAATAAATGACTCTGCGTAGTGATGCCGAATTCGTCTTGCAAAATACGTTTCGCTTCTTCGGTAAGATTGCTCGGCGTGAAAAAAACTTCATCGTTTTTATCACTCGATGCTTTTTCCAACAAATCTGCAAACCTTGTGATTGCATTGAGTTGCACATAATCCGCAGCCGACAAAACCGCTCCGATTCGCATCGAAAGCCGAATCAAATTAGAGTTTTTCAAGTCCGATAATTTGTTCTCACTCAGACAATCAACCAATTCTTTATGAGCAGAAATTTGGCGTTCGGCGGGAAAGTTTTTCGATTCAAAAATTGCACCGTGAGCCGCATTTAACAAAGAAATCGCGGTGGTTGCGTCTTCGGATAAAATGTTTGAACTTTTGTTTAGAAATTCGACCGAAACTGCCGCGTTCAAAACATTTTCAAACTTTCCGCCGCAAACTTCCGCACTTAAAATAAGCAGACACGCAAAAATCGGATTGTCGGGAAAAGTAATTTCGGCTTCGGTATTTGTCGGCAAATTTTCACGCAAAGCATTGTCGATCAACGGCTTAACGCTTTCAAAATAAACCTGCAAATTATCTTCCTCGGTTAAAATTTCGTATTCTTCAATCATTTGATACAACTTCTTGGTAATATTCTAAAGACTTTTCGGCTAATTCGTTTGAAACAATCACACGAAACGGATGTTTGGCGACAAAATTGGGAACTTGCGTAATTTTCGCACCGAGATTTTCTAAGTTTTTCGCCGATTCTTCGTCAGAAAACTCGTTAATTCCGAACTTTTCACACGCCCGTTTGAACGCTCCGCGAAGTCTGTCCAACGGCAATTCGCGTTCCGCCAACAGCTTTTTACGCGACTGAAATTCGCCTAAGGCATAAAGAATTACCTTGTTTGTCTCGATTATTTTTTCATCAAAAAGACTTGGTTGATCCATCTTTTTCCTCGCCCGTTCTTAAAATATCTTAACATAGCTTACAATAGTTTTTGTGTGGAAATCCACAGTTGCAAATTATGAACGATTTACAGCCGAAATATCGAATCGGGCTTGGCGTGAGCGGCGGAATTGCGGCGTATAAAGCGATTGAAGTTTTGCGTGGTTTACAAAAGGCAGATTGCGAAGTTCGCGTGTGTATGACACGCCACGCGACCGAATTTATCCAACCTTTAACGTTTCGGGCGTTGACCAATAATTACGTTTTAGTTGACGATTACGACCGCGATAATCCCGATCCGATTGCACATATAAACTTCTCGCAAAACATTGAGTTGCTTATAGTTGTGCCTGCCACTGCGAACGTTATCGGCAAGTTTGCGAACGGTATTGCCGACGATTTTTTAACCTCAACTTATCTTGCCGCAAGCTGTCCGATTTTGATTGCACCCGCGATGAATACGGAAATGTGGAACAAACCCACAACGCAAAGAAACCTTGAAACTTTGCGAAACGACGGCGTTTTTTTTGTCGAACCGGCGAACGGAAGATTGGCTTGCGAAACTGTCGGTACGGGAAAATTGGAAGACGTTGAGGTGATTGTTGAAACCGCACTTCGTTTGCTCAATTCCAAATTTCAGATTTCAAATTCCAAATTGGATTTGGGCGGCGAGAGAATTTTGATAACAACCGGCGGAACACGCGAAGAGATTGATCCGGTTAGGTTTATCTCAAATCATTCGTCGGGAAAAATGGGTTTTGCGGTCGCGGAAATGGCGGCGAATCGCGGGGCGGACGTAACCGTTATCGCAGGTGCGACGAGTGTTGAGCCGCCGAAAAATGTCAATGTAATTCGGGCAATTTCAGCCGACGCAATGCACAAAGCGGTTTTGGCAAACCTATCAAATGCAACGGTTTACATCGGTGCGGCGGCGGTCGCGGATTATCGCCCGAAGAATCGTGCGGACAATAAAATCAAAAAAAATAACGATGAAATGATAATCGAATTGGAAAAAACGACCGACATTCTCACCGATGTTTCAAAAAATCGGCACAAAGGCTTAATCGTCGTCGGATTTGCGGCTGAAACCAACGATGTAGAAAGTTACGCAAAATCGAAAATGGAGCGAAAAAACCTTGATATGATTGTCGCAAATGATGTGAGCAATAAAGATACGGGTTTCGGGTCGGAAAATAATCGGGCGTTTATTTTCGTTAGAAACGCAGAAAAACCGGTTGAAATTCCGTTAATGACAAAACGCGAAATGGCTGACAAAATACTTGACGAAGTGGTAAGATTAAGGCAAAGGTAAAAGTAAAAAGTGCAGAAAGAATTTTCAACTTTAATCGGCGAATTACGCGAACAAGTTTTGTATTTGCAGGAACTTGGCGTAGAAAGTTTAGATGCGGAATTTCAAGTTTCACGCAATGAAAATCCGATTCTAAAATCTGCGATTGCCGCTTCGCCGAAAGTTGAAAGGTATGTTCCCGAAAATCCGATTGTCGCAAATGTGCCGAAAATCGAACCGCGAATTTTGCCTGTTCCGACAAATCAAAGCCGACAAAGTTTACTTAGTTCGAGCCGTTTATCTAACAGAAAGCCGAGCGAAAACCAACAAACAACAAATTATATTCAATCAAACAAAGAAGTTACAGAGATGCCGAAAAAAATAATCGAACAAACACCGACTCAAACTTTATTTGGCGATATGAGCCAAACACTTGCCGAATCAAATGAAACGGTTGCGGGAATTCAAGCCGAAATCGGCGATTGTACACGCTGTGATTTGTGCAAAGAACGCACAAACATTGTTCACAGCAGGGGAAATTTGCAGGCTGATCTGATGTTTGTCGGCGAAGCTCCGGGAGCAGATGAAGATGCGCAAGGACAGCCGTTCGTCGGGCGTTCGGGTCAGCTTTTGACTAAAATCATCGAAGCTATCGGAATTTCGCGGGACGATGTTTTTATCGGCAATATCAACCGTTGTCGTCCGCCGCAAAACCGACAACCGACTCCGACCGAATCGGAAACTTGCAAGCCTTATTTGCTCCGTGAAATCGCGGTTGTGCGTCCGAAAGTTATCGTGGTTTTAGGCAATACGGCGTGTCAGAATCTGCTCGAAACAAAAGTCGGAATTTCAAAATTACGCGGAAATTTTCAAGATTATTACGGTGTCAAAGTTATGCCGACGTTTCATCCCGCGTACCTTTTGCGTGATCCGCACAAAAAACGCGAAGTTTGGGAGGATATGAAAAAAGTCCGCGATTATTTGAGCGGACTGAGGTAAATACGATGAGTTTTATCGAATCTTACAAAAATAATTTAGTTAAATTTCGATTGATTTCAAAAATCCCGGCATTTCTGATTGTGATTTTTATGATGTTGGAAATCGGGAATATTTTTACAAATCTTCAAATGAATCCGGCTTTTCTTGAAAATAATCAAAATTCGGTTGTTTTAAGTCTTTCTTTTCAATTTTTTATTGCGTTGATGTTTGGTACAAGGTTCGTTTTACTATGGTTCAAAAAATCAAAGTTCGTTTGGCTTTCGCAACTTGTTTGGGTGCTGAATTGGCTCTCAATCATCTACTATTATTCGGTTACACAAATTTTTTTGGCAATGAATAAAGGTGATTGCATAGATTTTATCTACCACAACACTTTTCTTTACGCTTCAACAGGCTTAACTGTCATTCTAATTTTCTACCTTTTTTTCAGTCCGATTAAGCAAATTATAATGTTATCAGCTTCATATTTTGATCGAAAATAATTACTTTGCCGCTTTATCGTAAAAATTTCCCGCCAGCAACAAGACACAAATCGGATCCCAAAGTTTGTTTACGCCTGTTGCAATACCGATTTTTGTTAATTTCGGATTAAGCAAAACTTTACGATGATTTCTGCTCGGAAAGCCGTCGTCAATCAATAAATTTAGTAAAACATCTTGCGGAGTTTTCGCTCCGTAAGAAATGTTTTCGCGTAAATCATACGTCCAAGAACCGTAAAGTTCGGCTCGTTTTTGCGGTGAATCGCCCGCCGAACCTTCGTGTCCGATGATGTTATTTTTGACTAGATCGTTGATATGATCGGCGGTTGCCAACATCAAACCGTTAGAAATTCGGAGTTCATTCATACTTTGCGTCAGCTTCAAAAGTTCGATTGTTTCGATTACCGGAGTTTTTCCTTCTTCGGTAATAAGCTCGATTTTGTCGGCAATTTTCACGTTTTTACCGTTAAATTTTGTCAGATATTCTTCGAGAATTTTGGTATAAACACTCGGATTTACGCGGAGTTTGTTGATTTCCGCCAACACTTCTTTTTCAAAATCGGTCGGCAAAAGTTGTTTAGTCTGAGTCTTCACAATTTGTTTAGAATCAACTTTCGGTATGCGTTTCGGCATTTTCGGTTGGGCAAAAATAAGCGACAGACTACACAAACTCACGAAGACGGCAAAGAAAATATGCAACATTTTAAGATTCTCCTTTTTAATAAATTTGTCATCAGTTTACGCCCGACTGTTTGTTTTGACAATCTTCAAAAGCGGGTGTTTTCAGTTCGATTAAAAAGTTCTTCGGCTTAAACTGAAAAGAAGGAAATTTCCGTAGAAATCTCCTTCATCCTTATCGTTTATAGGAAAACGAAGTTATTTAACGATGACAGTCGGGTCGCCGATGAGCA
>JANPBM010000020.1:0-30479 GCA_031430435.1 Acidobacteriota bacterium
GATGGCAGAGCGGTTGAACGGTAAAATCCAACTGCTCAAAGCAATCGGCAGAGGCTATCGAAAGTTTGATAACTTCCGAAGTGCCATTTTGTTCTTTTACGGGAAACTTAACTTGTTACCATTAAAATGTCGGTAGAACCATTTTTAATAAAATTTTGCATTTTGTTTCCATTGAATTAACCAAGTAACAATAATTTTCTCCTTTTTGCAGCATTGCTATTGCTTCATTCGCACATTTTAGGGCTTCTTTATGCTTGCCTTCCGCCAAATAAATTTGTGCTTGTGTATCAATTAAATAACCTTCGCGGGTTTTATCGCCCAGTTTTTTAAAAATTTCTCGTGCCGATTTTGCTGCTTTATGTGCTTCATCGTAAACACCTTCGTTTTTGAAAAATATGGCTAAATTATTTTCAACTCTCGCTAAAAATAAATAATGTTTTGTTTTGATATAAAATTGTTTTGCCAACTCGAACCGACTCAGCGCATCGTTTTTATAACCTAATTTCATCAAACCGAAAGCGTAATTATTGTTAAAATCACCTTGCAATACATAAAACTGACTTTTACGAAACAAAGGCTCGAGCATTTTGCATTTGTTTACTAATTCAGTATATTTTCCTTGCTCAAAAAGAATTACTCCGCTAACGACATATGTATAAAGCCGAACCTCACTTTTTTCACTAAGTTCATGCTCTAGAGCAGAATTTATCCAACTTTTTGCCTCATCTAATTGCCCTAAACGTTGGTAAGTGACTGCCATATAAGTTTCACATTCCGATATTTTTTCGATGTCTCCGGATAACCAAAATAAACGGCTCGCTTCGGTAATTAAAGTTTGAGCCAGTTCTTGAGCATCTTTTTTAAGACTGCAACTTCCAATAAAACCCGCTAAACTTCCGCATCGTAGAAGCACTTCGGCTTGTTCGGATTTATTCAATTCCGAAACATCGGGACGCTGTTTTATATTTTTCCAATACTTTGAAAGTATTTTGGCGGCTTCATCGTATCTGCCAACGCTTTCATATTGTTTTGCGTCTTGGGTAATTTCTTTTATCTCATCTGAAATTTGGGAGAACATATTTTGAAATCTCGCTTTTATTAGTAATTTAATTAAATTGCTTCTTCTTCTACGAAAAGCAATCAAAAATTGGAGACAATAAAAATGAAAAAAATACTTTGTACAGTTAGTCTTAGTGTGCTTTTTTCGCTGTCCGCATTGGCTGACGGCGGTATGTCAACAGGGACTAAATCTTGTACAACAAATTGCATCGCTAACCCAGATGCCCAAGTTGAACAAGTAAAAGCTTTACCTGCAAGCAAATCTTTTACCGAAACAGCCAACGAATATTTCAATAATATTACAAAATACTTTATTGAAATTGCGTTCTAATCAACTAAAAACAACTTATAACTTCGGCACTTTCTGACTTGAGTTTTTCTTAAGTTTGGGAGTGCCGTTTTTTATTTTTATTGTCAATTTTAATGTGAAAAAATCAGAAGAGCCTTGTGTCCGTTCGCAGTATTTTCACTTCAACTGAACTCTTCGGCGTATTCGGACTTTTCCACTTCATATTTAATACCTAAACTATCAAGTTCGGGAATTAAAGAATCTCCCCAATCATCGTAAAGTGTCAGTTTTCCGTTAAGACGTTTGAATACAAGACTATCCAAATTATAAAAATAAACAGCATCACCTGTGCCTTGTGCAAGTAAAATAGCACAAACCTTTTCGGCTGTAATGTCGCCCGCAGTTTCGGATTCATGACGTGCTAAATGAAAACCAATGCTAACATCGGGAATAAAGCTGTAATCTTCAAGTGTTACTTCTTTGGCTAATTTGCTTGCTTTTCGCGGTGTAATAGAGATTCCAAGCCCATGTAAAGCACTATTATTAATCTCTATATTATTTTCAGTATATGACCATTTATTACTTGTTAAACTCAAATTACTAGAAAGTAAGAGTGTTTCAATCTCTTCGGTCGTAAGATCTGTTTGTATATCTAAGCTATGTGAAATCGACATTTAATTATCTCCTATTTGGCTTGGTTATAAGGGTAAATTTTAGTGATTTTACCATTCTTAACAACTATTACTTCATCAAGTAACGGCAATTTACTTAACCGCAATTCTTTTGCAAGATTTGGTATTGACAGATTATTATCATCTAAATTCACTAAGATTCTTCTGGCTTGATTATCCTCAGTTTTTTTCTTTACGGATTTAATCACGTTTTGAATACTTGTATTTTTATTTGGCGAATATCCGTCAAATATTTCACCTTCAATCTTGAAATCAGGGTTCTTCCTTGGGTCAAGCCAAGGAAATCTTGACATTCTGTCTGTTTCGGTGATTTTTGGCTGATATTCAACATGATAACCGTTTTTTGACATTACTTCTGCCGCTTCATTTTGCCGTCTGATGCCTCTGGCTTGTTCGGAGACTTTAGAAGTCGTTATTTTTGTCGGAACTTTTTCAGGCGTTCCGATTGAGCCGATTGGTTGCTTTGATGACGGAACTGTTTCCGATGGTCTTGCTCTCAAAGGTTGTGAAACTCTAGGTTCTACAACTTTCGGTGTAATTACTTCTGTTTTAGCAACGTTTTTTACAGTATTTAACACCTCAATCTCCGGCAACGCACCTAAACTTTTCAAACTTTGCGGAGTTGCATTCGGTTTGCCGAAAATACCACGCTTCAATAGAAATAAATCTATCGCCGTAGCACCTAAATCTTCGCCGATTTTTGCTTCTCGTTTATATTTTTCGGTTTGATATTCAAACGGTCTCGGTAATTTAACTTCGGGTATTGAAGGTAATTCAACTCCGGTTAAATCCTTAACATTTTGGCTGAATGTCGGCACTTCGGGCAATTCTTTTCCGACAATCTTTTCGGCAATAATTTTCCCGAAGTATTTTGCTTCCGAAGAAAATGGTGTCAATTCTGCCTTATCTGCTTGTTGCAACAAATCTCGCGGAATATTCAAAGTTCTTTCTAACCAATTCACAGGCGTATTAAATCCAAGCCTGATTGGGTCAAGCAACATTTGATTTGTTTCACTTTCGGCTTTTGCCTTATTTTCATCGTTTAATTTTGATTCGTATTCGCGGAATTGCAACACGGCTTGCCCGACAATTTTGGCGTGTTCCAAACTGAATTTGCTGGTTCCGACCTTCAGATTTCCGTCTTGTCTGCCGTCTTTTGCATCCTGCAAACCGATATTTTTAAGCGTCCAACTATCATCGGTTTTCATCAAATTGCGTGCTAATCCGATTTCTCTTTCATCGAACATTTTGTAACCCGCGATTGTCAATAATTTAGTATCAAACGCTTTTCTGTAATCTTCAACCTCTGCTTTTTTCGTTGATTTACCAACGCTGAACTCGATTTCAAACATTTTATTCGCATCTTTCGGGTTAAGCGTATTCTTTTTCAAAAGGTCTCGATAAAAATCATTGACAGTTTTCTTTGGCGGTTTTGTTTCATCTTCGCCGCCAAATCTGATTGCTAACCGGTTAATTGCTTGATTGGTTTGCTTAGTTTTATCCGCAACTTTAGGCATAATCTTCGGCTTAGATTGCGTATTTGGTTGTTTAGGAAAGATCGGATTTATTTTTAACGACATTGTAGAAGTCTCCTTGTTATTAATTTTTTTGCACGTTCAAATTTTGCACTTTAGGTTGTAAAATCTGATTCGCGGACAATATAACATATTGATTGTAAATTGCAAGTCGGGTGTATTATTGGATAGTAAGTAGCCGGTTATAATAGAAAATTACTTGTTTGCGTCTGAATTTAGGTCAACAACCTCTGAATTCAGACGATTTCTTTATTTAAACAGACGATTACGTTTAATTTCAGACAAAAACCTCTCTTTAACAAACAATCAGTTTTCAAAACAGACAAAATCGTTTAATTTTATCTGAATTACTGATGTTACGCAAAATTAATTCTTAAGGTCGCTGAAGGCGACAAATATAATAGCGTAGGGTAAAGCGAATGTAATGAGCGACACCCTACGAAAGATTGATAATATGTTGCGACGCTGAAAGTGTCGAACAAAGCCTAAACAATTAATTGTGCGGTTTATAGCTCACTTTCAGCGAGCAACCGTTTTTATATTTCAACGTAGGGTTTCATTCGTTTTACTCATTTCACCCTACGCTATTATATTTGTCGCTTTCAGCGACGAAAACTAATTTGCGTAACATCAACAAATTATATATTTTATTAGTGCTTTAATTGTTGAATTTTTAAAAACTTTTATGAATTGTCACTCAACTTTAGATAGTGGTCAGATTAAGACAATAAATAAGGCTTGAGTCGAAAATATAATTTTAATCGGTTCTTATTCCTTCAGCTAAAGCGAAAATGAAGATTGATATTTTTTATATTCGGCTCAAGCCTGTATGTTATTTGCAAAATTAACCTCCGGCTAAAGTCCGGAGGCAATTCATAAATCGGTAATTTTGCGTGAATTATTTCCTCAAAATCGCATCAATGCTCGCTTGCGTAATCGGATGATAACCGCTGCGTGCTTTGGCGTAAATTTCGTTCGCACGTTTTGTTCCTTCGGGCGTTTTGGCAAGTTCCGTAAATAACGGACGGACAAATTTTCGTCTGCCGATTGAAGTTAAGAACTCTTCCAAACGCGAATCTGCGGCTTTGTAATTATGTTTTATTGACATCATCAACCATTGGAACGATATTTCGGAATTTCCGCTTTTGGTGAATGCGAACATTTGGTCAAGTTGCGACATTTTCTCGGCACCAAGATTTTCGGGCATTGATTTTAAGAAATGCAGCCATTCCTGCGTCGTCCAAAACTTTTCTGCCTTTTTAACTGAAATAGGAGTTCCGTCCAAGTAATTTTTAACCGCTGTTTCAACGTGCTTAAACGCATCGGACTTTGGCGACGGAGCATTTGCGGGTAAACCTGCTTGCTCGATCCATTCGTCAACATCTTCTCGGCTGATGTAACTCGGCATTTCGCTGTTCGGATTTTCGAGCAGATTTTTCCACAAATACTCTTTAAAAGTCTCGGTCGTGATTGATTGAAAACGGTGTTCGGCAAAATAACTGCGGACAAAATTATCGAACTTCGGACGACCGTATTTTTCTTCTAAAAGCCGCAGAAATAACGCACCTTTTTCGTACGGAATGCCCGTAAAACCTTCGTCCGGATCGCGTCCGTCTAAATTGACGTGCATAATTTGATCGCGTTCGGCGGTTTCCTTCATTTCATCAATCAACGATTGTTTGCCCAACGTTGCTTCCATTTCACGACGCTTTACGCCGTAAACTTCTTCAATAATGCGGCGTTCAAGATACGTTGTAAAACCTTCGTTAAGCCAAAAATCTCGCCACGTTGCGTTGGTTACAAGATTGCCCGACCAAGAGTGTGCAAGTTCGTGGGCGACCAATGAAACCAGCGATTTATCGCCCGCAATGATTGTCGGAGTAGCAAATGTAAGACACGGATTTTCCATTCCGCCAAACGGAAAACTCGGCGGCAAAACCAATAAATCATATCTGCCCCACGCGTATTTTCCGTAAATTTTCTCGGTGGCGATAACCATTTTTTCCGTGTCGGATAATTCAAACGCAGATTTTTTCAACATCGAAGGTTCGGTGTAAACTCCTGTTCGTTTGCCGAGCGATTGAAACGTAATATCGCCGACCGCAATCGCAATTAAATACGACGGAATCGGCTTTGTCATCTTAAAACGATAATCGCCCGTTCGCGGTGCGTTTTGCGGATTCGTCTCGCTGCTCATTACGGCAAGCAGATTTTTCGGCGTGCGAACTCTGGCGGAATATGTAACGCGGACGGCGGGCGAATCTTGCAACGGAATAAACGTTCTAGCCAAAATTGATTGTGCTTGCGAGAACATAAAAGGCGATTTTTTGCCCGCCGTTTGTTCAGGCGAAAGCCATTGCAAACCGCCGGCAGTCGGGCTTGTGGAATAATAAACGCGGACAAATTTAGCATCGGGCGAAAGTTGAATTATCAGCGAAGAACCTAAGAATTTATCCGCCGTTCCAAGCCCGAAAGTCGTTTGTTTGAAAGTCTTTCCGTTATCCGACATTTCAACTTTCTCAATGTTCAAATCGCGTGAATCAAGCATCAACGGCGATAATTTATCTTGCCGAACAAGGCTTAAAGTTGCCGAACCTTGAATCATTTTTTTATCGAACAAAACGTTCCAATCAAGGTCAACGTGCGTAACCTTGACAGTTTGCGGATTCGCGTAAGAATGCACGTCTTTTTGTTGTGCAAAGCCGATAATTGTTGTCATTAAAGTTAATAATAGAATCGCTAAAGTCGTTTTCATCGCAAAAAATCTCCTTCTCTGAAAATTAGATTATAGATTTAGTTTGCCAAAAAAGCGATTTTTGGCAACATTTGTTGTAAATTATCAATTCAAGTTAAGCAAACCTAATTTTCTTGAGGTCGCTGAAGGCGACAAATATAATAGCGTAGGATGTAATGAGTGAAGCGAATGAAACCCTACGTTAAATAAGCCAATATTTGCTCGCTGAAAGTGAGCAACAAACAGGGTAAATAACAATCAAGTGTTTGTTGTTCGACACTTTCAGCGTCGCAACACATTATTAATTGGTCGTAGGGTGTCGCTCTTTGCAATCGCTTTACCCTACGCTATTATATTTGTCACCTTCGGCGACCAAACCAATTTACTTAAAATCAGTTGTCAATTTGTAAAAAGCAACCGTTTTCCTACTTTGCGAATCACACAAATACAAATAGAATTCAAATTGTTTCCCGAAAATTATTATGAAAAATTTCACTTGTTTGCTGTTAATCTCCGGAATGTGGCTTAATTTTTTTGCCTCGTTCGTTTCGGCACAAAGCCAAACCGCTAAAATTTTACCGCAAACCGAAGCAAAAGGTTTGCAGTTTCGCGTTACCGAAAGTAAAACGACACCGACCAAAAATCAAACGACTAAACGTGCGGAAACCTCAAATCTAAGCGAATCCGAAACGAACGATATTTTGAACAGATTGCCTAAAATGCCTTTGGAAACTATTGAAAATACAACGTTTAAAATGCGTTCCGACAGTCTGAAACCGCCAAAAGCCGGCAACATTATTCCGCTCAAATTTCCCGCCGATGAACCGCAAACTACGCCGAATACGCGTAAAAATACATCTTTAGAATCTGTCACGCAGCCGCTTGAAATTGAAAGATTTTCGCCCGAAGGCAGCGTAGATTTAGTTCCCGAATTGAGCATTACATTCTCGCAACCGATGATTGCCGTTGCCACGCAAGCGACCGCAAGCGAAAATGTTCCCGTCAAATTATCGCCCGAAGTAAAAGGAAAATGGCGTTGGCTTGGCACAAATACGCTTATTTTTGATGCCGAAACTCGCTTCCAAATGGCGACAAAGTTTACCGCAACAATTCCGAAAGGCACGAAATCCGCAATCGGCGGAACTTTGGAAAAAGATTTTACTTGGACATTTTCTACATCGTCGCCCAAAATTGAAACTTTTTCTCCGACGGCTAAAGATAGAGAGGTTGTCCCGCAAAATCTTTCGATGTTTGCAAAATTTAACCAAGAAATTGACGGAGAAGCAATCTTGCGAAAAATTCGCGTAATCGCAAACGATAAAGTGTTAAAGGTTAAATTATCAACCAATGAAATTATCACTCAAATGGGCGATGAATATCAGTTTGATAAAGCAAAACCAAAACACTGGTTAGCATTTCGGACGACTGACTTATTGCCCGTAAACACAGATATTAAAGTCATTTTTGAAAAAGGTTTGCCGTCAGCCGAAGGTTCAACAATTAGTGAAACCGAGCAGATTTTCACTTTCAAAACTCTTGAGACTTTTAAGTTAAGCGAAACTCTTTGCGGTTATGTGCGTGCCAATGAACGCCAATGTCAGCCTTCCGATAATTTTACAATACGTTATAATCGCTCACTTTTCCCAACAAAACTTGATGCTTCTTTATTAAAAATTGAACCGCCGATTGAAAACGCCGAGATTCAAAATAACGGCAGCGAAATTTATATAAAAGGCAAAAAGCAACCGAACACAACCTACAAAATTACGCTCTCCGGCGAGGCGATTGATTATCACAAACAGAAAATCGGTGAAGATATTTCGGTTACATTTAATGTCGGCGTTGACCAACCAAAATTTTTTGCACAAGGCGGAAATTTCGTTACACTCGACCCGAATGCAAAGCCGACATTTTCGGTTTATACAAAAAATCATCCGAGTTTTAAGGTTAAACTTTATTCGGTAACACCCGAAGATTACCTCAATTACCGAGAAGTTCTGCAGCGTTTTTATAATTCTTCGCCGCGTGTTGCAAAAGTTGATTTCGGAAAACTTATTTTTGATGAAACTGTTGAAATTAAATCCGAAATTGATATTTTGACCGAAACAAGAATTGATTTGAGTAAAGCTGTTCCAAACAAATTCGGACACGCAATTGTGGTGGCAGAACCGATTTTAAACCTTCGCGATAACATGTATGAATACTACAATCAACCGATTGTAGCTTGGATTCAATCAACGAACATCGGCATTGATGCTTTTATTGATTATGAAAAAATGTCCGCTTTTGCAACTGATTTGAATACTGCAAAGCCAATTAGTAATGCAGAAATTTCGCTTCACTATGGCAATCAAAGGTTTTCGAATTCCATTACTAATCAAAACGGCATTGCAAATTTTAATTTACTAGAAAATGCTCCCGGACGAGGTTTTTTGTTAGTCAAAAATAGTAATGATTCAGCAATTTTGCCGGAAAATAATGATTACTATGCTATTCGTTCTGATTGGGAAAAGAAAGGACCTTACGAATATACGCGTTGGTCGGTTTTTGACGACCGCAAAATGTATCGCCCAAACGAAGAAGTTGCGATTAAAGGTTATTTGCGGCAAGTTACAGGCGGAAAATTTGCCGATATTGCCGCAATTGGCAACACCTTAAAAAAAGTCAAATATATTTTGCGAGATCAGCGAAATAACGAAATTGCTAAAGGAACGGCAGAATTAAATACTTTCGGTGCGTTTGATTTCAAACTGAAATTGCCTGAAAACATCAATCTCGGCTACCAACGTTTGAGTTTTTGGAGAAACGATACCGACACAGGAAATTATCCTGAATTTGAACATACATTCCAAGTTCAAGAATTTCGTCGTCCCGAATTTGAAGTAACAATTAAATCTGAAACCGCCGAACCGTTTTTTGTCGGAACAACCGCCGAAATTTCTGCCGAAGCAAAGTATTACACAGACGGATTTTTGCCTGATTCCCCGATAAATTGGAGTTTTGCCGCGTTTTTAACAAACTATTCACCGCCGAATCATAACGATTTTACTTTCGGAACATTCATTCCGTGGTGGCGACATTATTCCGAAGATTCAACCGGAAACGGTTATCGGGGCAATGTTTTCCAATTAGATGGAATGTCGGAAACCGGTGAGGAGATGAAAACCGATGCGAACGGCAAACATCAAATGAAACTCGACTTTATATCGGCAAATCCCGCACGTCCATACACATTACGGGCGACTGCAAACGTCGCGGACGTGAACCGCCAAAACATTGCCGACACGAAAACTTTTCTGGTTCATCCATCAGATTTTTATGTCGGTCTGCGAACGGTAAAAACCTTTGTCCGACGTGAAGAACCGCTCAAAGTTGAAGCAATTGCGACCGATATTGACGGAAAAATTGCACCAAATGCACCGATAAAAATAGTCGCGGTTTTAAAAGATTGGCAAAGTTTCGGCAGTAATTGGCGAGAAGTGATTATTGATACGCAAACTTGCGAATTTACCTCAACCGAGGTTGTCGGTTCTTGCGAATTTAAAGCGAAACAAGGCGGAGTTTTTACAATTACGGCAACAATTCTTGACACAAAAGAGCGTCCGAATACAAGCGAAATAACGGTTTGGGTTGCAGGTGCAAATACGCCGCCGAAACGCGAAGTCGAAAAAGAAACCGTCGAATTAATTCCCGATAAAAAAGAATATCAACCGAATGATACAGCAGAAATCTTGGTAACTTCGCCTATTTTTCCCGCCGAATGTGTAATGACTTTAGAACGTAACGGCATTGTTAAGACCGAGCGTTTGACAATGAACGAAGCCTCAACCGTTTTGCAAATTCCGATTGAAGAACGTTATTTACCGAACATCACGGTTAAAGTTGACGCAATCGGCATTGCTCCGCGAACAAATGATAAAGGCGAAATTGATAAAAATTTACCGACGCGACCTGCGTTTGCAAGCGGTGAAATAAATCTGAATGTTTCAACGGCTTCGCGTAAATTAAGCGTTGCGGTTGAACCGATTGCGAAGATTGTAAAACCCGGTGAAAGGACAAAAATCAACGTTGAAGTAAAAGATAGTCTCGGAAACGGCGTGGCAAATTCCGAAGTCGCTTTAATCGCCGTGGACGAAAGCGTACTTTCATTAACTGATTACAAAATCCCGAATCCACTTGATACTTTTTATCAAAAAATTGCTGCAAATGTCGCACATTATCATTCACGCGAAAAGGTTATCTTGGCAAACCCTGATGATATAACAACAACCGACAGCATTTTGGCAAAACAACTTGAAAGTCTGCCGATGAATGGTCGAAGAGCAATGGAATTAAATATGTCGCTTGATGGTTCCGGTGCCGACAATGCAAGCGACAAAAGCAGAAAAATGAAGTCTGAGTCAAATGCGGCGTATAAAAATTGGATTGATAAAGATGTTGATTACATAATTTCACCCGAAGAAAAATCTGAGATAAGTATTCGCCGAAACTTTGATGCACTCGCAATCTTTTCGCCTTCTGTTATCACCGATGCGAATGGCAAAGCGACCGTTGATGTTAAGTTGCCCGATAATTTGACGCGATACAGAATCACGGCGGTTGCGGTTACAAAATCGAAACAATTCGGGCTTGGCGAATCAACGATTACGGCAAAACAAGCGTTGCAAGTTCGTCCTTCGGCACCGCGATTTTTGAACTTCGGCGATAAATTTGAATTACCCGTTGTTCTGCAAAATCAGACGGAAAATGCGTTGACGGTAAATGTTGCGGTTCGGGCAAACAACGCGAATTTCACCAAAAGAAACGGCAAAAAAGTTGTTGTTCCGGCAAATGATCGGGTTGAAATTCAGTTTCCTGTTGCGGCAAATTTGGCGGGAACGGCACGTTTTCAAATCGGTGCAACTTCGGGAAATCTGGCGGACGCGGCGGAAATTGAACTTCCGGTTTACACGCCCGCAACCACCGAAACTTTTGCAACTTACGGCACAACCGACGCAAACGGCGTAATCGTTCAGCCGATAAATACGCCGAAAGATGTGTGGAGCGAGTTCGGCGGTTTGGAAGTTTCAACGAGTTCTACGCAACTTCAAGAATTAACTGATGCGTTCACATATCTTTACGATTACCCGTTTAATTGCAGTGAACAAGTCTCTTCGCGGATGCTTTCAGTCGCGGCGTTGCGTGATGTTCTGACTGCTTTTAACGCAAAAGGTTTGCCGACGAAAGACGCGATTGAACGGCAAATGCGATTCGATATTGAACGTTTACAAAGTTTGCAGCATTACGACGGCGGTTTTAGTTTTTGGCGAAACGATGATGACAGTTTGCCGTATTTGTCGGTTCACGTTGCTCACGCGATTGCTCGTGCGAAGGCGAAAGATTACAAAATTTCGGCTGAAATGATTGCGAAATCGAAAGACTATTTGAAGAATATCGAAGCAAAACTGCCGAAAGAATACAGCGAAGAATCGCGTTGGGCAATTTCTGCGTATGCGTTGTTTGTGCGTGATTTGCTCGGCGATAAAGATGCGGCGAAAGCAAAAAAATTGCTCAATGATGTCGGGCTGAACAAACTTTCGCTCGAATCAATCGGCTGGATATTGTCGGTTTTGGCAGACGATAAAAATTCCGCAACCGAAGTTGAATTAATCAAACGAAACTTGCTGAATCGTGTAACCGAAACCGCAGGAGCCGCACATTTTGTCTCAAAATATAAAGACGGCGAATATGTTTTGCTGAGTTCGGAACGTCGTGCAGACGGCGTGATTCTTGAAGCACTTTTACGCGACGAAGAGACGAAGCGACGAAGAGACGAAGCGACAAACCCGCAATCGGACGAGTTGATTCCAAAAATCGTTCGCGGATTATTGTCAGGCAGAACCAAAGGTCGTTGGGGAAATACGCAGGAAAACGCGTTTATTCTGCTCGCACTCGATAAATATTTTCACGTTTACGAAAAAGTTACGCCGAATTTTGTCGCCAAAGTTTGGCTTGGCGATGCGTTTGCGGGTGAACAAAAATTTGCGGGACGTTCAGCCGACACAAACTCGATAAGCGTGCCGATGAATTATTTGCAATCGCAAAAATCCACGCAGAATCTCGCCATAGATAAACAAGGCGAAGGTCGTTTGTATTACCGAATCGGGATGAATTACGCTCCGAAAAGTTTGAAAGTTGCGGCGGCTGATTACGGTTTCGCGGTTACACGCACATACGAAGCGATTGATAATGCCGATGACGTGAAGCAAAATTCGGATGGAAGTTGGACGATAAAATCGGGTTCGCGGGTGCGTGTGAATGTGCAAATGGTTGCACCGACTCGGCGTTATCACGTTGCTTTAGTTGATAATTTGCCTGCCGGAATCGAGATTATAAACACGAATCTTGCAACTTCCGGCGACAATTACGCTTATCAAACGGACGAAATCAGACGGCGTTCGTATTGGTTTAATCATCAAAATTTACGCGATAATCGAGCGGAAGCGTTTACGACATTATTATCGGAAGGCGTGTGGGATTATTCGTATTTGGCACGGGCAACCACGCCGGGAAATTTTGTTGTGCCGCCCGCGAAAGCCGAAGAAATGTATGCGCCTGAAACTTTCGGCAGAAGCAAAACGGATTTTGTGAAAGTGGAATAATTTTCGTTGAAAACGTTAGTTCAAATCACCGAAATTATGTTGCAAAATTGCCGTCAAAGCGATTGACGCGGTTTCCGCTCGCAAAATTCGCCCGCCGAAAGTGATGATTGAAACGCCTTTTTGCGTGCCGCATTCAAGTTCCGAATCTTCCCAACCGCCGCGCGGACCGATAATCGAAACGATTTTTTTGGTCGGGTTAATCGTTGAAAAACTCGTGCCGTTGCGTTCGGAAAACATAATCATTGTGCCTTCATTTAATTCAATAAGCGTTGTAAACTCAATAGTTTCCGCAATCTCCAACAGTTTCGCGCGTCCGCATTGCTTGGTTGCGTCCAAGGCGATTTTCCGCAATCTTTCAAGCCGCACGGACTTTTCAACCGTCCGTTTCGTGATAATCGGAATAATTTTTCCGACACCAAGTTCAACTGCTTTTTGTACAACCAAATCAAATTTTTCACCTTTCAAAAGTGCGATTGCCAACGTTAAATCCAAGTCGGATTCGGGCGATTGCGGCGAAACTTTTTCGTTGATTTTCAATAAACTCGACCGTTTTTCAATCGTTTCAATCTCGCACCCGAATTCGTTGCCGATGCCGTCGAAAACGTGAACTTCATCGCCGACACGCAACCGCAAAACATCACGCAAATGTCTGGTTTCATCAACATTCAGCGTGATTTTATCTTCGTTAAAACATTCGCTCGGCGCGTAAAATCTTCTCATTTTGCAATAAATATCGAAATCCATTCGCCGTCCGTTTCAACCTTCGCGGTTGTCATTCCAAACTTCGCCAACGCTTCTGAAACTAAACTTTCCTGTTCACCCAAGATGCCCGATAAAACCAGTTTTTTCCTAGACTTGGAAAGTAACAACGGCAGCATCGGAATTATTACATCGGCAGTTACATTCGCGCAAACAAAGTCGAATTCATCGGACTTTTCCGAAATTGAACCGACATGAAATTTGCAAAAATCATTGACATTATTTATTTCCGCGTTTTCAATCGCAATTTTCACCGAATCGTCGTCCGTATCGCAACCCGAAATGTTGCCTTTTGCCTTTTTACTTTGCAGCATTGCCACGGCAATCGCCAAAATTCCCGTGCCTGTCCCGACATCGAAAAAAGTATCGCCTTGTTCGTAATAATCTTCGATTGCTTTGAGGCAAAGTTTAGTTGTTTCGTGCGTTCCCGTACCGAAAGCCATACTCGGTTCAATTCGCATAAGATGTTTATCCGTAACGACTTTCGCCCAAACCGGAGCAATCACAAACTGCGAAGTTTCGGTCGGTTTCCAACTCTTTTTCCATTCCGCCAGCCAATCTTTATTTTCAACTTCGCGCCACGAAACTTGTTTGATAACAGATTTTTCAAAACCGTAAATTCGCACCGCTTCGGCGAGATGTCTTTCAACAATTTCGTCGTCGAGTTTTTCGTTAAAATAACCGATAACCGTTGTTTTTTCAATAATTTGATTAAGCCCGAGAACTTCAATTTCCGTTCCCGCAGAATCAAGTTCGTTCAAAGCAAACTCAATCGCTTCGACCGCATTTGTGTCAACCGTAATTTCAATCGCAAACCAAGATTTTTGTTTCATTTGATTTTAAATAAAAGGTGAAAAGTTTTCTGTCTGTATTTCATCGATATTTTGCCGGACAAAAACCTGTTCTTAAATAAACACTTTCCATTTTCTACTTCCCCAATTAGCCATTTTCGCCTAATTTGTGCCAAAATCAAAACATCGGTTTTATTAATTTTATGATTTAGGAGTTTTTTGAAATGGCAAAAATAACGGCGGAAACAGCGACCGGAACAGTTGAATTTGAAGCAACGAAGGGACGCAAACTCGTTTTGGAATTGGAAGATAACGGTGTTGACATTCTTCACAGATGCGGCGGAAACGCGCGTTGCACGACTTGTGCGGTTGATATTATTACGGGAAATGCGGGCGAAATCGGCGAAACCGAAGCGGGAGCTTTAGCGGCAAAAGGCATCGGCGGAGCAACTCGGCTTTCGTGCCAAATTCATTGCGACGGCGATTTGGCGTTCAAAGTTTTGCGACAGGCAAGCACGGCGGGAATGGAAGCCGGAACTCGTCCGAGTGAATAATTTTGCGATGCAAAAGTAAAAGGCAAAACCAATTTAATTTTGGTTTTGCCTTTTTTATTTCGTGTCTTTTTGTGTTTTTTCGCAACTGAAATTCTGCTGAAAATCTGCGGATTTCATTCTTAACATTGTCCAAGTTTCAAACATTTCGGGCGTTTGCAGCCAAATTGTCAGCCAATTTGCAAGTTCGATATTTGTTTTCGCGCGATTCTCAAGCAAATTTTCTTTTGCTTTGACAACTTTTTCACGCAAAATTCGTAAACCTTCCTTATCATTTCCGGCTGTGAATTTTCGCCGTAAATTTTCCAGTTGTCGAACCGATGCGATGGTTTGCAAAAAACCTTCAAATTTCAAAATATTGCGAAACATTGCATCATAAGTTGTTGACGGAAAACGTTTTATGTGCAAATTCATTATTTCGGCATGACGAAGTTCGGCACCTTCGTCCGCCAAAAGACGAGCCGCAACCATCGGCGAATCAACCGCGTTTTTGCCGAAAACATCACGCACGACTTCTTCAATCGCCGTAATTTCGCTCTCGCCGATAGATTCGCAGTCGAGTTTTTCCCAAACTTCGATTATCAAATCGTTTTTTGTTTTCGCTTGCCACACACAAACAGTTTAATGTTCAAAGTTTATTTTCACAATCGCGAAAAAATCTTTCACTTTCGGGAACTTTCCCAAAAACTCGGTGTCTAAAATAATCCGAGCAAAAGCTCAAATCAACAAAGTTCAGGAGATTAAGATGAAAAAGACGCTGATTTTATGCGGTGTGATGCTGTTCACGCTGTTTGTTTTTAATTTTGAAGCAAATGCCCAAACAAAAAAAATAATGAAAGGGTTAGTAACGCTCGAGGCAATTGCGTTTGCAAAACCCATTCGTCCCGAAAACGCAAAAGACACAAAAGGAAAAGTCGGAATTATTGTTACGATCGATGAAAACGGCGATGTAATTGACGCGAAAGCCGTGAGCGGAAACAAATTATTGCGTGAAGCATCTGTCAAAGCCGCCAAAGAAAGCCGATTCAAACCTTACGAGATTAAAGGAAATGCAATTAAGGCTTCGGGTTTGGTATATTTTAATTTTCGTTAAAAGAGCAGGAGTTTTTATGCCCAAAATACTTTTATTTTTAATAATTTCAACGGTTTTCGTTAATTTTTCGTTTGCTCAAAAAAGCAAAAGAACTGTTCCGCCGCCAAAAACATTGGAAAAACCGGTAAAAAAAGGACCGTTCAAAATGATTTATCTGGATGAAAACGATAAATTTATCGCTCAAACCGAATTTGACGCGAAATTAAGTGAAATCGGTTACAGTTGGATTCGCATCAATGATGAACGCGGATTTGGCGCAAAACTCGAAAAAGCCGAACTTTTGGGCAAACCGATTCCCGTTTTTTCGATCAAACTTTCCGACGGAAAAATAATTGACAACGAACAAATAAAAGGAAAAGTTACGGTTCTTAATTTTTGGTTTATTTCGTGCAGCGGTTGTGTGGCGGAAATGCCGGCACTGAACAACTTGACGGCGAAATACAAAGGAAACGATAAAATTCAGTTTATTGCCCCGACACACGACCCGCAAGAATATGTGAGGAAATTTTTGTTGAAAAAGAAATTTAATTTTCAAATTGCGACCGATGCCGAACAAGCGGAAAACGATCTGAAAATAAATGAATTTCCGGTTACAATGATTATCAACCGAGAAGGTATGGTCGTTTATTGGAACAGCGGCGGCGATAAAACGATAGATAAGAGAATCGAAGAGATTATCAACCGCGAATCGGACAAATAGTATTTTCGGTTTGCGGATAAAGCATTTTTATAATTTAATTTATCGTGTGAAAAGTATTAAATCTTCAACTACCGAGAGAGTTTTAGCGTGTGCAACTTTTTTGGCGGGCATTGGCGGAGCAATTATTGTCCGCCAAAATAATCCCGTTACGGCAGGCTTTTTCCCGCAATGTCCGCTTTACGCAATAACCGGTTTGCATTGTCCGGGTTGCGGAATGACACGCGGTTTACACGCGTTTTTGCACGGAGATATTTTACCCGCCTTGCATTTCAACGCGCTTTTGCCGATTTTTTTATTTGTCGGCGGTTACATAGCCGTTTCGTTATGTTTGGTTGTGGTGCGTGGAAAAGGACTTTCGTTCAAGATTTTTTCGCCTTTCGCGATGTGGAGTTTTTTGATTCTCGGCATATTATTTTCGGTTTTACGCAATATTCCGGCTTACCCGTTTAGTTCGCTCGCACCGTAACTGTTTATAAATACACAGTTTAAAACAAAAAGGCTTACCTCATCCCAAGCATTTTTTTATTTCTTTGAAAAAACAGGAAACTTTTTCTTAAAAATGTAGATAACTTAACTGTAAAAACAAACATTCATTTTTGAGGAGAAAAAAACAATGCCGGAAATCAATGGAACAAATAACAATTCGATCCAAACTATGTTGGAATCGCTGAACTCAAGCTATTCAAACACCACCAACGGAAACAACACCGCAAGTCTTTTTGCGCCAACAAATTCAAAAGATGCAACAAGCGCCTTGATAGAAGATTTCGCCAGACGCACAGGAATCAGCGGACCGGCTACTGCTTCGTCGAAAGATGCAACAACTGCAATCATAGAAGAGTTTGCCAGACGCACAGGAATCGGCGGACCAACTACCGCTTCGCCGACAAGTTCGGTTGACACAGCACAACCTGCTCCGGCGGCGGCACCTGCGAAGAAAAAGAAAAAGAAAGGCGGATTCTTCAAAAAACTCGGCGGATTCTTTAAGAAAGTCGGCGGATTCTTGAAAAAAGCACTACCGATTATTTCAACCATCGCCATGTTTATTCCCGGTATCGGAACGGCAGTTGGCGCGGCATTAAAAATTGCCACCGCCGCAATGGGAGCGATTGACGGAATTAAAAGCGGCAACATTTTCGGAGCGGTTACGAGTATTGCAGGAGCATTTACCGGCGGAGCAACAAACATGCTCGGCAAATTAGGAAGCGTCGGCGGATATATTCAAAAAGGTGTGGATATGTTCAAGAATTCGGGTGTAGGTTCTTTGGTTACAAAAGGCTTTGACTTATTTAATAAAGGCAAAGAGTATCTGAACAAGTTTACCGGCGGAATCGGCGAAAAGGTAACCAACTTCTTTAATACCAAAGGCTTGGACATTTTCAAAAACTTGACGGGTGGAATCGGCGGAAAACTCGGACAACTGTTTACCGAAAAAGGTCCTGATTGGATTAAAAGTTTGGCAAGCAGAGCAGGAAGCACCGCGACAAACTGGTTGAATGAAAAGGCAACGAGTCTTTTTGACAAAGTTACCAACAGTCCTTTTGTCCAAAAAGCCCGAAGTTTCTTTGACAGCGGAATCGGTAAAACATTGATAGACTTATTTACAAAGAAAGCAGCGTAAACTCTGTCCCGAATAGAAAAAGAGCGGATTTGTTGAAAAACAGTCCGCTCTTTTTTTGTTTGATTTATCGTGTTTTTTTAATGTTCGATTAAATTGGCGATTGTCGCGGGTGAAATATGCGGTTTTGCCGAATCGCCTTCGAGCCGCAGAAGTTCAACTTCTTTGACGAATTCTTCGACAATATCTTCGCCGCCGACTTTTCGCATCGGCACGCCGTTCTTAAATATCATTCCGACATTTCTGCCGAACGTAACGCCTAATTGCGAATCGTGCGCTTCGCCCGGACCATTGACCGCGCAACCCATAATCGAAAGATGAAGCGGTTCTTCAACATGTTGTAATCTTCGTTCTATTTCCGTGACGATTCCGACAAAATTATCAACGTCCAATCTTCCGCAGGTCGGACACGCGACCACCGTAACGCCGCGTTTTCTGAGTTCCAGACTTTTCAAAATTTCCCAACCGACGCGAACTTCTTCATCGGGTTCGGCGGCTAAACTTACTCGAATCGTATCGCCGATTCCTTCGTGCATCAAAATTCCCAAACCGATTGCCGATTTTATTGTGCCGCCAAATGCCGTTCCCGCTTCGGTAACGCCGAGATGAAACGGATAATCGACCATCGTTGACATCAACCGATACGCCGCCACCGTGCGATGCACATCAGACGCTTTGAGCGAAATTATCGTTTGATCGAACCCTAAGTCTTCTAAAATTCTGACGTGCCGCATTCCCGATTCGACAATCGCTTCGGGCGTTGCCGTGCCGTATTTTTTCAATAAATCTTTTTCCAGCGAACCGCCGTTGACACCGATCCGAATCGGAACTTTTTGCGCTTCTGCCGCCCGCACAACTTCGCGCACACGCTCGATTTTGCCGATGTTGCCCGGATTAAGGCGAAGTTTATCAACGCCCGCATCGAGTGCCATCAACGCCAATTTGTAATGAAAATGAATATCCGCAACGATCGGAACCGTTACGCGCCGACAGATTTCTTTTAAGGCTTTCGCCGCGTCTTCGTCGGGAACGGCAATGCGAACGACTTCGCATCCGGCGGCAACCATCTGTTCGACTTGTTTGAGCGTTCCTTCGACATCGGTTGTGTCGGTTTTGGTCATTGATTGCACAACAATCGGTGAATCACCGCCGATTGTTACACTTCCGACTTTTACTGCTTTTGAAATTCTACGCATAAAATTTATCTGAAAAACCGTGAAATATCGTTGAATGTGGTGAAAAGCATCAAAAGCATCACGATTGCGAAACCGGCAAGTTGAATCTTTTCTTTGAATGCCATTGAAAGCGTTTTGCCGAACCATGACATAATTTTTTCGATGCCAAGCACCATAATTTGTCCGCCGTCAAGCATCGGAATCGGCAGAAGATTAACCACGCCGAGGTTTAAACTAATCAGCCCTAAAATGAACAATAAACCGATTATGCCGCCGTCGAAAACCATGGCAACGATTCCCTGCACAATCCCGATCGGACCTGAAACCGTGTCGCGGGCGGAACGTTCGCCTGTACCGACTTGTCCGAACGCTTTGCCGGTCATTCGCAAAACTCGCAGATTTTGGTCAACCGCGAAACCTGCCGCGCTGCCGATTCCGACTTTTTCTCTGACCGTGGAAAGGTTCGCGTCAAAACCGATGCCGATTTGCCAGTCATTACCTTTTTGAACGGCGCGAGTTACGAGTTCTTTGCGTTCGTTTCCGCGATTTATTAAAAGTTTGATTGGCTGATCTTTCGCTTCGCCGACAAAAATCTTCATTTCTTGGCTGTTGCGAATCGCTTTGCCGTTTACCGAAATAACCCAATCGCCTTTTTGCAAACCTGATTCGGCTGCGGGCATGTCGGGAACAATTTTTCCGACGACGACAGGTTCCGTTCCCGCGTCGGCGGCAAATTCCAAAATCCCGGCGGATTGTCCCTGCTCGGTTATTTTGGTCGGCGTAATTTTTAACGGCAATCTTTGCCCGTTGCGTTCAACTGTGATTGAAACTTCTTTTTCGGCAAGTAACAACGCATCGTCTTGGATTCTCTGCCACGAAGGATTTTCCGCACCGTCGAAACTAACGATTCTGTCGCCGACATTCAAACCTGCTTTTTCCGCCGCTCCGCCTTTGGTAACAATTCCGACAATCGGCGCGGGGTTTGACGGAACACCAAGCGACAAAGCCATTCCGAACGGAATTGCCAACGCCAAAACAATGTTCATAAACGGTCCGCCGAGCATCACCAAAAACTTTTGCCAACGCGGTCGAAGTTCATAAAGTTCTTCTTTCGGAACAACTTCGCCGGTTGAACTGCCGCCTTCGAGAGCCGAAGTACCTTCGTCGCCGTAAAGTTTGACATACGCGCCAAGCGGAATCGCCGAGATTCGGTAATCGGTATGACCGCGTTTGAAACCCCAGATTCGCGGACCTAAGCCAAAAAACGAATAGGCTTCGATTCGCATTCCAAACATTTTGGCAACAATATAATGCCCGAATTCGTGGATGTTTATGGCAATCCCGAAAACAACAATGACGGCAAGCGCGGCTAATAGAAAATCAAACATATTTATTCTCCGAAACTGCAACCTTGAAAGTTTGTAAACCGCTTTTGGTTGCAATGTTTAAGTGTAAAACTCAGTTACGACAGAGTCAATTAGAAAAGCCGAACGATGCCGCTCGTTCAGATAAAAAGTCGTTCGATTTTTGTCTTGCCCAAAGATCAGCCGCCAGTATTTTTTCCAGCGAGTCGGCAGATTGCGGTTCGTGTTCGTTCATGACAGTTTCGTTGATTTTGGCGATTTCGGAAAGTTTAATCTTACCGTCGAGAAACGATTGCACGGAAATTTCGTTCGCGGCGTTCAAAACTGCGGGAAGCGTTCCGCCGATTCGCAATGCACGATATGCGAGTGCGAGACACGGAAATTTCTCTGAATCAGGTTCTTCAAAAGTCAGATTCGAGTTTTTAGTAAAATCCAACGACGGCAAACAACTCGGTTTTCGGTGCGGAAAAGTCAACGCATATTGAATCGCGTGTTTCATATCGGTAACGCCGAGTTGAGCAATGACTGAACCGTCAACAAATTCGACCAACGAATGCACGACCGATTGCGGATGCACGATTACGTCGATTTCATCCGCCGAAAAATCAAACAGCCAACGCGCTTCGATTACCTCTAAACCTTTGTTCATCAACGTCGCGGAATCAATCGTAATTTTGTCGCCCATTTTCCAATTCGGATGATTTAAGGCTTCGGCAACCGTTGCGTTTTCAATTTCGGACTTTGATTTTGCGCGAAAAGGTCCGCCGGACGCGGTCAGAATCAGTCGTTTTGCTTCGCTGCGTTTTTCGCCGCGCAAACATTGATGAATCGCGTTGTGTTCGCTGTCCACGGGCAAAATTTCAACGTTGTTGTCGCGGGCGGCTTTGGTCATCAATTCGCCGGCGATAACGAGCGTTTCTTTGTTTGCCAGAGCGATTCGTTTCCCTGCTTCGATTGCCCGCAAAGTCGGCACAAAACCGATTGCTCCGACGGTGGCGGAAACAACAGTATCAACTTTTTCGTGCGTCGCAACTTCGATTAAGCCTTTTTCGCCGACAACGATTTTCGGCGTTCTTTGTCCTTTGTCCTTTGTCCTTTGGAGTTGTTCAAGTAAATTTTCGGCGGAAATTTCCGAATCGACGGAAACAAGTTCGGGTTGAAAACGTTTGATTTGGTCGGCTAAAACTTCGATATTTTTGCCGGCACCGAGAGCGACAACTTGAAATTCACCTTTCAGATGTTCGCAAACTTTCAGCGTGTTACAACCGATTGAACCCGTTGAACCGAGAATTGATATGTTTGTTTTTGACATTTTTTTGTTTTTGACGATGTGATGGTGAGACGAAGAGACGGCGTGATGAGGAAATTTCGTCTCGCAGTCGCATTATCTCACTATCGCATCGTCGATTTATCTCGCAGTCGCTTCGTCACACAATCTCACGCTCGATTCAGAATTGAAGCGGATTCGGATCACGCAGATAAGCGATAATTTCGTCTTCTTTTTCGTGATTTTCCATCCAATCTTTGAAGCGCAAAATTTTCGCGTAATCGTCTTTACCAAACTTGTTTTCGTACATTTTGGCGAGTTGGTTTCGCGTATCGCCGCGTTTTACTTCTTCCTGCCAATGGTCGGTAAATATTTTTTGCAAATCATCGTGCAGATTTCGGCGTTTCAAAACTTCCCATTCGTTTTTTTCGAGCCACACGCCCGCACAAGTTCCGCACCGATCGAGCGAAAAAGGAATGTTGTGTCCGACACGATATTTGACCAAAATTCGCCGACATTCGGGACATAACCGCACAAGTTCAAATTCGGGAACGTTTACTTTCAATTTTTTCGGCAAAACGTCGGGCAAATTCTCGTGCAGTTTCAGCCAATTTTCGTAATCTTTGTACGAAATCCAGCGTCCGCGACAATTTTCACACGCCATTGCCGAAAGATTCGGTTCAATCTCGCGTTTCGTTAATTCGACGGTTTTACAAACGGGGCAGTTCATAGTTTTATTGGTTCATTTTCTCATTGAATAATCGGTTCATTGTTGCCTTAAACTCAACAACGTTCTCAAAATAACGTCAATGAATCAATGAGAAAACGGATAAATGGTTCAATTCACCGACTTTCGCTAAACTCTTGGGCAATCTCGATTTGCTTGCGTTTGTCGCCGGCATTTTCCGCCATAAAATTGTTAAATTCACCTGATTTATTTTTTGCGACGCTCAAAGTTTGCCACTTTTCACTGCGGAAATGTTTGGCAAGCAACACAATTTGTCCGATGTGACAGGCATAGTGCATCGACTGTCGGTTAATCGCTTCGCAAATAGTGTGTTTTTGTCCGCGAATCGTGATGGTTTTTGCAAAATCTTCGACTGTCAAAGGTTCGATTGAATCAAACAAAATCTGCCAGCTTTTTTCCCAAAATTCGAGTAAGCCGTCGCGTGTGTCGTTTTCGGCGATAAATTCGCCGTCGCGGTTTCGGTCAGATTTTTCGCCGTCCGCAGTTAAAAAATCGCTCCACCGCGAACGCAAATTTCCGGCGATATGTTTGACAATTACGGCAATCGAATTCGCTTCGTCGTCAATCACGCGAAAAAATTCGTCGTCGGAAACTTGTTTGATCGATTTATCGGCAAGTTTTTTATAATTGCGAAAAGATTGAACCGCATCGGCAAGATAATTTTCGATAATTTGATTGGTCATTGATTTCTCTCAAATCGAATTATACAATAAGAATGTTAATGACAAAATGCGGCGTTAGACAAACACGCCGAAACTTGGAGAAATAAATATGTTAGAAAATTTGAAAAATTATTTAGTAAATTCAACTGAAATTACCGGTGCCGAAGCTCATTGCGACGGTCCGTGCGGAGTTTATGATCCGGCTTCGATGCGGATTGCGGCGGAAGCAGTCGTGGCGATGACCAAAAAAATCCTTGATTTGAAAAAACCCGAAGGCGACGATAAGGCTTATCAAAACACACTTTCGCGGTTTATTGCGGTCAAAGAAGAACAGGCAACCCTTGCCAAACGCGATATTTTAGTGCTTTGGACAGATTATTTCAAGCCGAATCATCTGGAGCAATTTCCGAACTTGCACGAAACATTTTGGAAAGCCGCAAAACTTTGTTCGGCTTGCAAATATGAACTGAGTTTGCAGCATTGCGAAGAATTGATGGCGGCTTGCAAAGAAATTCACGACATGTTTTGGGCAAGCAAAAACCGCGAAGTTGTTTATTACACAGCAAGTTAAGAAACCTGCAAAGGGCGAATCAAAGATAGCATTTCCCGTCTTTGATTCGCCTTTAACGATTTTTGATGAAAGAAACAATTATTAAACTTATCATTGAGCGGCTGACGGATGAACAAGATAAAATCCGCCGTGATTTTATTGCCGACAAGAATCTGCCGACTCGTTTTACGGCAATCGACAATTTGTTGCCGAAAGATTTGGCGTTGAAAATTTACGAATCGTTTCCGCAAACTTCGGAGATGCGTTTGCTTGACAGTTTTCGCGAAAAAAAATATACGTCGAAGTCTTTGGATAAATTCGACGATTTGATAACAGACATAATTTTTGCTTTTCAAGATAAAAGAATCATCGATTTGGTTGCTCAAATTACGGATTTAAGCGAACCGATCGGCGATCCGAAACTTTATGCGGGCGGAATTTCAGCGATGACAAAAGATCATTTTTTGAATCCGCACATCGACAATTCTCACGATTACGAGCAAAGAAACTATCGCGTTTTGAACTTGCTTTATTATGTAACGCCCGATTGGAGTGCGGAGAACGGCGGAAATCTTGAGCTTTGGGACGCAAAAGTAACGAACGCCGTTGAGATTCCGAGTTTGTTTAATCGGCTGGTTTTAATGGCAACCAACGATAAATCTTTTCACTCGGTCAATAACGTAAGTGTTTCAAAAGCAAGGTGTTGCATCTCAAATTATTACTTTTCGCCAATTTCGCCGAACGGCTATGAAACAACGCATGTAACACTTTTTAAGGCTCGCCCGGAACAAAAAGTCAGGCGAATAATTACCGATGCGGACGGACTTTTACGAACTTTTGTCAGAAAAATCAAGCACGACGGTTTCAGTAAAAAAGATGTGTTTGAAAATACCGATGAAGTTGAAAAACAAAAATGACGCGCTCGATTTCGTCCGGTTGTCCGAGAAATGCAAATTGGTTTGATATTATTTCGCTGTTGTCAGGTTATTCGCAACGTTACCGCGTTGAAGGCAATTCGATGTTGCCGACATTGAAAAACGGCGAAGAAGTTTTGGTCAAAACCGGCAAAATATTACAAATCGGCGATATTGCGGTTGCTAATCATCCTTTCAAACAAAGCGTTATTATCATCAAACGAATTGAAAAGATTTCCACAAGCGGAAAACTTTTTCTGGTCGGCGATAATCCGTCCGAAAGTACCGACAGCCGTAATTTCGGCGAAATTCCAGCCGAAAATATTATCGGAAAAGTTGTCTGCCGATTATCGTAAACCTAATCGTGATAACGCTTTTCACCGCCTTTTACGGCAATTTTCAAGCGGTTTTGTTTTGGCGGAATCGGACAAGTCGCAAAAGTTGTGTACGCGCACGGCGGATTTTCGGCTTTGTTGAAATCTAAAATAATTTTGTTGTCTTTAGATTTTTCGGCGTATAAAAATCGTCCGACACCGTAAGTTTTACTTTTACTCGTTAAATCGCGGAAAATGATGAAAAACTTGCCGTCCGATTCGACGGGTTGCAACGAATAATTTTTGCCGTTCAGCTTAAACTTCAAAATCCCTTCGCTTTTCATCTTGAAATTTCCGCCGAGCATATTCGGAATCAAAATTTCTTTCGGTTCGCTAAAAGGTTCAAAAGTCGCGGTAACTTTCAGTTTTACGTCAATCGGAAACCAATGCAGACCTTTGAAATTCAGTCTCGCTTTATTGTTTTTATCTTTCAAACGAACGCCGAATTTTTCTTCGCGTTTGATGACGTAAAATGTTTGACTGCCTGTTTTAACGACAGTTTGCTTTTGATCGACATCGGAAACTAAGGCGATTTCGGAAAGTTGCTTACCATCGGCTGTCGCGTCAACGCCGTTTTCAACCTTCAAAGTTGCCGTGCCGTTTGCAAATAAAATCTCGCCGAACTTGCCGTCTTTAAAATTTTCGGTCAACTGAATATCGTATTTTTCGCCTGCTCCAATCGTGTTTACACCTTCTTTCAGCCAAAATAATCCTGCCAGTGTAAACCAGCCGGTTTCACTTTTCAGATCGGTTTCGTGTTCGCTTCGCCATTTTTCAACTTCGCTTTTGTAGTTGGTTTGAGCGTTTGCGGTGAATATAAATAAGGACAATAAAAAGGTTATGCAAATAATTTTCATAGGCTGCCTGATTGATAGTTTGAAAAATAATCGCAAAATAAGCAAATCGATTAAATAACCTGATCCGGTTTCGGTTGCGTAAACGGAATCGTTACGATAAATTCGGCTCCGTTTCCGAGTGAACTTTTGGCGGTGATTTGTCCGTTATGATGCTCGGCAATTTTTCGGCAAACCGCCAAACCAACGCCGGAACCTTCGTATTCGCTTCGTCCGTGAAGTCTTTGAAAAACGGCGAATATCTTTTCAATCGATTTTTCTTCAAACCCGATTCCGTTATCTTTGACAACAATTCTGCACATATCCGTTTGTAAAACATCATCGGTTGATATTTTGCAAGCAGATATTTCTATTTTAGGATGATGGTTCGGTTGTTGAAATTTAAGTGCGTTGCCGATAAGATTTTGGAAAAGCTGCCGCATTTGCGTCGGTTCGGCATCAATTACAGGTAAATTTTTGATGACTATCTCGGCTTTTGTTTCTTCGATTTTAACTTCAAGGTCGGAAAGAACTTCTTCGGCTATTTGATTCAAATCAGTTTGACTAAAATGTTGAACTTGCCTTGTTAAACGTGAAAAACCAAGCAGATCGATAATCAAAGTTTGCATCCGATTCGCCGCATTTTCCATTCTTTCCAAATAATCTTTTCCGTTATCCGACAAATTTGCTTCGTCTTTTGTTCTTAAACGACTGCCGAAGGCTTGAATTTTACGCAAAGGTTCTTGTAAATCGTGCGAAGCAATATGTGCAAAATCGTTCAATTCCCGATTGCTTTGCTGAAGTTTAAGGTTAAATTCGGCAATTTTCTTTTCGGCTTCTTTGCGTTCGGTAACATCGCGGGCGTTCAGGACAATTCCGGGTTTCCCTGTTTCTTCGTCAACAAAAAGTTTGACGATGCCTTCCAAAATAATCCACGATCCGTCGGTTTTCAGCACACGGCATTCTCTGGAAACACTTTTATGCGGATTTTGAAAAAAGCTCATAAAATCTTCGGTCATTCCTTTTACATCTTCGGGATGAATATATTGAATGGAAAGTTTGTTGAGCATTTCGCCTTCTTTATAACCTAATATTCTGGTAATCGAAGGGCTTTGATATTTGATAAGACCTCTGCCGTCGAAAACGAATATTAAGTCCGAAGAATTTTGAATCAGACTCATAAATCGAAGTTCGCTGTTTTGTTTGTATTGCAGAGCAAACAGACGCGAATTTTCCTTGAGAGCAAAAATTTGCCGGGCAATAATCAAACCTGTTAAGCCGAATGCCGCAAATACCGTAAATCCGATTTTTGTTGCCCAGTACGGCGATGCCTCGATCAATAAAATAAACGAAACGATCAAAACGGATGAGTAAGTTACCAACTCGGAGTCGAACCAATTTTCTTTTAATTCAACTTTAGCTTCTTTTGTCTTTTTTTTGATTGATGCACTTTCATACTGATAATACGAAGAAAGACAAAAAAGGAATAATGCCAAAAACCAAGTACCTTCGATGAGATGACCGGGCTGATAATCTTTTTGCAAAGACAAATAGTTAAATCCGATGTCTCCGGCGGCTAAAACCGCGATTCCGGCGGAAAAAATAAACAAAGCCGGTTGGCTTGCACCTTTAGCTCGGTTTCTGAGCAGTTTGAAAGAACCTACCAACAGACAACAATCTCCGAACGGATATAAAAGTTTGAAAATAGCGGAAAACCATTGTCCGTCATCAATTTTGTCGAGCGAAGGATAAACCACAAAGTGCCAAAGAACCGTCATCACACCAAAAGCGACGATGGCAACATCCAAACCGAATTTAGTTCCGAGTTTTTCATTCTTATATGTCGGAAATTTGAATAAAGCCGAGATCATCAGCGGATACATCGCCAAAAAACCGACATCGGCAAAAGATTCGCCAAGTGAAATATACGGCTGATGTCCGAGTATGCAGTTGAAAACTATCCAATAAACTGCACCGAAAGCGAAGGCGAAATATGCTCCGGTCAAAAGCTGAAAAGTATTTTTTGTCTGTTTATCAAGATTTTTATGCCGTGTAACCCGCCAACCCAAAAAGGTCGCGGCGACTGCACAAAATCCTTGCATCCAATCGCTGTAAATCTTTGTTTGGCTTATATTTAACAGTTCTAATTGGTGAACAATCACAAAAGTTAAAAGCGACACACCGATTGTTAAAACCAGCCAACCGGAAAAACTTTTTTGCCAATTACGCAAAGGATTTGACCGCGTTTCAGTTTGGAGATCGGGTTGATTTATTGCACTCATATTTATTTTGCGGGAACATTGCGGCTTGCGATCGTGAGATCAAACTGCGAAGTATATTTGAATTTATTGAAAGATTCAGCGATTAGCGGAAAACGATTGAAGACGAATTTTTTAATCTTCTTTACACATTATACAAAATTGTCGGCATTTATACCAACATAATTACACCGGACGACTTTTGCAAAATGAAATGATAAAATAACTGTACTATGCAAGAACAAGTTTTAATCGAAAGATTCGTTGCGAAAAAGAAGAAAGAGCGTCTGAAGAAACCTGATTGGCTGAAAATCAAAATCGGCGATCCGACCAATCAAAATAAGGTTTTAAAGTTAATCGAAGGATTAAATCTGCACACGGTTTGCCAAGAAGCCAAGTGTCCGAATTTGTTTGAATGTTGGACGGATAAAACCGCGACATTTATGCTCGGCGGTGATACTTGTACGCGTCATTGCGGATTTTGTGCCGTAAATAAAGGCAAACCGATGGATCTTGATCCGCTTGAACCGACGCACGTTGCCGAAGCCGTGATGCACCTTGATTTACGCCACGCCGTGATTACATCGGTCAACCGCGACGATTTATCCGACGGCGGAGCGGCACATTGGGCGGAAACAATCCGCAAGGTTCACGAAATGAATCCCGAATGCCGTGTTGAAGTTTTGATTCCCGATTTTCAAGGAAACGAAGACGCTTTGAACACGGTTTTAGAAGCACGTCCCGAAGTTTTGAACCACAACACGGAAACAATCGCCAGACTTTACCGCAGAGTTCGTCCTGATGCTAAATATACGCAAACATTGGAATTATTGGAACGCTCGGCAAAATACCGCGACACAAAATTCCCTCGAATGAAAACAAAAAGCGGAATTATGGCAGGCTTGGGCGAAACGTTTGAAGAAGTCGTGGAACTGATGAAAGATTTGCGTTCGGTCAGTTGCGACATTATGACAATCGGACAATATCTGCAGCCATACGAACGCCGTTTGCCCGTTGAACGCTATGTTACGCCCGAAGAATTTGCGGAATGGAAGAAGGTTGGATTGAGTTTAGGATTCAAGCACGTTGAATCGTCGCCGTTGACGCGAAGTTCGTATCATGCGAGAGAGCAGAGTGAAGGAAGTGTTGGTGTTGCAGAGGTTGGTAAATAATGAACAATTCTGACTGTATACAATTTCCAGGCGTTGTTCAGTTTTTCCTTGAAATTCCTATTTATAAAACTTTTAATATAACCAAATCGAATGAATACAATGTGTTTGAAATCCAATACACCACAATTAAATTAGACACACATTGCCTGACATGTAACAAACTAAGTGTCTTTCACAGAGTAGAGACGGCTAAACTACCAAATGAAAGCTTAATTTTTCAAGCAATTAAAGATAAAACCACTAAACAACTTGATGGGGCTTTGGGAGATTACAATTACAGAACTTCAAAAAAATATTTTGACGTAATTTTTTCTTGTGCAAGAGATTGTGGGCAGGATCTTCGTTTCTGCTTCCAAGTCAACAAAGAGCAATTAGAAAAAATTGGACAATATCCATCATTAGCTGATTTACACATTTCTAAAATTCAAAAATATAGAAGGTTATTAGGTAAACAATATAATAGACCTCTTGCGAAATAAAAAAGGTATTTGAAAACTTTCAATAAAACCGGCATAAATAAATCACCGGAGTATATTAGATGAGATACGAACAAGTAAAAAATTTGAAAGAGAGTGATTTTAAGCGACTGTGCGGTGTCAAAAAAGAAACATTTTTACTGATGTGCGAAACAGTAAGTGAAGCCGGCGGTTTGGAAAAAAGAGGAAGAAAGTCGGGTTTATTGGCGGAAGACCAAGTATTA
>JANPBM010000021.1:0-2000 GCA_031430435.1 Acidobacteriota bacterium
CGCAAAAAAGTTGGTTCAGATTGGGAAGCGAAATAATCCAAGAAGTCTTGTGTGAAATAAAAAGACACTCGACAATCAATATCTTTGAAGTCCTAAGATGCTGACAATATACGAGTTATCGCGTTTTGTCCCGTGCAGAAATACCGCCTACGCCAAGTATAACAACTGATGATTGACCTAACTTAGTTTGGACTTTTTCTGCATCACAACCATTTAGTTCATAAAAAGATAAATGACGATTGTACCTTTCATCTACATTTTTATCAGGTTTTTCAATCAACAAATTTGAGTCAAAGAGTTTTTCCAAAAGTCTGTTAAATTCTTCTCTTGTCAAAAGTGGATTGAATGATAGAATTTGATCGAATACTTCTTCTAGAGTTCGATTTCCATCAGCTAAATACAAAAGGCATAAAACTTCAGAGGAAGCCGTGATGTTCTTCGTCGTTACAGCGTAACTTCCTACTTCAATAGGACTTTCGCTTTTTGAAAAAATATGATTAAACAGATGTTCTAATGATAACTAAAAATCAGTATATTGAATATCTGTTAAATACGCCAATCAATTACACTTGTTCCAATTTAGCGGAACATTTAGAGGATGTCAGTCACGATTGTGTGACAGATTTTTTGCAAAATTCTCGGTTTTCGCCGAAAGAGTTGTGGGAATTAGTCAAAAATCGGATTGATGACAGTAAAGAAGCATTTTTGTTAGTGGATGATTCAGTCCAAAACAAACAGTATTCACATGCCATTGAAACGGTCAAACTACAATATAGCGGTAATGTTCACGGTTTGGTGAAAGGAATCGGGCTGGTTAATTTAGTGCATACAAACGGCAGCTCAGGAGATTTTTATCCGATAAATTATCGGGTTTATAATCCTGACTCAGACAAGAAAACCAAGAATGCTCATTTTCAAGAGATGTTTCTCCAAGCAATACTTAATCAAGCAATCAAAGCACGAAATATTGCTTTTGACAGTTGGTATGCGTCAGTTGATAACTTGAAATTAATACATCGAAACGGTTGGACATTTTACACAAACCTAAAAAGCAATCGCAAAGTAAGTATAGATAAAGAAACAGGTTATCAAGATTTGAGTGAGATTGAATATTCGCAAGAAGAACTGATTAGCGGCAAGTTAGTGAGACTTAGAGAAGTCCCGTTTTGGTTAAAATTATTCAAGTTAGTTGACAAAGAAGGCAACATTGAATGGGTCATCACCAATAAATTATCGGAAGATTTCACTCGTTTGAGGGCAATTCAAGCCACGCAAGTAAGATGGCAGGTGGAAGAATTTCACCGCAGTTTCAAACAATTAACGGGAAGCGAAAAATGCCAATGTCGAAAGGAGCGTTCGCAAAGAAATCACTTGGCTTGTTGTTATGAGGCGTGGGTAGCAATTAAGGTCAAAGCCCAAGAAATGAAAACGACAGTCTATCAAGTGCGGAACAATTTATTTGCTGAATTTCTGAAACTACAACTCCGGAACTCAACGATTTCGGCTTTGTAATTTTAGTTAAGCGAAAGTCCTAGTAAAGTTGAATAACGCTTTTAGTTTCCATTGAATTAACCAAATAACTGTAATTTTCTCCTTTTTGCAACATTGCTATTGCTTCATTCGCATATTTTAAGGCTTCTTTGTACTTGCCTTCTGCCAAATAAATCTGTGCTTGCGTATCAATCGAATAACCTTCGCGGGTTTTATCGCCCAGTTTTTTGAAGGTTTTTCTTGCAGATATTATCGCTTTATGTGCTTCGTCGTAAACGCCTTCACTTTTAAAGAAAACCGCTAAGTTATTTTCAACTCTTGCTAAAAATAAAGGTTCTACCGCTAATTTAGTGGAAAGTGATAAAATGGGCAAATGTTTACAGAACAATTTTTCGATTTATTGTTGAATTTCGGAGTTGATTGGAAGGTTAAAGAAGTTGAAAGTAATCCCGAAACGAGCGAAGTGGATATTTACGTCGAGTATATCGGCAACGAAAAGGTTTACGATT
>JANPBM010000022.1:0-20290 GCA_031430435.1 Acidobacteriota bacterium
TCACAATTCACAATTCACAATTCACAATTCACAATTCACAATTCACAATTCACAATTCACAATTCACAATTCACAATTCACAATTCACAATTCATCATTACCTGCCTATCTCAGATACTTTTTCTGACATAAACTTTGTAAATATATTTGATTTCCTTTTCGCCGCTTGGGATTGTGATGTTCCATTTGACGGTTGACGACGGGTTAAGCGGTTGCAGGTTGGCGCCGTCTTTCGTTTTCTTTCCCGTGTCGGTGGCGGAAACAATTTCGCCGATAATGTTTCGAGTTAAGACGATTTCGACGGGTTGTTTTCGTTTGTTTTCTAATTGAATTTTGCCTTCAAGTGTAACCAATTCATAACTTACGGGTTTGCCGTATTCACGGATTTGTTTCGGCAGACGCTCGATTTCCTCGACTTCGTGTTTCCCGACGACTTCGGTTGCGGTCGTGATTCGCAAAACATTTTCGCTTCCCGCAGGCGTGAAAGTCATCAGGTTTTGCCCGATCGGTTTCCAATCGTAAAATGCAACGGCGGGAGCGGTTGTCCACGGCATCGCGGTTGAATTTTTGAGTTTCAAACCATACCAAATTTGATTTGCGCGGCTCGTTTCCGGACTGTTGCCGTCGTCGATTGTCCATTCGAAAACTTCGCTGCACGGAACCGTCAGCGAAAATAATTTCATACTCATTCGCTCGCCTTTTTTCAAATCGATTTGCTTGCCTTCGTAAAGAAATAATTGTGTGGCAGAAGACGAACCGACTTGTTCTTCTCCGCCCGCGGTCGGACTTGCGGCAACCAACGATTCTTCGGTTGTTTTAGTCATAATCGCGTTTGACGCAAAATTGTTACCCAAACTTTGCGAAAGATTGCTTGTAATTCCGCCGAAAGCTCCGCCGAGCGAAAGCGGTGATATTTGGTTTTGAAACAAAAAACTCGGCACCCCGACGACAAAATAAACATCCGAATCTTTCATATCGGCAAGATCATTTAAAAGCATCGCCTCAAGCTCGATTTTGGCTTCCTTAATCGGTTCGCCTTTTGCTTCGATTCGATACGCGGGAATCCAACTGATTCCGCGTTCAAGTGCCGCCACGCCGAGATTTACTTTTTCGCCGTCTTTCACGCCGTCAGCCTTAATCGCCAAACGAGTTTCTTTTTGCGACGTTTTGACAATCTTTTGAGTTTCAAATTTGCCGACAAGTTCGATATTAAACGCGGAATTGAACGGAATAAAAATCGTGCCGGTTTCAGTTTTTACGGCGATATGAGCATAATTTTCATCGCCGATTATTTGATAAACGCCTTCGTAAACGTTTTTGCCGTCGTAAATATTCGCCTGAAAACGAATCCGCGAACCTTCGTTTGCGACTAAAACTTTGAACAAATTTGCCAACCGCGCGCCTTCGGATTTTTCCGTGGTCGTTTCCGATGCAAGCAGTCGGCTGACCTTGATATTCGGTGTCGTCGAATAACCCCAAACCGTTCCCAAAACTCCGATCGGCGTTTTGGTCGTGTAAGCCCAACCGTTATTGGTCGCGGTTTCGGCTTCGCGGTAAGTAAAAGCGTAACCGTTTTTGAAGACCGCAACTCGTTTAATTTCGGGCGAAAACGACGGCATTTCCTGAGCAAAAAAGTTGGTGAAACACAGCAGCGTAACGAAGATTAGTCTTTTCATATTTATTTTCTCACATAAACTTTGTAAGTGTATTTGATTTCTTTTCCGCCGCTCGGAATGCTGATATTCCATTTGACGATTGAATTTGAATTGATACTTTGCAAATTCAAACCTTCTTTCGTGAACTTGCCGTTGTCGCCGGCAGATTCGACTTCGCCGATCAAGTTTCGCGTCAAAACAAGTTCAATCGGTGTCTTTTTCACGTTGCGGAGTTTTATCGTGCCTTCAACCGTTACCAAATCAAACTCATAATCCGAACCGTTCCAACGCAGTTTTTCACTCAATCGACTTTTTTCTTCGAGTTTATGAGTGCCGATAACTTCGGTCGCAGGCGTAACCCGCAAAACTTCCTCGCCGCCGATTGCCGTAAATTTCAGCATATCTTGCCCGAGCGGTTTCCATTCCCGAAAACTAATCGCAGGCGCGGTTGTCCACGGCATGCCGGTCGTATTTTTCAGTTTCAACGCGTACCAAATTTTGGTCGAAAGGTCTTGCAAAGAATTTATTTGCTCGTTTTGACTCGAATAATTTGAATTCATATAACGAGTTTGAGCGTCTTTCACATCGTTTATCGTCCATTCAAAAACTTCGGAACACGGAACTGTCAGCGAAAACAGACGCATCGTTGCCCGTTCGCCTTTTTTCAAATTCAACTGATTTGTTTGATAAAGATAAAGTTGTTCGGCAGAAAATGAAGTCGTTTTTTCTTCTTCGGCAGAAGTCGGCGACGGATCATCGATTGTAACTTCATTGCTTGATTGATTTGAAACCTGAGATTGCATTGCATTTGAATAATCGTTGCGTCTGTCTCGCCCGAAATTGCTTGAAACGCCTGCAAACGCGGTGTTTATCGAAAGCGGCGAGGCTGTATCTTGAAACAGAAAGTGCGGCACGCCGACGACAAAATTGATTTCCGAGTTATTCAAATCAGCAAGTTCGTTGATGACATTTGCCTCAAGTTCAAGTTTCGCTTCTTTAATCGGATCGCCTTTGACCTCAACTCGATATGCCGGAATCCAACGAATTCCGCGTTCCAATGCGGCAATGCCGAGATTAACTTTTTGACCGTTCGCCGCGCCTTCGGTTTTGATGCCGAGCCGAATTTCTTTCTCGGTTTTCGGCTTGCTCCATTTCGGCTGACCGATTACTTCAACACTTTCCATCCTGTTTGCGGTAAAAACCAACACACCGGTTTCAGTCTTTATCGCAATCGACAGTTCGTTGGTCAAATAACTTTGTTCACCCGAATTTACCGGCATACTTTTAAAATTGCGAAACGGGCTGATGATTTCATAAACGCCTTCGTAAACCTTTACTTTTGCTTCACTTGAGGCAATTTCAATGCGGATTCTCGCGCCTTCATTGGCAATCAAAAACTCGGTTATATTGTTGACTCTTTCAGTCGTCGCGGTTGTAAATTCGGACGCAAGCAACTGATTTACTTTGACATTCGGCGTGGTCGAATAACCCCAAACCGTTCCCAAAACCCCGATCGGCGGTTTAGCCGTGTAAGCCCAACCGTTGTTTGTAATTGTTTCGGCTTCGCGGTAAGTAAACGCATAACCGTTTTTGAAGACGGCAACTCGTTTAATTTCGGGTGAAAATAAGTTATTTTCTTGGGCGAAAATGTGGTTGAAACAGACAAAAAGAAGCGTGATTAGTAAAAGTTTTTTCATAAAAATTTTTCCGACTGAATAAAGAGATGTTCGATAACCGAAAACGGTTGCTTTGGTTGGAATTAAAAATTAAAAATTACGAATTAAAAATGGAGAAAATTACCGGTTATCATTTGCAAACTCGCTCATAAATTCGACCAATATTTCTACGCCTTCACGCGGAAAAGCGTTGTAAATTGAAGCCCGAATTCCGCCGACGCTGCGATGTCCTTTCAAACCGTCCAAGCCGTTTGCAGTTGCTTCGGTTGCAAATTTCGCTTCAAGTTCTTCGGTTCGCAGACGAAAAGTTACGTTCATCAACGAGCGAGCTTCGCGTTCGGCACAAGGTTGATAAAAACCGTCGCTTGCATCTAAAGCATCGTACAATATTTTCGCTTTGGCGGCGTTTTCAACCTGCATCGCGGCAACTCCGCCTTTACTTTTTAACCACCGGCAGACCAAATCTATCAAATAAATTCCCCAAGTATTCGGCGTATTTGCCAACGAATCGTTTTCCGCAAAGTATCGGTAATCTAACATTGCGTGCTGATTTTTCGGCACTTTTTCAATCAAATCGTCGCGGATAATGACGAGCGTTACGCCCGCAGGTCCGATGTTTTTTTGAGCTCCCGCGTAAATCATCGCGTATTTTTCAACGTCGATCGGTTTCGATAAAATATTCGACGATGCATCGCACACGACAGGCACGCCGTAACCTTCCAAATCATAGCTAAACTCAACGCCGTGAATAGTTTCGTTGGATGTGTAATGAATATATTTTGCGTCCGGCGTAAACGAAAAATCACTTTGAGTCGGGATTTTCGTGAAGTTATTTTCGGCGGTCGAATAAATTACGTTGACGTTTCCGCAACGTTTCGCTTCCTTAACGGCTTTTTCGCCCCAAACGCCCGTAACAATATAATCGGCAGATTCGTTTGAAGCAAGAAAATTTAACGGAATCATCGAAAACTGCAGCGTCGCGCCGCCTTGCAGAAACAAAATTTTGTAGTTTTCGGGAACATTCAGCAGTTCGCGGATGCCGTTTTGAGCAGATTCGTTGATTTGGGTAAAAATTTTGCTGCGATGCGACATTTCCATCACAGACATTCCGATTCCGTGCAACGAAAGCAGATTTGCTTGCGCTTCTTGCAAAACTTCCAACGGCAAAATCGCCGGTCCTGAACTGAAATTGTAGATTCGATTTATCATTTTTAAGACATTTTTTACAGGGATGAAGAGGATTAAAGCAGGATAAGAAAAAACATTGGAAAGTAATTTTTTGTTTTGGTTTTTATCCTGTATTTATCCTTTTCATCCCTGTAAATATTTTTTCTTATTCAGCAAGTAAATTATTCTTTCGGTTTCAACATTTGCGATAATCGCGGACGAAGTTGGCTGCCGATTGCCCGTGTTACAAGCGCGTTTGGCGCAAAAGTCGAAGCGTGGGCGACAAACCAATTTGCCCAACCTGTTATCACGGAAGACTTTCCGCGACTGACGGCGTTCAAAGTTTCCTCGACGACTTCTTCGGGTTTTTGCACACCTTTTACTTTGAAAGGTTCTTTCATTCCCGCTGCATCGAAAAAATTCGTCTCGGTCGCTCCCGGACAACACGCCAATACTTTGACATTAAACGGACGATTTTCTTCGGCAAGAGCTTCGCTGAACGATGTCACAAATGCTTTGGTCGCGGCGTAAGTCGCCATAAACGGCACGGGTTGAAACGATGCGGCGGACGAAACATTGATGATTGTGCCGCTTTTTCGTTCACGCATCGGTTTCAAATATCGGTGCGTGAGGGCAACCAACGACATAATATTCAGCCCGATCATATCCATTTCATTGTCTAAATCGAGTTCCGCAAATTCGCCCATCGAACCGAAACCCGCGTTGTTTATCAGCCAATCAACTTCCAAATTATGCCGCGAAGTTTCCTCGAATAATTTTTCGTCCGCTTGATATTCGGTTAAATCGAGTGCCACATAATGAGCCGAAATGCCGTTTTTCGCCATCAGTTCATCGCATAATTCAAACAATTTTTTTTCGTTTCGGGCGACTAAAACCAAGTTGTGTTTTTTTTGCGCCAAATTGCGGGCAAACTGTTCGCCGATTCCGCCCGATGCCCCTGTAATGAGTGTAACTTTCATAATTCCGTGTCCGGTTCTTCTGCCAACGCAAATACTATCGAAAAAATTCCTGAGACAATTATAACCAAAGTTCCCGTAAATCTGATAATCTTCGCAACTAATTGAGTTTTATGAATCAAATTAAGCTCGGTAAGCAGATAGTTCCAATCGTGAAAACCTCCTTCGCTGCCCGTCATTCCGCTTGTCAAGGGCAGTTGCATAACGATCGAATCATTCGCGTAAACATAGACGTTTAATATGCTTTGCCCGATCCACACGGCAATAATCGCAGCTGAATAATAACTTTTTTGCCAAATAAAATAGCCGATAAAAGTTGCCGGAAAAGCTATCTGAAAAATCGAACCGCCGGCGACCATCAAAAATTCACCGAACGGACGAAAAACAAGGTGTCCGGTTTCATGAATCGCCAAATCGAGGTTGTCGAAAAAACTCCATGCCGCCGGATTAGACGCGACCCACAGAAAATAAAGTATCCAAATAATTGCGAAAGTCAGTTTTATCGGTTTCATAAAAATTTACGCGAACAAATTGTTCGGCAATCTAATTCTAACAATAAATCTAAATGTTGCGGTAATTTTTTTATGTTTGTAACCGAAAAAGATTATGATAAGCCTTTGGTTATTCGCGGAAATTTAACCGGATTTATCGCACTGCTTTTGCTTTCAAACAAAAAAAGCCGCCAAGTTTTTCAACTCCTGCGACTTTTTAATATTTATGGCGGAGCCGACGGGACTCGAACCCGCGACCTCCAACGTGACAGGCTGGCGTTCTAACCAACTGAACTACGACTCCGCGTTTGATAATCTCAAATAACGAGATTTCAAAATGGGCTCAAAGGGACTCGAACCCCTAACCTCTTCCTTGTAAGGGAAGCTGTCTACCAATTGACATATAAGCCCAAAATCTTTCAAAAAAACAAGCCGAAGAATTAACGGCGAATAAGTAAGTTACGAAAATTTGACGGCAGAGTCAAGCGACGCAAAAACTTTCTGCAATTTTTTACAGAATTCCGGTAAAATTAGTCATCTAAAGTGAGGTATGCAGATGAAAAAAACGTTCGCGCTTTTAATCGTTTTATTATTATCGATCAACTTTTTTGCTCAAACCAAAAACGACGACGACGAAGTTTTGCGGGTTGATACGCAATTAGTTGATGTGCCGATTGTTGTTACCGACAAATTCGGCAAGCCTTTATTAAACCTCAAACAAAGTAATTTTGTCGTCTCAGAAGACGGTAAACCTCAGCAAATAGAGAACTTCGGTTCGACTTCCGCACCTTTTGAGGTCGTCCTTTTGCTCGACACTTCGGGTTCGGCGCGCAATGAATTAAATTTGATTCGTTCGGCGGCGGACAATTTTATTTCGTCTTTGCGCGCGGGCGACAAAGTTTCGATTATTGCTTTTAACGCAAAAAATCAGAGCGGAAAACGAATCACGGTCAGCGAAGTTATAACGGGTTTGACCGATAATCGTCCGAAACTCCGCGAGGCTTTGAAAAACGTTTCAACGGGCAACGGAACGCCGTATTACGACGGTTTGAATCAAGTCGTCGAGACAATTTTTAATCAACCTGCCAAAGACGAGTTTCGCGGCAGACGGGCGTTGGTTGCCTTGACCGACGGCGTTGATTCGATCAGCGAAGTCGAGTTCGAGGAAGTTCGCCCGAAATTGTTGAAAGCGGGAATTATCAGTTATTTTGTACAGGTCAACACGCGCGAATTTTTTGAAGAAAACTTGCTCGGCGATTGCGAAAGCGATGAAGTAATGCGGTTCAGCAAATCGCAAATTCGCCGTTATTATCAAAAATTTTATCCGAAAAATTCCGAACGTTCAGAGAAAGTTTTTAATTTTTGTAACATCGGTTCGTTTGAACGACTCGAAATCAGCAAACGTTTGTATGAGTTGGCGAATTACGAAATGGCGAGTTTGGCGGGAGTTTCCGGCGGTAAAGTGTTTCCTGTCAGCGATTTAAGCGAAGCAAAAAGCGCGTTTGCAAAAGTTGCCCAAGAAATCGGAACCAAGTATTCGCTCGGTTATTACTCGTCAAACGACAAACGCGACGGCACTTTTCGCAAAATAAAAGTTGAGCTGAAAACTGTTCCGGTCGGCACGCAAATAAAAGCCAGAGAAGGTTATAACGCGCCGAAAAATTGAGGCGAAAATAAAAAGCAACGAGTCGCCCGAAGTTTTGTAAAACTCACATTTTGCCGAAACAAAGACACAACGGCTTTGGACAATAGCGGTAAAAATTGGCAAAATAATTTGTTGCTTCAAAACATACCTAAATGAAAGTTGCCCGAAAATTTATTGTCAGCGGAGAAGTGCAAGGCGTTGGTTTTCGCTTTTTTTCGCAACGAAGCGCGGCGACTCATCAAGTTGTCGGCTATGTCAAAAATCTGAAAGACGGACGAGTCGAAGCGTTTGCGGAAGGAAAACCCGACGCGGTCGAAGCGTTCAAAAGCGATATTTTAGTCGGACCGATTTATGCAAAAGTCATAGATTTAGAAGAAACAGTTTTAGATATTACAAATTTATATTCATCATTCAGAGTCGAAAAATAATAATGGAACACTTGAAAAAACTTATTCGCGAAGTGCCTGATTTTCCGAAACCGGGCATTAATTTTTATGATATTACCACGCTGTTAAAAGACGAAAACGGCTTTAAGCAAACGATTGACGGTTTGGCAAATCAGTTCAAAGGCGAGAAAATCGACACGATGATCGGCGTTGAATCACGCGGCTTTATCTTTGCCGCGCCGCTTGCTTATCAGCTCGGAGCAGGTTTTGTGCCTGTCCGCAAACCGAAAAAATTGCCGGCTGAAAAAGTTTCGGTGTCATACGATTTGGAATACGGGCAAGACACGCTGGAAATGCACAAAGACGCGGTCGGCGAAGGTCAACGCGTGTTAATCGTCGATGATTTGTTGGCAACGGGCGGAACGGCTCGCGCGGTGGTTGACTTGGTCGAAGGTTTGGGCGGAATCGTGGTCGGTTTATCGTTCGTCATCGAATTAAATTTCCTCAACGGGCGGGCGAAATTTGCCGGACACAACGTAAAATCGTTGCTGAGTTACGACGATTAAGCAGGTAATGATAAATTGTGACCGGTGAATGATGAATTAAAGTCTTCTACCTCAAGCGTTCAGGTATTTCAAAATACCGAAAAACTTAATCATACTTGCTTAAAAGTGAATAGTGAAAATTTACATTCAGTTGTTTTTCGCTATTCACTTTTCGTGATTAACTTTTGCGGGTTTTCCTCGCTCGTCAACGCCGACATTTCTTTATCGGCTTTCAGATTCGGTAAAAACCAAATAATAACCGTCGAAACAATCAACGCGATTGTGCAGGTAATTCCGCCTTCGATGCCGTAACTTCCGCCGGTCAGCCATCTCGGACCTTGGTCGATCGATTGTAAAAGCGGCGAAGTCGCCAGTTGTTTCAAACCGCTGACAGGCAAGCCGAGAAACGCGCCTTGTACCCAATTCCACGCAAAGTGAACTCCGAAAGCAAACCATAAACTTCGCGTTTTCAGATAAGCCGCGCCGAGCCAAATACCTGCGAGCGCTGTGTTCAGCGTCGAAATATAATCGGCGTTCGGGTTGCCGAGATGTGCCACGGCGAACGGCAACGACGTTAATAAAATCCCGACCCAAGCGAGGTTTGCCCGCGAAAGTGTTTGCAAAACATAACCGCGAAAAAGGACTTCTTCGCTCGCCGCCGCAATAAAAAAAACAATCGCCGAACCGAAAACCGTTTGTAAAATCGAAGGTAAATCCGCAGTATTATTCGGCTGAAAACTCAAATTGCCGGTCGGCATCGCCGGAACACAAGCGATAATCAGCGAAATTGCTCCGATAATTACGCCGAAAATTGTTTGCGTAAACCAACTTTTATGAAACGACCAACCAACGGCTTTAAACGGCAAATCTTCTAAAAACTTTCCGCAAAACCAACTGACTAAAACCGCTAAAATGAATGAATACAACGATGTAACGACCATTCCCGCCGACGTAAAAAGTAAAGATACATCATTGTCTCGCGTGACGGTTCTAATCATCAGAAAAAGAATAACGCTGAAAATTGCGGTAAAAAGTATATTCAGAGATGCAAAGATTGCCACTCGCCAACCACTTCGCAATCTTCCGACCGAGTTAAAAAAAAGTTCGTTCATATCGTTATTTTACTGAATTTGTAGAGTTTATAGACTTTATAAGGTAAAATGCAAACTAATAAATGAGTTCAAATAATCAACGAACCAATAATTCGGCAAAAAAACGACTCGCCCCAATTTGGTTGCTCGGCGGAATTGTGTTGGCGTTGCTGACCTTTTTGATTTTACTGCAAACCTCGAATTTGTGGAAAAGTCTGGCGGTCGAAACCGCGTCCGACACGCTCACGCTTTACGCTCTTTCAACTTTGAATTTTATCGCGTTCGTCATTTTCGCTTTTATTTTTGTCCGCAACATCGTCAAACTTGCCCGCGAACGCCGTTCTTTTCAACTTGGAGCGAAAATTAAAACACGCTTACTGCTTTATTTTGTTGCGGTTAGCGTTTTGCCGATAATTGCGATGGCGGGCTTTTCATATCTGTTTATGAATCGCGCACTGGATCGCTGGTTTTCCGACATTCCCGAAAATGTCATCAGAGAAGCTCAAAAAGCGCAAAGTTTGAACCAAGCGGAAACGGCGAAAATGTTGACTGTTTTATTGTCCGGCGGAAATTTCGATAATTATCATTTGACGAAAATTGCGGAAGACGGAAACTTGTCATTGCTCGAAATTCATTCGAACGAAGGCAAACTTTTAGCCCGAAGCGAGCGAAAATTAACGGCAGACGAACAAACCGAATTGACTGAAGCGTTAAATTCCGGCGGCGTAACCACGTCGAATTTTGCGGACGGCAGACAACTTGTGTTACTTTCAAACGCCGAATCGTTGAACAGTTTTCAACTTTCGTTGGTTGAATTCGACAAATTAAAAAACAGCCAACTCGGCATTCGCCGAATCGGTTTTACCACGCTCGGATTACTCACTTTTCTTTTAATTTTCGCGTCGATGTGGACGGCTTTTTATATTGCTCGCGGCATAACTACGCCAATCAAAGCACTTGCCGAAAGTTCAAACGAAATTGCACGAGGTAATTTTTCGCACCGCGTTAATGTTTTAGCCGAAGACGAACTGGCGTTATTGGTCGAATCGTTTAACCAAATGTCATCGAAATTAGAAGAAAATCAAGGTGAACGAAAGGAACGTCGGCGGTACATCGAAACAATTTTGCAATCGCTTTCAACCGGCGTAATCTCTTTCGACGCGACCGACGGCATCACGACCATCAATCGTTCGGCGATCCAAATGTTTCGGCTCGAAGATGCTCATTTTGAAGGTTTTACTTTAGATAAACTGCTCGGCAAAGTGAATCGAACGGTGTTGCAAACGCTGATAAATCGAGCGAAACGAATCGGACAGGCGAGCGAACAAACGCTGCTCGTGCGCGAACACGCGGACGGAATGACGGAAACCGGCGAGACGTTGCCCGTGGCTTTGACTGCCACCGCGTTACCGAATAAAAATGGCGTGGTGCTTGTAATTGAAGATTTAACTGAACTTATCAATGCCCAACGTGCGTCCGCGTGGCAAGAAGTTGCCCGCCGAATGGCTCACGAAATCAAAAATCCGCTGACCCCGATTCAACTTTCAGCCGAAAGAATTGCCAAGAGAATGCAAAATTCCGATGAAGACAAACAAATTGTAAAAATTGTCCGCGAAGGAACGGAAACGATTTTGCGCGAAGTTTCAAGTTTGAAAACAATGGTTGACGAGTTTTCACGCTTTGCGCGTTTGCCGAAGGTGAAACTTGAAAGCGGAAACTTGAACAATTTAATTCGTCAAACCGTCGATTTATATGAAGACAGAGGTGTTGAGATTGAAACAAATTTAGCGGATGATTTGCCGAATTCGCCCGTGGACGATGAACAACTGAAACGAGTTTTTGTTAATTTGATAGAAAATGCAGTCGAGTCTTTTGATGCTTTGCAAACCTTTAAGTGTGTTTTAATCAACACTTTGCACGATGAAGCGCGCGATTTGATTATTGCCGAAATTACCGATAACGGAAACGGTATTCCGCCGCAAAATTTTGCAAAACTTTTTCAGCCGTATTTTTCAACCAAAGGTCGCGGAACAGGGTTGGGTTTAGCCATTGTGCAACGCATCATCGGCGAACACGGCGGCAAGATTCGGGCAGTGCAAAATAACCCGAAAGGCGCGAAATTTATTGTCGAATTACCGATAACTAATATTGTTGGAGCGGAGTAGCGGTGCCGTTCGGAACGCGGGTAGTCGCGTTAAATGTAACCATCGTCGCATTGCTTGTTTGGTAAATAATGCCGCTTTCGTTGGTGCCGAAATCCCGCGTTCCCGCACCGCCCAACAAGTCAACGTTGGTATGCTGTTGCGGTCTGGCACGAGCGTTAAATCCGGGAGCCGCCGTAGAAGTTCCGGTAATCAAATCGAGTTCAAAAAGATAACGATGTTTACGATTTGGCGCCGTACCGATTTGCGGATCAATTAAAGCCGCGTTTTTTAATTGCAACAACGAGCCGTATTGACCTGCTCCAAACGAAAAAAGATAGGCTGCCTGGGCGTTTGAAATCGACTTAAGGCTTGATATTGCCGAGGCTTCGTTCGCCGATCTGCGAGACGTAACCAGGTTCGGCAGAGCAATGCCGGCAAGAATGCCCGTAATTACAACGACAATCAACAGTTCAATTAAGGAAAAACCCCGTGATGATGAATAGCGAAAATTATTTTTTAACATGATGATGACCTACCAAAAATACAAACTGCTACGTTGTTCGTAACAAATACCGTGCCACTTGTAACTGTATATGTTTTAAGGAGATAGTTTTTGTGTTCGGTCAAAATGACAAGTTTTGTAACAACCGATATGACAATTTTTGTTGGAAAATGAGTGAATTGTTGTAGAATAAATAAACGGTAAAACTATATTTTAATGAAAAATTCGATTTTAATTGTTGATGATGAACGCGGAATCAGAGAAACTCTGCGCGGTGTTTTGGAAGACGAAGGTTTTGAAGTTGAAACGGTTGAATCGGGCGAAGCGTGTCTGAAATTGACGGGTTTGAAAACTTTCGCGTGTCTTTTGTTGGATATTTGGCTTGGTGCGGGAATCGACGGACTTGAAACGCTCAAACTTTTGCGAGAAACCGGCAACGATTCGGCGATTGTCATGATTTCGGGACACGGCAACATTGAAACTGCCGTAAATGCGACCAAACTCGGCGCGTTCGATTTTATCGAAAAACCGCTGAGTCTCGAAAAAACAATCCTGACGGTTCGCAACGCGATTCGTAACCGTGAACTTGAACTTTCAAACGCGCAACTTTCCGAAACTTTAGCCGAAGAATATGTGATGATCGGCGATTCGATTGCGATGCGGGCGTTGCGAAAACAAATTGCGATTGTCGCCCCGACGGACGGACGAGTTTTGATTTCGGGCGAGTCGGGAACCGGCAAAGAACTGGTCGCGCGAGCGATTCATAATCAATCGAAACGAAAAAATGCAACGTTTGTCGAGATAAATTCTGCCGCGATTCCCGAAGAATTGGTTGAATCCGAACTTTTCGGACACGCGAAAGGCGCGTTTTCGGGAGCGATTCACGCTAAAAAAGGGAAGTTTGAAGTTGCCGACGGCGGAACGCTCTTTTTAGACGAAATCGGCGATATGTCGCCGCGTGTGCAGGCAAAAATGTTGCGTGTTTTAGAAGAACAAAGGTTTGAACCCGTCGGCAGTAATTCGGCGGTAAGTGTTGACGTACGAGTGATTTCCGCGACCAACAAACGGCTCGAAGATTTAATCGAAAACGGCGAATTTCGCAATGATTTGTTTTATCGGCTGAATGTAATTCCGTTCCAAATTCCGCCGTTGCGCGAACGGCTTGAAGACATTCCGCAACTGATCGAACATTTTAATCGCAAGTTTTCGGCTGATTACGGCAAGAAAATGAAGGTGTTTGACGGCAAAGCGGTTGAAGCAATGCAAAATTATTCGTGGTTCGGAAACGTTCGGGAACTGAAAAATACGATTGAACGAATCGTCATTATGAACGCGAAAACTGATATTTCCGCCGAAGATTTGCCGATTTTTTCCGCCGAAATTCCGCCGTCGAGTTCGTTTCGCTTTCCTTCATTCAAAGAAGCGACCGAAGCGTATCAACGCGAATTTATTCAACGAAAATTAGAAGAAAACGATTGGAATATCTCAAAAACCGCCGAAATGATGGAAATCGACCGAAGCCATTTGCATCGGCGAATAAAGAATTTAGGAATTAAGGAAAGTTAGAAATTGATTCATTTTTTCATTGAATGATTGATTCATTAGAAAACGAAAACTCCTTCAATAAACCAATGAGTAAATGAAACAATGAATCAATAAACTAAATAAACACAACGGTTTGCGAACTCGGAATATCAAACCTTTTGCGGCACCGCATATTTTTGCACATCAAAACATCGTCTAATCTGAGCAGATAATCACGCGATTTATCGAACCGCATTCGGTCGTCTTGATTGCCGCGCGGCGATTGCTTTTTTTTCGTGCGTTTCAGCCAGCGAACATCGTAATCGTCGCGCTGTCCGCAAAATGTGCAAGAATAACTTTGTTTTTTTACTTCTTGTTTTTCGTCGAAAATGTCTTTTTCGTTCATATTATTTTTCGCTCACTTCTCGCAGATATTTAAAGCTGAAAATTCCCGTGTCGTGTCCGTCGCTGAAGATAAAATTCAACGCATATCGCCCGACCACGCCGATGCTCGTGAACGTTAATCCGTCCGCGACCGTTTCGGTTTTTAACGTTCGTTCGCCCGACCATTCGTTGACGCAACCCGCGCACGGACACACGCGGCGAAGCTGTGAAGCGTTGTAAAGAAACGACTTACCGTCTGACCATTCAATCGTAACTTCCGAATCGGACTCTTCGATTATTTGCGTCGGTTCAAGCATTTTTCAAAATCCCTTCCACTTTGTCGGCGGTAATATCGTAATGCGTGGCACTGAAAATCGGTTTTCCGTTTCGCAGAATAATCGTTTGCGGCGATTGATGTTGAAGGCTTGTGCGTTCGGCAATCGCGTTTGAAATCGGTCGCGCAGTTTGCACAATAACGATATTTACATCGCCTTCGACAATCGCCATTTGATTGCAAGCATCGGTCGAAATCGGACAAGTTATGCTGTGTTTGAACAACACAATCGGTTTGTTGTTTGATTGTTCAAACAATTCGTTTAATTTTTCAACGGTATCAAGTGTAATAAAACTCATAAATTATAAGTGTTCGGCATCGGCGGCGTGTTAAACCTCTGATTATTCGGTTTCGGAAAAACTTTGCGATACGCAACCAATTGAGTCGCCAGCAACAGCGGAATCGTAAAATATATTCCGACGCAAAAAACCAACATTCCGGCTAAATTGAGTAAAAACATCAAAACCCAAATTCCGGTTACGCCGCCAAGATTTTTCCAAACCGCTTTTGCGCTCAGTTTCATCGCTTGCAAACTTGATAGATTTCGGTCAACAATCAGCGGAAACGCAAACATCAGCAACGTATGCAGACAAACCATAATGATTGCCACGACAATTTCAATGGCAAACGAGCCGAAAAGAAGCGTCATTAATTCCGACTGACTTAATTTTGAACCCATTATCGCCGCTATTAACAGCGGAACATAAATCACCGCCATCACAATTATTGCCGGCACAATCATCACAATTACGAGCAATAAACTCGGCAAAAACAGCTTGAAATTTTTGAACAGCGTCTCAATTTCAACTCTTTGTCCGTCGATTGCTTGCAAATAACACAAATAAATTCCGCACATCATTACGCCAAGCAGAATGTACATCGTCATTCCGCCAATCATTACGCCGATAATGGTAACGGCAAAAAGTATCCAATACTGCGGTTTAATCAGCTCCCACGCTTCTTTCAAACATTCTACGGGTTTGATGACACCAACGTTAAATTGTTCGTTTGACATATTTTTCGCAAAGTAAAACGGTTGACAGCCATCGACTATTATACTCAAAAGAAAATGGTTTACGAAAGGCGCAAGAACGCTTTAGCTTATAAATGAAATACCGGCAGAGCCTTCCTATAAAAAAATCATTCAGTCCTTGACAAATATAAAAAACTGAAATGTGGTTTGACCCATTCAGTTTTAATAGTTTTATGAAAGACTTATCACCTAAAGTTAAAAACGACTCCCGCTTTGAATTGACAAGGTCGGACGGTTTCGTGTTTGATTTAGACGCAACGCAACGCAATGCAACGCAACGCAAGCGATAAGTTTCATAATAAATTACAGGTTAGGTCGGAGAGTTTGATTATCAAATTCTGCGGCTTTTTTGTTTGTCAAAAAGATATTTAATAGTCAGGCAAGGTTCGACAACTTACTTGGTTACTTAAATTACGGAGATAAAATTATGAAAAAGAAATCTATGATGATAGTTGTAACGGCAACTGTCTGTTTGTTTGGCGTTGCGGTATTTGCAAGCCCGACAACTTTTCTTAACGATGTAATTGTTTCAGTAAAAAATTCAATTTTTCAAACTGAAACGCAGACGCAATCGCAAATTACCGAAATTCAAGCTACTCCAACGCCCGCTTTCCCGACAACTTTTACGCCAAATGTGCGTGAGATAGAAATTCCCGAATATATTTTGTGGAAGGTGATTTTGGGTTTTCCGGCGAAATTTGAAAGGTCGGCGGAAGAAGCGCGTCAAAAAGGCGAGGATGCTTCACTTTGGACGGATTATTTTGTCCGCCAAGCAAAACTATCTGACGTTAATGCTGAAATTTTCAAACAAAAAGCTCAAGAATATGCCAACGAGTTGGAGCCTGTTTCAGAACGGACAGAGGCAATCGGCTTGCAACAAAAACTATCACGCGAAAGTTCAAAAAGACTTTCAAACAGCGAGATTACAGCGTTGAAGAAGGAGTTTTTAGAACTTCAAGAGAAACAAAAGGAAATCGCGCTAAAATATCGAGAAGAATTTCGCAAAGCAATCGACGAAGAATCATTTGCGGTTTTTGAAAAGTGGCTGACAACCGAATTTGCAGGAAAATTCTCATCCAAAAAAATAACTGCAAGCGATGTTAAAACTACCGTTGATGAAACCAGAAGAACAACAAACGGCGGTTTTACATCAACAGAAAAAAGTAAACCGGAGGATAAGCTAAAATGAAAAAGCAACTAATATTTGCGTTTTTGATAATCGTAATTTCCTCAAGCACGGCATTTTCACAGATTAGCGCCTGTTACAACTGGAGCGTCAGCGGTATTGGCTACTCGGAAGTGCTTCATGATGATGTAGTATTGCGTGTTTCCGGTATCGCCGGAACAGAATTTATTGTGTTTGACTATACTCCTGCATATTGTAATCATGACTTTGATTCATGGGTTTACAGCGAACTTGCAAACTCAAGCGGCGTGCTGAGTAACGGAAGACTCCAATCGAATCGTTGGCAAGTTGAAGGGCGGCATGGAACATATAATGCCCAATTCAGAAAATATTGTGTTACGAGCGCTCATGGTATGGTTGACTATTGGTCGTATGACGACGGTAAAATTTTTCAAAACTTTACCGATGAATACACACTCGCCTACTCCAGAGACTGCTACACCTTTACTGCGTGTCCATTAAATCCATCGATTGCATGCCCAACTCCGACTCCGACACCGACACCAACTCCGCCGGGCGTTGCAATAACTCAGCGAACGGATATTATCGAGAAAAACGGTACCAAAGAAATAAAAGTTACCGTGACAAACAATTCGTCAGGGACAACCAAACTAAATTTGCGGGCAACTAACGGAACAGGCGATGCAGTTTTTGACACCAATAATTCAACCGAATTAATCATAAACGGCAACGTGACCGACCAAGCCGTAAAAATAAAAGGAACCGCCGAAAGCAGCGGCGTGGACAACATCACCGTAGAAGCAAAACTGAATACTAATACGGCGGTTGTTGACCACGATGAATTTACGGTTGCGGTAATTTCGAGTTTGGTTTTTGAAAGGATTGATGCAACTTATGCAGAGTTGGATTCTAATCCGGGAAATGGTATTGCGGGAACAGCCGTTGGGCAACGGATTTATCCTGACCAATTAAATGCCGCTGAAACTATTCCAACAATAACAATCGACAGGTCGCTTGTAAAAATAACAGCAACTGTTTCACCTGCAATTCCAAACTTAAATGTTTATTTTGCGAGTTTCGATCTTGATGATCCTTCATCTGATGTTGCTCCGATTGATACATTAGGAAGTCTTGGAAATGATAACAACGGCGGTGTAAGTGGTTCAAACTCAGGCGATTTCAGAAATCCGACCGGAGGAAGTTGTACAAATGCCGTAACCGGAGTAACGCCCGATTTTATCAGTAAAATCAATTGCACAACATCAAGCACAACTGCTTCAACAAATCTAAAAGTAACAATGCAGCCCGGCGATAATTTTGCCGTTGTTGCAAGTCTTACTGAAGTTTATCGAGACGGAATTGTGCTTAATTCAACCGATGGTTCAAAGCTAATGGATGCAGCAAATAACGAACTTCCAATAACTAGAACGGCGGGAAACAATGTTCAAGGCATCAGAACAAATATGCTGACAGTTTGGCGAAACTTGCATATTGAGGTTGATACTATGGCTGCTCCGACAGGTTTATGTAATACTGCCGGAACAAACTGTAATAAGATTGAAGGAAATCTTACCGAAACAAAAAAAGTACCAAACGCAGCCGCAACTTTGAAACTTTCTGTAACAAATCTTGAATTGAATCGCTTTGAAAATGGAAGACTAATTATCAAACGAGCAGGTTCAGCGACCGCTTTTAAAACGTTACGAGTTCGGGCGGTTAGTTATGTTTCTAATACAGATGATACTGTCGTGGATAATGCGAATACGGCAGATTCTGTAACGGTCATCAACAACACAGGCGTATTTAGCATTAGTCCAACTGATTCATTTGTTCTCTATGACGATGATGATATGAATGATGATGGAGTTTTAGATGGTGATGAGGGCGATGTTGTTCTTGAACCTGACAGAGGATTATTGCAAGCAGTTGATACGCCTTGTACAAGCGTAGCCATTACTGCAAATAACTGTAATGTCTTTGCTTCGGCTTATGTTGTGCCTGCTTACGATTTAACTGGAAATCAGAGAAATGTTCCTTTTTCCGAAACAATTAGTAGTAGCGGAGTAGACACGCTTGTTCAGACGTATTTTCAAAATAAAGCCACAGAAGCAAACCAGTCGTTTTGGACGATTTATTTGTTAGGAGCTTACCAAACATCAGATTACTCCTTACATCGTGATCCAAATCGAAGTAATGCACTTTATGGCGAAACCGGCACGATTGAATCAACAGTATTTATAGAACTTGCGAGACCAACTGAGTATGACGTGATGAACCAAAGGTATCCATTGGTACCTGTTTGGACACTGCGGTCAATTGGAAATAAGTTTACAACCGCACATGAAGTTGGTCATTTATTTGGTTGTAACCATACAGACGGCATGCCCTTAGCAACAGATTATGGTGTAATGGGAATTGCTTCATCCAGGACAACCGCTACTTTTAATAATTATAGTTTGAACATAATTAGAAAAAGGAGTAATCCATAGAACTGAATAAGGAGAACAAATTATGAAATACAAATTTATTTTTTTAATGTTGGCGTGTCTGGTATTAGTTTATGGCTTTACATCTTTAGGCTATATGCAAAATAGTGAAAACAAAAATATAGATGTAATTATTACATCTCAAAGTGAAGCATACTCAGTTGGAGAGGTTGTGCCGATACATCTTGCGATAAAGAACACAGGCTCAAAAGAAGTAGCAGTTCACGGTGATTTGGATTTTGCTGAAATCTATATTTCTCAAGATGGAAAAAATTATAGAGAATGCACTAACACAGTACGCAAGCGAGATGATGCTGACCGCAAACCAATAAAATTATCTCCAAATGGTACTATTTTAAATAACGAAACTATCCTTTGGAATTCCGACAAACAAAATGCAGAGTATTCATGGAAAGAAAGCAGAGTCTTAACGGATTATGTTTTTCCAAAGGCAGGTGAATATTATATAAAAGCTAGATATGGCATCTATGCCTCGTCAAAACCGCTTTTTCTTGAATCAAAACCAATAAAGATAACTGTAACTGAGCCAAAAGGCGAGGATTTAGAAGTATGGAATAAGATAAAAGATAACGGCGATTTCGCTTACTTTATTCAGTATGGCGATCTATTAAAGCCGTATGATAAGACTGAACAACAAACAAAGTTTCAAGCCGAAGTTGAGCAGATTCTGACGGATTATCCAAACAGTTTTTATGCAACATCATTAAGCCAAAGTCTTACCAAATTTAAGGCAAGCGAGGCAAAACGGTGTGAACTGATGGAGAAGATAAAGCCTAAACCGTAAACAACAAACCGAGAAAGCCGGCTTCGCGGGCGGCTTTTGGCAACTAAAAACCACTTATCAATCATCATAAAACTGTCTCGAAAGTAAAAATTAAGCAGGTAATGGTAAATTGTGAATGATGAATTAAAATCATTTATAGCCGAAAGGAATTGGTTTACGAAAGTACGACACGCTTCAGCTTGTCGATAAACTTTAATTTAAATGTTATTTGAGACAACAACAAACTTGTATGTTGAAAGTTGACTACTTAACGATTATCTTGGACGCTTGATAATTGTTGGAAGAGATGAGTCTGTGA
>JANPBM010000023.1:0-11721 GCA_031430435.1 Acidobacteriota bacterium
ACCAAGCAAATATTGATACCGATCAAATTGTGCCGAAGAAATTCCTTTTGCGGGTTGCTCGCGCCGGATTTGGTGAAGCCTTGTTTTACGATTGGCGTTTTAATTCTGACGGAACTCCGAAAAATTTCGTTTTGAATAATCCGAAATATGATGGCGGTTCGATTTTGTTAGCCGGAAAAAATTTCGGTTGCGGAAGTTCACGCGAACACGCACCTTGGGCATTGGACGATTACGGTTTTCGGGTGATTATTGCTTCGGCATTTGCAGATATTTTTTATAATAATTGTTTCAAAATCGGACTGCTGCCGATTGTCTTGGACGAAGAAAAGGTTGCGGAATTAGTCAAAAAAAGTGAAACTCTCGAAGATTATTCGCCGACAATCAATCTCGAACATCAAACTGTTTCCGATGAACACGGTTTCAGTTCAAATTTCCAAATCGATGAATTCCGCAAGTTTTGTTTAATCAACGGATTGGACGATATTGGTTTGACGTTGCAAAGCGAGGCGAAAATTACGGAATTTGAAAAATCTCGACTAAATTGGACAGTTGTGGTATAACTTTTGTGAGGTTAAATTTGATTATGCAAAATATTTTGGCTGAAAAAATTAAAGAATTACCGCCCGAATTATACACGGAAGTTGTTGATTTTGTTGACTTTTTGCGGACTAAAAAATCTTCCGCAGCCAAAGATTCAACCATGCTTTCAATTTCTGAATATGCAAAAGCAAACGCCGGAACAAATACAGATATTGATGCTGAACTTGAGTCTGCCGGAATTGAAAATCTGCTGAAACTTAACGAGGTTAAAAAGTGAGAAGAAGCGAAGTTTATATCGCCGAACTCGTTCCGCGTTCAGGCTCGGAACAACAAGGGAAACGACCTGTGATTGTTATTTCTCACGATGGTTTTAATCTCACACAAAATTGGCGTTCAATCATTGTCGTTCCAATTTCGTCATCGGTAAATCAAGCAAAACGCGGAGCAACCGCAATTTTTATTCCGCAAAATGAAGCGGGTTTAACTCAAGACAGTATTGCTTTATGTCATCAAGTTACAACATTAGACAGGGCAAAACTCGCAAAGTATCTTGGAACTCTAACAAAGACAAGGCTTTATGAAGTTGAAAGCGGTCTCAAAGCCGCCATGGATTTAACTTAAAATAATGATTTCCAAAACGCTAAAACCGCCGTATTATGCCGTAATTTTCACGTCAATCCGTACAATCGGCGAAAATAATTACAATGAAATTGCCGACCAAATGGCGAAACTTTCCGCCGAACAAGACGGTTTTCTCGGAATGGAACACGCGGCAAGCGACGGTCTGAGCATTACGGTTTGCTATTGGAATTCGCTCGAAGCGATTGCCGTTTGGCGTGAAAACTCTGCTCATAAACTTGCTCAACAAAAGGGTTACGAAGAATTTTACCAAGCCTTTGCCACGCGAATCTGCAAGGTTGAACGCGATAATCAATTTGTAAAACCACACCCGATTGCGTAAGCTAAACTGATATGAACCCGACTGTACTTGACCACGATTTGAATCAATACTTTCCCGAACTTTTAAAGTTTGAAACAATCAAAGAAACCGAAAATTCCGAAGTTTATAAAAAAATCCGCGTCGATGTCGAGCGGATTATGAACGCGGTTGCGGTCGAAAACTTTGCGGAAATTAACGCTGAAACACGAAAAGATTTCGTTGAAGTTGCGGCATGGAACATTGAACGCGGAAATATTTTCGATGGAATTCTTGATGCGTTGAAAAATCACAAACAACTGCAAAATAAAGATTTATTGTTGCTGACCGAACTTGATTACGGAATGGCACGCAGCAAAAACCGGTTTGTTGCCCAAGAATTGGCGAAGGAATTAAAATTGAATTACGCCTTTGCACCTGTCTATATTGCGTTGCAAAAGGGAAGCGGTGTTGAAGTGCAGGTTGCCGGCGAAAACACAAAATCCATTCACGGTTTGGCGATGTTTTCAAAATTTCCGATGCGAAACGTTCACGCAATTCCGCTGCCGAACGGCAAAGATAAAATGTTCGGGAACGAAAAACGGCTCGGATATTTGCGGGCTTTGGTTGCTGAAATCGAACATCCGGCGGGGAAATTTCGTGCTGTAACAATCCATTTGGACGCGCATTCTTCGCGTAAACATCGCAAATTGCAGATGGAAATTATCGTCAATCATTTAAAAACTTTGCCTGAAATGCCGACAATTATCGGCGGAGATTGGAACACAACGACGTTTAATTCCCAAACTTCAACGCGGGCAATTCTCGGCTATTTTCGGCGTGTTGCAATGGGCGTTCGCAACGTCGCAAAAAATCATTATCCGTTTCCCGACCGCTTTTTCGAACGTCCGATGTTTGCCATGTTAGAACGTCAAGGCTTTGAGTATAAACGATTTAACAATCTTGGTGCGGGAACATTGCATTACGAATTGGAAAGCGTGGAGAAAAACACGAACCTGCGAGATTGGGTTCCCGAATGGTGTTTTCCGTTCATATTTTGGGCAGCGCGAAGAGTCGGAAAAACGATTTCCGCACGGCTCGATTGGTTTGCGGGAAAGGGCATCGAGATTGTCGGCGAACCGAAAACAATCGGTAATTTGAAGGACGAAAACGGCGTTCCGCTTTCAGACCACGATGCAATCGCGTTAGACTTTACCGTTGTAAAACGTTAGTATAAACGCTTTAGGAGAAATTATTATGGAAGTCAGTTTTTGTCAAACACTAAGTTACAACGTCAATGTTTTTGAATACGAAACATTGAGCAAAGTCAGCGGAAACGCGGGAATTATCAAGTTCAAAATGGATAAAACCACTAACAGTCCGGGCGATGTGGTCGTCGTTTTGAATGATGCCGCAGACATCGTGTTTCACGGCGTAGTCGGTAAAATCGAAGACGGTTACGCTTTTGCTAGCGATATGACAGGTTCATTGTTGCCTGCCAACGATTAGGTTTTAATTTTTAATTCTAAATTTCTAATTAAAATCGGGGACGTAGCTCAGTTTGGCAGAGCGTCGCGTTCGCAATGCGAAGGTCGAGAGTTCGAACCTCTTCGTCTCCATTAACATAAATCAAGTAAATGCAATAGTTTACAATAAAGAAAAGCAAGTCGTTAAGACCTGCTTTTTTCCTTTTGTGTGCGTATTGTGTGCGAACATCAAAAATTATGTTCCAAACATCAGTTTTTCGAGTTTATTTGTCGCGTCAATTTGCATTGTCGGTAAAACGTGCGAGTAGGTATCAAGCGTTAGAACGATGCTTGCGTGTCCTAATCTTTCAGAAACAATTTTCGGGTTGATTCCTTCGGACAAAAGCAAGGTTGCGGTTGTGTGTCTTAAATCGTAAAGTCGAAAGCCTTTTAAGTTCGCCTTTTGTAAAATATCGGCAAAATTTCGCCCTCGTAAATTCCCGACATAAATCGGTTTGCCGGTATCGGTTGCAAAAACAAGGTTGTTTCTTGAAACGTGGTATTCTTCAAAAAAAGTTTGTCCATAATAAACCTATTTTATCAAAATTGTTCTAAACTTAAATACTTGAAACTAAATTACAAATTAACTAGAATCAATTTACACTTCTTAACTCGCTTTTTATGACCCAAAAAGAATTAGAAAAATACCTGATGGATGCGGCGAATATTCTTCGCGGAATGATTGATGCCGCCGATTTTAAGCAATACATCTTTCCTTTGCTTTTTTTTAAGCGTATTTCTGATGTTTGGGATGAAGAATCAAGCCAAGCACTTGATGAATCGGGCGGAGATTTGGATTATGCAAATTTTCGTGAAAATCATCGTTTTCAGATTCCCAAAGGCAGTCATTGGGAAGATGTGCGGAAAGTTACGATTGACGTTGGGCAAGCACTTCACGATGCTTTACGTTCAATTGAAAATGCTAATTTTGAACTTCTTCACGATGTTTTCGGTGATGCTCAATGGACAAATAAACGGCGAATGTCCGACGAAAAAATGCTTGATTTAATCGAGCATTTTTCAAAGGTAAATCTTAATATCACTAATGTTCCGCACGATTTGATGGGCGAAGGTTATGAGTATTTAATCAAAAAATTTGCCGATGACAGCGGACACACCGCCGCCGAATTTTATACGAATCGGACAGTTGTTAAATTGATGACGCTGATTACCGATCCGCAACCACAAGAAACCGTTTACGATCCGACGTGCGGTTCGGGCGGCATTTTGCTCAACAGCGTTTTGTATCTGAAAGAACAAGGCAAAGAATATCGTAACGTCAAACTTTACGGACAGGAATTAAACTTGATTACTTCGGCAATCGCCCGAATCAATATGTTTATGCACAATGTTGACGAATTTTTGATTGTGCAAGGCGATACGCTTGATAGTCCGAATATTCTGGAAGACGATGAATTGAAACGCTTTGACGTGATTATGGCGAATCCGCCGTATAGCGTTAAGCGTTGGAATCAGACGAAATTTACCAATGATCCGTTTGGACGCAACATTTACGGAACGCCGCCGCAAGGCTGTGCCGATTATGCTTTTCAGCAACATATTATCAAATCGTTAAAGCCTGAATCGGGACGTTGCGTGGTGCTTTATCCGCACGGCGTTTTGTTTCGTGATGCCGAAAGCGAGATGCGTAAAAAGATGATTGCCGAAGATGCGGTTGATGCCGTTATCGGTTTGGGCAAAAATCTTTTTTATAACAGCAGTATGGAAAGTTGTTTGCTTGTGTGTCGCAAGAAAAAGCCGAAGGAACGCAAAGGTAAAATCATTTTTATTGATGCCAAAGACGAAATCAGGCTTGAACGCAGCACGGCTTATCTGAAAGCCGAACATATCAACAAAATTGCCAATGCGTATCGCAGTTTTACGGACATTGAAGGTTTTGCGAAAGTTGTTGATAACAAAGATGTTTTGCGGGAAAATAATGGTAATTTGAGCATTCAATTATTTGTAAAATCAGGTGCTGATGCGAGTGAACACGATTTGCCGGATTTGTTGAAAAATGTCGGCGAACAAAAAGATTTGATGAATAACGCAATCGAAGATTTGTTTGAAAAATTACAATCAATTGGGATTAAGCCATAAATGTCCGACATCCTTTAGGTTGTCGTTTTGCCGAACAATCAACAACCTAAAGGATGTTGGACTTTGCCAACACATTTTATGAACTTGAACAAAGAAAATTGGAGAAAAGTAAAGTTTGGGGATGTAGTTACGCACATTGAAGAAAATGAGCGAAATGAAGTTGTTCGCAAAAATTCTAAATATGTGAGCGTTGAACATCTCGAAACGGGAAACTTAAAAATTGAGTCTTGGGAAACGGAAGTAATGCCAACATTTTTTCGCAAGTTCAAAAAAGGACAAATTCTTTTTGGAAAACGCAGAGCTTATCAAAGAAAAGTTGCAATCGCAGATTTTGACGGTATTTGTTCACCACATATTTGGGCTTTGGAGGCGATAAACGATTTGTCTCAAATGTTTTTGCCATATTTGATGCTGAAAGAAAATTTTTATGTGTATGTAAATGCACATTCCGCAGGAACAATGTCGCCTTACATAAATTGGCGAAGTATTTCAGAATATAATTTTCTCTTACCGCCGAAAGCCGAGCAAGAAAAGATTCTCGCAATTTTCCAAACGCTTGAAAATTCCATCGAACACGCGGACGAGCAAGAAAAGAATTTGCGAGCATTGGCAAAACGATTGATTGACGGATTGATAAACGAGCAACCGACTTTCGGCAATTTGTTGGAATCGCAAAAGTTGTCGAAAGTGAAGTTTGCGGATGTAACCGAGTGCATTGAACAACACGAGAAACAACCGTTGGAAAAAGGTTTGACGTTGTTCATCGGTTTAGAAAATATCGAGCCGGAAAATTTTAGAATTTCAACGTGGGGAAATATTGCCGACGGAACAACATTTACCAAAACATTTGCCAGCGGTGATATTTTATTCGGCAAGCGTCGTTCATATTTGAAAAAAGTTGCGATTGCCGAATTTGACGGAATTTGTTCGAGCGATATTTTAGTTTTTCGGGCAAAGCAAAATAAAATGCTTGCCGAACTTTTGCCGTTCTACGCGGCTTCCGAAGCGTTTATTCAATATGCCGTAAATACTTCGGCAGGTTCGCTTTCGCCGCGAACAAAATGGAGAGATTTAGCAAACTTTGAGCTGAACATTCCAAATTTAGAAATTCAATCGAAAATACTAGATGTTTTGCTACATATTCAAACAACGATTGAACAAGTGCGTGAGCAAAAGCAAACTTTGAAAAATCTGAAATTCAAACTCTTAAATGATATTTTAGGATAAATATTATGTCTTTTACCGAATTAAACAGTGTCGAAAACTATATTATTGAACGTCTGGCAGGCGTAAATCTGAATCAAGTTAAAGCGGGTTCGGTTCGCGTGCCGGATTCGGCAATGTGGCGTTATGTTCAAGCGGATTTATTATCGCGTCAAATAACCGATGTTTTGCTGGAAAAAGAATTAAAAGCGGCACTTTGCAAATTAAATCCCGATATTGCCGCCAATCCCGAATACGCCGATGAAGTTATCCATAAACTGCGGGCAATTTTAATTACGGTCAGCAATGTCGGGCTTGTCAGAGCAAACGAAGAATTTGCCAAATGGTTACGCAACGAACAAACAATGCCTTTCGGCAAAGGCGGAAATCACGTTCCGATCAAACTTATTGATTTTGAAACAGTTGAAAATAATGATTTTATCGTTACCAATCAATTTCAGATTTTTGTCCGCGAAACAAAAATTCCTGATATTGTAATGTTTGTTAATGGCATTCCGTTGGTCGTGGGCGAAGCTAAAACGCCTGTCAGACCCGCCGTCAGTTGGTTTGACGGAGCGTATGAAATTCACCAGGTTTATGAAAATTCCGTTTCACCGCTTTTTGTTCCAAACGTCTTTTCATTTGCTACTGAAGGCAGAGAACTTTATATCGGAAGCGTCAGAATGCCGCTCGAACTTTGGTCGCCGTGGCGATTGCAGTCAGAAAAGGACGAAGTAGAACAATTCGTAAATTTGGGCAATGTCGGCAAGCAGTTAAAACATTTATTGAACCCGAAAACCTTACTTGATATTTTGCAGTATTTCACCGTTTTTGCTACCAACAGCAAACGCAAAAAGATAAAAATCGTCTGCCGTTATCAGCAATATGAAGGAGCAAACGCCATCATCAATCGCGTTACCGCAGGCACAATCAAAAAAGGGTTAATCTGGCATTTTCAAGGTTCAGGCAAATCTTTGTTGATGCTTTTTGCCGCTCAAAAGTTAAGAAAACAAACAGATTTGAATAGCCCAACGGTTTTAATTGTGGTTGACCGAACCGATTTAGATACGCAAATAACCGCTACTTTTAACACGGCGGAAATCCCGAATATTATTACAACCGATAACATCAAAGAACTTCACGATTTATTGGAAAACGATACTCGAAAAATTATTATCACAATGATTCATAAGTTCAAAGAGGCTTACGAAAATATGAATCAACGGGAAAATATAATCGTAATGGTTGATGAAGCACACCGCACGCAAGAAGGCGATTTGGGTAGAAAAATGCGTTCCGCCTTGCCGAATGCTTTTCTTTTCGGATTGACGGGAACGCCGATCAACAAAGCCGATAAAAATACGTTTTGGGCGTTTGGTGCGGAACAGGATTCAGGCGGATATTTAAGCCGCTATACTTTTCAAGAAAGTTTGCGAGATAACGCGACTTTGCCTCTGCACTTTGAGCCGCGACTTCCCGATTACCATATAGATAAACAAGATTTAGACACGGCATTCAAAGAATTAACCGCCGATTTAAGCGAAGAAGACCGCAACCGTTTGAGCAAAAAAGCCGCGAATATGGCAATCTTTCTCAAATCGCCGGAAAGAGTTTCGACAATTACCAAAGATATTGTCCAACACTTTCAAAACCACGTTGAGCCGGAAGGATTTAAAGCAATGATTGTTACGCCTGACCGACTTGCTTGCGTTCAATACAAAGAAGAATTAGACAAGTATTTGCCAACCGAAGCCAGCGAAGTTGTTATCAGCACTTCCGCCAATGATGATTATGAATTTAAGCAAAAATGGGCAATGGATAAAGATAAGCAAGAAAAAACGGTTGAAACTTTCAATGATTCTGATTCGCCTTTGAAATTTTTAATTGTTACCGCAAAACTTTTGACGGGTTTTGACGCTCCCGTTTTGCAAACAATGTATTTGGATAAATCGCTCAAAGACCATACTTTATTACAAGCGATTTGCCGCACGAATCGCCTTTTCCCAAACAAAACATTCGGGCGAATAGTTGATTATTTCGGCGTTTTTGACGATACCGCAAAATCCTTAGCATTTGATGAAGCAACCGTTCAAACCGTCATCACAAATTTGCAAGAATTACGCGATAAACTTTCAAGCGTAATCACAAAATGCCTTTCACATTTTCCGAATATTGACCGTAATTTACAAGGTTTTGAAGGTTTGCAACTTGCTCAAGATTGCATCAACACAAACGAAAAACGTGATGCTTTCGCTAAAGATTTTAGTGTTTTATCAAAACTTTGGGAAGCACTTTCGCCCGATGATGTTTTGAACGGGTATCAAAAAGATTATAAATGGCTTTCGCAAGTTTATACTTCGGTTAAACCAACTGCCGATGATAACGGGCGGCTTCTGTGGCACGCTCTTGGCGTTCAAACCACTAAACTTATTTACGAACACATTCACGTTTCAGGCATCAATACAGAAATGGAAGAAGTAATTCTGAATGCCGAAGTAATAGATGATTTAGCAAATAAAGGTGATTCAAAAGAAGCCGCCAAAGTAGCAAAGATTTTAGTTGGCAGACTCAGAAAACGAAGCGATATTTCAATTTTCAAACAATTAAGTGAAAGGCTCGAAGAAATTCGCTCCCGTGCCGAAATCGGTCTAATCACTTCTATTCAATTTATTAAAGAACTGTGCCAAATCGCCACCGAAACTTTACAAGCTGAAAAAGAGTTTGAGCCTATTGAACAAATTGCATCAGGCAAAACCGCTCTAACTGAATTATTTATTGAACTTAAAACAGATCAAACACCTGCAATTGTTGAACGACTTGTAAATGATATTGATGAAATTGTAAGAATAGTTCGTTTTGAAGGTTGGCAGAGCAGTATTTCAGGCGAAAGAGAGGTTCAAAAGGCTTTACGAAAGACCTTGCTCAAATATCAATTACACAAAGACACGGAATTATTCAATAAGGCTTATGAGTATATAAAAGAATATTACTAAAATCAGCTAATCATTTTTATCTGATTTCTAGGCTTAGTAGCTTTTCCGTGTTTCTTATGTTATACATTGTTGCATAGCTTTAACATACTTTTATTTATTTCGGTTTTTTCTATGCAATGCAAAGTCGAGAAAATCTTTGTCCCGAATTTTGCCGTCAAGTTACAAGTTCCGCTTGTTTCAACCCTTGTTTCGGCGGGTTTTCCTTCGCCTGCCGATGATTATATTCAATCTCAACTTGATTTGAACAAAGAACTCGTCAAACATCCGTTTGCCACGTTTTATGTCAGAACTTCGGGCGATTCGATGATTGACGCGGGAATTAAAGAAAATACAACGTTGGTTGTTGACCGAGCCGTTGAAACAAAATCCGGCGACATTATTATTGCCCGAATCGGCGATGAGATGTTGGTTAAAGAATTGTTGATTGACGCCGGCGGAAAAGTTTGGCTGATTCCGCGAAATGATACTTTCAAACCGATTGAAATAACGCCCGATACAGAATTTGAAATCTGGGGAAAAGTTATTTATTCGATTACTCAACATTGATTTTTACGCCCGACAATTTTCTATGAATAATCCGATTGCCTTACTTGACTGCAATAATTTTTATGCTTCGTGCGAGCGTGTTTTTGATGCGTCCATTAAACAAAAACCTGTGGTTGTGCTGTCAAATAACGATGGTTGCGTGATTGCTCGGAGCGAAGAGGCAAAAGAAATAGGCGTAACTATGGGAACGCCTTTGTTCAAGGTCAGAGAACTTTTAGACGAAAATGATGTTTCGATCTTTTCGTCGAACTACGCTTTATACGGCGATATGTCGAACCGCGTAATGAATCTTTTACACAATTTCACGCCCGAAATTGAAGTTTATTCGATTGACGAAGCCTTTTTGTCGCTTGAGCCGAAAAAACGAAATTCGCTTGAAACGTTGGGTTTAACTATCCGCGAAAAGATTTATAAATGGACGGGCGTTCCCGTTTCAATCGGAATTGCCGAAACAAAGGTTTTAGCCAAAATCGCCAACAAACGAGCAAAAAAAGGCAATCTGCGAAACAAAGGCGTGTTGAATTTGTATCGTTCAAGCGAAACGGAAAACGTTTTGCAAGAAACTTTGGTCGAAGATATTTGGGGAATCGGTTATCGGTCGGCGTTGAAGCTGAAACAAAATTCAATCTTGAACGGCTTGCAACTGCGTTCCGCCGATCATCGTTTTATCCGCAAACTTTTGACGGTCGCAGGTGCGAGAATCGCTTTAGAGCTTCGCGGAATCAAATGTCTGCCGTTTGAGCAAGTTCAAACCAAAAAACACAACATCACTTGTTCACGGAGTTTTCAGCAACCGATTACCGAATACGCAGACTTAAAAGAAGCCTTATTGTTTTTCTTGACCGGAGCGTCCGAGAAAATGCGGAAATACAACTTAGCCGCGAACGCAATCACCGTTTTTATCGGCACAGACCGATTCCGCCCGATTCCGTTTGAGTATCAAAACACGGCAACATACAGTTCGGCTTATCCGACAGATGCCAACCAAGAATTGCAAGATTGGTTAATCAAAACGTTTGAAAGAATTTTCCGCGAAGGCGTTGAATATAAAAAAGCAGGGATTATCTTAAACGGACTTGTGCCGTCTGAAAATCTGACAAAACGAATGTTTGACGATGAAGCATTCCGGCAACAACACAAGTTAATGAAAGCAATAGACGAAATAAATCAAAAATTCGGCAAAGACACGGTTCGCTTCGCAAGCGTCAAAAAAGACGGACTTTGGCAGATGAAACAAATTTACAAAAGCGGACAATTTACTACTAATTGGAATGAATTGTTACTGGTGAAATGAAATCGGTAAATATGAAAAAAATGCCGTAAAATAGAGGAAACTTTTTCTAAAAATATATGATAACTAAAATGAACATTTAGCATTAAAAAAAAGGAGTCTTCTACAATGTCCATAAAACCGACAAGTTCACTTCCGCAAACTAATAACAATATCGGCAACACAATCAAGCCGAAAACGGTTAAACCGAAAATACCGCCTGTCGTTATAACCACCATCAAAAAGAATGAAACGCCGATGTCTGACGAACATTTTTCGTTGATGAAAGCGGCGAAATAAGCAGGTTTGCCGACAAACGAACAAAAGAAATTTGCCGATGCCAATGCTGACGGCAAAATGACTTGGACAAAGAAAAGTGACCCGACTCCGAATGATGATTTGGATGTCAAAGCCGATGATTATAAAAAATTGGTCGGCACGAAATCAAGCTATAAACTTGGTGAACAAGAAACCGCGAACCTTAAGCAACAGGTCAAAGAATATGTTGCGAAAGGCGGAAAACTTTACAGCAACCAAGAAGTATTAAACAATCCGAATCAAGCAATCGCGGGTAAAAACGGCATTGCTACGTCAAATGCAAACACGCCGAATGTCGGCGAAACTTCA
>JANPBM010000024.1:0-85489 GCA_031430435.1 Acidobacteriota bacterium
CGAAGTTTACATTCCGAAAAACTTCATCCTTCACGCGGCGTTGCTGGGTCAGGCTTTCGCCCATTGCCCAAAATTCCCGACTGCTGCCTCCCGTAGGAGTCTGACCCGTTATTCAGTGTCAGTGTGACCGACCACCCTCTCAGGTCGGTTACAGATCGTAGCCTTGGTAAGCCATTACCTTACCAACAAGCTAATCTGCCGCAGGCTGCTCTTCAGGCGGATTACTCCTTTAACAACTGCTCGATGTCGAACTGTTGCATTATGCGGTATTAGCTTAAATTTCTCTAAGTTATTCCCCACCCAAAGGTACATTACCTACGTGTTACTCACCCGTACGCCACTTTATATCTTTCCCGAAGGAAAGTTTAATCGTTCGACTTGCATGTCTGAGGCACGCCGCCAGCGTTGATTCTGAGCCAGGATCAAACTCTCGTTAAAAAGTTTTTACTAGCTTACTTTTGTTGTTCTTCATGTTAGATTTAACTAACTTGGACTCGCTTATATACCTAGTTTTCAAATATCATTGTCTAAAAGTTTATTTCTTGAATTAACTTTTCAACTTAGCTTCACTTAATGTGAAGCGAACTTTCGATTATAACTGACTAATTTAGTTTGTCAACTTCACAACTGAAATTTTAGAAGTTATGTTTTTCGTTTCTCTTTCGTGAAGCGAACTTTTTATTATAACTACTTGATTTCGTTTGTCAACTGCTTGAACCAAACTCGAAATTTATTTATCAATTTTTCACTTCGTTTTGTTGAAGCGAACTTTCAATTATAAACAACCTGTGTTCGTTGTCAATCACTCAAGCCTCTTTATCTTGATTTTTACCGATTTTATTTTCAACGCTAAATCTACTGCTTCTCTGACTGCTCCGAAACCACCGTCTTTGCTGGTTTTCAGATGAGCGACCTCAAATAGTGTTTTATCTGCATCGGCTACGGCAATGGCTAACCCGACCAACTTCATTATCCGAATATCGGGAATGTCATCGCCGATATATGCTGTTTCTTCCGCACTCACGCCTGATTTTGCCAATATATCCTCAAAGTCTTTGATTTTATCTTCCGAACCTTGCTTAACAAACTTTATTCCAAGTTCTTTGGCTCGGCGTTCGACCATTATTGAGCTTCGACCTGATATTATACCCGTGATAAAGCCTTTTTTGTGCCAATTTACGATTCCTTGTCCGTCTTTAACGTTGAAAACTTTCAACTCTTCGCCCTTTTCATTGAAGTATAAACGCCCGTCTGTCAGAACGCCGTCGCAATCCATCAGCAGAAGTTTGATTTTTGCCGCTCTTTCTTCAACATCGTTCACCAAATATTCACTCATTTAATTTATCGAACCTCAAAAACTTCTCTGCCGCTTAGTTTCCAACCTGCTGCGGTTTTCGTCAATATAAAGACCGCCGTCCCTTTTTCAATCTCTTTTCCGAGTAGTTTAACCGTCAACGTTGTTTCTGCAACTATATAATTTGCATCGAGTTTTTCGGTTCGGACAACCTGTGTCTGCCATTTTTCGGGTTGACCGCCGGCAACTATCCCGGCAAATTTAGGCATTTCGTTCAATAAAATGTAGCTTTCAATCTCGGTTTTGCGACCTGAAGTGGCGGATTTATCGAATTGAGCGAAGAAAGTTTTGACACTTTCATCTATTGTCGGCGAGGTTTCGGCTTTTTCTCTGCCGATTCGGGCAGCTAAAATCGCGCCGTATTCGCCTTCTGATTTGACGGCGTAGTCAAAAAACTTGACGGCGTTCGCCTTTTGTTCCGATTTCATGGCAATTTCGCCCAGCCCGACGTTTGCCCAAGCCAATGTATTCGGTGTCGGTAACTTTTCGGCAATCACTTTTTGAAACTCGGTTTCGGATTCTTTCAATCTGTTTTGACTAAACAAGATGCGTCCGAGCAAGGTTCTTGCATCGTCGAAATTCGGCTGCGATTGCAAAATAGTCCGCGCATTCTTCTCTGCCGATACGAAATCTTGTTTATCAAATGAGCGTTTGATTGCGCTTAGCGGATTATTGTCGGTGAATTCGCGCGGCGCAACATCGTCTGAATAATCGGTTTGCGGATAAATTTTATCCGGATCGATTTCGGTACGAATAATTTTTGCGGTCGTTTTGAATGAAACTTCGCCGAAACTTCGCGGCTGAATCGCAACTTTCTCGACTAATTTTTCGCCTTTGTCAGTCAACGCGATCACATTTATGTTCGCCGTGATACTTCCCGTGTTGCGTAACGCGACTTTTGTTTTCGTTCCGTTCACCTGCGGAAGTCCGACTAAAAGATTAGTGTCGTTCACATTAGTTAAAGCATAATCTAAAATTTCGTAATTTGCGGAAAATAATGAGCGGACATCTTGCAACGAGAGTATCTCTTTTGAAAAGAATCCGGCGAGTTTTTCACGTCCGAGAAAGTTGCCGATTGACCGCCAAATCATCGCGCCTTTATTCGCAGACATAACGTAATGTGTTGAATCCAATGGAGTTGTTTGATTTATCGGAGCTTCGTTGCGGACAATATTGGCGTACGAAACTCTTTGTCTCAATCGTTCGTTGTCGGCAACTTCCTTACCGAATTGTTTTTCTAAAAATTCATTGGCGACATATCTCGAAAATCCTTCGCGGATGATGCCGTAACCTTCGCCTTTCACGAGTTTGACATTCCCGATCCAAGTTTTTGCGACCGATTCGGCAATTACCATCGCTGTATTTGAATCGATTTTCTGCCGCCGAAATGCTCCGTAATCCAATAAAATTACACCTGAATCCGAAAAGCCTGCTCCGCGACGAACCGCCGCGAGCTTAAAGTTTACGTCAATTTTACCGAATAAACTTTCGCAAAATGTTTTTGCCGAAGCCGTCAAACTTGCCAATTCATTCGCCCTCTGTTTTTCAAACTCGCCCGAACCTTTCGGCAAATAAACGTTGATGCCGTTTGCCTCGACCAAATCCCAACTTCCCGCGACAAAAAACGGCTGACTGTTCAGATTTGCGGAAGAACTTACAACCGTTCCCGCTCCGTTCACCGTCAAATTTACGGGCGCGTAATCTGCTCCGCTCGGCGCAAACCAATTATTCGGTGTCGGATACCAAAATGAAAGCGGCAAAAATTGCGAACTAACAGGTGAAATGGCTTGCAAACCTGAATTTTCGGCTACTTTTAACTTATATTCAACCGTGATATTGACAACAGAATTAGGCGGAACGTTCGGAAAATTAACAATTATTCGTTGCAAACTGCTCACATCGTTAATTTTTTCGTCTTTATCTTTAATAAACACGCCGTCTTGCGTCCCGATTTTAGTCGAAATAACTTCGGCTGCTTGATTTATTCGCAAAGTAACCCGCGAACGCGGCGTGGCGCCAACATTTTGAAGCGTCAAAGTGGCATTTGCCGATAAAGTTTTATCGGCGATAGTCGCGTTGATGTCATATTTTTTGACTTGCCAAACCGCCGAAATCTTTTGCGGTTCGTCTTGAGCAAAAATTGCCATAGTAAAAATTAAGATGCAAAAAGTTAAAAGTATTTTCATATTGAAAGCTAAAAAGGAAATTTCAAACCTAAATCTCTGATTACTAAAAGTGCTTCGGCGTTGCCCAAAGCATCGTAAACCGGATTATGCGTGCGCGAAGTTTTACGGAATTTCTTCCGGTTTGACGCGGCAAAATAATCTTTGGTTAACTCGGTTCAACCGCCGCCGCGCCGAAACACACCGGCGAATACTTGTGCGGAATCGCTTCGTCTGACTCTATGTCTGCGACAACCAATGACATAATTCGATATTTTGACACAGTTCGGGTTGATTGGCGATTTTTTCGGCTCGCCGATCTCCGAATTCATAATCGGTTTAGTTGAAATTATCAGTCCGACTTACAAGTCATTGAAATCGGGTCCCAATGACTTCCGCGCGGACAGTTTCCCCAATTCTCGATTTCGCTTGCCAATTTATTAAAAGAAAACAGTATTTCGTTTTCTCGTTTTTTCTTCGCGGCTGAATCAGAGTCTTTGCCGATGTATTTATTTGAAACACTTTCGAGTTTTTGTAAGGCAATACTCATACTGTCCTTTTTCAAAACTGCTTTGCCGATTTTTTCTGCCATATTGTTTCTCCTTATTTTACTTAAAGTTATCGATTACTGAAATTATATTTATCTTTTCTTGTTTGTCGTAAAAAATAGTTTTTCCGTCGGCTGACCAAGCCAAACTTCCGAAGAGAGTTTCGTTATCCGTATTTTGAGTTATTTTCCTCGGTTCGTCATTTTCTGTCCCGACTATCCGGATATTGTCTTTGTTTTCTTCACGTTTGGTAAAAGCTATTTTTTTACCGTCGGGCGATAAAGTTGAACTCAAAAGAGAGATTTGTTCAAAAGAATTGATAATCTTGCTTTCTCCGAAAAGCGAAAGGCGTAAAAGTTTGGCATCGATCGGGCGTGATTTCATCATATCGACGGTTGATAAACAATAAATTTCGTCGTTTGATTCTGCCCAACCCAATAATCGAAGTGATTCATTGCCCGCAAATATGGTTTTCAAACTGCCTTCCGCAAACAATAAAACGCTGTAACTTGTTTTGTCTTCGTATTTTGACGGTTTTAATTCGGAAACAAAAATAACTTTTCCGCCGTCATTTGACCAAATCGGACAATAAAAAGATAAATTCGGGTTGTCGTTGTTCGTCAGCTTAACCGTTTCGTTTGAATCAAGCGAAGTCAGCAATACATTTTGTAGTTTTGAATCGGTATAAACAACTTTATTGCCGTCCGCCGACCAACTGAAATACTTTGTTTGATTGCGATTATACGGCATCAAAGCAAACCCCGAAAACCCTGTGCCGGCAGTGGTTATTTGCTTTTCTTCGCCGCTGACGACATCAAAATTCCAGATATTATATCGTTTATTTTCAGATTCCCAACGCAAAAAAGAAATTATGTTGCCGCCGGGCAACCATTGTTGATTGATTCCTTTAACTGAAATTTCCTTCGTATTTTGACCCGTCGTATTTTGACCCGTGTTTTTTATCACGACCGATGAATCGTTAAGTTTTGAAACGGCATCCGGCATTGAATTGATTTGATACGACAACAATTTTCCGTCGGGAGAATCATCCGCCCAAAATTCCGCATCATTTTCCTTTGCCGTTTTTATTTCGTTGCCGCTTTCCGTATCTATGCTCCAAATATCGGATTTATCTTCTTGTGAAATATAAAAAACCTTTGTTCCGTCTGCTGAAATATCGAGCAATTTATATTCATCGTCGCTTCTGGTTATTTGCAACGGCTGTTTTCCATCGGTAAAGCCCACGTTTATTTGATTATGTCCGTTGCGGTTGACGCTGTAAAGAATCCTTTTTCCGGCGGGATGCCAAACCGAATTATCTTCGGCGTTTTGATCGTTTGTAATTTGAAACGGAATGCCGGCGGGCAATTGCATTCCCCAAATATCTTTTTGCCCGTTTATTTTTTCGCAATAAGCAATCTGCTTTTCGTCTTTGGAAAAACTGAAATTCTTGTCAACAAATGTTTCGATAAAATCCGTCACCCGTGAAACTTCTTTATTTTCAAGCCTCAGAAAAAACAGATTGCCTTTTACTTCGTAATAAATTTTGGCGCCGTCGTTTGACCATTTAACCAAAGAAATTTTGTCGTTCCCCGTAATTTTTTGTAACACGGTATTTCCGCCGAGCGACGGACAAATATAAATGCCGACTTGGTTTTCACGCACCGAAACAAAGGCAATCCGCGTATCGTCGGGCGACCAAATCGGATTGGAATCGTCCCACACGCCTTTTGTCAAACGAATATCTTCGCCGCCGCTTAGTTGCTTGATAAAAATCTCTTCATTCGCATTTTTTATTGAAGAGTAGGCGAATAGATTTCCGTTATTTGAAACGCTGTATTTAGTTTGAAAATTGCTTCCGATAGATTTCCACGAGGTTAATTTAACGGTTTGCAACGAATCGAATGCGTGCAGTTCATTATTTTTTCGCCATTGCCAAACGGCAAACACGCCGATTATCAAAAGTAACGAAGCCGTTGCCGACGGAAGATAAATTTTTGACCGGTTATTTGGTTTAGGCGATAAAAAAAGCTTTTGCAATGATTCTTGCGTTGATTCTTCGATTATCAGTTCTTGAATTTGATGCTTTTCATAAACAATTTCAGTTTCCGCAGTTTCGGTACATATTTCTTTGACCTCGGCATTGAACCGAAAACCTCTTTTCGGAACAGTTTCGATAAAAGCCGTCTCGCTGTCATATTTGGCGAGAGTTTGCCGCAATTTTGAGATATTAAACGAAAGAACACCGTCTTCCACAAAAGTATCTTCCCAAATTTGTTCGAAAAATTCGTCTTTAAATATTACCCGATTTCGATTTTCAACGAACAAAACTAATATCCGGAAAACCTTCGGAGTAAGTTTGATCGACTTTCCTTTTACAAAAAGACCGTCGTTTGTATTTAACGTAAAGACACCAAATTCATATAACCGCTTATTTTGTATATGTTTAGAGTTTCTCATAATTTTCTACGGTTTTTCTAAGGGTTTTCTAAAGACTTTTTATTGCATTGCAGAAATAATACGCCTAGTTATTTCAAGTTACAAGAAGTTTTTGAAAAAACCGATGAAGAAAGAGCGAAGAATCATTTTACGAACCGAAACTTTTGAACGAATAACTCTTCGTCGATCTTCAAAAACAATTGACGAGCAAACATTGGCTTTGGGAATTTACAACATTGAAATCCGCAAAGCAGATGCAGAAGGCGAACAAATTGTTTTTGAAGCGAAAATTCACGGTTTTATTGAAATAGTCGAAACAGACGAAGAGATTCGACTTGTTTGTCGGAAAAACTATTGATGTTTGTTTTTTTGCAGTAAAAGCGACCCGCACTATATGACTGATGCAGTGCGGGACAAATCGTTTAATTAAAGCATCGTATTTCATAATCGGGAATCATTCCCGACGAATAGAAGGAAAAAACTATGAGTTTAATAATTGACAAAATCAAATGTGTTGAAGAATCGGATGAAGTCGGATCAGATGATATTTACCTTATCGGGTTTATTGGAAGAACCGTTTCGCCGTTTAAGAGCGCGTTGGCATCTGTTGGACCCGGCGTGGCGTGGAGCGGTTTTGATACCGGCGAAACAGACCATCACAATGTAAATACCGGTTTATTTTCAGCTTCTGATGCGCTTTATGTGGTCATGATGGTTGAAAAAGATAACGGGAAAGATATTTCGGGAACTGCGGTTGTGAGCGCTTGGGCTGCCCAAACCGACCTGATTTGGAAGTCTATTATGTTGGGAATGGTTGCGGGCGGAATACCTACCGGCACCGAATCGGCAAAAACTATCGGATTCGCCGGTATTAAAAACGCTCTCAACGGATTAGCTTCACTTTATATGGAGTTTCCAAAAGGCGACGATGATGTAATTGATGTCAAAAGAGTCACGATTACAAACCCCGGACAGTCCCAAACTATCCGTTTTCGCTCGCCTTCCAATCTGGAAGATGCCACATACGACGTAACTTTCCAACACAACGCTAACCCTTGATCCGAATCTGAAAAGAATTGGAACGGAAGCAAAACTTCGCCGCCGTCAGCGGTTGAATTTCGCAGACACGGCGGCATTTACTTACTGACATACGATTGGGAATTTTCTTAATTAGTTGTTTTATTCATTTTGATAAGGTGTTTTTTGAAAATGGTACACCTTATCAATTTTCTATTTTTCGTTAACTAATTCGTGAATTGCCTTCAGTTTCGCCAGCAAACCTTCCAATCTTTCCAACGGTAATTGATTCGGTCCGTCGCTCGGAGCAGCACTCGGATTATCGTGAACTTCCATAAACACCGTGTCAACTCCGCACGCAACGCCTGCACGAGCAAAACTTTCGATATATTTTCCGAGTCCGTCCGTCGCTTTGCCTAATCCGCCCGGAAGCTGCAAAGAATGTGTAACGTCAAAAACGACCGGCACACCGAATTCCCGCATTATCGGGAAACTTTTGAAGTCAACTACTAAATTGTTGTACCCGAAACTTGCACCGCGTTCGGTCAATAAAATCTTTTCGCAACCTGCGGATTGCAGTTTTTCAACGATATTTTTCGCGTCCCAAGGTGCTAAAAATTGTCCTTTTTTAACATTGACGGCTTTTCCAGTTTTCGCACACGCGACCAATAAATCTGTCTGACGACACAAAAACGCGGGGATTTGCAACATATCGGCAACCGTTGCGGCTTTTTCGGCTTGATACGGTTCGTGAACATCCGTGATTATCGGAACATTCAATTCTTTTTTGATTCGTGCCAAAATATCGAGTCCGAAATCCATTCCTTGCCCGCGAAAACTTTCCGACGAACTGCGGTTTGCCTTATCAAACGAAGATTTATAGACAAAATCAACGCCGACTCGTCCGCAGATTTCTTTTATCGAACTCGCCATTTTGAAAGCGTGTTCGTAAGATTCAACCACACAAGGTCCGAGAATAAACGACAAATTGCCGTCGCCAAAGGTTACATTTTCTACGTTAAAAGGTTTTGTTTCAGTCATTTTCTTGAATTATAACGCTTGTCGAAACTTTTTGCACGACTGTTACAGTTGCGGAAAGTGTAACAATCAAGAACTCAGGCATTCGGCGAAATGCAAGAATTTCATTTGAACAGGAAACTAATATTTTATGAAATTAATTATCAAATTATTTGTGCTTTCAACTTTCGTGGTTGGAAACTCATTCAACGCTTTCTCGCAAGAAGTAAAAGACAAGGAAACAACCGAGAAAGTTCAACAGAAAACGCCTGATAAATCAGATATTCGAACTGACACAGAAATCGCCGAAGAGCATGAAGTCCGAAAATTTGTTGATTCGTTTATCAAGGTAATGGACGAAAAGAAAGACATCAAAAAAGTGCCGGAGAAATTTTTCGTTTCGAAATTTAAAGAAACGTTTGCGAAGAATAGCGAATGGCTAGATCACATTTCAGATAATTTTCGCGTTGAATTACTTAAGGAATCACATTTCGAGACACTTTACGCAGGAAATACTAATATGTTTAACTTCATTTTTCTTCAAATGATGTGCATGAGTGGAAATAATATCGGACCTGATTCTGATTCGGAAACCAAAGAGGATACTAATGACGATTCGGATGGAGGTTCAATTAAAAAAATACTTCCAAGCTCAGTCATCGATTTAATGCGTGCAAATACAAGACTTGCGGAGATATTTGAGCTGAACGATTTGGACGTTGAGAAAACTAAGGAATTTGAAACGCTAATCGAAATCAACAATTTCAATTCTGATTTGAATCGAATAAATACCGAAATAACAAAACATGTTGAATCTCAACCCGCTTCATGGCATGAAACATATCAGAAACGAGCCGCCGAATATCGAACCAACGAAATCTACTATGACTATGATAAAAAAAACTGCAAAGATGAGGATTGTAAAGGGTTGCCGGCGAACACCGTAATATACGAATTCACATCTTTTCCTCTCGTTTTTCAATTAGTTAATGAATCAGGCAATTACAAAATTCTAGATATTTACATTTTGAGCAATTAACAGAAAGCTCTTTTAGGAAAAAGTTTATATGAAACACCAAATCAAAAATTTATCTTTTCTTTCGATATTAGTACTTTTAGTTGCATTGAATATCTATGGGCAAAAAGTAAACGAATTCACCGAGAGCAAAGAAGCCATCTCTGAACCTGACGTTAATGAGTTTTTCTCGTCTTTTGTGAGAAGTCTTGACGAAACAGGTGATATTGATAAGATTCCAAAAAGATTTTTTCACTCGGATTTCAAAATTCGTTTTGCACAAGATGATGATTGGATTCACTCTGTTTCAGAAAGCGACGCAAAATTATTTAATAAACTTTCGAGTCCGGAGCGTTATAAATACAATGTTTCAGTTGCTAATTTTTATTATTTGCTGTTGGAAAGTTATTTTAACAAACAAGGAAGTCTCGTAGGATTTGATGACGAAAAGAAAATCATGCGAGGTTTACCGAGAAATACTTTGCAGTTGATTAAACAAAGTATCTGGTTCAAATCAACTTTCGATAATCAAGTTAAAACAGCCAAACCGACTACTTTAAAGAAACTGGAAAGTTGTATAGCTGAATTAGACAAAATTTCGGATTCAATAAAAACATTTCTTAATAAACGCTCGATGAATCAAAAACGTAAATATAACAGAGATTGGGCTAAACGAAGGAAACTACAAATCATAAACCGATCCAACACCTCTAATGATATTTGTGAAGGAGATAATTGTATGGGCTTGCCTGAAAAAACTCGAATTCATGCTATTCACGCATTTGCTTTGTGTTTACGAATTGCTCTTGTTAATGGCGAGTATCGAGTTATAAACATATTTGCCGCTTTAAACGAAGATTAAAACAATATGAAACTTAAAATCTACACAATCACAACACTTTTCTTTCTGCTGTCGGCAACTTTCAGCCAAAATGTTTTTGCTCAAGCTGTGAAAAAGCAGGCGAAAGTTTTGACGCAAGATGAATTGGATAAACGCCAAGTTACGAAATTCGCAGATTCATTTGTAAAAAGTTTTATCAAGGTAAAAGATCTTAGCAAAATGCCGCCAAGTTTCTTTGACAAACGATTTAGTGCTAACTTTGCCAAAAGTAATTTCAACATAAACGATCTCGAATCAAAAGCTGTAAACTTGAGCAAACTCACTCCGTTTGAACAAAATGTCCTGTCTGCCAATTTTTTTAGTCTTTTGTCGGTATTGGCTTCGATTAAGGATTTAAGGAAAGTTAAAGATGGAAACTTTAAAGATATTTTACCGTCTGACATTATTTCAGAATTTAATAAAAGCAGGTTATTAAGGTCTGTTATAGATGAAAATCACAAAGACGACTCTCTTGAAAACGAAGATAATTTGTCATTTGAGTTAAAACAAAAAATAATGTCGGAATATGAAAAAGATATTTTTAGAATTTCATTAAAAATGCGTAATCACTTGGGTAAATTCGCAAAAATCTCTTCAAAAAATTTGACTGTAAACCGAGCAAAGCAATTTAAGTATTATCCCGCAGATTTATGCAAAGCTGAAAAATGTCTCGGCTTACCCGAAAATACACCAATACTTTCAACTCACGAATTTATGTTGTGTCTGCGAATTGCCAAAATAAAAAACCGGCTAAAAATAATACAGATTTATTTCGTTGCAATGGAAGATTAATTTGTCCGATTTCTCACCTTCCCGTTAGAACAACCTCACTTCCTCACTCTTTTCTCAAATTGTAATTCCTAACCGCATAAATCATAATGTTTATCAATGCAATTAAACATCAAAGATACATTCAACACCGAACTTCCCGCCGATTTAATCACGGCAAACACACGCCGACAAGTTTTTAAATCGTGCTTTTCGTCCGCTGTGCCGCGTATTCCGACTAATCCGCAATTTGTTCACATCAATCAAGATTTTGCGTTACAACTCGGTTTTACCGAAGCTGATTTTGCCGATAAAGATTTCTTGCAAATTCTTTCGGGCGGAAAGGTTTTAGACGGAACGAATCCGTTTGCGATGTGCTACGGCGGACATCAATTCGGGCATTGGGCAGGACAATTAGGCGACGGCAGGGCGATAAATTTGTTTGAAGTCGAACACGAAAATAAGCGTTGGGCGTTGCAGTTAAAAGGTGCGGGCGAAACTCCGTATTCACGCACGGCGGACGGACTCGCGGTTTTGCGTTCTTCGATTCGTGAACATTTGTGCAGCGAAGCAATGTTTCATCTTGGCGTGCCGACAACTCGTTCATTATCTTTGTGCTTGACCGGCGACCAAGTTTTGCGTGATGTGATGTATAACGGCAACGCGGCGTTTGAAAAAGGTGCGGTTGTCTGCCGCGTTTCGCCGACGTTTATCAGATTCGGCAATTTTCAGATTTTTCCGTCCCGAAACGATGTCGAAACCTTGAAAACCTTGACTGATTACACAATTAAACATTTTTTTCCGAACATTAAATCGAACGATTATCTCGGCTTTTTTCAACAGGTTGCAGATCGAACTTTGGAAATGGTCATTCATTGGCAACGCGTCGGATTTGTCCACGGCGTAATGAACACCGATAATATGTCAATTTTGGGTTTGACGATTGATTACGGTCCGTACGGCTGGCTTGAAGGTTACGATTTCGGCTGGACTCCGAACACGACCGACAATCAATATAAAAGATACGCTTACGGAAATCAGCCGCAAATTGCTCTGTGGAATTTAATGCAGTTGGCAAATGCTTTGCTTGTGTTGATTAAAGAAACCGAACCTTTGGAACAAATCTTGGCAGATTTCAAAGCCGGATTTGAGACAAAATATCCTGAAATGATGCGTAAAAAAATCGGATTGGCGAGATTTGAGGAAACCGATATTTCGCTGATTGTTGAGCTTGAAGCCGTTTTGCAATTAACCGAAACGGATATGACTTTATTTTTCCGCAATCTGAGTTTGATCGAAAAAACCGATTCAAGTTCAACCGCAACGGAAAAAATAAAAGACGCTTTTTATTTACCGAATGAAGTTTCCGGCGAGATTGAAAACCAATGGAATGAATGGTTTACCGCATATTTGAATCGTTTAAAAGTTGAAAATTTAATCGACGATGAGCGAAAAGTTGGAATGAATGCGGTTAATCCGAAATATGTTTTGCGAAATTATATGGCTCAGTTGGCGATTGATGAAGCCGACAAAGGCGATTATTCTTTGGTCGAAGAGTTGTACAATCTGCTCCGAAAACCATACGACGAACAGCCCGAACACGAAAAGTATTTTGCGAAAAGACCTGATTGGGCGAGAGATAAAATTGGCTGTTCGATGCTTTCGTGCAGTTCGTAACATAAAAAAGTCCGAAGTTTTCACGCTTCGGACTCATCAACTTACTTGAATAAACCTAAATTTATTCCCAAACCGCACCACGACCGGCTTCCCAAAGTTTTTTGTTTAATTCGGGAATATCTTTGTTGTTTATTTCGTCTGCCCGTGCTTTTAAGGTTGCCCATTTTGCGTTCATTTCTTTCATCAAATCAAGATTCGGTTGATTTATACGCGGCAAATCGCTTTCGGTTTGGTTGATTAAATACATATAATCTGCGGTAAATTTATTCGGAAAATTCTCGACATCATCATAAACTTTTGAGCGACGCTGAACCATATCTTCGTCCCACGCCTTCATTTTTTTCAGCAAATCTTCGCCGTCTTTTTTAACCGATTTATACTTGTCATCATCGCCCAAAGAACCCAATAATGCACCTAAACGCTTTTGCGTATCGTAAAGATTATTGATAAGTTTGTGCATCGAAGTCAGTTCGGATTCCATTGCCGACATTGTTTGATGATATTCTTTGTATGTCGCTCCATCTGTTGAATATAAAGGGTTTGCCAGTATTTCTGCGGTGGTTGTAACTTTTTGCTCGCCGAATTTCAGAGTTGCCGTGTATTTACCCGGAATTGCTTTATGTCCCGAAAAACTTGCTTCGATATAAACATCCGGAACTTTCGGCATATCAGCGTAACGCAAATCCCAAACGAAGCGGTTAAGTCCTTTCTTTTTCGTCAAAGTCTTCTCTTTCGACAAAAATTCACGCACCAAATTCCCCTCTGAATCTCTGATTTCCAAAGTGATATTTTCATCCTTTTTGAGTTCGGGTAAATTGTAATAAACGACAATACCGCTCGCCGGATTTACGCCGCGAAAACGGTTCGTGCCGTCAAATTCTTCGTCGGTTTCATCAAGTTCGCTTCCGCCGTTAACCAAATATGCGGCGGTCGGCTGATAGACGGAAAACGCGGGCAAATCTTTTTTATACTGACGCAAAACGCTTAAATCGTCTAAAATCCAAAACGATCTGCCCGAAGTTGACGCAATCAAATTTCCTTGATGAACGCGTAAATCGGTAATCGGCGTAATCGGTAAATTTAACTGAAACGGCGACCAATCTTTTCCGCCGTTCCACGAAATAAACAAACCGCGTTCCGTTCCCGCAAACAATAAATCTCGCCGAACTTCGTCTTCGCGGACAACGCGTGTGAACGTATTCGACGGAATTCCGTTATCGATTTTTGTCCACGAATTTCCGTAATCCGTTGTTTTATAAAGTCCCGGACGATGATCGTTAAATTTATAACGAGTCGTGGCGATATATGCGGTCGCTTTATCAAACGGCGAAATTTCAATCGCGTTTATCAAACATTCTTGCAAACCTTTCGGCGTTACATTTTTCCAAGTTGTTCCGCCGTCGCGGGTTATCTGCACAAAACCGTCGTCGCTTCCCGTCCAAATTACGCCTTTTTCCAACGGTGATTCAGCAACATAAGCGAGTGTTCCGTAATTTTCCGCACCGACCGCTTCATTCGTATAAGGAACGCCGCCTTTGCCTTGTTTAGCTTTTTCGTTGCGGGTTAAATCAGGCGAAACTTCTTTCCAAGTTTTGCCTAAGTCTTGTGTTTTCAATAACATTTGCGAGCCGTGATAAAAAGTATTCGGTTCGTGTTTGCTCCAAATAATCGGTGCGTTCCAGTTAAAACGATATTTGTTGTCTTTCGCGTCGCGTCCCATAAACTGAATCGGAGCCGCCATAATATTCGTGCCGGCTTTCGCTTTTACGTCAACAACTTCAATCGTTCCTTGGTAACTTCCGCCCAAAACGTAATCGGGTTTATCGGGATTAAACGCCAAAAACGCACTTTCGCCGCCTGCCGAAGATGTCCAACTTCCGGGCGAAATTCCCCAACCGCCAAACTCTCGGTTGGCAATTGAAACAGACGAATTATCTTGCTGACCGCCGTAAATTCTGTATGGAAATTGATTATCAACATTGACGCGGTAAAATTGTGCGGTCGGCATTGTGTTTTGCGAAGTAAAATTTCTTCCTTTGTTGAAGGTGATTGCCGCTCCGCCGTCGTTTGAAACTACAAAATTATTCGGATTATCGGGATTTATCCATAAATCGTGATGATCGCCGTGAGTTCCGCCCAAAGATTCCCAAGTTTTTCCGCCGTCGTTTGACCGCAAAAACGGTGCCGACAAAACATAAATCGTATTTTCATTCTTCGGGTCAATAAATAATTCGATGTAATACCACGCACGCTGAACTAATCGCGGTTCATTTGTTACTTGCGACCAACTTTTGCCCGCGTTGTATGAAACATAAAGCCCGCGTTCGTCTTCATACGAATCGCTTTCAATCAACGCATAAACTTTTTCGGAATTTGAACGGCTGACGGCAATCGCCATTTTGCCCATTTTAGTCGGCAAACCTTCGGTCATTTTTTCCCAAGTTTCGCCCGAATCAACCGATTTATAAAGTCCGCTTCCTGCACCGCCCGAAATAACTTGCCACGGCAGACGACCGTGTTCCCACATCGCCAGATAAAGAATCCGCGAATTATTTGCGTCCATCGAAAGTTCGACCGCACCCGTTTTTTCGTCAACATACAGCGTATTTTTCCAAGTCATTCCGCCGTCAACCGATTTATAAAGTCCGCGTTCTTTTGACGAAGAATACAACGCGCCTTGAGCCGCAACGTAAACAACATCGGGATTTTTCGGGTGAACAATGATGCGTGAAATATGCTGTGTAGCATCTAAACCAATTTTTTTCCAAGTTTTTCCGGCATCGGTAGATTTATAAACGCCGTCGCCGCCGTGCGTCATCACACCGCGTGGAGCGTGTTCGCCTGTGCCGACATAAATCACGTTCGGATCAGATTCGGCAACGGCAATTGCACCAATCGTGGCGGTTTTAAAATATCCGTCGGAAATGTTTCGCCAACTTGCTCCCATATCGTCGGTTTTCCAAAGTCCGCCGCCCGTCGTTCCCGTATAATAAGTTTTGGGATCGCCGACAACGCCGACCGAAGCCACCGAACGACCGCCGCGAAACGGTCCGATCGAACGCCATTTAACCGGCTTAAAGATATTATTTAAATCATTCGGGTCAACGGTTTTTGCGGTTTGTGCCGATAAATTTACGATGCAGAAACAGAAAATAAGTACCGGGATTAGTTTTTTTGACATAGAAATTGCTAAAGAAACAGTTGTTTTGTAACGCTTTATTAATGCAAATTATACTTTGGCGACAGGGTTTCCGCAATTTGATTTTCAAACAAAACTTTTAACTTCAGGCTTTTCGTGTTTTGACTTCGTTGCCGCTTATTTGATTCGACAAACCCGAATTCGACCGTTTTCCGCCTCTTCTCACATCTGTTTATTTCAAATTTACGATTATTTCAGAGACATTTAGTATTGACTATTTGCTCAAATAAGAGCAGAATTTTCATTGGACTTTCGACAAATAAAAAATGAGTTTTAATCAACAAAGCGCAACGGAAAGAGCCAAAAAAGATTTGGCGAAACGGCTGAACATATCTTCGGACGACATAAAAACTTCGTCTGTTTCCGATCAAGAATTCCCGAATTCTTCGCTCGGTGCGGGCGTAAGCGGTGAAATGGCGATGCAGATGGTTTCAAGCGGTTGGGAAATTTTTTTGAGCGCGGAAGGTAAAAGTTACGAATACCGAGCCGACAAATATCAAATTCGGCTCTACAAATTTAACGGCAAAAATTATCTGGTCGAATCTTTGTAAGTTTTTGAGGTGGAAATTATGAACAGAAAGAACATTTGGTTTCATTTAATAATCGCATTGGTATTAGTTTCGTTGGCGGCAGTCGTCGGACAAATAGTCAGTTGGAATTCGCAAAAGCCGAATTATACAAAAGCCGGCACGGGTTTTAACGAAGTTGCTCCGAAAGTAAAACCGGCGACAATTTCGCGTTCGGCAACAGAGAGCGAACCCGAAGTTTTTGTTCGCTTCAAACAAACCGTCAGTTTGGCGGATATTAAAAAGTTGGTCTCGAAAAACAACGATGCGGTCGAAGATAATATCGAAGCCGTCAAAGGTTTGGTTTCAATCGACGATCTCGACAATAAATCGGCTGAAAGTGTGGCGGAACAATACGCGAAAATGTCGGATTTAGTCGAATATGCCGAAGCAAATGTTCAAATTAAACTTGAACCAAGCGAAAGTCGTCCCGATTTTTCCGAAAATTATGACTCCGATTTCGATTCCGTGCCGAACGATCCGATGTTTGCCGAACAATGGGCGTTAAATAACGAAGGTCAAAGCGGCGGGAAATCCAAAGCGGACATTTCGGCGATCGAAGCGTGGAAAAAGACAAAAGGCAGCAAAAAAGTCGTTGTTGCGGTTTTAGACACCGGCGTTGATTACAATCACCAAGATTTAGCGACAAATATGTGGACTCGTCCGGAAAACATTCCGGCTTACCAAGACGCAGAACTCGGCACAATCAATGATTTATACGGTTTTGATGCCGAAGCAAATCTGCAAGACCCGATGGACGACAACGGACACGGCACGCATTGCGCGGGCGTGATCGGCGCTGAAGGTGATAATTCCGAAGGTATCGCGGGCGTAAATTGGGAAGTTCAAATTATGCCGTTAAAGTTTTTATCGCGTGGCGGTTTCGGTTCGACAAAAAACGCAATCGAGGCAATCAATTATGTGATTGAACGCAAACGTGCCGGCGTAAACATCAGAATCGTCAGTAACAGTTGGGGTTCAACGGCGAAATCGAAAGCCTTGGGCGATGTCATTCGGGTTGCGGGCGAAGAAGGGATTTTGTTTATTGCCGCCGCCGGAAACGATGGTTCGGATAACGACAGCCGACCGCATTATCCGTCGAATTACGATTTGCCGAATATGGTCAGCGTCGCGGCTTTAGACCGAAACGACAATCTTGCATCATTTTCAAACTTCGGAATTAAAACCGTTCACGTTGCGGCTCCGGGCAAAGATATTATGTCAACGTGGCTCAACGCAGGTTATCGCGAAGCGTCCGGAACTTCGATGGCGACACCTTATGTTTCAGGCGTGGCGGCTTTAATCGTCGCTCAAAATCCTGATATTTCAGTTGAAAAATTGCGCGAAAAACTTGTCAACTCAGTTGATAAACTTGATAGTTTGAACGGAAAAATTAAATCCGGCGGACGCATCAACGCCGCGAAAGCAGTCAACTAAAGAAAGCAAAAGTAAAAAGTTAAAAGGCAAAAGTTTGGGTTTAACCTTGACTTTTGCCTTTAACGTTTTGCGTTCCAAAACTTACCATTTGCGTTGAAACAACCCGAAACTAATTTACTCAAACCCGCCGTGTTTTACTGTAAACCTTTGATTACAAATAAGTTTTGCCTTTCACCTTTTACCTTTCACCTTTTATGGCACGTCGTTTGCAACCAACCGAATATGCAACATCGAGTTGCAAAAACATTTGAGTTTTCAGGAGAATAAAGAAAAATGAATCGTTTCAAAACATTATTAACAATCTGTGTGTTTTCGCTTTTGGTGTTTGGCTTGCCGACTTTGGCTTCGGCTCAATGGCGCGACCGTGATAACGACAATGACGACGATTACGGCAATAACCGTAACGATCGCAACGGCAATTATTCGTCTAACCGCAATTTGAAAGACGTTCTCAAACGGCTTAAAGACAGCTCGAAAGATTTTCGTAAAAACGTCAAACGCGAAGTTGAACGCGATCGCTATAATTCGAGCGACAATCTGCGATTTATTACCGAAGATTTTGAAAAAGCCGCCGACAAATTGAAAGATAATTACGACGACAGACGTATCAATCGCAGTTACGACGAAGCGGATAATTTGCTGAGAATCGGCAATCGGCTCGAACGCGAACTTTACAACGCAAGATTGAGTTCATATCTTGAAAACGATTGGGAAAATATGCGTCAAAGTTTGCGAACAATCGCCGAGGCTTACGGAATTCGTTCCGGCAATAACGGCGGTTGGAGAAACGGCAGCGGCAACGGAAATCGTAACGGTCGCGGCAATCGCAACGGCAACGGAAATTGGCGCGATAAAGTCAAAAACATTCCGTTTCCTTTCTAAACAAGTTTTTATAAACCGGACGCGGTCTTTATAACCAATTCATAACCCCGAATCGCGTCTTGTCATAAAAAGTCTGAGCCTGAAAACTCAGACTTTTTTCGTTATTTGCATTACAATAAATAAATGCTCGGAACACTTTATTTAGTCGCCACGCCAATCGGCAATTTGCAGGATATTTCGCCGCGTGCGTTGCAAACACTTACAAAGGTTGACGTTATCGCCTGTGAAGACACTCGCCACACACGCAAACTGCTCAACGCGTACAACATCAAAAACAAACTCGTCAGCTATCACGAACATAATGAAACGGAACGAAGCGTCGAACTTTCAGCATATTTGTCGGACGGCAAAAGCGTCGCGGTGGTTTCAGACGCAGGAACGCCCGCAATCTGCGATCCGTCATTTCGCGTTGTCCAAAAAGCGATTGAAATAGGGGCGAAAGTTGAAGCGATTCCCGGAGCGGTTGCCTTTGTAAACGCCTTAGTTTGCAGCGGTTTACCGACCGATTCGTTCTACTTCGGCGGATTTCTGCCGTCAAAAAAAGGCGACCGAATCTCAAAATTGAGCGAAGTAAAACCGCTTTCCGCCACCTTAATTTTCTACGAAAGCCCGCATCGTCTGGCAAAAAGTTTGGCTGATTGCTCAGAAGTTTTAGGCAACCGCAAAATCGCCGTCGCCAGGGAATTAACCAAATTGCACGAAGAAATTATTCGCGGAAACTTGCACGAATTAGCGGAACGAAATTTGGTCGTGAAAGGCGAAATCGTCTTGGTAATTGAAGGATTTCAGATTCCGGATTCCAAATTCCAAATTGAAGATAAACTAACTTTACGCGACCGCTACGAAGAACTCTGCCAAGAATTCGACAACAAAATAGCCTTGAAAAAAGCCGCCAAGGAATTCGGGTTGAGTAAATCTGAGGCTTATCGGGTTATTCAGATAAAAGGGAAGGATTGATTGTTTATCAGGTTACTGAATTATCTCAAGTGTTTTTCAGTTGGTTGTTCTGAATTAATGCAGTTTTAGGTGAATTATTTACGGAAATGCCAATGATAATACGCTTGTGTATAGGTATGCTTCGTTTGTCTTGTGCTTTGCCGCTTCTGAAAATTACTTTCGAGGCATGAAATGTTAAGCCTGAATCGACAATAATTGAGAACACCCATAAAATATAATATTTTATTGGGTCATCGGCTAGAACCTGAAAAACAATATTGAAACAGTAATGAGATGCACATATAGCAAGTAAGTGAATAAATAGAAATGCTAGAGTGGAAAGCTGATGAGTGAAATACTCGTAGATTTTTTTCATAGTTGATTATAGTAAAGGTTAGTTTTGTTTCTCCTTTTTGTTTGAAATTTATTTTATAATTTGAACTAAATGCGAATAAAACTATTTATTTCAAGTTATAGGTACATTATAACATATTTCGACTTGACTTGTCAAGTTGAAATATATATACTAGAAGTTTTCTTTTTTTGATAGCTTTAAGAGAGGCGTTTTCCAAAGTAAAATTGAATCTTTAGCGTCGCTTTAATTACTCAAGAGTATTCCAAGTTTCACAATTTCAGGCGTTTTTCGTCAGCTTATTCTGAGTTAATGGGGTTTTAGGCGAAACACTTAAAGAAATCGCTATGAAGGTACGCTTATATGTAGGTGTGCTTTGTTTGTTTTTTGCAAAAACCGCTTGCAAGGCGTGTATCGCCAAACCTGTTTCTACAATAAAAGAGAACACCCAGAAAATAAAGTATTTGATCGAGTCATCGGCTATAAACTGAAAAACAACACTAAAAACGTAGTGAGTTGAACATATAGCAACTGAATGAATAAGTAGAATTATTAGCGTGGAAGATTGATGAGTAAGATACTCGTAAATTTTTGTCATAATTTAGTGGTCAAGGTTTTTTCTCCTTTTGGTTGTTGATTTGTTTGAACCGGTGTTTGAAAACCCTTAGGTTGTCGGATGTGGTCTCGCTTCTGTTAACTTGAATTCGCTGTTCGCGAAACTTACTTATTTTAACCAAGTAGGGAAAATTATTATTTCAAACTCTAGGAGCAAACAAAAATATTTATTTCAAGTTACATAATAAATCCTACCACAACCTACAAAAAATGTCAAACTGAAAATGCAAAATTTTGTAGCATAGCAGGTTTTTCACATCTTGTCTAGTTCATATTAGCGACAGAGACTGATATTAAGTAAAAATATCAGGAATTCCGTTTACTTACATAAAAGTAGTGCAATTTTTCCGTGAAATTTGATGACCACTCACTAAGTTTTACGTCAACAATTGAATCACAACAAATTTCCAGTTATCATCAAACTCTAAAAGATTTACACTTAGACAAAAACTCAAATATATGGAACGAAAAACTGCAATCAAACTTTTTCAAGAAAAACAAATTCGTTCGCTTTGAAGAAAAGTTGATGTTGTCGGCGTATTGTCTGAAAGCTCGAACTCGAACAATTATTTCGCCTTATCCAATCAATCAAAAGCGAAAGTATGAGAACTTTGTCGCCCTGTTTGATGATTACAAATCGCGTTTCACCTTGTATTATTTAATTGATACAGAATTTTACTTTTATGATAAAAATCAGACGATCAAACGAACGCGGACACAATAACTTCGGCTGGCTTGATACAAAATATACGTTTTCGTTCAACGATTATTACGACGAAAACTTTATGGGTTTTCGCGCCTTGCGTGTGATAAACGAAGACTTTATCGAGCCGAAACGAGGTTTTCCAAAACACGGACATCGTGATATGGAAATTATCACCTACGTTATTTCCGGCGATCTTTCGCACGCGGATTCGATGGGAAACGGCACCACAATTCGCCCGCACGAGATTCAAAGAATGTCAGCCGGAACAGGAATTTTGCACAGCGAAGCGAGTTCGGAAACCGATAAAACGCATCTTTTACAGATTTGGATTTTGCCAGAAACAAACAATTTAACGCCGAGTTATGAACAAAAACTCATTCCGGCGGACGCAAAACGCGGTAAATTAAAACTGATTGCTTCACGCAATGCGGACGAAGATTCAATCGCAGTTCATCAAGACGTTTCGCTTTACGCCTCGATTTTGCAACAAAACGATGAAGTTTTGCACGAAATTACCCACGGCAGACACGCTTGGATTCAAATCGTCAAAGGAAGTTTAGAAGTCAACGGCGAACTTTTGGAGACAAGCGACGGTGCGGCAATCAGCGATGAAAGTTTGTTGAAAATAAAGGCTTCGGGCAATGAAACCGAGTTTCTGTTATTTGATTTGAACTGATTCGGGAAAATATGTTTGCCGTTGTAAAAACGCAAAAATTGGTAATTCTCAGGGTTAATGTCGATAAAAAAACTCTGTAAGCAGATAAGCAAAAATGTTGCGACATTTTACAATGTCCAAGTCATTGAGTTGCAAGATTTTAATTCATCATTCACCACTTACAATTTATCATTACCTGCTTAAATTTTATATTTTACCACCGTACATCGTATTTCGTAAAATTTTCGCGCCAATTTTCGCCTGTGTTTGTCAGAATCGGCAAAACGCCGTCAAAGTAGATTTCGGTGTCTGAAGTTCGTTTGAGGCGATACGAAAAACCGGTCGGCGAGGCAACGGTTAAGGTTACGTTTGTATCGACGACTTTTGAGATTGCGGCGGTTCGCCAATCGACTTTGCTCCGCACGAGCAAGCGCGAACCAATCGGCAAATCGGCTAAAGTTTTAGTTTCGGCAGTTTCCAAAGTTTTTGATAATCGCGGTACCAATCTCGCGTCATTTGAATCAAGACAGGCTTTTTATTTGCCTCGATCCAATTAAAAATTCGTTCGATATTTGTGCGTTCCATCGCGGTACAACCCGCAGTTCCGGTTGTGCTGTTTGACCAAATATGCAAGAAAATACACGAGCCGCCGAATTGCTTTTGTTCGGAATTATGGGCGACAAAAATGCCTGAATCGTATTGCCGACCGACTGCCGACATTTTCTCCGAACTGTCCCAATCAACCGCAACTTGTTTATTGTCAACAATTAAATTGTATTGTTTTGACTTTGAATCGTCAACGCATTCGGTTGATTCGGCAAGTTGCGTAAACGGCAGATTTACTTTTTGATTGCTTGAGCCGAACGCGGCGGTGAGACTGAAAATTCCGGCGGGCGATTTGCCGTCGCCTTCGCGTTTGAACGGATTTGCGTTCGCGGAATAACTCGCGTCCGACCAGCCCAAACCATTTTTACCGACTACGATTTGAAACTTTTTACCGACCGCTTTCCACTTTTCTTTGAGCGACCGACGCTCGAACAGTTGAGCGTTTCCTTGCGTCGCCGACCAGTTTTCAGTCGTCGCGACAACGGCTTGCAAAGCGTTATCGCTCAAAGTTTTTTGACCTTGAGCGATAGCGGTTGCCGACAATATCAGCAGAAATAATGCAGTTAAAAGTCGCATCTTAATCTTCAAAAAGTGATTCGCTTGCCGTCGATTTTCGGCTCACGGCATACAGCCTCAAACCGATTCCCATCATCACGACCGAAACCGTAATCCAAATTAAAACCCACGCGATGGCGGGCAAACCTGTGGCGGCTCCCATATTTACCGCGTCGCTGTGGGCGTTGGTTGTCGCGGAAATCAGAAACAAAGTTTTCAGACTGAAAACTGAGTTGAGCAAACATTGCACACTCAAAAATGCCAAACCGAAATTCGCTTGACTCTGTTGCGTAAAACGTCCGACGGCGAAAATTGCGGCGGTTAAAATCGCTCCCGAAATTACGGTAAACGCCACGCTCCCAAAAGTCGCGTGTGTGTCAAAAACATTCCAAATCGGCATCAGCAACCCGAAAACCAAGGTCATAATTCCGATAAAACCGGCAGAAATATACAATCCGAGACGAGCCGAAAAACCGTATCGTAACCAAACTAAAAGAAAAGTTCCGAACGCGGTTGTTCCCAAATAACCTGCGCAGGAAATAAACAGTTGCGAAAACCAGCCGCTCGGTTGCGACCACACAACGCCGCTTGTGTCGGGCGAAACCGTCAAACTTTCGACGCTGCTGCCCGTCAAAACCGCCGCTAAAACGTGGCTTCCTTCGTGAATAAAAGTGGCGAAAAGTTGGAGCGGATAAACTAGATAGCTTGTTATCGGCAGAAAAAACGAGACAACCCATAAAGCAACGCTCAATAAAGTTGCGGTTAATAAAAGTTTAATTTGCGGACGCGCGTCATTGGCGACTTTGAAATTCATATAAAATCCTCCGTTCAGGTTACGTTTCATTTTACACGAAAGTTCGACAAATCGTGCAAGTTTTTTGCGTTTGTCCGGAAAAAAATGCAGTGCACAACAATCGTCAAAATTACATCTGGCGTTCGGGCAAAGGAATTTCAAGTTCTTCCGGCGTTAAATCTCGGTATGCCCGAACGAGATTTCTGCCGTCGTGCTTTGCCCGATAAAGCGCCGAATCAGCCATTTCAACCAACTCGATCGGGTCGCTTGAATCATCGGGAAAAGACGCAACGCCGACGCTGATCGTGATGTGGTGCGATTCAAACGCCTTTCCTTGTTTGACCACGCTGAAAGATTGAGTTTCAATCGCCGAACGGATTCTTTCCGCCGCCACAATGCCTTGAGCAAGGTCTGCGTCAAGCAAAAATGCCGCGAACTCTTCGCCGCCGAACCGTGCCGCCACATCGCCGGTTCGCAAAATCGCATTTACGCAAACGCCGATTTCTTCCAAAGTTTTGCTTCCCGTCAAATGTCCGTAAGTGTCGTTCACCAGTTTGAAATAATCAATATCCATCATCAAAACGCAAAACAGACGCTTTTCGGCTTTCGCTTTTCCTGCTTCGCGCCGCAGTTCGGAAAAAAACGAACGCGATGAAAGTAATCCGGTTAAATCGTCGTGCGACAGCAACCGGCGAATTTGCCGCTGATATTCACGGTCAATTTCGTCCAATAAATCAAACCGCAAAATATGTTCGCCGATAGCAATTTTGTCACCGTTTTGCAAAAATTCTTGTTTGATTTTTACGCCGTTCAGATAAGTTCCGTTCGTCAAACTCAAATCGGTGAGTAAATAACGTGTTTCGTCGGCTTCGGCAATCGTGATAATTCTGGCGTGTTGACGTGAGACTTTTGAATCATTGATGCGAACATCGGCTTCCAACGCCCGTCCGAGAACGACTTCCTGGCGTTCGAGCGGAATCGGTACGGCAAGCAAATCACCGCTCAAAAATACGAGAGAGGGTTTCAGGTCGCGTTTCGGTCGTTCTTCTTTCATAGCAAAAAAGGCAACCGAACAAATACTTCGGCTCTATACTAAAGGTAACTTATTTAACGGTAAAATTTAAAGTGTTTTTTTTTCGGCAAAGTTTCAGCGCATAAAACTTTACTGAAAAACAGACGTTAATAATTACAAGTTTTGCCGACCGAGCGTACCGCTTTGGCTTTATTATTGACGCGCGTCAACTTTTGTTTCAATCGCATCTTGAATGTTTTGCGGCACGTTCGATAAAAAATTATAACCGGTTTTTTGCTCGATTTGGCGAACGGTTGTTTTGAAATCACGCCAATTTTGCCCGCTGATTCCGTCAACGTTCGGCATATCAACCGCAATTACCCGCGTCTCTCGGTTGATGGCGGAAACCTCGCCGTTATTCGGTAAAATCACGACAACTTTCCAATAATTTGTCGGAATCGTCAGTTTATTTCGCAACTTTCCGTCGTCGCCGTATTGCCCCGCGATAATAAAAATCGTGTTGTTCCGCTTTGCCAAACTACGCGAATAAGTTTCCAGTTTTTCCCACGGACCTGCGTTCAAATCGTGCGTTTGCGGGGCGATATTGGTCATCAAAAACGTTGAACTGTTTCCTTCGATCGAACTCGAACGATCCGCGCTCGGACACAAATGACCGCGATCAAAGCCGCTTCCGTTGTAATCGTTCGGCGTAATTTGCGTCCAATCGTTCGGCAAATTTTGGTTCGGACGAAAATCATTTTGACGCGACGCATCGCCGAAACTATTTTTTACCAATCGCCACGAAACCCAGTTCGCAATCGCTTTTTGACGATTATAAGAAACCGCGTAGTATTTATTCGACAACAGATAATTGTTTGCGTTTGCAGGGTTTGCGGTCGCGTTACTCGGATTTCCCGGTGCTAAATGAATTTGTTGCGGCACGTTATTTTCAGCCGGCAACGATGGTTGATTCGGCTGTGATTCGTTAATTATTTCGCCGGTATCCGAGGTTGTTTCGCGCATTTTGCCGACCAACCACAAACACGCGACCGCCATTCCGACAACAATCGCCAAACCTAAAATTCCGCCGATTAACGCTTTTAATTTCATAGAGTTTTAAGAGTTTAGCATAATGCGTTAAGATGAAACGAGTGGAAAAAAAACATCTTTTAAATTTATCGAACGCGGAACTCGCGGAATTTGCGGAAGCACACGGCGAGCCGAAATATCGGGCGAAACAGATTTTTTCGGCGTTGCACAATAAACGTCTGCTTTCTTTTGACGAAATTACAAATTTGCCGAAAACCTTCCGCCAAAAACTTACGGAAACTTCAACCATTTCAACACTTACGCTTGAACAAAAATATGTTTCATCAGACGGCACTCGACGATTTTTGCTCAAAACACACGACAACTTTCCGGTTGAAACCGTCTATATTCCGACCGATAACCGCGACACGATTTGTTTTTCGTCGCAATCGGGTTGCCCGCTCAAATGTGATTTTTGCCTGACGGCGAAACTCGGTTTGCTCAGAAATTTAACCGCCGGCGAAATTATCGAACAAATTATTATCGTTTTAAATGACGTTTACGGTGTTTCAAACGAAACTCCGTTCGGCACAAACTTGGTCGGAATGGGTGCGGGCGAACCTTTTCTGAACTTTGAAAATCTGATGAAAGCATTGGATTTAATGTCGGATAAAGACGGTTTATTTATTGTGCCGAATAGAGTTACGGTTTCGACCGCAGGAATTGTGCCGCAAATTTACGAACTCGCGGAACGTCAAAACCGTCCGCATTTGGCAATTTCGCTGACTGCTCCGAACGATGAATTACGCGATAAATTGATGCCGATAAATAAACGCTGGAAAATTGAAGATTTGATGACGGCGTGCAAGGAATTTGAAAAATCTTTGCGAAACGGCGAAAAATTTACGTTTGAATACGTTTTGCTCGGCGGCGTAAACGATACCGAAGAACACGCTTTTGAACTGGCTGACCTGTTGCGTAAATACAATTTACAGCGGGTGAAAATAAACTTGATTCCGCATAATTCGGCGGAACCGTTGGAATATAAACCTCCGACTTGGGAACAAATCACGCACTTTCAAGACATATTAAAAACGAAAGGTGTTGATGCGTTTGTGCGAAAGGCGCGCGGACGCGATATATACGCGGCGTGCGGGCAACTGGCGGCAAAAACTTCGCCGAATTCGGTGCAAATCGACGGATAATTTATGCTGACATACTTTCTTATAATCGGAATTACGGTAACGATGATGATTTTGGTTCGCTCGCACATCAAGCGTGTTACAGCCGCCGCTTTTGAGCGTGAAGTAATTGAAAAAGAAGGCTTTAAGTTCATCAAAGCGGAAGGTTTTTTGAATCCGATTAACGATAAATTTGAAGCATATTCGCGTGAATTCAGCGAAGGCGAAAAATTTCGTAAAGCGTGGTTGGAAATAACCGAAAGCGAAGGTTTACGAAAACCGATGCAGAATTCGAGTAAACGGGAAGAAACCGGAATCGAGATTGAATCTTTTTTCAAAACTATTGCGAATAAAAATCTTGGCAAAACGTTCACGCTTGAAATTTCGGTCGTCAAAGAACACAAAAACGAGTTTATCGAACGTATCAACCGAATGTTGGAAAATTTTGAAGTGAGATAATTTATATGAAAAAAGTAGTCTTAAGTTTGTTTTTTATCGCCGCAATTTTGTTTGTCGGCGAAGTCCGAGCGCAAAGCGTAAGTGGTTCAGCCGCAACGGTTAAGCGTGGCGGTTCGGCTCGCGGAACAGTCGTTTTCAGCATTCCCGGCGGATTGCATACGAACTCGAATCGTCCCGGCAGCGAGTTTGCGATTCCGACGGTGGTGAGCATAACCTCGCCAACCGGCAAAATCAGCGGTATTTCGTATCCGCGCGGAAAAAGTAAAAAATTCAGCTTTTCCGATGAAACTTTGAACATTTACGAAGGCACGGTTAAATTTAATTTCAACCTCAGCGTTCCCGCGACTTTCAAAGGCGATTCGGTTAAAATTCGCGCCGTCGTGCGATTCCAAGCCTGCACGGATTCAGTCTGTTATCCGCCGAAATCGCAAACGGTTACGTTTACGGCAAGCGTCAAATAAGTAAAGATTCAAGAAATTGCGACACGAATTTGAGCCGAAAACCACGGTCTTTTCGTGTCGTTTTATTTTAATTTTCGAGCTTAAAACTTTTCGGGACAAATTCGACCGCGACAATTTCGCCGGCTTTGTCTTTCGGGCGATAAGTTACAATCGCGGGAATCGGCGGAAATTTGGTTCCGCAACCGATTTGCATTCCGCCAATGTCGGGCGTAAACGTATTAAATTTAACGTCTTGCGGAGATTTGGCTTTCAACTTCAAACTCTCGGTTTCAAATTTAACCAAGAAAAATACCGCGTTTCCACTGCATTCTATTTTTTCGACAATCCCGATTTCGCGTTTTTCGCCCGCTTCGGGTTTTCGCAGCGCCTCGCGGATTCCCTGCATCATCGCTTCGTTTCTGCCTTTCTCAAACTCGGCGTTTTCAACCGCAATTACTTCCGGCGACGTTTCAATTTCGTTGACAACTTTGATATTTTGCATTTTCGCAAACTCTTCCGGAGTTTTCAGTTTGAAAGTTTTCGGCACAAAATATATTGCCGTGAGCGTTCCGTTTGATTTTATCTTCACGTTTTTATTTTCCAGATAAGTTAAAACCGTCAGCATATTTTTCAAATCCGTTCCGCAACCAACTTGCGCATTTTCTGTCTCGGTCGCAAAATTTATCATTTTCAATGATGTAAAGTCTTTGCCTGTTAAGTTTAGCGTTCCGGCTCCGACTTTCACCGTATAATTTATCACGCCTTTGACGCAGGTTATTTTTTCGATAAAACCGACAACTTGAGCTTCGCCCGCTTTCGGTCGCTCGATTCCGCGATTTACTTCGTTATTCTCGTTTTCCGCGTTAATTTTTGCCCATTCAGCTTCGGTTAAAGGTTTTTCCAGTTTATTGCGGACAATTATAACCTCTCCGTTTTGCCCGATTTCCTGCATTTTTTTCTCGTAATCTTTTCGGTTGCGCTCATTTGCGGCTTTAATTTCTTCGTTTTGGGCAATCGCTTTCAACAGATTTTGAGCGTTTGAACGCATATCAGGTTCGGCGGTATTTTTAATCAAACTTTCGGCAAGCTGTTTTGCTTCCGCAAATTTTTCTTGCCGCATATAGATTCGGGCGATTAAAAATTGATATTGTTCGTTGCCCGATTGATATGTCAAACCTTTTTTGAGCAATGCCAACGATTCGTCCAAATTTTCGTTATTTACAAAATTGACAAACGCCAACAATCTGTAACTTTCGGTAAAATCAGGCTTTAGCGAAATCGCTTGGTTCAATAGTTCACGGATTTTAGTCGCAGCTTCGGTCGGATATTTGCGGACATAACCGAATTCATCCATACTTTCACGGCTCAAAATATAGGCGTAATTGTATTGCGTAAAATGATTTTTCGGGTCTTTGGCGATTGCCGTTTCCAAGTATTTTTTCGCTTCGGTAAACTTTCGCTGCTTGTTTTTCACCAATCCGAGCGAAGTATTGGCGACAACCGAATTCGCGTCCAACGCCAACGCTTTAGTGAGGTAAACTTCCGCATCTTCTTGTTCGCCCGTGTGATAAAGCAAATCGCCGAGATACGCATTCGCTTCGGATTCCGACATCAGAACGGTCGTCATTTCAGCGTCGAACAAAAGTTTTTTTGTAAAAGTTATGATAGAAATTTGATATTTGCTCTGTGAAACGTAATTTTTCAAGGCTTTTTCCATCGTTGCGTAATCGTATTGAAACGCTTGTTGAAAGGCTTTCTCCGGCTCGACTTTGTTTATAATCAAAGCAAGAAATTTGTTCATTCCTTCGTTATTCGCGCCTTTATTTCCTTGAATTAAATAATGAATTAACGCCCAAGCCTGCGCGTAAAAAATCGACCGTGAATGATTTCCGTTTTGATGAAGCGAGTAATTATCAATTTCAAAAAATGTTTTGAGCGGAATCAGTTGGTTTTGTTGCAACAGATTAAGATGGTTCGATTGAATGTCGCCGAGGATGATTTTTTGATTGTCTTCGATGCTGAAGGTCGAATAATACTCGGCTAAACCTTCGTTAAACCACGGCGGAATTTCCGAACGCCCGAAATTTGTATTGACCATAAAATGAACATATTCGTGAAAAATAGTCTCGTACGTGTCTTTTTTCTCGCCGTCCATTGAAATTGTGATGTAATTTACGTCTTCGCCCGACTGAAAATATCCGACAATTCCGTCGTCGGGTTTGCCGTCCGCGCGTTTTGGTTTGAAAGGTTTATACGACGATGAATTTTTGAAAACGACGACGTTTGTTTGAATCGATTGTGAAAAATTCACCTTCGGAAACAATAAACGAAAAGTTTCCCGAAACTGTTCGAGCTTGGTTGCCACGCCGCGAATATCTTTTTCGCTTGCGTTGCCGATCAGGAAAAAATTCTTTGAACGAACATTTACCCAAGTATCTTTGGCGACAATTTGAACGGTAAAAAGAAGCGTGAAAAGTAGAACGGCGAAGAAAAATCGTGATTTCATCAAACAAAAACCTCCAAGTTAATAGACACGAATTGTAAGAAATAAAAAGGTTTAAGTCAATAAAGTTGCGGATAAAAGAAAAAACTATACGCCTGTGCTTTGTGCCAACAAAGCTCTGACTACTTTCTCTGTTCTTGGTGATTGTAAAATACCTTTCAATTCATTTAAAAATCTCTCTTCATCTTTAATATCGGGTATAGATGAAATATAGCTTTCAGAATCGTCAAACTTACTAATATTAGCAGGAAATAGAGCGAACAAATGATCTACAGCAAAAAGCAAATAACTATAACTCAGACTCGGTGCCTTTACATAAAAATAATGTGTAAAACTGCCCCCTTTAATGTCTGATCTGATTTCACCGGTTAAAATGCCATTTGTCTTCTTTTCCAAAAAAGTAGCTTGCTCTTTTAAGATAGTTAGTGGCGTTCTGATTGGTTCAGTAATAATTTCGCTCCATAAATCAACTGTTTCGTTTGTTTCTGTCATAAAAACTCCTAAATTTATAAATTCAAGCCAAAGAAAATCGGTAAATGGTCTGATGCAAAATTTGCATTCGGCAAACCGTTTTCGTTCAAAAGCGATTTTCCGCCGACCGAATCTATGATTTTCAAATTTTCCATCGAAAATATGTTCAAAAGTTCAGGTCTAACCAAAACTTGATCATACATATTCCAAAAATGTGCAACGTGTTCCGATGAGCGATAATAATGCGTTCCAGCAGAAAACGCCGAAAAGTCTCCGAAAAAATTCCACATCGGATTGTAAAAGAACGGATAATCTCTGCCTTGCACGGTTCGGCTTCCTTTTTGGGCAATTTGCCGGCTCATTACCGCATGTAAACCTGTCGTTTTGACCATTCCAGCTTCAAACGGATTCATATTCAAATCGCCGACCAAAACTGTTCGTGAATGTCCGACTTCGTTTTCTGCGTTTCTGACAAATTTCGCTAACTCTTCTCCCTCAACTTCTTGACTTCCATCCCTCCAGTTTGTTTTAGTAGGAAAATGAGCAACTGCCAACAAAATGTCGTCTAAACCGGGTAATTTCAGATGACGAATTGTGTAACGCGATGATTCGCTGAACTTCGGAAAAATGTCATCTCGGTATTTTGAATATACGCGAATTTTGTCGCAGAAACTTTCGTTCAGAAAATAAAGAAACTCATTTTCATTGATTACTTGTAAAAGTCTTGTCGGATTCTCAACGTATTCAGCCAACATTATTACATCTGCGTTGTGTTCTAATGCTAATTCTGTGATGAGCGATTCAATCGGCTTTTTGTACACATTCCAAAACAGGAAATTTATCATTGAGGTTTCCCTTTCACCTGCTATTCGTAATCTTTATCGTCTATATCAAAGTTTGCGAAAACTTTCTGCACGTCGTCGTTATCTTCCAACGCATCGTAAAGTTTGAGCATTTTCTTCGCATCGTCGCCTTCAAGGTGCGTAAAGGTTTGCGGAATCATCGTAATTTCAGCATTTTCGGTTTCAACTTTCGCGGCTTTTAAGGCTTCGACAACCGCCTCGAAATTTTCTTGCGAAGTGTAAATCTCAAAAACTTCGCCGCCGTCTTGCATATCGTCCGCACCTGCTTCCAACACGAGTTCAAACAATTCGTCTTCGGGTTTCGCATCTTTGCTGACGAAAATCTGTCCTTTGCGGTCAAACATCCACGCGACCGAACCTGTTTCGCCCAAGTTTCCGCCGTTTTTTGAAAACAGATGGCGAATTTCGGCAACGGAACGATTGCGATTATCGGTCATTACTTCGATTAAAACCGCGACACCGCCGATTCCGTAACCTTCGTAAACCAATTCTTCGTAATTCACGCCTTCAAGCTCGCCCGTGCCGCGTTTTATCGCCCGATCAATCGTATCGTTCGGCATATTTTGGGCTTTTGCGTCCGTAACCGCTTTCCGCAGACGTGCGTTGGAATCAAGATCGCCCGTTCCGCCCGTGCGAGCCGCAACCGTGATTTCTTTGATAAGTTTGGTAAAAACTTTCCCGCGTTTTGCGTCCAAAGCACCTTTTTTGTGCTTGATTGTGTGCCATTTACTGTGTCCTGACATATTATTTCCTTGTGATTATAGATTCAAAAGTAAGAGTTTATCACGCCATTTTTTCGATAGGCAACCTTGTAAGATAATCTGTTCTAATAACAACTGTTCCGGCGATAAGATCATGCAATGCTCGGCGTTTTTGATTGAATAAACAAGTTACAATTTCGATGATAAACCAAATCAAACTTACATAGCCAAACCAATCAAACACCATTGAAACGTTTGGACTTACTTCGCCAATAATGATTACATAAACTGATAAAACTACAAAAACACAAAAACTCGATATGTAAAAGAAATCACGAAAAACAGATTGTGTAAGTGTTATATTTTTAGTTTCCGAAACGTCAATGACTTTTATTTTCATCAACATTTTTCCAACTGTTTGACCGTAAAGGAAATGAAGCAAAACTCCGTAAGATATTTCGAGTAAACTGAAAACAATAATTATTGTTTCGTTGTAAACGAATGCTCCGTCATTAAGTAAATAATTTCTGAGGTTAGCCAAAACCGTTAAAATAAGTCCGTCAATAACGCCAGCCCAAAACCGTTTCCGAGTAGTTTCATATTGCTTCATAATTTATGCAATGTGCGACAAATCATTTTGACTCACTCCTACAATCTTAACTTGTTTTAACTTAGAAGTTTGTCCGCCGATAATTTCAACATCGCTTTTTGAAACGTGAAAAAAATTTGCCAAAAGTGCGATAAGCTCTTTGTTCGCTTCGCCGTCAACGGGCGGAGAGTTTAGTTTAACCTTCAATGCTCCGTCATATTCGCCGATAATTTCGCTGCGTGAACTGCGTGGAATTACACGAACCGCGAAAATAATCGCACTGTCCTTTTCCGTAAAATTTATCAAAGTACAAACGACCGCAAAATAAAACTCTGAACAATCTGTAACACAATCAGCACTACCATCGCCGAAATATCAAACATTCCGATTGGTGGAATCAAACGTTGAACCGGCAACATGACAGGATCGGTTACTCGTCGAATAAACCCGAAAAATGTTTTGCGACCAAATACGAACCACGACGATAAAATGCGTAGAAAAATAAACAGAATATAAATACTCAGCAACGCATACAAAACAATTCCGACAATGGCTTTAATGCTTCCCTTTACGATGCCGAGAGTTAAACCGTCAATTATAAGGAAGGTGTTCCCGATAATTTGCAAGGCAAAGTAAGCCAAGACGCACATCACTAAAGCGGTCAAAATCGGCGCGTATTTTTTGTCGATTCGATACCGAAACAGAAAATCTGCCGCAGGTTGAACAAAGCGGTTTGTGTGTTTTCGGAGTTGATAACCGAATCTGCCGACAGTCCCGAACGGATTCGGATCGGCGAAAGTGATTATAATTCTAATCGCCAAAAGACCGACAAAAACCGACATCGCCCAAAACACAATCGCACTAATTATCGGATATATTGAAGTTAGCATAAAACTTTTCTTAACCTTTTACTTTTTTAACTATTTGCTCCAAAAGGCTTTTCCGGTCGAAATTTCTTCCAAAGTTTCGGCAATTTCGCGGTCGTCTTCCATCTCAAGAGCAATGTCTGCCATTGAAACAATTCCTTGTAAAATACCGTCTTCGTTGACAATCGGCACACGGCGAACTTGTTTTTCGCCCATTGTGCGGATTGCGTTGAAGGCAAAATCATCGGGTTTCGCAGTAAAAAGTTCGGTCGTCATTACGTCCGAAACTTTGGTCGCGGAATCTTTGGCATCGGCGATTGCCCGCACGACAATATCACGGTCGGTAACGATTCCGAGCAGTTTATTTGTTCCTGTTTCGACAATCGGTAGAACGCCGATGTCTTTATCTTTCATCAGTTTAGCAACATCTTGAAGCGACATTTCCACCGTTCCGACCGAAACATTGCTCGTCATAATTTCTCGGCATTTGATGCGTGATTTTGTTGGTTCCATATTTTTATCTTAAACTAATTCCGGATTAACGTAAAATTTTAACGCAAAGAACGCGAAGGAAAGACGCAAAGGTACGCAAACATTTTTCCCGCCGTCTCTCCATCACTTCGTCACACTCTCAAGGCTCTTCCGTCTCCAAACAAAGCCGTCCAGAAAGTAATGCGTCAACTGAGGCAACGCGAGAAGCGGAACGATGAACATTTTAAGATTTCCGAGTTCAATATCTCCGCCGAAAAACCGGGATTTTTCGTGCCAAATTCCGCGATTCCAAAACAATTCTTCAACGTAAGCCAACGCCCAAAGTGTGATTAAAAAGAAAAACCAATTGCCCGAAAGCGTTGCATACACACGATTTGCAGTTTCACGACGCTTTTTCGCATAGAAATAAACAATCGCAAAATACGGAACGCCGTGAATTATTACATTCGTAACCGTGAACGCATAATCAGAATTAAACGCGACAATTCCGAGATACCAACAAATCGCGGTTGTCAGCACGACAATATCTTTTCCGATGTTCAGAAAACGCCGCGTTGCAAACAAATAAATCGTTTTAATTGTGTAAATAACAAGCGATAAAATGTAAATCGGAAACAAGATTTTTTCGACAATCGCGGGCAAACCGATAAAATCGTTTTGCACAAACCACTCAAAATTTCGAGGCAAATTTGTCATCCAAAAAGCTAACGGATAAATTGTCGCCAAATAAATCGTGATCGTATCAATCCAATAAGTTGTTGTGTTTGTTTCATTTAGCTTGCGGCGATAGAGTGAAACCCAGCCGAATTGTTGACGGACAAAGTGAAAAACGGCAATCGTTGCCAAAACTCGCCAAAACAAAACGGACGATTCGGAATAAAGAGCAACGCCGAAAATATAACCGAAAAACGGCGTAGCAAGATACAAAAACGGACGGCGTTTTACTTCGTTGACATCAAAATAAACGCGAAAACTTGTCGCCCAAACGTGAGCCACATCAATCATTAAAATCGTTGTAACCCAAGTCCAATCAGGCGTTTCATCGTGCAAAATACCGATTTGCGAACCGATAAACAACAGCAAAATCGAGACAACCGCACTTCCGAGAAACACGGATAAATCAATATTTCGGGAAAAAAGCCAATTTGATTGTGATAATTTTTCACTCACACGCCAATTTAAGCATAATTACGGCAAAAAAAGAAAAAGCAGCCAAAACTGACTGCTTTTTTATGCCCTCGGAAGGATTCGAACCTTCAACCAACGGATTATGAGTCCGGTGCTCTAACCGTTGAGCTACAAGGGCTTCACGGCGACTTTTCAATTCTACGAAAAAGCCGTTAAACTAGCAAATGTGGAATATGATGTTGTGATAATCGGCGGCGGTGCGGCGGGAATTTCGGCGGCTTGCTGGTGCGGTGAACTCGGTCTGAGTGCGGTTTTGATAGAATCAAATGCCGAACTTGGCGGACAACTTAACTATGTTTTTAATCCGATAAAAAATCATTTGGGCGTTGAAACAGCAAACGGACAAGAAATGCGTGATATTTTTGTAAGCCAAATGCAAAATTGGCAGTTTGATATTTTAACAAAAGCTGCGGTTTCTAAAGTTGATTTCGATGAAAAAACTGTTTCGCTGTCTGACGGTAAAACTTTATCTTTCAAGGCTTTAGTGATTGCCACAGGCGTTCGTCGCAGAAAGTTGAATATCAAAGGCGAAACGGAATTTGTCGGTAAAGGAATTATTGAATCGGGCAAACGCGACGGAAAAACTTTAGTCGGAAAAACTGTTTGCGTCATCGGCGGCGGCGATGCGGCGTTGGAAAATGCTCTGATTTTAGCCGAATTTGCAGAGAAAGTTTTCCTTATTCATCGCCGCGAAACTTTTCGCGGACGCAACGAATTTTTAACTCAGATTTTGACTAATCCGAAAATCAAGATTCTGCGGAACACGCAACTTATTGAAATTATCGGAAGCAAAAATGTTGAAGCAATCAAACTGAAAACCGATACCGAATTTATTTTGCCGACCGACGCAATAATTTTTCGGCTTGGCGTGGAACCGAACACGGAATTTTTTCGTGATAAGATTATGAAAGACGAATTCGGTTACATAAAAATTGACGGTAATTGCGAAACGAATTTACGAAATATTTTTGCCGTCGGCGATGTCGCAAACCCTTTGTCGCCAACAGTTAGCAGTGCTGTGGGAACAGGAACAACTGCCGCCAAAGTGATTTGGCAAAGGTTAAATTTGTGAATATAAAAATCTGTCCGCGTTGTCAAAAACCATATATGATGAGCAGCGAATTGTGTCCGCATTGTAACGAACCGTTTAAATGGAACAAAGAAAATATGGTAAATATCGGCTATTTACTCGCATTTATCATTCCTTTAATCATCGTTTTAAGTTTGTGGGCGATATTTTTTTCGGGCTTGTTTTTCGGGAAATAATCTATGTCTAAATATATGAAAATATTCATTTTGTCGGTTTTAATATCGATTGTCGCTTCGTGTCATAGTCAAACTATTTCAAGCGATGTAATTCAAAACCATAGCGGACAAATTGTCCCTGCAAACAATGTCAAAGAGAGCAGAGACGAAACAAACGAGAGCGAAGAAATTATCAGCACATCCAAGTTAAAGTGCGGAAATACAGACTTTAACTTAAAGGTTTTTTATAAAAACGAACGCACAAATATCTCTATTTCAAATAGTGATGCAATAGTAAAGACTATAAATTTGCCCAATCAAAGTGAGTTTAACGGATTTTCCTTAAACCGGGCAAAGAAAGTGAGCAATGGATTTGAAATTTCAGTTGAATACGGCTCAAGATATTACTACGAAAAGCGATTCAATTTTGTATGTAAACAAGATAAATTTTACTTGGATAAGATAAAAACAAGTACTTTCGACAAAAATAATCCTGAAAAATCCGGGGAAGACTTTACTAAGTTAATCAAACCGGAATTAAATCTCGAAAAATTTACGATTACGGATTTTATGAAAGATTAATAATCTAAATTCTGAAGGTTAGAACAAATTTATTCATTTCAAGCATGATTATAAATCTAAAACACTCAAGTAAAGCGTTGCAAAATAATCCTTTAGGCGACAAAGCCGAGCGTGATTTGTTCGTTTATCTTCCGCCTGATTATGATAATTCTACTGAACGTTTTCCGACCGTTTACTGTCTTTCGGGTTTCGCCGGACGCGGAAAAATGATGCTCAACGATAACGCTTTTTCGCCAAGTTTGGACGAGCGTTTGGACGATTTAATTATATCAAAAAAGATAAAACCGTTGATTGCGGTAATGCCCGATTGCTTTACTTATTACGGCGGTTCACAATATCTAAACTCAACTGCGACAGGTAATTACGAAGATTATTTAACGCAAGAAATTGTCGAAATTGTTGATAAGAATTTTCGTACGATTGACGGTAAAAACTCTCGTGCGGTCGTCGGAAAATCTTCGGGCGGTTACGGTGCGTTGATTTGCGGACTTCGCCATGCCGACAAATTCGGCTTAATTTCCACAATCAGCGGCGATGCGTATTTTGAACTTTGCTATTTGTCCGATTTCGCCAAAGCGTTTCGAGCAATAAAAGGTAATCCGACCGCGTTTATGACCAAATTTTTGAGCAACGAAAGTAAAGGCAAAGGCGACTTTCCGGCGTTAAATATAATCGGAATGAGCAGTTGCTATTCGCCGAACGGCACAAGTTTTGACCTGCCATTTGACCTTGAAACCGGCGAAATACGCCAGGATATTTGGGCAAAATGGCTGACGCACGATCCTGTTCGCCTTGTGGAAAAGTCTGTGGAAAACTTGAAATCGTTAAAACTTTTGTTTTTGGATGCAGGTACACGCGATGAATTTGCGTTGGACATCGGAGCAAAAATTTTGTCGAAAAAACTGAAAGATTTTGAGATTCCGCACATTCACGAAGAATTCGGCGACGGACATTTCAACATCTCGTATCGTTATAATCGAACATTCGAGTTATTTTCAGAGCATTTTTGATGAACTACAACAATCGAAAATTTGTCGCCGTTACGAACAGCGAAACAGGCGAAGTTTCAACTGAAATAGTCTTTAACTATAAGCAAAAAGAAGATTTAGTTTGGGCGGAATATTCCGGCGGCGAAATCGTTTTCGGAACTTTGATTGCCAAAGTTGTCGAAAATAATTGCCTTGAAATGCGTTATGCACATTTGAATAAACACGGCGAACTGATGACCGGAAAATGTTTTTCTACGCCCGAAATTTTGCCCGACAGCAGAATTCGTCTGTTTGAGAAATGGCAATGGACGTGCGGAGATTTTTCAGAAGGCACATCAATTGTTGAGGAAATAAATGGCTGACCGGCGGAAAATTTTATTCGGAGAATTCAGCGTAACACGTTTGTTATCATCACTTATCACAATTCCGATTGCACTTTACATCGGCTTCGGCATTTACGCTTATTTCTTTTCAGACAGCGTAATTTTTCAACCGCAACCGTCGTCTTTTCGTGATGATGATTCGATAATAAAACTAATAACGCCAAACGGCGAGAAAATTTCCGCGAAGTTTTTCAAGAATGTAAACGCAGATTTTACAATACTTTACAGCCACGGAAACGCCGAAAACATCAGCGAACTTTCGCCGTTTTTTGAAGAATTAAGCAACGAAGGTTTTAATGTTTTTGCTTACGATTATCGCGGTTACGGCAAAAGCGACGGAAAACCTTCCGAACAAAACGCTTACGAAGACGCGGAAACTGCTTACAATTATTTGGTAAACGAACAAAACATCTCGCCCGAAAAGATCATAATTTTCGGACATTCACTTGGCGGAGCAGTCGCGATTGATTTGGCTTCGCGTCGAAAATGCGGCGGTTTAATCGCCGAAAGTACTTTTGTTACAGCGTTTAGAGTTCTGACGCAAATTTCAATTTATCCGTTTGATAAATTTCAAAGCATCAGTAAAATCAAAAATGTAAATTGTCCGGTTTTGATTATTCACGGCAAACGCGACAGTGTAGTTCCCTTTTGGCACGGCAAAAAATTGTTTGAAGCGGCAAACGAACCAAAATCTAATTATTGGATTGACGAAGCAGGTCATAACGACGTTTCGTTCATCGGCGGAAAAAATTATTTTGCGACAATTAGAATTTTTTCCGGTAAACTTGAAAAAATAAGCATCAAATAAATATATGTCAAAAAATCTTGTAATTCTTTTCGTTCTATTATTTTCAATTTCGGCGATTGCCCAAAATAAATTTGAAGGCTATAACATCATTGTCGATGCGACCGACAATCAAACCTCAACTTCGTGCGCAATCCGTTACGTTCCGCCGACTACTCAAATTACGATTACCGACACAGACCGTTCAACACCGATGAAACTTTCCGGGTGCGGTGAATCGGCAAATGCCGTTAGAATGACAAATGCTTTTACGGCAACAGTTACGGCAAATCCGACGACCTACAAATGGTGTTTTCAAGGCGAAGATAAACGCTACCGAATCAATTTTGCGGGCGATAAATCAACGCCGCAAGTCGTTTATGATTGGATTGCAAGTTCTGCGAGCGAAGGTGTTTACAACGTTAAAGATTTTGGCGCAGTCGGCGACGGAAAAACTGATGATACGATTGCCATCCGAAGCGCATTGGCGTATATTGCCACGCGAAACGGCGGAACTTTGAACTTTCCAAACGGTGATTATACAGTCGGTAACTCGCCCAATTTCAAAGGTTTAACGCTTCCTTCGGGCGTAATAATCAGTGGTGTCAGCGGACTTAGTTCAAACGCGGCAACCAATAATGTCGTTCAAAAAGCTCCGACCAGAATAACCTTAAACGGAGCAAATCGGGCAATTTTCCGGATCGGCGAATGTACTGACCGAATTCAAGTAAAAAATATCGAGCTTTTTGCAAACTCTGACGAAAATACATACGGAATTGAAGGTGTCGGCGGTTATGATTCGAGCCAAGATTTTGAGTTTAACCAAATGTCGTTCACCAATTTATTTCGCGGAATTTACGTTCACGGTTTGGAATCTTCGGATTATAATTGGCAATTTGACTATATTCGAGTGATAAATTGTCGATTTAATTTCAACCGCGATGCCGGAATTTGGTGCAGAGTTCGTAATTCCGATTGGAAAATTACGGGCAATTTTTTCCTTAATCCGAAACGCACGGCGACCGCGAAAGCCGATTCGATTCACATCCATCATGCCGCGACGATTTTGGTCGAAGACACATACAGCGGCGGATTTGTAAATGCTTTGGGCGGAACTTTTCTTTCGATAATTGACAGCGGTCCGTTGACGGTAATCAGTTCGGAATGCGAAGCAATGACAAATTCGATGGTTTACGGTGATTGGCAGTTGGCGGGCAATTACACTTATCCGATTGTATTTATCGGAAGCACTTTCAGCGATCCGATTATTTTCAAAGCCCGCCGAACTTTTGTTTCAACCGGCAATGTGTACGGCGGAAATACTTTCAAAGCCGATTATATGGTGCGGGTTTATTCGACCGGCGACAGGTTTCATCACGACGGCTACATCATACAAAATCAGCCTCCGATTTATAAATTCGACAAGGCAACCGTAGTTTTTATGACCGCCCAACCGAGTGAAGGAAGCGTTCAAGGTTTTTCGACTTTCTTCGGGACAGATGTCCAATTCGGTCAACCGATTCAGCTTCCGAGTCTGCAACAAAATGTTTTACCGACCGGAAAACCAAACGGCTCAACGGTTTACTGCGAAAATTGCCGACGAAATTCTACGCCGTGCCAAGCGGGCGGAAGCGGTGCGCCGGCGATGGTTGTGAACGGAACGTGGAGTTGTTTGTAGAAATCGGATTCTTGAACAATCTATTTCTTTTAATTTCGACAAATCAAAGCAGCATTGAGTTTGTCTGATAATAAGTGTTGCCTTCAAATGTTTCTTAAACTTCGCTTTTAGAATTTGGATTGTCGTGTTTATACTTGGAGAAACTTTACTGCAAACAACGATGGCGTGTTTTATCTTGTCTGCATTTTGAGTCAGTTGCGGAATACTTTTTTCAATTTGCAGACAAGCGTGTTTTATATCCGAGCCTTTTAACTCAACAAAAATCTCGTCATCATCGTCTTCGTCAACGATTTTAACAAAAAGCCAATCACATCTATTGCCTTCAACAGTTTTGCAACCGTCAACTTCAACGATTTTTACATCTTCTTTCAAGCTATTCAGCAAAGTAATCTTTTTACCTTTTTCTTGGCAAACAATTAAACGATTACTTTCAATTTCTTCACAATCTTGCATAGAGTTTTAGTCGAGGTTTAGTAGCGCATCAAATTCTTTTGAAATATCTTCCGACGCTTTATCTAATGTAGTTGCCGTAATTAACCCGAATTCTTCGTCAATTAAATTAATAAGTTTGCCGTCTCGCATTTCAAAAGCGTTAAGTTCTTTCGGTTTGATGATTGAAAATTTGGAAACTATTTTTTCGATTTCTTTTTCGTTTTTTCCTTCATCACGCAAATGTCCGGCTTGAAGCAAATTATTGAAAGCAGACAAGATATACGGTGAATGTGTTGTGATTACGAATTGAAGGTTGCCGATTGAATTGTTATAAACGGCGGCAATAAGTTCAACTATGCTTTTTTGAGCAGACGGGAAAAGATGTGCTTCGGGTTCTTCAATGTAAAACGTTGTTCCACCGGAACGATGCATTACTTTATTGTATTTTTCAAAGATAATTGCAAGCGGCAAAACTTCTTGCTGACCTGACGAAGCGAAAGATAATTCAATTTTTCGCTTATCTTTATGAATTATGTAATCCTTATCATTTTCTCTTTTATGTTTTCCGACTAAAATTTGTGCAATCAATTTTTGAATATATTTGTCAGATTCTTTGTCTTGTAAGTTATACTCAGAGATGTTTCTTGTCTGACTATAAAATCTCCCAAACTCTATAATAAAAGGGTCAATTGTTTCATTTTCAGAAAGTATTGAATAAATTGAATTTTGCAAAGTTGCAAAGAATGACCTGCCGGCTGGAACGAAAACCTGAGAATTAGCGGATAATTCGCCAAAATTCTCTCTGGTTGACTTATAAAAATAGTTTTTTGTGTCTATTATATTATCCAAATTATATTCTTTACTAAATAGGTCAGCAATTGGATTTGTAAACATTAATTGCAAATCAGAATTTAATTTTTTAAGTAAATAAATACTGTTTTCGCCTATTTGATAATCAATTTCAAACTCTTCATCTTTCCAAGTTTCAAAGGGGAAATAACTTACAAATTTTTCGAAAATACTATCGTGTATTTGGTCAAGTGTTCTGTTGTTCAATCTACTAAAAAATATATGACTAAAAAGTCCTTTAAAGAAAAAAATCAACTTTGCAGAAACACTTTTACCCGAAGCCTGTTTCCCGATAAAAATATTTATTGAATTCAAAGGAATCGTAACTTCATCTAATCCGCCAAAGTTTTTGATTGTAATCTTTTCGTTCATATTTTTATTTTAACGCCTCGATAGTTTTATTCAAAGTTTGCGTTTGATTTTCAATTTCCGCAACTCTGTCGCGTAAATCTTGAACCTTTTCAACCGGTGCTTTGGCGACAAAATTTTCGTTGTTCAATTGTCCGTTAAGTTGCCCAAGTTCAACATTCAGTTTGTTGATTTGGTTTTCCAGACGTTCGCGTTCTTTGGCAAAATCAATCAAACCTTCGAGCGGAACGGCGATTTCCGCACCTTGCATGACGGCTTTTGCGGAAGCCTTCGGAACGTTCAAAGTCTCTCCTAACGTGAGCGTGTTTGCCCGTGCGAGTTTCAAAATTTGAGCTTCATTTTCGCGGAAAACTTGTTGCAAATCCGCATTGCAAGCCGCGTGAATTTCAACTTTTTCAGCCGGTTTGATACTCAATTCCGCCCGGATATTGCGAACACGCGAGATTAAATCAATCACACTTTGCATCTCGGATTCGGCTTTTTCGTCAATGTTGCCGTCTTTCGGATAATCAGCGAGCATAATTGTCGCGTCAGCATTTGAATATGCGGAGTTGTGTAAATGCGAGCCTGTGGCGGGCAAAAAGCCCCACAATTCTTCGGTCAAATACGGCATAAACGGATGCAGAAGACGAAGAGATTGTTCGATTATTGTTACGATTCGGGTTTTGGCTTTAGTCTGTTTTTCTGAGTTTGCCCAAATACTTAAATCGTCTTCGTCATCGCTCACGTTGTTGCTTGAAAAAGTGATTTCGTCTTTAACAAGTTCGATATACCAATCGCAAAAATCGTTCCAAAAAAATTGATAAAGCAGACGAACTGCTTCGTGAAAATGATACCGTTCAAGTGCAGTATTTACAGCATTTGCGGTTTTATTAAGCCGCGAAATTATCCATTTATCGGCGATTGAATCATCATCTGAAAGTTTCAAACTTTCCGGATCAACGGTCGCGCCTTCGCTGTTCAGCAGACAAAATCTAGTTGCGTTCCAGATTTTATTCGAGAAATTGCGGTAAGTTTCAATCTGCAAATCGTTCCAACGAATGTCCGCACCCGAAGCAATGCTTGCGAGATAAATCCGCGTCGCATCAACACCGTATTTATCGAACATTTCAAGCGGATCAACGCCATTTTTCCTGGATTTCGACATCGGTTTACCGTCTTTGCCGAGAACAGTTCCCGTAATAATGACATCCTTGAACGCGGTTTTATTGACAAACTTTTTCGTGGTCATCATCATCCGCGAAACCCACAAAAATATGATGTCGCGTCCGGTTACAAGCACATCAGTCGGACAAAAGTCGTTCAAATCATCGGTTTCAGTAACTTCGCCGTTCCAACCGAATGTCGAAAACGCCCACAACGCCGATGAAAACCAAGTATCGAGAACATCTTCGTCTTGCGTTAAATTATCCGAGTTTGCTTGAGTTTTCGCAGCTTCGTAAGTTCTTGCAACAAAAGTATTTCCGGCTTCGTCATACCACGCAGGAATTTGATGTCCCCACCAAAGTTGACGCGAAATTGTCCAATCTTTTAAATTTTCGAGCCAAGTTGTATAAACTTTTTCGTGCGGAACTTGCGGCGAAAAATGCGGAAGATTTTCGTTTTTCATCAAATCTAACGCCATATCCCGCATACCGTCCATTTTGCAAAACCATTGCTCGGAAACCATCGGCTCGATTACGGTTTTACAGCGTTCGCACACCGGCAAAGTAATTTCGTAATCGTCTTGTTTTTCTAATAATCCAAGCGTTTCAAAATCTTCGATTACCTTTGCGCGAGCCTTAAATCTGTCCATTCCCGCGAATTCCGCACCTGCATTTTCGTTTAAAGTTCCGTCGTTATTTAGAATTAAAATTTGCTCGAGATTGTGCCGCAAACCGATTTCGTAATCGTTCGGATCGTGTGCCGGCGTGATTTTTACGCAGCCTGTACCGAATTCCAAATCAACATATTCATCGGCGATAATCGGAATTTTGCGGTTTGTGAGCGGCAACAAAACAAATTTTCCGATGATGTCTCGATAGCGTTCGTCGTTTGGATTTACGGCAACCGCAGTATCGCCGAGCATTGTTTCGGGACGAGTTGTGGCAACGGTCAAAGTTTTGTCGGAACCTTCAATCGGATAAATCAAATATGTGAGTTTTCCTTTCTTTTTTTCTTCGCTGACTTCTAAATCGGAAATTACGGTTTTATCGTTCGGGCACCAATTTATCATTCGTTTACCGCGATAAATCGAGCCTTCTTCGTAAAGTGTACAGAAAACTTCGCGAACAGCTTTCGACAAACTTTCGTCCATCGTAAAACGTTCACGCGACCAATCAACACTCGCGCCTTCACGCCGCATTTGTTCGGTAATCGTGTTGCCGAATTGTTCTTTCCACGCCCACGCGCGTTGCGTAAACGCTTCTCTGCCAATATCTTGCGGCTTTTTACGCTCGTCTTTACCGAGTTGTTCGACAACTTTCCGCTGAACCGAAATTCCGGCGTGATCTGTTCCCGGCAACCACAAAGTTTTGAAACCTTGCATCCGTTTCCAACGCGTCAGCACGTCCATAATCGTATGTTGAAGAGCGTGTCCCATGTGCAAACTGCCCGTTACATTCGGCGGCGGAATGACGATTGAAAACGGTTTCGCGTCAGGATTTTGGTTAATTTCGGGAGCAAAACAACCTTGAGCTTCCCAGCGTTGGTAATGTTTTGATTCGGCTTCTTTGGCATTATACGATTTTTCGAGTTCCATAAATTTCGGTAGTCAGCAGTCAATTTCGTTACTTAACAACATCAAAAACTGAGAATAAATAATAAAACAAAAACGGCTGGTTTTTATCTTTCAACAAAAACTAGCCGTTCCGATTATTTCAGACTAAATTTAGTCTTTGTCTAATTTCTCTTGAACCATTTTCTTGACGATAATGTCTGTGTGCGACGGCACAATTTCCCAAGCAATTTCACGCACCACATTATCGCTAAGTCTTTCCATCACTCGGTTTACGATAACTTCAATCAGTTCTTCGCTGACTTCGAGTTTCTCTTTTGCAACTTCTGAAACAACCGTTGACGCGATGAAACCGGGAATCGAAACAATACTTTCAGGCGATTTAGCGGTTTCGACAAAATCGGCTTGCTGAGGTTCCGCAACCTCAGATTCGGTTGGTTCTTCTACTTTTTCAACAATTTCGTTTGATTCGACAATTCCGGCATCTTCAATAACTTCGGCAAACTCTTCTTTTTCGACTTCTTCGACAATCTCATCCGACTCTTGAACTGTTTCAATTTCTGTCGCCGGTAAATCGACAAACTCGGCTTCTCGAATTTTTGTTTCAAGGCTTTCTTCTTCCGGCGGTGAAACTATCGCAAAATGTTTGCTGTCATCGTAATCCGGCGTTTCTGCAACTACTTGAGACTTAGTAAAATCAGGCGTTTCAATTAAATCCCAATCGGCGGCAGAATTTTGCTCGTGATCCATATTGATAATAAAATCTTCTTCGCGCGGAGCAATTTCAAGCAAATCTTGTTCGTCCAAAGTTAAAATCGAAGCCTGTTCAGGCAATGAAACTTCATTCAATTTAACCGGATTTTCAACGATAACTTCGTCCGATTCCAACGATGCAGGTTCATCCTTTTTATCGACTGTCATGGCTTCGCAGTCAATATTTGAACCGATAATTTCCATTTTATGTTCAATCGGAATATACGGTTTTGGTTCTTCGGTTTCGTGTTCGATCGGAATGTACGGTTTCAGCTCTTCGGTTTCGTGTTCGATCGGAATGTACGGTTTCAGCTCTTCCGTTTCGTGTTCGATCGGAATGTACGGTTTCAACTCTTCCGTTTCCGTGTAAGTTTCAACCGATTGATGATATTCGATTTCCGCTTCGCTTTCTTCTGCTCGATTTTGAACTTCGTCCAATTTCTCGTCATCAACCGTCCCGATTTCAGTCGGAGTTTCCGTTTCAAATCTCGGTACTTCGTCTGCCGTAAAAGCCGGAAAGCGACTGGTTTGAATCATCTCGTCATCGTCTGTAACATCGCCGAAATCACTTGTTTCCGCTTGAACCGAATAATCTTCGAGCGTGTCGGCGAATTTGTCGGTAACCGGCAAAATCATTTCGGGCGTATTTTCGACCTTGATTTCAGGTTTTACGGCGGCAACGTAGCCATTTGTCTTTTCCGCGTTGAGCAAAGTTGTTACTTTTTGGACAAGTTGGCGAATTGACTGAAAAGGCTTGGTTAAATAATCGTCGGCGCCGACCCGTTTGGCTTCTTCTTCGTCGAAAGGTTCAAACGAACCGACCAATAAAATAACCGGTGTGTGGCTTAAAGCCGGATTATTTCGCAGGTTTTCGCAAATTTGATAGCCGTTTAAACCCGGCATATTTACGTCCACCATAATCAAATCAGGCGAGGTTTCGAGGATTTTTTCCATTGCCGAATCACCGTCGCCGACGGAAATTACTTCAATTCCTTCATCTGCGAAAGTAAGGTTGACGACCTTTTGGATTGTAACTGAATCGTCTGCTAAGAGTAGTTTTTGCTTTGACACCAAATTTTGCTCCTTGTTCATCAGACTTACTGAACACTTTATTTTTGTGATTCTTTCGTGAAAATACTGTTTATTCGGCAAAGAGTTTTAGCTGGAAATTACTCGCTGCCGCGTTGCACTAACATCCGAAGCATCACTTGTAACTGGCTCGGAGTAAATGGTTTGGGTAGAAACACAACCGCTCCGGCAGAAAAACTTTCGCCTGACAAACGAGGGTTTTGTTCAGCCGTCATCATAATAATCGGAATGTTCATCAACTTTTTTTCCGATTTCATATATTTTGCGAGTTCCGTGCCTTGAATATAAGGCATCACCACATCAAAAACAGCAACCGCAAACTGCTCGCCCGATTGCAAAATTTTATAGGCTTCACGTCCGTCGCGGGCAAGTATGACCCGATGCCCGTCTTTTTCAACGATTGCTTGCACAAATCGTAAAATTGCCGGATCGTCATCCGCCACTAAAATCTGCAACTTTCCGTTTTGTTGTCCTGCATCCATAAATTATATCGCTAAACCAAAATGTTTTAACTCGTAATTCTAACACTATTCGGCTGAAAATTTAATCGTCTCGAGTAAGTTTTTGAAAGTTTCGCCGCTAATTTTATTGCCGTTGTCATACTTTGACTTTCCGCAATGTTTTTTCCGGCAATATCGAAAGCCGTGCCGTGGTCAACCGAAGTGCGCACGAAAGGCAAACCGAGCGTAACATTTACCGAATCGCCAAAGGAAAGACATTTGACGGCAATCGTTGCTTGGTCGTGATAACAAGCGATAACCGCATCAAATTCGCCGCGAAAACCGCGTAAATAAATTGTGTCGGCAGAAAAAGAACCTTGCACGTCAATCTCAAACTTTTCACGACATTCGATAATGGCGGGATTCATCTCGGCGTTTTCTTCGGAGCCGAACATTCCGCCTTCGGAGGCGTGCGGATTTACTCCCGCAACCGCGATTTTCGGCTTTTTGCCCAATAAAAAAGACAATTCGCGATGTGTCAATTTTATCAAATCCGTCAATTTATCTTTTTTGACAAGTTTTAATGCGTCGAGCAACGAAAGATGCGTAGAAAGCAAAACAACGCACATATTTCCCGCAAAAAACGACATTGCAAACTCTTTTGTGCCGGTCAGATACGCCAGAAATTCGGTGTGTCCTTGAAAATCATAACCGCCGAGCGAAAGAGATTTTTTGTTAATCGGAGCCGTCGAGATTGCATCGATTTCTTGTGCCGAACAAAGCCTGACGGCAGTTTCGATATATTCGCCCGAAGCCTTTCCCGCAACCGCCGATTCTTTACCGAACTCGACCTCTTCATTTATATTCGCTAAATCATAAATGATTGTTTTATCGGAATTTTCCGGAATTTTATCGCCGTTTTTAACAACTCGAAAATCAGCCGGCAACCCCGAACTTTTCGCTGTTTTCGTCAACAAATCGGCATCGCCGATGATAATCGGCAGACAAAATTCATGCAGAGTTTTGTCGGCAACGGCTTTCAAGACAACTTCAGGTCCGATGCCGGCAATGTCGCCGATGGTGATTCCTATTTTTTTTTGATTTTCTGACAATGTAAATTTATTCTGAACAAATAAAATAATAGAAAGTTGTTTGCATTTTGAAACGCAACAACTTTCTATTATTTTGAACTTCTCTGCTGAAACTAATCCGCTTTACGCCGAATAAAGGTCGGAATATCAAAATTATTACCTTTTATCGGTTGCTCCGACGGTGAATAGTTCGGCTGAAAAATCGGCTGACTGCCGACGGCAATCGTTTCGTTATAAACCGATTCTCCGCTTGCCATTGCTTCGGTTTTATCAAAACCCGTGGCAATTACCGTAATTTTCACCTCGTCTTCCATATCTTCGCTGATAACCGTCCCGAAGATAATATTGGCGTGTTCGCTGGCTTCGCTTTGAATCAATTCGATTGCCGCTTCGATTTCGTCCAACGGCATATCCGCCGAACCTGTAATGTTAATCAGAGCGCCGCGAGCGCCTTTAATCGAGTTTTCTTCAAGCAGTTTCGAGTCAATCGCCATTTTCATTGCTTTGACCGCCGCTCCGTCGCCCCTCGCGTGTCCAACGCCCATCAACGCGATTCCCATTCCTTTCATAACCGTCCGCACATCGGCAAAATCAAGGTTAATCATGCCCGGAATCGTAATCAAATTACTGATGCCTTGCACAGCTTGAAGCAAAACATTATCGGCGCGAAGAAAGGCTTCGGTAATCGAAATTTTTTCTTCGACTTCTTTCAACTTTCCGTTCGGAATGGTGATAATCGTATCAACCGAGCCGCGAAGTTCGGCTAAACCGCGTTCGGCTTTAAGCATTCTGGCTTTTCCTTCGACCGGAAAAGGCTTTGTTACAACAGCGACCGTCAAACAATCGAGTTCCATCGCCAATGCGGCAATTACCGGAGCAGCGCCTGTTCCCGTTCCGCCGCCGAGTCCCGAAGTTACAAAAACCATATCGGCGCCTTCTAAAACTTCGATGATTTTTTCGGTGTCTTCCATCGCCGCTTCGTGTCCGACATTCGGGTCGGCTCCTGCACCGAGTCCGCGTGTCAGACGACTTCCGAGTTGTAATTTAATCGGAGCTTTTGAGTGGTTGAGTGCTTGCACATCGGTATTGGCAACAATAAATTCAACACCTTTTATACCTGCTTCAATCATCCGATTGATAGCATTTCCCCCGCCGCCGCCAACTCCGATCACCTTTATTCTCGCCCCTGTGATCGGTGGTTCATCCAAATACATTTTGATTCCGCTATTATTCATAATGAAGACCTTTTTAGTCTAACAATTTTTTTGGTTTATAATCTAAATTTGTTCTAAAACTTTTTATAACAAGCAATTCGTGATGAAAAATGCTTTTTAACTAGATATAGTGCTTAAGGTGCTTAAGCATACTACGATTTGTGCATAAAAATCTAGTCAAGATATTAAATTTATCTGAATTTTTCACGAAAATTTTCAAACCATCTTGCTACTCGTTGTGTCGGGGATTTTCCGCCGAAATTATCGTCGCGGACTTGCGTTCGCATCGATGAAATCGCCAGTCCGCAGGCAACTGCCCATTCGGGGCTTTGAATGTTGTCGAGCAAGCCGCTAAATCGTTTTTTTTCTATCAAACCTACTCGCGTCGGGGCATCAAAGACTTGTTCGGCGAGTTCAACTAAGCCGCGCAGGATTGAACTTCCGCCCGTTAAAACCACGCCGCTTGAGATTTGATAACCTGCGCGACGAACTTCTTGGGCAATATGTTGTAAAAGTTCAACTGCTCTTGCTTGCATAATATCGCATAAAATCTCTTTTGATAAATGCCGAACTTCGTTTCTTCCGACCGGCGTAATTTCGATAATTTGCTGTTTTTCATCGGCGTTCATCATAAAATTTGCAACACAGCCGTAATCGAGTTTAATGCGTTCCGCCTCCGGAATCGAAACGCGAAGTCCGTGAGCAATATCCTTGGTAAAATTCGATCCGCCGAACGGAAAAACCGCCGTGTGCTGAACCGCGCCGCGTCCGAAAATCATCAAACTTGTGATTTCCGCTCCCATATTGACGATGGCGCAGCCGTATTCTTTATCGTCGTCGGTGAGTGTGGCTTCTGCCGCCGCGAGCGGTTCAAGCATCATATATTCAATTTCCAAACCCGCCCGATGAATGGCTTTCAGCGTATTTTGTCTGCCCGCGCCCGGACTTATGACAACGTGAACTTTGCTTTCCAATCTGGCTCCGTGCATTCCGATCGGTTCGATAATTCCGTCTTGTCCGTCAATAATAAATTCTTGCGGAATACGATCGACAATTTCCCAACCTGCCGGAAGCTGCATCGCCGACGCTGATTCTATCGCCCGTTCAACGTCTTCGTTCAAAATTTCTTTTTCTGCCCCCGCAACGGCAACCACGCCGTTTTTGTTTTCACCTTGCAAATGTTCGCCCGAAAGATTAACCGTCGCGGTCTGAATTTCTAAACCGCTCATCTTTTCGGCATCTTCAATCGCTTTTTTGATTGCTTCGACGACGCTTTCGGTTGTCGCCACAATTCCGCGACGCATTCCGCGAGATTCGGATTGCCCGATTCCGACAATATTCATCGCTCCGTTGTCTGATGGTTCACCTATCACGCAACGAACTTTGCTTGTCCCAATGTCTAAACCGACTGCTTGTATCATATTTTCAGTTGTCAGTTATCAGTTATCAGTTATCAGCCGTTTTTTGTTGACCGGTAACTGTTGACTGCTAACTGTTTTTATATCGGACAATCGGATTTCCGCCCGATGAGATTAACGATTCAATCTGTTGTTTTTTGTCTGAAATTGCAGATAACGCCAAGTTCAAACGTTTGCCGAAATCTTTGTTTCCGAGTCTGACGGGAATTTCGTCAATCATCGCCACCAAATCGTTTTCGTCTTCTAAAGAGATGGAGCCGATACGATTGGCGATGCTCAAATCTTGCCACTCTTTTAATGCGTTGGCGTAAATTTCCAAACGTTTTTTATTTCTTTCATTTTGGCTCGAATCCCAATTTCGCAAAAAATACGGCGGACGAGTTTCGGTTCTGCCGATTTGCGACAAAATAACCGCGTCTTTATCGACCCAATAATCGATTGAATCTCTGCGGACAACCGCAAAAGCCTCACGTTCGTCCACACGGACGCGCAAACCGTCGGGCAACACACGCGAGACAACCGCATTTTTGACGAACGCAAATTTCTCTATCTCCTGCTTTATTTCCGAAATATCGGCATTCCAGACACCTTTTGTCGCTTTGCTTTTGACAATTTCGACCACTTTGTCTTTCGGCACGCGATTTGTCCCGCGAATATCGATTTTCGCTTCTTCCAAATCAAAAAAGGTTGAAGCCGTTACTGTTCGATAACCTAAAAAAAGCATATAAAACAGACAAATACTCAAGCCGAAGATAAAAACCGCCGGCACTAAATACTTGGCGAGTTGCGAATTGTGCGATTTCGCTCGAACGCTTGTTTGCCGCGTGTTTCTCGCCATACTCGTTTTACGTTTAGTCGTCCGTTTAATTGGTGTTTTATTCATTTAGTTTACCTCTGTTTTAATTAGTCGGCAGTTAAAGTCTGCCTTTACTGCTTTTCGCCAACCTGCAACGCTTCCACAATTTTGTCCGAAAGCGTCGTAATCGTTCCCGCGCCAAGCGTGATAACTAAATCATTTTCTTGCAAATACGGCATAACTTTTTCGACCGCAGTTTCTACACTGCCGATATAATTTGCGTTTTTATGTCCGTAAAGTTTGATATTTTCGGTTAAAATCTCCGCCGTAATTCCTTCAATCGGCGATTCGCTGGCGGCATAAATATCGGTAATAAAAAGTAAATCCGCGTTATTAAATGCTAACGCAAATTCGTTCATCAATTCCTGAGTTCGCGAATATCGGTGCGGTTGGAAAATTACAACCGTACGTTTGCCGATCGAGCCGCGTTTCGCCGCGTCCAAAGTCGCCAAAATCTCGGTCGGATGATGTCCGTAATCGTCAACAACCGAAACTCCTTTCACTTCACCTTTGAGCTGAAAACGGCGATTTGCGTTTTTGAATGTGGTAAACGCTTCGGCAATTAAATTAAATTCCACATCAAGTTCCAAAGCTACGGCAGTTGCCGCCAAAGCATTATAAACATTGTGTTTACCGGGAACAGGCAAATTTATTTGTCCGAGTATTTCGCTTCCGCGTTGCACCGTAAAAGTCGAACTGAACCCGTCGTTATAAACAATGTCGTGAGCGGAAACATCAGCTTGTGCCGTTAATCCGTAAGTTACGCGGCGGCGTTTGATTCGCGGAATAATCAGTTGAACATTCGGATCGTCGAGACATAAAATTGCCGCGCCGTAAAACGGAACCTTGTTGATAAAATCGGTAAAACATTGAACGACATCTTCCATTCCTTTGTAAGATTCCATGTGTTCTTTATCAATGTTGGTAACAACGGCAACGGTCGGATAAAGCATCAAAAACGAACGATCTGATTCATCGGCTTCGGTAACAAACCAATCACTTTGACCCAATCTCGCATTTGAACCGAGCGTGTCAACAATTCCGCCGACAACCGTCGTCGGATCAACGCCCGCGTGTCCTAAAACTGTCGCAACCATCGAAGTTGTCGAGGTTTTTCCGTGCGTTCCCGCGACCGCGACCGCGTAAGGTTTGAGCGTCATCAGTTCCGCCAACATTTCTGCACGCGGAATAATCGGAATACTGCGTTCGCGTGCTTCGATAATTTCCGGATTGTCGTCTTTTGCGGCAGAAGTGTACACGCAAACTTGGGCATCGGCGACATTTTCCGCCGCGTGACCTTCGTAAATTGTCGCGCCGAATAACTCAAGCCGATCGGTATTACGAGATTTTTTCAAATCCGAACCCGAAACTTGAAAGCCGAGATTGCACAGCACTTCCGCGATGCCGGACATTCCGATACCGCCGATGCCGATAAAATGAACTCTTTTTACATGACGAAACATAGTTTCTTAATTTATTCGACTTAATTTAAACAATTCTTGTCTAAACTTTAATACTCTTGTTCTAAGATCATCTCCAACATCGTTCAGGTGATGTTCCGGGCTTTTTATTTGTAACTTGGAAATTCTTGATTTAATTGACATTCTGCCATAAAAAAAACGCCACTTCTGGATATTGATTTGAGATGCAAACCAAATCATTTCATTCAAAGTCATCCTATACTTGGGAATTAAAACTCTGACTGCACTTCCGCCGTTTCCTCTTGCCATAAAAGACCAAGGTTGCAGATATGCTTGCCCAAAAGCAGTTACACTTATTCCGCCTGTGTCGATAGATTCATTTGATTCCTCATTTACTAACCGAACAATACTGTTTAGAGGGTCACCACTGGAAATAAAAGGACAATTTCCGTCAATATAGTTTTTTTCTCCAATTGATTTTGGAGTAATTACATCAAAAAAATAATCAACCGAAGCGGTTTTATCATACTTTAACTCCTCTAATTCACTCCAATTGTCCGGAAAGTTTTCTATCACATTATCAGCCAAATCAGGTAGCGAAACAACTGCTTGGTAAATTGAATAAATCAACTTCTCGTGATGTTCTTCTATGCTTTTTTGAGTAATTGGCGGTTGTTCAAGCCATTGTTGCGGACTGAATTCTTCGCCTACGCTAATACTTCTGCCTTTAATAAACGATACCAATGAAGATTTTTCTAATTTATTTTGTCTGAATTGCCGGAAAATATCCAACAATTCAGGCAACTGCGAACCGCTGATTTCAACTCTCTTTCCTTTTAATTTTTCAAAGCCGTCGTTCCAAATTCTCCCCATAAAAATATCATCTGTTGCTTTTTGAGGAATATGTGCGTTAGCAATCATGATTGAAGTTGGTGCGGCAGTCGGGTAAAACAAATCCTCAGGCAAACTTATCATTCCCAACAAACTGTGTTTTCTAATGAATTCTTTTCGCCAGTTTTTATTATCATCATCTGCAAAAATTCCTGCTTTGACGACAACTGCCAATAATCCGCCCGGCTCTAAACATTCTAAAGCTACGTTGATAAAATCTCTTTCAGGCTCACCTTCTTGCGAAAACGGCGGATTTAAGTATGCTCTGGTAAATTTTCCGTACAAATCAGCATTTACATTTTCATCAAAAGCACTTTGATTTTCAATATGACTCTTCCCGTCGCCTCTGAAAAACATATTCAAAGTGGCTAAAGCCCAAACTGTCGGATTTGTATCTAAGCCGTAGAGAGATTGTTTTACTTTGGTTATTGCTTTTTGCCCTTTTGCCACAGACATCATTTTATCAAATGCCGAGACTAAAAAGCCGCCCGTCCCCGAAGCTATATCTATTACTCTGTCATTGATACCCGCATCTGTCAGTTCGACACAAAATTTGGTTATGTGTCGTGGCGTAAAGACAATTCCTAAAGCGTTGTTATCATATCCATACCGTAAAAACGCTTCGTAAAACAACCCTAAAAAGTCAATCGAAGTTTGCAAGACAGGTCGCACATTCAGATGTTTGAGAATAGAAACAACCCGATTGATATAAGGTTCTAAACGATCAAAATCTCCTCCGGTTAACTTTACAGACTCTTGCAATTTAGCTTTTTTTGTTTCTGCTAAATCTATGGTTTCACTAATTGCATCGGTTATCAGTTGATTGATTGATCGTAACCCGCGATTTGAAACTGTATTTATTTCTCCTTGATACAGTGCTAAAACGATTGCTCCGATGACCTTAGGTCTTAGAGGTGCTTCAATCTTGGATAGTCGTAGAATCCCGCTTAACTCGATAGCCGCATCGACAAACTCGGCACTACTCGGCACTGTTACTGAGGTTGTTCCATCGTCTGCTTTTAATGCTAATTCAATTTCTTGTTTAGTCGGAATATTAGTTATTTCATAACCAAATGAGGTTAGTGGTATCCAATTTCCGTTTTTCAAATATCTGACAACAACGGCGAACCCAAAATCTTCTTCACCTGCCACACCAACCACTATTTTTACTGTGTAATTTGAATTTGAATTTATTTTCTCGGCATATTCAACCGCTTCTTTTACAGCTTGGTCAATTTTTGAAATTTCATTCTTAGCTTCAATAATTATAGCGGGGTTATCGTGAAACAAAAGTAAAAAATCCGGTTTATCGAGTCCGAGCCCAAGAGTCGGAAAATAATTAGAAATCTCTTGCTCTTCCAAACATTCGCCTAATTTACTTGGGTGTTTTACATTCCACCCGCGTTTGGCAGCCTGATTTCTAATAAAGTATCTGGTGCGGCTTTCTGCTCTTTTTTTCTTTGCCATAATGCTTCTCTGTTAATGAACAGTTACTTCATAATAATTCCTATTTTTCCTGCCAACCTTTCAATAATATCTACCGTAACTTTCGCCGCGTCTTCTTTCGCCAATTTTTTTGCGTTTCGTTCCATTTCGCTTATTTTCTCAGGCGAGTCTATCAAACTTGTAATCTCTTTCGCCAAACTTTCGCCGGTTAAATCAGTTTGCAGAATCATCTTCGCGGCGTTGGCGTTTGCTAACGCTTCGGCGTTTTTGCGTTGATGATCGTCTGCGGCAGTCGGCAAAGGAATCATAATTCCGACTTTTCCGGCGGCGGAAAGTTCCGCACAAGTTGTCGCTCCGGCTCGGCAAATTACTAAATCGGCTTTGGCAAATTCGGCGACCATATCCGAAATATACTTGCGAACATCGGCGGAAACATTTGCGTCTCTGTAACCGCTTTCTATTTTGTCAAAATCGTGTTCGCCTGTTTGGTGAACGATATTTAATTTATCGATCGGCAAATGTTTCAGAGCGTCAACCATTGCAAAATTGATTGCTCTGGCACCTTGCGAACCGCCGAAGATTAACAGGTTGACTTTAGCTTCACGTTGTTTCGGCTGAACATCAAAGAACTCTTTGCGGACAGGATTTCCGGTAACGATACCTTTGTTCGGAAAGTATTTTAACGATTCATCAAACGTCAACGCCGCTTTATCGACAAATCTTGCCAACTGACGATTCGTAAAACCCGGAAGTGCGTTTGAATCCATTACCAAAGTCGGTATTTTCAACAAACTCGCCATCAATAAAACGGGTCCCGTAACATAACCGCCTGCACCGACAACGACATCGGGCTTAAATTCTTTCAACAACTTGCGGGCTTCGATAAAACTTTTCGGCAACACCAACAAACCTTTCAATTTCCCGACCAAACCGACGTTTTTCAAACCTGCGGAATCAATCGTCGAAAGTTCAAAACCGTTCTGCGGAACTAATTTAGTTTCTAAACCTTTTGCCGTGCCGACAAATCTGATTGATGCAGACGAATCACGCTGTAAAACTTCTTTCGCCACCGCAATCGCGGGGTAAACATGTCCTCCGGTTCCTCCGGCGGCAAATAAAACTTTCATACTTTTTACAGGGATTAAGGAGATGAAAGAGGATTTGCCTTTCTTTATCCTTTTTTATCCCGTTTATCCCTGTGAATAACTTCTTTTACGCAGTCCTCATTCTAGCCCGTGCCAATTTAGTTTTCCGCTTCGGTTCCCTTTCAGATTTTTCAAATTCGACAAAACCCGCGTATTGCGAAAGATTTAATAAAATACCGATTGCGAATAACGTTATCACAATCGAAGAACCTCCGTATGAAATGAACGGCAACGGAATACCTTTTGCCGGAACAATCGAAACAACTACGCTGATATTAAACAATGCTTGCGTAATCAAACCTGTAATTATGCCCATTCCGAGCAACATTCCGAATCTGTCGGGTGCCATCAATGCCGCACGCGTTCCACGCCAAAGCAACAACCCAAACGCGATAACAACCGCCAATGTTCCGAATAATCCGAGTTCTTCGCCGACCACCGCAAAGATAAAATCGGAATACGGATACGGTAAGTAAAAAAGTTTTTGCTGTCCTTTGGCAAAACCTTCGCCGATTATTCCGCCCGAACCGATTGCCAAAAGTCCTTGTGTTACTTGATAACCTGCACCGTCCGCGTTTGCCGCCGGATTTAAAAACGCCATCAGACGTGCCATTCGATATGGTTGAATCAATAACATTACGCCGCCAAGTGCAATCAAACAAAGCACCACTGACCCGATGTGAATCCATCTTGCACCGGCGGCAAAATAGACGATAACAAAGACGGCTGATAAAACAATCACCGTTCCCAAATCTTTTTCAGCCAAAATTAACGCGACAAATGTGCCGAAAATAGCTAACAAAGGAACAACGCCTTTTCCGAAATCACCCACATATTGTTCGCGTTTAACAAAATACCACGCCAACATAATCGGCAACGAAACTTTGGCGAGTTCCGACGGTTGAAAAGAAAACCCCGCGAATCGAACCCAACGTCTGGCACCGTTTATCGGATTAAAACCGAACGTTGCAGTCAGCAAAACCGCAGTAAGAATAAAAAGTCCCCACACAAACCACGTTTTTTGATACCAACGATAATGAATTTTGCTCGTCAAATACATCACAATCAAACCGATGACGGTAAAAACGAGTTGCTTATTGACGTAGGCAAATTGATTGTCGCTTTCTTTCAACGCAATCATCGCCGACGCAGAATAAACCATAATCACGCCAAAAAGTGCCAGCGACGCGGCAATCGCAAACAAAAACCAATCTATTCGAATCTTTTTAGCCATTCTTTTTTAGTCCGTAGTCTTTAGTCCAAAGTCCTTAGTCCTTCGACTTGAGACTTAAATTCTGTTCCACGCTGTTCGTAGGAATTGAACATATCAAAACTCGCGCAAGCAGGTGCAAGTAATACAAAGTCACCGTTTTCGGCACTTTCAAAACTTTTTTCGACCGCATCTTGCATCGTTGTCGCACGAATGATTTCGGCGTAATCTTTTAACTGATTTTCGATGTTATCCGCATCTTCGCCGATTAACACAAGTTTGCGGACATTCGATTTTATCAATTCGGCAAGCGGTTGATACGGAGCATTTTTTCCTTTTCCGCCTAAAATCAACACGATTTTTCCTTCTTCTTCGCTCAAGGCTTCCAGTGCCTTCAATGTTGCGTCAACCGAAGTTGCCTTGGAATCGTTGTAAAACTTAACTTTATTTAATTCTTTCACAAATTCCAAACGATGTTCGACCGCTTTAAAGTTTTTAATCGTTTCCCGCATTGAATCGAGCGAAACACCGCACGAAAGACCTGTCGCCAATGCCGCTAAAACATTCTGCACATTATGTATGCCTTTTATCGGCAATTCATTACGCGAAATTAAAAATTTTTCTTCACCTTTCGTTCGCCAAACTAAATTTTCTCCACGCAGAAACAAACCTTCATCCAATTCCTTCGCCGTTGAGAACATTACAACCTTCGCCCGTTTCCCGACTGCCCAACCCGCCGTAATTTCATCGTCGGCATTCAAAATCGCCACATCATCGGCGGTTTGATTCATAAAAATACGATGTTTCGCGGCGGCATAATCGCTGAAAAGATTGTATCTGTCCATATGATTAGGCGTAACGTTGAGACACATCGCAATATTCGGTCGAAAATCTTTGATAGTTTCAAGCTGAAACGATGAAAGTTCGCAAACCGTCCACGAATTTTCGGTCGAAGATTCTGCCAGCGTAACTAACGGCGTACCGATGTTTCCGCCGACTTGCGTTTCGATTCCCGCATCTTTCAAAATCTCGCCAATCAATGTTGTGGTCGTAGTTTTACCGTTTGAACCCGTAATTCCGATGATACGACCTTTCATAAACCGAAAGGCAAGTTCAACTTCGCCGATAACTTCGCCGTCTTTGCGATCGACATACTTCGCCGGAATCGTATTCGTCGGAACACCGGGCGAAATTACAACCAAATCAATCTGATCGAGCAACCACGAAGGAAGATCGCCGCCAATCAACCCGACATTGTGCGATTCTTTCAAAGAACGAGCTTCAACCGACCAAGTTTCAACTTCGCGTTTATCGTGCAAGGCAACAACCGCACCGCGTTCAGCTAAAAAGCGTGCGGATGTAATGCCTGATTTACCGGCGCCGAGAACTAAACATTTGCGGTCTTTAATTTCCATATATTAATTGGTCGATTTGCTCATTAAGTCATCTTCAATCGGTCAATCAGTCGATGATTCAATCAATAAATCTCGCAACTTTAGCGCAACTTCAGCGTTGCCAAACTCATCAACGCAAACAAAATCGCAATAATCACAAACCTGAAAACTACCTTCGCTTCACTCATTCCGCCCATTTGAAAATGGTGATGAATCGGTGCTTGGCGGAAGATTCGTTTGCCCGCACCGGTTGAACGTTTGGTAAATTTGAAGTAAGAAACCTGCATCATTACCGACAACGCTTCGATGATAAAAATCCCGCCGATGAACGGCAACATAAATTCTTGCTTCGTTAAAATTGCGACTGTACCTAACGCGCCGCCAATCGCCAGACTTCCGACATCGCCCATAAAAACTTCGGCTTTCGGGGCATTAAACCACAGGAAACCTAAGCTTGCGCCAACCATTGCGCCACAGAAAACGGTCAGTTCGGCGGCTTCGGGTTTCCAAGTAATTTCCAATCTTTCCGCCCACCGCTGATCGCTTGAAACATAGGTCAAACCGGTTAAAGCCGACATTGCGATTAAAGTAATGCTGATTGCCAAACCGTCTAAACCGTCGGTTAAATTTACGGCGTTCGAAGTGCCGAGCAAAACAAAAAGTATAAAGCCGAGATAAAGAAACGGACTGATTAACGTTACTCCCGAAAGCGCGCTTTCTTTCCAAAAAGGAACGCTCAAGTTCCACGGATAAGTGGTGAACAACCATAAAACGCCCCAAATCCCGACCGAAACCGCAATCTGTCCCGCAAGTTTTTGGCGTTCGGTTAAGCCTTCGCTGCGTTTTTTGACAATTTTGATGTAATCGTCCGCGAAACCGATTAACCCGAATAAAGTTGTCGCTATCAACGTCAGCCACAGATACAAACCGTCGAGTCTGGCACATAAAAGCGTTGCCGCAAAGACCGCGCCGAGAATCAAAATGCCGCCCATTGTCGGCGTGCCTTTTTTGGCTTGATGTTCGGCGGATAATTCTTCGCGGATTTCTTGCCCGACACCTAAATTTGCCAGTTTTTTGATGACTTTACCGCCAAACAACAACGAAATCAGCAACGCAATTATCATTGCCAACGCCGTCCGAAACGTTACATATTGAAAAACGTTGAGAGCCTTTACAAAATAAGACGGACACGGCGTTCCCTCGGCGCATTGCGATTGATAAATCAGTTTGTATAAAAAATAATAAAGCATTTATTCAGTAAAAAACGAAAGCGGAACACGAAAAGTTATCGGTAATAAACCGTTGTCTTTTCACTTTGTCGCTATTCGCCGAGTTCAAATTTTTCCAATAACTTTTCGATGACTTTTTCCGTCCGCACACCGCGCGAACCTTTCACCAAGACTAAATCGCCCGCTTTAATCTCGTTAATTAAAAAATCGCCGGCTTCCGTTGAATTTGCAAAAGTCTTTGTTTCGCGCAAACCGTTTTGCGTTGCGCCCAAAATCAGTTCGCTCGCCAAACCGCGCACACCGTAGAGAATATCGATGCCGCCGGCGGCAATTTTCGCGCCTGTTTCACGGTGAATCGCGGCTTCATTTTCGCCGAGTTCGAGCATTTCGCCCGCAATCACAATTTTTCGCGTCGCAAATTGTCCGCCTTCGACCAAAGTTTCAATCATTCCGAGCAATGCCGCCGGATTTGAGTTATACGAATCGTTGATAACCGTAAAACCTGCTTTGAAATGCAAAACTTCGCCGCGTTGCGCCGGTGGTTCGACTGTTTTCAAACTTTCCGCGATTTCAACGGCGGACATTCCGAAAAGATGTCCGACGGCGGACGCGGCAAGCGCGTTTAAGATGTTGTGTTTACCCGATAATTTGAACGCAACTTCGGCTTCGCCGGTCGGAGTTGCAAGCGTAAAAGTTGTTTCGCCGAAACGCTCGAACTTAATGTTTTTCGCCATCACATCAGCTTTGTTTTCAATGCCGAAACTGACGTATTTATCGCATAACACCTTCATTGCCATAACGCGAAAATCGTCCGCGTTCAAAACAGCCGTTCCTTCGCTTCGCATTCCTTCAACGAGTTCGGCTTTAGCTTTCGCCACGTTTTCAATCGAACCTAAATGCTCGACGTGAACAGGCAAAACGTTTAATTCAACGGCAATATCAGGCGGTGTAATGCGACACAAACGAGCAATTTCGTTGTTCGGCGTGGACATTCCCATTTCCAATACGGCGACATCGTAAGTTGAATCTTTGGCGAGGTTCAAAACCGTTATCGGCAAACCTAAACCGTTGTTGTAATTTTTGATATTTCGCAAAACCTTGCGACTATTCGACGATAAAACGTGAGCCGTGAGTTCTTTGGCGGTAGTTTTTCCCGCGCTTCCGGTAATTGCGACAACGGGTTTATTCCATTCCGAATAAACACCGTGAGCAAGTAATTGAAAGGCTAAAATACAATCGTTGACGAACAAAAGTTTGTCGCGAAAAGGTTCTAAAATCGCTTTATGTTCTTCGTAACGATCCGGGCGAACAACACAAACAGACGCTCCTTGAGCGAATGCTTGCGGAATAAATATATGAGAATCGCTAAAATCACCATTGAAACAATTATTGGCGTAATCGGGTTGTGAAAGGGCAAAAAAGACACCGCCCGCCGGCACTTCGCGCGAGTCAAGAGCAAACGCATTGACTTCAACCGCAAGCAAAGCGGGATTAAGGGCGGAAGCATCGGCTTCCATATATTCGGCAACGATTTCTAGTTTCAAGTTTTATCTTTCCCTGATGATTTATTTTTTGCTTCGTCTTTCGGCTTCGCTTCTTTTAAAGTTTTCGAGTCTTTCGAGTCTTTTGAATCTTTTGTTTCCCCCGAATTTTTTGATTCCTTGACCGGTTTATTTTCGGCAACCTCGGTTTTAGTCGGTTTCGCCGATTTCTCGGACTTCTTATCGTTATTCAGCGTTTTCGGCGCATCGACTTTCTTTACTTTCTCGGCTTTCTCGACCTTATGACCGCCTTTATCTTCGGTAATCAATTCTGCCGAAGTATTTGGCTTGGTGCCGTCGGCTTCAACGCCTAATTCGGGCAAAATCTGTTCGGCGATTTCACGAAAAATCGGTGCGGCAACGTGTCCGCCGTCCCGAAATTCGCCTTTCGGTTCATCCAAAACCACAACGATAACAACCGCCGAATTTTCCATCGGAGCAATGCCCGCAAAAGACGAAACATATTTTTCTTGGTTGATACGTTTCAGTTTTTCGTCGTACTTCCACGCCGTCCCGGTTTTGCCGATGACCGTGTAACCGTTTAGTTGCGCTCTCACACCTGTTCCCGCTAAAACTACTTTTTGCAACATTTTACGCATTGCAGTCGCAGTTTCGGGCGTGATTACCTGAACCGATTCGGGGGAATTTTGCGGCAGAATATTTCCGTCCGCTTCTCTGATTTCTTTTATTATGTGCGGCTTGATTCTTATGCCACCGTTGGCAATAGTCGCAAATGCCGAAGCATTTTGCAAGGTGGTGATACCAATTTCATAACCGAGCGACATCGAAGCCAAAGAATCGGGATTCCAATTTTGAATCGGATGCAAAATCCCGCCGGTTTCAGCCGGAAGTTCGATGCCGGTCGTTTGCCCGAAACCGAATTTGGTCGCCGTCTCGAAAAAATTTTGTTTACCGACCCGCAAACCCGTCGTAACCGCCGCCACATTGCTCGAAACAGCAAAGGCTTCCGCGTATGAAATCACGCCGGATTTGTGCGAATCCGCAATTTCGCGGTCGGCTACTTTGATAAATCCTTTGCTGACATCGATTGTGCCTTCGGGCTTAATCAAACCCGCTTCGATTGCCGATGAATATGTTACCAGCTTAAAGGTCGATCCCGGCGTGTAATAATCTTGAATTGCCCGATTCTTCAAATTATCCGGCAAAACTTCACCGTATTTATTCGGGTCGAAAGTCGGCACGGTTGCCATCGCCAAAATCTCGCCGTTTTTCGGATTCAAAACGACGGCGGTTCCCGATTTGGCGTTCGCATTCGCCACACCTCTCGCCAACGCTTGCTCGGTTTTGTATTGAATTCCGTAATCAATCGTTAAAACAACGTCTTTCGGCGGTTTGCGTCCTTCGGTTTCTTCGCGGTCAAAAACCCTGCCGAGTCGATCTTTGTCTTGATGCACTTCGACCGTTTCGCCGTGCAGATATTTTTCCTGTGAAAGCTCGATTCCGGCTTGTCCGACTTCTTCGGAATTACTGAAACCGATGATGTGCGAAGCCAAAACGCCGTGCGGATAACTTCGTGTCTGTTCTTCTTTCCAATGCAAAACATCAAGGTTTAAGTTGTTGATTTTATTGACACTTTCTTCGTCGAGTTTGCGAGCCAGCCAAACAAAACGGCGGTTATTATCTTTGGCTTTGCGAAGTTCGCCAAAGACTTCGTTCGGTTTCAAATTAAGCGTGTGAGCCACGCGATAAGCAATCGGCTGAACATCGATGTCGGCGATTTCGGTCGGATCGACAAACAACGATTTCGCTTTCAAACTGATTGCCAAGGCACGTTCCGAACGGTCAAAAATTGTGCCGCGTAACGCTCTGTCTTTAAACTCGTCACGGCGTTGATTAACCGCTTTTTCGCGTAAATCGCTGTGTTGCGTAACTTGCAAATGCACGAGACGAACGCCGATAACACCAATCCAAACAGTAAAAAACGCGACGATAAACATAAACCGCGTAAAGGCAGTTTGGACGGAATTTTGCTTCTTTTTAACAGGTTTGCGTTTTGCCATGATTTTTACTTACCTTTTTTATCGAGTTTTGCGTCTTGCTTGGTTGAATCGGATTTGCTTGGCTTCTCTTCTTTTTTCGCGTCCTTTGAATCATCGTTTTTGATAATTTCGCTCAATGATTTCGCGGTTTTAGCTGATTTGTCGTTGTTCGCCGACTTTTCCGATTTTGTATCTTTGGTTGGTTTCGCAAAAGCATTCTTCACTTTTTCTTCCACTTTTTTTTCCACGCCGGCGATTTGATACGCCACGTTTGAAACTTTTTCCAAGCCGATTCCGCGTGCAACTTTTTCAAGTTCGGAAGGCGAAAATGCGACCTCGCGCGAAACTTTCAACCGGCGTTGTTCGGTTTGCAAATCATCGCGCTGTTTACGAAGTTCGGAATTTTTCATACCGAGTGAAATGGCGGAAAAATGTTGTCGGGCGGCAAAGAAAAAACCAATCACCAAAATTCCGCCGCAGAGCAACGTCAGAAAACAATAACGCCACGGAATCGGGTCGCGTTCACGGCGAACACGCTCATTTTTTTCATTTTGCGGCAAATTTCTTTTTTTCATCACAGAGTTTTAAGTAAGTTTTCGGCACACGCGAAGTTTGGCGCTTCGCGCACGCGGGTTTTCGTCGATTTCAACTTCGTTCGGCACGACAGGTTTGCGTGTCAAAATTTCAATTTTCTTTTCTGCTCCGCAAAAACACTGCGGAAATTTCGGCGGACAAGTACACTTTCCGGCAAATTTTTGGAACGCTTGCTTGATAATTCTGTCTTCGAGCGAATGAAAACTGATTATCGCCAATCGTCCGTTCGGTTTCAATTTATTGATACAATCAACGGTAAACTGTTGTAAAATATCGAGTTCGCCGTTGACGGCAATTCGCAACGCTTGAAAAGTTCGCGTCGCAGGGTGAATTTTTTCCTTGCTTTTTGAGTTTCCGATTAAACGGACAAGTTGCTTAGTCGTTTGAACGGGTTCGCCCAGTTCGCGTTTTTCGACAATGTTTCGGGCAATTCGGCGTGAAAATCTTTCTTCGCCGTATTCGTAAATAATTCGGGCAATTTCAAATTCGGAAAGCGTTTCGAGCAATTCGGCGGCGGTCGGGTTGTCCGAATTCGCGTCCATTCGCATATCCAGCGGAGCGTCGAACCGAAAACTGAAACCGCGCGTTTCGCTGTCGAACTGCAAAGACGAAACCCCCAAATCGGCTAAAATACCGTCAACTTGCTCTGTAATAACTTGCTTAATTTCAGAGAAATTAGCGTGAATAACGCTGAAATCATCGCCGAATTTTGCCAAGCGTGTTTTCGCAAGTTCAATCGCTTCAAGGTCTTGGTCGATTCCGACAACTTTTGCGCCTGTCGTCAAAACGGCTTCCGAGTGTCCGCCTAAACCGAGCGTGGCATCGACAAAAGTTTCGCCTCGCTTCGGGTTTAGAAATTCTAAACATTCGGCAAGCAAGACAGATGTGTGTATATTTTCGCTGTTTGTTTTTTGCACGTTCAAAGAGCCTGAAAATCACGGTTGCTTGAAAGCCTGCACCGGAATAAAAATGTAAAATTATTTAGTTATGCTTCGGAAATAACTTATAGGAGAGTGTTATTATTTCCTGTCAGCCTTTGAATTTTGGGGGTTAGTGCTTAAAACCTTGAGTAAAACATTAGGTTAGACCTTAAACACATTTATTTATTCACTAAAACCACCTTTAAGATAGCCTTTTCAATCACTTAGAAAAAATCTTACGACTATTTTTTTTGTCTGTCAAGCCTTTTTTCACATTTTTTCCACAGGCTTAATTATTCAAGTGCTTAAGACGCGACTTAATGTCCGATAAATTTCAGATAAAACAATACATTGTCGTTTCCTTGCATTTTTTTTTCTTTAAGTTAAAGTTTTTATAATGAATTCCGACTCTCTTCAACTTTTAATTCTCGGCTTGATTGCCGCATCAGCCAATGTTTTGGGCGGAATAATCCTTTTTCCGTCGGGTATTTACACAAAATATAAAAATCATTTGAAATATGTTTTGGCATTGGGCGCCGGATTTATGCTTGCCGTAACATTTATTGAAATTTTACCGAATGTTTTTGAACTTTGGAAAAATATCGGAGCGCAGGACAACGGCGAAACTTTTATTTTTCCGATGATGTTGGTTTTAGCCGGCTATCTTTTGACGCAATTTTTTGAACACACAATTGCTCCGCACATTCATTTGGGCGAAGAAGTTCATCATTGCGAAGAGCATATTATTTCCTCAAAATCGGCTTACACGGCAATCGGCGGACTTTTGATGCACACGTTTTTCGACGGTGTTTCTATTGCGGCGGCTTCGCAGGTAAATTTCAAGGTCGGTTTTTTAGTTTTTATTTCGATATTTCTGCACAAATTTCCCGAAGGATTTACGGTCGCATCGTTGATAGTGGCAAGCGGAAAAGGATTCAAACAAGTATTGATTGCGACATCAATCGTCGGGCTGACAACCTTAATCGGCGTGTCAGTTTACGTTTTTGTCGGTGCAAGCATCGGATTTTCGTTGATTTACGCGTTGCCGGTGGCGAGCGGTGTGATGATTTATGTCGCTGCCAGCGATTTGATTCCCGAAGTCAATCATCACGGCGGAAAACGTCCGATTATTTCGCTTTTTGTGTTCGCGGGCGTTGCTTTATTCTTCGCTTTGCATTATGTTTTGCATACAGCCTTAGAAAATTAAAACCTCATCATATTTTTTTCGTAAAAGTGTGTCGGATTTGACTGAAAATATGAAATTACGTCGGACAATTACAACATTTATCTTCGTTATTTTGGCGAATTCGGCTGTGTTTGCTCAAGCAAAACCTTTTTCGGTAAACGAATCGCCGTTGCCTGCCCCGACCGCTATGGTCAATGATTACGCAAACATTATCGAAGACGGAGCGCAAGCTCAAATCGAACAAAAACTGCGTGATTTCAAAGCAAAAACGAATCCGTCGGTTGAAATTGCGGTCGTCACGATTAAAACAACCGGCGACCGTCCGATTTTCGATTATTCGATGGCAGTTGCGCGAGGTTGGAAAATCGGCTCGAAAGACGACGACAATCCGAGTGCTTTGGTGGTGATTGCGGTTGACGACCGAAAGTATTTTACGCAAGTCAGCAAAGATTTGGAAGACGAATTAACCGACGGAATTTCGGGGCAACTGCAACGCCAATATCTTGTTCCGGCGTTCAAACAAGCCAATTACACCAAAGGAATAAGCGACACGATTGACGCTTATATCAAAACCATCGAGGAGCGTAAAAGCGATCCTTCGGCAAATTCGACCGAATCGAGTAAAGAATCCGGCGGACTTTCATCCATCTGTTTAGTGGCGATTTGTTTGATAATTTTAGTCGTCTTTTTACTCGTAATTTTCAGTCGCGGCGGCGGAAATAATGGAAACGGCGGCGGAAGCGGCGGAGATAAAGATCGTTGGCGAAGCGGCGGTTTCGGCGGAAATACGAGCAGCGGCATCGGGTCTGCAATTATTTGGGGAAGCAGCGGCGATTCGTCCGATTCCGGTTGGGGAAGTTCCGGCGGCGGAAGCGATTGGGGCGGATTTGGCGGCGGCGGTGATTTCGGCGGCGGCGGAAGTGGCGGCGATTGGTAGATTTTAAGGTAAACACAGAATGGATATAGAGCAAAAAATAATTAAAGTTGAACGAAAAGTTAAAGGCATCGAGGAAGCGATTGAACTGCTGACAAAATTAACAGACAGCCACAATGACAGACTGTTCGACTCTATCAAGGAAGATGAGAATCTAAGCGAGAAAATTAACGCCTTAGTTGATGCACAAATTCGGACTGACGATAAAATTGCGGCTTTGGCTGATGCACAAACTCGGACTGACGATAAAATTGCGGCTTTGGCTGATGCACAAAACAAAACTGATGATAGGTTTGCATTGCTGCTTGAAAAATTAACCGTATTTGCTGATTCAACAAATCAAAGACTTATCAGTTTGGAAAAATAAAATTTATGTCTTTCGCGCTACAACAATTTGAGAATTTTATCGATGACGTAAAGGCGACGCACGGCGAAAATCTTGCGTCTGTGATTCTTTACGGTTCGGCGGCGGCGGGCGATTTTGTCGCACAGGCATCGGATTACAATTTGCTGATTGCATTGCGCGAAATTCGTCCGAAAGATTTGCGTAACGCCCAAGCACCGATGCGTGAATGGCAAAAAATGGGGCATCCGTTGCCGATTTATTTCACGGTTTCGGAACTGCAAAACGCGGCGGATGTTTTCCCGATCGAATTTCACCAGATGGAACGCGCGCGAAAGGTTTTATACGGCGATGATGTTTTGCGTGATTTACGGATTTCAGACGAATTTTTACGCCATCAAACCGAATATGAATTACGCAGTAAGTTATTGCAGTTACGCCGTTTATACATTCCGGCATCGGCTTCGGTCGTAAATTTATGCGGATTAATGTCGGAAAGTTTAACGAGTTTTGCGTCGTTGTTTCGAGCAGTTTTATTGTTGCACGATGTAAAATCGCCGATTACGAAACGCGAGATTGTTTCGGCAACCGCAAACCGTTTAAGGTTAGACAAAACGCCGTTTGAAAAAATATTTGAGATCCGTGAAAGTTCTGCATCCAACCCACTTGATGAAGTTTCCGCGAATCAAATTTTCGCCGATTATATGCGAGAAATCGAGCGTGTGATTGATGCAGTTGACAAGATACGAAAATCGTAAACGGTTGATTGATAAAGGTTTGTAAGCCGATAACCAATCAACGAACAATTAACAATTAACTTTTTATGAGGAGAAAAGGAAAATGAAAAAGACACTTTTATTAACAATAATTTTGGTTGCCGCGTTTAGTTTCAGCGGTTGCAATTACAATTCTTTGACAGCGGGACAGCAAGGAATTAAGGGGAAATGGGCAAATGTTGAAAGCAATTTACAACGCCGTGCCGATTTAGTGCCGAATTTAGTTGAAGCCGCAAAAATGGCTGGAATCCAAGAGCAAGAAGTTTTCGGACAAATTGCCGATGCACGTTCTAAACTGCTCGGAGGAGGAACTGCAATTCCTCCTGCCGATACGCCTGAACAACGTCAAGCAACCATTGAAGCAAGCAATAGTTTCGGCGGAACAATCGGCAGACTTTTAAGTTTGCAGGAAAGCTATCCGCAACTTCGCTCGAACGAATCATTTTTGAAATTGCAAGACGAACTTTCAAGTACTGAAAATCGTTTGAACGTTGCCCGTATTGATTATAGTGAAGCCGTAACCAAATATAATACGGAAAGAAATGCGTTTCCCGGGGTTTTGACTGCAAGCATTTTCGGCTTTAAAGAAGAACCTTACTTCAAAGCTGAAGAAAGTGCAAAAACTGCTCCAAAAATCAATTCGGATTCGTTGCGAAAAGCACCTGCAACTGCTCCGGTAAATAAATAATTCAGAGTTTATCAAACTTAAAAAAAGCCGCGAAAGTTAACTTTCGCGGCTCTTTTTGTTTGTGAAGCGTGAGAATTTATCTAATGAAAAACTATTCCGAAACCGGCTCTTAATCGATTTTCCTTTGTTTTAAAAAACGCGGGATTGTAGTCTATTTGAATTAAGCGAATTGAGAATTTCTTCTTGATTCTTAAATCTACTCCGCCACCAACTGCTAACGAGAGACCACTATTTGATTCCTTACACATAGGCAATAAAGGGCACGCTGAAGATTGCACAGTTACTTTACTTGCGGATATTCCAACCAAGGCATGAGCAAACGGAGAAAATCGCTTTGATTTTTTATTATCTTTTATTTGAATTCCACCAAAAAAATTGTATATATTTGATTTAATTCTCCCTGTAGTAATAATAGGCGAAACGATTTTAACGCTGTAGTCTTTGTAATGTCCTGAAAAATCAGCTTTTAAGCCAATAAATCGTTTAAAATTGTAGGTCGCTGAGACATTCAATCCGCTAAAGGCTTTGATTCCATCGGGCGAATCGGAATTTTCTATCCGACTTGGATCAAGCAGTGAATTTTCTGAATAACCTGCGAAAACTTCATATTTATGATATTCATCTTTTGACGTTTGATTTTGCGAAAAGGCAAAGGTTCCCCAAAGCACGATAAAGACCGTGCAAGTTATTATTTGTTTCATTATCTTCTCCTGTTTATTTGTTGATTTTCACAAAAATTTCTTTAGTTCCGGCGGCGAGAAACGGAACACTAAGTTTTACTTGAGCTTCTCTGACCAATTTTCCGTCTTTAAGACTCAAACGTTCCTTGAAAGATTCTTTTCGCTTTCCATTTTCGGTTGTGTAGAAAGTTGTTATCAATTTTGAACCTTTGACTTCGGTTTTCGCCTCAGTTATCGATTGTTTCAGTCCGTCTTTTTGGATTCGACCGTCAAGATATATCTTACTTTCGGTAATATACGGCTTTTGATTCGGATTTGAAACTTCGGTCGATTCCTCGGTTATCAACAAAACATTGTCCGTTTTTTCAATTTTGATTTTATGAACGTTTTCCAATGTGGTTGACACCCAATCTCCGACCAAACTGTCGGCTAAAGATTGTTGTGAACCGGTTTGTCCAAATGAAGCTGTTGCAAATATTATTACGCACAAAACTAACAAGTGAATTTTCATTTTAGGTCTCCTATATTTTTATTTTTCCGGGCAAGTTGAGAATAAGCGGAATTGACAAGGAAAGTCTTAAAGATTTCTAAAATGATTCTAAAAATTTCTAAAAGATTTTTGTGGAGTTTATATTTGAGATTCAATTTTTCCAAGAGAGGTACAAACCTAGGATCTTTTCGTAAATTTTTGAAACGCACGTCAATTTTCAAGGTAATCATACCGACTGTTTTTTTCTCTAGTGCCGAATATAAATATTCAAAAGCAAGGTCAATTTCATTCATTGCTGAATAAACGAAAGCAATGTCAGTATAATCAATTTCAGTTGATGGATAATTAAGAATCACCCTGTCTAAAATCTCGCTCGCCTTTTTGTTTTGATTTAACAAAACATATATATAAGCCTTCATTAAAAGAACATCAGGATAAGTCCTTATTTCTATTGCTTTTTCGATGTAAGCCAAAGCAGAATCAAGAAATCCGAGTTCTGCATAGCTAATTGCGTTAAACAAATTGGAAGCTAGTGATTGCCTATCAAATTCCAAAATCTCATCAGCCTGAATGATTGCTTTTTTATAATCTCCTGAGAAACAAAAAATTCTTGTCAAACTCTCATTAAATCTACCTGATGTTGGATCCAACCTTACTGCCTTCTCTTCCAAACATAAAGCCTCATCAAACTTGGCTAAAAACATATAAACCAAACTTTTCCAATGATAAGCATCAGGATTATTTGGGTTTAATTCTATTGCTTTATCAAGAGCCTTAATTGCACCTGCAAAATTCGCTTCAAACATCACTTCGATTGAGCCTTTTAAAACAAATGGTTCTGAAAGTTTATCATCTGTATTTAATGCTTTTTGCAAGGCTTTTTTTGCCTCCCTAAACGCAGTTTCTCTTTCCATGAGGTTATAATTATGTAAGGAAACGTATGCACTACCTATACCTGTGTAAGCAAGTGTATAGTTATGGTCTATTTTGACAGCTTCATTAAAAAATTTTAACGCTTGCGACAAAATTTCGCCCAAATCTTTTCGCGTTCCACGAGATTCCAAAATAAACTTTCCGCGATAGTAAAGTTTTTGTGCTTCCGAATCTATCTCTTTCGTTTGCACAAGTTTACTGTCGCCTAATTTGAGTTTCAATTTTTCTGTGATGGTTAGTGAAATTTCTTTTTTAACCTTAAAAATATCGTCTGCTTCAAATACCTGCGAAGTTCCCCAAAGGCATCTTTTATCGCTTGCATTTATAAGTTCGGCGACAATTTCCAGTTTGCCTTTGTATTCGGAAATACTACCGGTTAGTATTTTGTCGGAATCCAATAAAAAACCGATTTCCTGTAATTCAAGTTCGGAGTTTTTGTAAGGTTTTACCGCACTGTAAGCCAAAACCCGCAAGTTTTGTATTTGCGAAAGATCGTTTATCAAACTTTGCGTAATTCCGTTTGCCAGATATTCGTTATCTTCGGTGGTTGATTCAAAGGTAAACGGCAACACGGCAATCGAAATATTTTCTTTTTCGACAGTTTCTTGTTTAACGGCAGGTCGGTATATTTGGGTTGAACTTATTTCCTCAACGTTGGCGATAAAACTATAGCCGCGTCCCGAAATAGTTCTGATGTAACGACTTTCACCTTTTTTCTCTTGCAAAACTCGGCGAATTGCGGAAATATGGACGGGCAAATTTGCTTCTTCGACAAAACTGTCTTTCCAAACTCGTTCTAAAATCTCATCTTTTTCAACAACTTCGCCTCTTCTTTCGATTAAAAAATAAAGGATCTCGAACGCGCGCGAACTTATTTGGATTTGGATATTATTGTGATAAACGGCGATTGTTTGTTTGTCGAGGATAAAATCCGAGAATTTATAGGCTTTGCTCATCATTAGAAATTACATGTTTAATTCTTGACATATTACACTAAAATCCGCGCGAACTGCACATTGAACACTTGTCGCAAGATTTATCAGGCTCAAACATACAGGACTTTTCCGCTTCAAAAAAGCTGACTAACTCTTCGACCACGGCTTCGGCAACTTTGAATTTATCTAAACTCGGATGTTTTGACAAGTCGCGAGTCAATAGTCGCGAGTCGTGAGTCGGCGGGTTTATTTGAGATTCGAGTTGCACGATTCTTGAATTCAGGTGCGCGATATTTTCACGCAGAGATGCGACTTCATCATTTGAGTTTCCGTTCAAACGATTTGCAACTCGTTCTGCTATTTGTTTCGCTTTTTCATTCATAAATCAACCGGATTTTGTCCGTGAAAAAAATAAAACCGGCTCCGCAAATTGTTAAGCCTGAAACAGCCGGCAAAATTGAAAGCGGAATCAACTCATATTTTGCCAAAAATAATGCCGTTAGTCCGACTGTTGAACTTACAAGTAACAACGAGGCGATAATTATGGTTAAATAGTGCGGTTTCCAAAATGCGTTCGATAAGATTGCGGTCGTGATAAAAAAACAAAACCATTTCCCGAACGCGGAACTTGCAACATTTATCGGGTCAGACATCGGATTTTTTCTGAAACCGTCAAAGATTTTAAGGTTTTCCGACAAATCAAAAAAGATTGTCGCGACCGCAAAAATTCCCGAAGCAACTGCCGCATATTTTGACAACTGAGACGGCTGTTGTGCCAAAAACCAAATTATTAAGGTAAAAAGTAAAAAATAAATCGGAATAAAACCTATCGTATCAACAAGTAATGCGGTTTTTACGGCTTCGGTTCGTGTTCCGACCAACTCCGTCAGTTCTCCTTTGTTTTTTACAAACTCCGTTTTAAGAATCACGCCTTTTTCACCGACAATCGAATTCATTGCTTGCCCGAACAAAACAACTAAAACGACACAAAAAAGTATTGCGAACCCTAAAATTTGAAATTGTCCCTGTGTTATATTCATTTTTCGTCTCGCAGCAAATCAATATAATCAACTACGCCGACGATTGCGGAATCGATTGCGGCACCTTGTTTTCCGGTCGCGGCGGTTGATGCTCCCCAACCTTCTTGCAGAATCAAAACAATGTCGCCTTCGCCGGCGGAAACCGAATCGAGAGCAAGGCAAGTGTAATCCATATCAATGCCTTCGGGCGTAATTTGCCGACACAACATTACCCGCGAACCTTCGTATCGCTGATTTTTTTGCGTTGCAACTACATTTCCGATTACTTTGGCTAACAACATTTACAATTTTTCTATCTCTTCGCGGCTCAACCCTGTGGCGGTGATGATTGTTTCAATTTCAACATTAAGTCTTTTCATTTTTAAGGCAATCTCTAAGGTTTTCTCTGCTTTGCCTTCTGCTTTGCCTTCTGCTTTGCCTTCTGCTTTGCCTTGTGCCGTTCCTTCTTTTATCGCTGTATCAACCACATTTTTCAAGTCTCGATAATACTTAACGCTGTCTTGATAATTACGAAACTCTTCACGAGTATAATTGGCGATTTCGGCAACTTCAAACGCTTTTTTGAACACTCGTTCTTGTAATTTAGGCGAGGCGTTTTGCAATCTCGCCAAATTTTTCAAAAGATAAAGCCATTTATCGTAATTTGTTTCTAATTCGTCTTCGGTTTTGTTGAATTTGGGCATTTCCAAATAAATAAAACGCAGTTTCGGATTGAAAACTTTGCCCGTTTCCACTTCGATAAGTTTAACGTCGTGCCGCAGTTTGTCTTTATTTTCCGAATGTTCGTCAAACACAAAATCCATTATCGAAACCGAATAAACCGCGTTCAATTTAAAGTCCCAATCGCCCGGCACGGCTTGTTCCTGCAAGGCAAACGTGGCGTAATAAAGGCTTCGATCTTTGAAAAATTCTTGTTTGGCTTTTTGTAATTCGACAATAAATTTTTCGCCTTTTTCGTTTTGGCAATATAAATCAAAGACGGCTTTGCGGTCTGATTGCGAAACGCCGAGTTGTTCGTTTTTAAGGAAAGTTAAATCTACAATTTTACTTTTTTCTTGTAAAACTTCGTTGAGAAAATCAATCAGCAAATCTTTGTTTTGCTCGTCGCCAAAGATTTTTTTGAAGCCGAAATCCGTAAACGGGTTGATATATTTCTCGATCATAGCTTTTTGTAAACGTGATTATCCGAATCAATAATACCGATAATTGTGCAATCTGTCGGCGTGTTGTCGCGTTTGAAAGGAAAACTCGCCTCTTTGCCGCGACACCAAAAAACCAGTTCGCCAACGCCTGCCCCAACCGCGTCCAACGCAATCAACGGCGAGCCTTTCGGCTTCAAATCAGCATCTAAAGTTTGCACTATCAACAACTTACGAGCATTAAGCGATTCGTTTTTAACGGTTGAAACTATGTTTCCGATGACACGGGCAATTTGCATTCTTATCAAGTCCGGGAAGTCCGGAACAGTCCGGGAAGTCTAGTAAGGAAGAAGAGTTTTGCTTCCTAGACTCCCTAAACTTTCAAGACTTCCCGGACTTTAATTAAAATCTACGGTATCGATTACGCCGATAATTGCCGAATCAACCGGACAATCTTTGTTGCCTTCGGCGAGACGCGCGGACGAACCCGCGACGACCAAAACTTTCTCGTGAAAACCTGCTCCAACCGTATCAACCGCAACAACATAACCGCTTTGGTCTGTGCCGTCAAGGTTTACGGGTTTGACGATGAGCAGTTTTTTGCCGAGTAAACGTTCGTCTTTTTGCGTTGAAACTACTGTTCCGAGTATGCGTCCGATTATCATAAAAAGTGAATAGTGAATAGTGAATAGTAAATAGTGATATTTCGATAATTTTTCACTGTTAGTTTTTCACTTTTCACTTACTTAATGCCGATTGGCAACGCATCTTCGACGCTGCCGTGCGGACGCGGGATAACGTGTACGCTGACCAATTCGCCGACTCTGCGTGCCGCCGCCGCACCTGCGTCCGTTGCCGCTTTGACCGCCGCGACATCGCCGCGAACAATCGCCGTTACAAATCCCGCACCGATTTTTTCGTAGCCGACCAAATCAACATTCGCCGCTTTGACCATCGCATCAGCCGCTTCAATCGTGGCGATAAGTCCTTTTGTTTCAACCATTCCTAACGCTTCTTGCATTTAATTTCTCCTAAAATTGCTTATTAAAAATCTATTCTAACTCAAATTCAATACCCAAGTAAATTTCATCAACATTTAATTCGCATTCGAGCGATTCGAGTTTCAAAGTTTCGCCCGCTTTATATTCACTTTGAAACCAAAATATTTCATTGTATTTGGTGTAAAGCGTAACAAACGGTTTAGTTTGGGAAATCAATTAAATACTCTCGAAAACTTTCAATTGATTTATACTCGGTAAATTTTTCGACGCGATCATAATTTTCGGTCGAAGGCGACAGAACTTCAACAATCAAAGCCGGATTAACCAAAACATCTAAGCCCGAAAATTTCTCGATAATTCGTTTTCCGCACAATGCCGATAAATCCGCGTAACGATAAGTCGGCAGTTTCGGTACTTTCAGACGGATATTGGCAGGATTTATTTTACAATCTCTGTCGGCAACCTTGTTTTTCAAAATGGTCATCAAATTTGCTTCAATATCGCCGTGTTCAATACTTACGCCGCTCATTTCAACAATATACCCGTTGTGAAACTCAAAACGCCCGTCCGAGTTTTTATCAAACTCAAGGTACTCTTCCAACGTCATTTTTTGCACAGGGTTTGATTGCATTATTTTCCTTCAATTTGGCGAACGTCACCGATTACAAAAGTGTGTTTTCCTTTTTCGGAAATCTTGGTAATCGTTTCCATAAACTTCATAAACTTGATGTTTTCGTCGCCTTTCATCAATTCGGAGGCATTTTTTAAGGCGCGAGCCGTCGCAACTTGGGTGCGGGCATTTTCCAAGTCGGTTTTGGCGCGAATTTTGGCTTCAAGCTGTTTGGCGAATAAGTCTTGAATTTGTTTCGGAAACGTTAAATCTTTGATTAAAACTCGCGTAATTCCGATGCCGTATTCGCTCAAGTCTTTTTGTAAATCTTTCGGAATTTCAGGTAAAATCTCATTGCGTTTTTCGTTTAATTCTTCGCTCTCGATTTCTGAAATTACTTTCCGCAGAGAAACTTGCGAGAGATTATGAATAACTTGTTCGGCGTTGAAGTAAACGTTGTAAGGCGCTGAAAATACATCGTTTTTTTCGACAAATTTTTCGGCATTTTCAATTCGATATTCGACAAAATACGAAAATCGCAAAGCAACGTTATCTTTCGTCAAAACTTCTTGATTTGAAACTGTCAGTAACCGATTTGTGAGCGATAAAGTCAGTAAATTCAACTCTTTGCCGTAGTCAAAATAGTCGTAAATACCTGCGTTAATTTTCTTTTCAAGCAGGTTTTTGCGATAAAGCAGACCAATTTCGTTCGGCAACACCGAGAATCGAACTCGCCAAAAACTTTTGCGTATTTCACTTTGATTTATTTGAAACATAAAATTTGCGGTTTTGGAAAAAGAACATCAGAAATCGGGGAAAATCAATTAAGTTTTTCAACGGTATCCTTGATTTTGCAAACCTTTTTCCGATTCGCCGAAGCCGTTCTTTTTCCGCCGCCGCTTTTATTTGGAAACGATTAACAGTCGTAAATTGTAACCACACAAACGAGGAGTCGAACCTCTTGGGAAAATGCTCCGCAATGCTCTGTAAGTATGCAATTTCCCGAATTTTTACAGATGACGGTTGATGATTATTTTAACCTAATTCCGATTTAAAAAGAAAAAGACATTGCGAGTAATTCACAATGTCTTTTTGTAATTCGGTAAAGTATTATCGCGGCGGAATTAAAACATCGCTCGAAATCCCCCAATTTACCCCGAAAAATGTTGAGTCGGAAGATTTATTGATAATCCAATTTCGGGTACTCGGGCGAAAAATCGCGTAATCGGTTTTGCGGTCGCGGTCGTAATCGCCTTGCGCGGGAAGATCGCCGGTTGTTCCCCAATTAAAGAAAGTTACGGTGCAATTTCCGCTGTTTTGAACATACCAATTCCCTGTTCGATAAACCGCAATATCAGCTTTGCGGTCGCCGTCGTAATCGGCGGGAACAGGCGTATCCGTTGATATTCCGAAATTTACAATCCGCACGGTTTGATAAAAACTTTGGAAAATATACCACACGCCGTTGCGATAAATCGTAATATCGGCTTTGCCGTCGCCGTCGTAATCTTTTGGCGCAAATTTGTCGGTCGATAACCCGAACACGATGTATTGAACGGTCATATCGGAACTTCGGCGAATATACCAAGTTGTGTTGCTTGGGCGAAAAACGGCTAAATCTGTCTTGCCGTCGCCGTCGTAATCGGCGGGAACAGGCACATCGCCGGTTGTTCCGAAGTGCGAAAAATCGAAGTTTGTCCGCGAACCTTTGGAAACATACCAATCGCCCGCGCTTCCGCGAAAAACGGCAATATCAATGTCGCCGTCGCCGTCGTAATCGCCCGGAACTTGAATATCCGTATCGAGTCCGAACAACTGTTCGGTAAAAGTTCCGGTGGTTAAATTTGTCAAAATATACCAACGACCGTCCGCGCCGTCTTCGCCGTTATTGCGAAAAACCGAAATATCGGTCGAACCGTTGCCGTCGAAATCCGCGTTCGGCGGCGAATTCGATGCCGAAACTTTCACGTCGTCAATGCCGACACCCGGATATTGCGTGGTTGCATCCGTATCGACATGGAACCGAACTTCGATATTTTTTCCGGCAAAGCGGCTGATGTCAACTTCTTGTTTTCCCCAACCTGCCGTTGCTTGGAGCGTAATTGTCGGACCGCTGCCGACAAATCCCTGCATCGAACCGTCCAAATGGCGGAAAACAATTTTCGACATTCCCGCACCGCCGACTTCCCGAACTTCGACGAAATAATTTTCAAAACTCGCCGATTCCATTCCGTATTTATGCGACCAATTCAACTTAATCGCTTTGCCGATTTGGTTTGTTAAATTTATGTTCGGCGACAATAAATCTTGCGTGCTGTTGATGTCGGGCGTGGCGGCTAAATCGGTTTTCCAGCAATTTACGCCGCTCGCGCAAGTCGTGATCGGCGCGGCAGACGGTAAACCGCGTTGCCATTCGTCCGCCGTTCCCGAATGTGTAAAACCGCCGTCGTTTGCCTCAAAATCGGATTGATACAAAACCGTTTCATTCGGCGCAGGTAAACTCGGTTCTTCGCACGCAATGACGCTCCAACCGGTTAAGGTTCCCGCGTCTCCGACCGTGTCGTCGCGTGCCGTCAGCGTCCAAATTCCTTGAGTGTTTTCGCCTTTTGTCCACGCCAAACGCGAGAAATTTTCGGGTTGATAAGTAACTTCGCTTTGCGTGGTAAAAGTGTTAATCGGAAAAGCCGCATCGTCGTCGACAATCACATCCATTGTTCCCAAACCCGTCGGACCGACATCGTTGAAAAGCGTAATATCGTTGCCTTGCGGAGTCGTAATGTGCAAATCAACGTCTTGCAGTTTAGCGTGATTCAGTTTAATGCCGACTCTTAAATTTGAAATAATTTTGTTGTCGGGAATCGTAATTGTTTGCACGGCGTTCGGGCTTGTCGGGTCGGGTCCGATCGGTTGAGCTGCCGCAACGGAATTGTAAGTCGTGCATTTGCTTTCTTTTGCGGGAATTATATTAACGCTTAAATTGTAAGTATTGGTCGCCGCGCCAACTCCGCCGGTCGGTGCGGAAACCGCCGCGTAAAATGTTCCGCCGGCTTTTATCTTCATAAAAAACGCTTCGGAACTCGGCGTACTTGCTCCCGCGTCATTTACGTTCAAGATAAATCCGTTAAAAACACCGAGTCCGAGTTGTCCGTTCCAAGTGGTGTTGTCGCGTTCGGGATCGAGATCGAGGCTCAGATAAACCGTGTCGCCGGCGTTGGCGTTGAACGAATATAAATCTAAATCGGCGGTCGGATTGTTCGTGCCGCGCACAAATCCGCTTGCCGGAATCGGCGTAGCATTTACCGTTGTATCATTCGGCTCGATTTCGGCGGTCGGCGAACCGCTTTGAATGTTCAAATACAAATCATACGGGCGAATTTGCGAAGTCAACGAAGGATTTCGGACGCGAATATATTGCAACCCCGAAGTCGTAACTGTTGCACCCGCAATACTTGACGCAGTAGCGGCAAGCGAACCGTCGTCGTCGTCGGTTTCAATAATCGTTGTTCCGTCAGTCGAAATTAAATCGACAATGCTGTTCGTGCTTGTGCCGGTCGCCGTATTTGCGGTCATCGTGGCGATATGGATTTTGTCGCCTGCCGTTGCATAAAACGCAAAATAATCGACATCGGCATTCGGATAAACATCAGCCCGAATCTTCGCGCTTCTTCCGCTGATTAGCGTTGCCGTCGGCACAGTTTCATTCGGCTCAATCTCGTTTGTTTGCAACGCATTACGCTGAGATAAATCTTTTGCGTTAACATCAAATTTGACTCGGCGGGCAGTTGTTACGGAGTGTTCGGAAACTTCGGAAGCCGGCGATTGTTGCTCTTTTTCAACCTGTGCGGTCGTGATTTTTCCGACCGCAAACAACATCGCCGCCGCAAAAATAAAAATTATCGAATACTTTTTCATAAATAAATAACCGAAATGTCTTGGATTTATAACCTTTTGATTAAAGATTCTACACCGGATTTAACGATTTTCCGAAAGCGAACGGGGGGGTTGAAAATTTACGAATTAAGTTAATTACAAAAAATCTTAACTTTAGTCAACTTGTAATTTTCTCATCTTTTTTAAATCGTCAACTGACGGTATTCTGAAAGTGTTTTTCCTCACTCGGTTCGAGTTTATTGTTTTCGCTCTGACCAGTTTAGACATTCCCGGACTTTTGAATGTTCCGGCAAACATATCACCGACTGCAATTTTCCAATCATCATCTTCAAAAACAAAATAAACATCTTCCCATTTTCGTTCCTTGGTAACCCAAACTTCTAAGGCTGCGTATTTATCTTTAATTCGTTCATCTCGCATTTTGGGCAGCTTCTTGGTAATAGTTGAAGCGTAAAATCCATTTTTTAGAATTTGATAAACATTTTGTTTCCTTTGCTTGGCTATACTTTCGGCAAATTTAAGTGTTGTATCAGACATTTCACGTTTAATTGCCTCAGAATCTTTTGCTTTTACTGAATTGAAAAGTCGCGTATATGTTGCAATCGGCGAAACTTTCTCAGTTTTGTTTTGAGCTTCGATTTGAAAGGCGAACGCCAACAAAAGGCTCAAAAGACATACAAATTTTTTCATATTCGGGAACCTCCAAATTTACTTGAATAACATCTTTGCAGACTTTACGCTAAATATCAATGATTTTTCTCGCCTCTGCAATCGCTTCATCCAAATTCGTAACTTTGCCGTCGAGTTGCAGTTCGTAAACAGTTTGCAGAATGTCGCCGAATTGTTTGGACGGCTTCAAGCCTAAATCTATCAAATGACGACCGAGTAAAATTGAATCGGGCGCTTTTATTTCAATGCTCAAACTGCGAATCTTTTCGATAAATCGTTCTTCCGCATCGGAATTAAAATGTTTTTCTTTCGGAATCCAATCCGGATTTCTGCCGAGTGCGTCCGCTTTTGAAACGCGATACAGCAAATCTGGTTCAACCTTGCGGGCAAGTCGGCGATAAGCTCCGTCATTCGGCTTTGATTTATCGAACATTCCGGGCAAAAGGTGATGCCGCACAAGTTGAATAATTTGCTCACGGACATCGTAACCGTCGAGCGTGAAAATCCCCAGTTTGTCGAGAAAAGAAATTGTCGGCTCGATTCCCGCTTCGTCGTGTCCGTGCGCGCGCCACCGACCGTCGAAAAATTTGGTAGTCGCGGGTTTGCCGAAATCGTGGCACAACGCGCCGAGCATCACCGCAATTTGTTTCGGATACGATAAATCGTCGATCAGTTTTCTTGCTTCGTCCGTGACCAAAAGCGTGTGAACATCAACATCGCCTTCGGGGTGCCATTCGGTCGATTGCGGTACGCCGACAAGTGCCGTAAGTTCGGGAAACAGTTGACTTGCGATGTTTAAATCGTAAAAATACCGAAGCCCGATTGAGGGTTTATTTGATTTCAGCAACAACTTTTCGAGTTCCGCCCAAATGCGTTCTTTCGGCAAATCGGTTAAATCGATTGACTTGCAAAGCGTGATTGTCGCCGCCTCGATTTCAAATTCAAAACGTGCCGCAAATTGTGCCGCCCGCAAAACGCGCAACGAATCTTCGACAAAAGTTTCATCGTTGATATGTTTAATTTTCTTGAGTTTAATGTCGTTTTGTCCGCCGTAAATGTCCACAATTTCGCCGGTCAAAACGTCTTTCATAATCGCGTTAATCGTAAAATCACGACGTTTGGCAGCTTCTTCAAAAGACATATTCGCATCGCCTTCGACGACAAAACCTTTGTGTCCGCGCGCAATTTTTCGTTCTCTACGCGGCAGTGAAACGTCTAAATTATGCCCTAATTTATAGACCGTAAAACTTTCGCCGACAGTATTTACATTGCCGAATTCGTTCAAAATTTCTTTCAATTCGGGCGGTTCGATGCCGTAAACTTCGATGTCGAAATCTTTTGGCTCAAGGTGCATCAATTCGTCGCGCACACAACCGCCGACGAGCATGGCGCGTCCGCCGTTCGCGTTGATAATTTCCGCGAGTTTGATAATTTTTTTATTCACCATAAGAATCTTAACAAAAAACCTTCGCTTTCAGACAACCTTCGAGACATTTATTAAACGAAAAAGTGATTGCGGAACGGCGTAAAATCGGCAATTATCGAAAGCCGAATACAATCGCGGCGTGATTGCCAAATATGCGAAATTGGTTTTTTTGAGCAGTGTTGGGGCGGTTACGGATTAGTAATTGCTCTTTTGCTTTATTCAATCAATTTTATTATATTGGATTTACCAAAAAGTCCGTGTACCTAATAGTAAAAACACCTTATTATTACAATATTGCATATATAAAAAGGTAAAAATCAACGGCTGATTAGAAGTAGTTTAATTAAAAATATGGAGCAACCGGGCTTATTTAAAGATATTTATCAAAAGCAAGAAAAACCTGTGTCAGGTTACAGAGTTTATAATTTAGAGCAAGAAAGAAAGACTGTCAGAAATGATTTGCCCAACTTTTACCCTGACTTACCCGAAAAAAAGTACGACATAATTTATGTTGATCCGCCTTGGGATTACGGAGGTAAAATGCAATTTGATAAAAGCGGTAGGAAAGACGTAAATATCGATTGGGAGAAAAACATATTTATCAGTGCGGCAAATTTCAAATACCCGACACTTAAAACAGATGAAATGATGAAAATTCCCGTCAAAGAAATCGCAAAAGATGATTGTCTTTTGTTTATGTGGGTTACAAATCCGCATCTGGCGCAAGGTATTGAATTAGGACAGGCTTGGGGTTTCAAGTATCGAACGGTCGCTTTTGTATGGGATAAAATGAACCATAATCCGGGTCAATACACAGTTTCTTATTGTGAATTATGTTTGGTGTTCAAAAAGGGAAAAATTCCTACGCCGAGAGGTTCAAGAAGTGTGAAACAGTTGATTAGAGTTCCGCGAAGCGAACATAGCGCGAAACCCGTCGAAGTTTTGAAAGGCATTGAAGAAATGTTCCCGACACAAGACAAGATTGAATTATTCGCCAGACACAAACCTGCCGGCTGGGATGTTTGGGGTTTGGATGTCAGAGAAGAATATAATGAAGTCAAAACCGCGATTCTAACTTAAAAGCGGTTTTACTTTTTCTATGAAATGCTCTATCAGCGGAGCGGAATTATTTGAATCTCTCCAAAAAAAGTAATGATCCGTTAAACCGTCAAACCAGCAATTTATTTCTCTTACTCGGCAGGGGTCTCGCGTTATGTCGCCTTGAAATACAGTCCAAAACGGTAATACATTATCGCCTAGATTCCCTTTTTCGCGCAAGATTTTTTGTAATCCGGGAGTGAAAAATTTACACGATCTTTCGTGAGCATTTCCTCGACCATCCGAGCGTTTTCCGCCTTCTACCCAACCGTCTTGTCGTTTAACTTCTACATAAATTGTTTTGTTTGTTTCGGTATTATCAATGGCGTAATCCGGAACAACACCGTGTATTGTAATGGGTTCGGCAGGCGTGTAAATTTCTGAAAGCTCTTGTTCGCTTAATTCTACGCCAACATAAATCTTTCTGAATTCGTCAGGTTTTGCTCTGACTCGGAATTCGGTATCTTCAAATAAAACTCTAAAAGTTTCATGAAAATTATTTTCTGCGATACCTGCATTTTTCCCGCTGTAATCTTGCCATTTCTTTCTCAATCGATTTGCATCACTACTCATAATTACTACTTCAAAAGTTCGGTTATTTCTATGTTTAAAGCCTTAGCAATTTTCTCGATATTGACGAGAGTGATGTTCTTTTCAGCACGTTCAATCATGCCTATATAGGTTCTGTGAACATTAGCATCATGAGCTAACTGTTCCTGAGAAAGACCTTTTTGGATTCTGATTTCTCGAACTTTTTTACCAAACTTGATTGAAATTTCAGCTTTATTGGACATAATGCTAACTTGAATATGCAAAAGTACCTTCAAACAAAGTTTTCTACAACCGACTAAAGGTAGCATTTGGAGATAAATAAGGCTATGTGTTTTATTTGAAGGTATTTAATTCAGTCTTTCAACTTAGCTTTAAACTGTTCGCTTAGCTTTCAAAAACTATTGAAGCTATACCTAACGGGAATTGGTTTGCGAAAAAGTACAACA
>JANPBM010000025.1:0-10428 GCA_031430435.1 Acidobacteriota bacterium
TAACAAAAATTGTCGCCACGCAATTGAGCAACAAAGTTTGTAGAATAATTTTCGTCAGCCGTGAATATTTTGACATTGCAGAAAGAGGCAAACAGATTTGCTTACCTCGTTTATTGTTACTTTAAGTTACTTCACCGTCAATATTTTTTTGTAACTTTCGGCTTTTTCTTTGTCGCCTGTTTCGGTGTAATGTTTGACGAAAATACTGATTGCTTTGGTGCGAATTCCAACCGATTTTCCGTCCGTTTTGCCATCGGTTGACGAAATGATTTTTTCTAAATCAGCCGTGCCGAGCGAACGCAATTTGTCGGCTTCTTCTTTCACCGGATATTTTGCCGATGCACTGATATAGGTTGAACCGCGAACGATTAAAACTTCTATATTGTCGCCGTCAAGCGAAATTGCTTCGTCCATTTTGCGGCGACCTTCTGCCCAAAACTTTCCGCCGTCGGCAAAATTTCCCGACATAAAAGCCTGTCCCGACTGCAACAAAGTCGCCGCACCTGCCCAAACCATAGTTTGCGAATCTTTCGGATTTGCCGCCAAGATTTTCTCCGCTTTCGCCATAGCACGTTCCAAACTTGCCGAATCTCCGCCCATTCCTTTGCTGAAATCTGTCATTAAATCATTGTCGAATTTCGGCGTTTCGGTTTGTGCGAAAGTTGAAACTGACGCGAAAAGAATGATTGCGAATAATGTTGCGATGTATGTATGTTTTTTCATTTTATTTTCTCCTGATTATTTGTTGCAGAGTTATTTTTATTGTCTTTATCCGCGTCATCTGCGTTAATTCGCGGCTAAAATCTTGTTTACATATTACGATTTAGAAATTGTTCAATAGCAATAGCTAATTTTGTATGCACAACTTTTCGGTCAACGCCGTTTGCATCGGTGCAGAGCGGAATTTCCATAACTTTTATCGGCAAATTACATTCATCCAAATAGACAAAATGTCCTTCTCCGTCATTTAGTTTGACAATTTCTGCTTTTTTAATCTGTTTTGCCAAATATCCGGCGTGAAACTTGAACGGCAAGAAATCATTTTTGACCGAACCTATGATAAGTGTCGGCGTAATTGAAGATTTAAGACCATTTTTGGTAAAACCTTGTCCGACTGCCGGATCAAGAACGACTATTGCTTTGAAAACACGATTCGATTTTGTCGGCATAAATCGCTTTATGTCGGTTTCGACTCCGCGTGGATAATCGCAACCTTTATCATCGCCGGGTTTTGACTTTCGACAATATTCAACTAATTTTGTCGGTGAAAATTCTGCCCCGTTTATCATCAAAACCGATGCTCCGCCGGAAGAATGTCCGACTGCTCCAATTCGTTTGGAATCAATGTTTTCCGCATACTTTGAATGCTCGATTATAAACTCTAAAGCAAAATTCAAGTCCTTTGTGCGGTCGCCGAATCGGGCAACTGAAGTCGGATCAATCGAATCGAACCCAAAAACAGGCGATTCTCCAAAATGCGACACGCCAACAACCAAATAGTTTTTTCGTGCGAGGTATTCTGCAATCCACGAGTAATTTGAAGCCGCTCCCATTGCTCCGTGTGAAAACAAAATAAGCGGAAGTTTTTTCGCCGAAATATATGCTTTATTGGCAACATTTCCTTTGCTGAAACCATAGTTATATTTTTTTTCGCTCTCCTTTGTCGGATACCAGACATCAATTTGAATCGGACGTTTACGAGATTCATCCGTAATCCGCAAAACTTCGTAACCTGCATTTTGTGCAAAAGATTGGGTTGCAAATAATAAAATTGCCGACAATATAAACAAGTGTTTCATAATGCTAATCTTCTTAAATTCCCGCGTAAAAGTTTCCGTGAAAACCGAGCGGAAAATGTTGTCCGGTTGCCCAAATTCGGGCGGCAAAATCGAGCGTTTGGGCATCTCTGATTTCCATAAATGATTCATTTTTATCGGCATCGTAACCTTGAGCCAAGATTAAACCGCGTTCTTCATTGATTGCCGAAGTTATCGGTGCAAAAACAGGTTCGCCGTAAGTTCTCGATTTTCCGGCGTTCACTTTGATTGATTTTCCGCTTTTCAAATCAACGCGGACGATTGCCGCATTTTCGGCGTAACCGCGTTCGGTCGCGTATAAAAAGCGTGATTTTTGTGCCGTCAAACGCATATCATAACGCGGAAATTCAACGTCTGCGATTAAATCTGTTGCACCGATAAAAGTTTTATTTGCCAAATCAACCGTAACTTGCTGCAAGGTTGGCGGAGTAAGTTTTTTGAACATTTCGTCCGTTGAATCTTCGCGTTTCCAGTTTTTCAAAACATTCAAAAGCTCGCCGTCTTTGCCCCAAATTGCTTGGAAAACTATTTTATTATCGGCAGTTTCAAAAGCATTTCCGTAATGAAAAACGATTTTTGACGGCAAAGTTATTTCGACAGGTTTCGCCGTTCCGCCTTGATTATTTCTCGGAAAAACTAACATTTTGGTCGGTTCATTTTCGGCATATTTTACGGCTTCGCCCATATTTGCGGCTTTTCCGGTCATCAACGCACCGATGTCATATTTCATCGGCGGAACAATTAAAACGAAGTAATTTTCGGTCAAGATTGCATCGTGAATCATATAAAAACCGTCGGGCGAATGTTTATAGAGCAATGTCGCTTTGCCGGTTTTTCGTTCGATTTGATAAATATGAACCGTTCCTTTGTCACCTTTTTCAAAACCCCAAGCATACAAATCGCCTGTTTTTGCGTCAACTTTCGGGTGTGCGGTAAATGCCAAGTTTTGCGGAATTGCACCAAAAGTTGTTTCGCCTTCGTAATCAAAAGTTGTCGGGTTGATGACGGTCGGCAAACCGCCTTCGGACAAGCCCAAAAGTTTGCCGTTCCATTCGATAACATTTACGCTCGCTTGATTTTTGCCTCCTTTTGCGGTGTTCGGAGCATTTGTGCCGAATTCGTTATAAATCATTTTGCCGATTTTTTGTTCGTCAATTCGTTGCGGCGTATTTAGAAATTTAGCTTTCAATTCGGCTTTTCCGTTGTTAAATTTCCAAGAAGTCAAAAACGCATCGCCGTCGAAAAGGTGATTAAAATTTGTGCCAAATCTTTCAGTTTCGCCCGGAGCAGTTCGGAATAAAGTTCCGTTCAAAACTTGCGGAATGATTCCTTCAATTTTCAAGTTTGACCACACGCCTTCGCCGCTTGCCGTTTGCGATGAAAGCCACGGCATCGAGCGTTTTGTTTGGGCGAAAAGGTTGCTCACCGCCGATGTTTCAATCAAACCTAATGCCGCCGCACCGAAAATCATTTTTGTAAAATCGCGTCTCGATAAATTCATAATAATTGCCCTCGAAAACAATTTAACGACATTTATCGGGAAAACATTTCAACTTTCCGACGAATAGTTAATTTTTCGGATGAACCGTCAAAAATCCGCGATGAACCGGAATATGTTTGCCTGTGAATAGCACGAATCTGCACGCATCATTAAGAATTTCTACAACATATTATTGGATTTTTAAAAGAAAAAGATTTTATTCGCGTTAATTCGCGTGATTCGCGGGCAACAAAATTTTATCCGCGTTACATTTCTGCAAGTCTCGATTTTGCGTTACAATAAGCGTTTCTTGTTGGAGTAAACATAAAAAGTTATGACGATGAAACTTGATTGGTTACGCGGTTGCGCGACTGCGTTGGTTACGCCTTTTGCGAACGACGGTTCGGTTGATGTTGAGTGTTTGCGAAAGCTGACAAACCGACAAATTGAAAACGGCGTGAAAATTCTCGTGCCGTGCGGAACAACCGGCGAAAGTGCGACAATGACACCCGAAGAAGATTGGTTGGTGATTTCAACTGTTGTCGAAGTTGCCACAGATCGTGCAAAAGTTATTGCCGGAGCATCGAATAACGACACGGCGTTGACGATTCGCAACACACAAAAGGTGATGGAACTCGGTGCGGACGCGGCACTTATCGCTTCGCCGTATTACAACAAACCGACGCAAGCAGGTTTAATCGCACATTATTCGGCGATTGCCGAAGCAGTCGAAGGCTTTCCGATTGTTTTATACAATGTTCCGGGCAGAACGGCGTGTAACATTTCCGCCGCGACAACGGTGGCATTGGCGAATAAATACGAAAACATTGTTTGCACGAAAGAAGCATCGGGAAATTTCTCGCAAATAATGGAAATTATCCGCGACCGACCGCAACATTTTGTTGTCTTTTCAGGCGACGATGCGACAACTTTGCCGTTAATCGCCCTTGGCGCGGACGGCGTTACATCCGTAATTTCAAATGAATTTCCTTTTGAGTTTAATAATTTAGTCGAAGCGTGTTTGGCGGGAAATTGGGAAACTGCCCGCGAAATTCATTACAAATTTCTAGCTTTGATGGAAGCAAATTTTATTGAATCTTCGCCTGCACCCGTGAAATTTGTGATGAAAGAAATGGGTTTGCTGGAAGAGAAGTTGAGATTGCCGTTGGTACCGATTACGGAAAGTTCGCGAGAGAAATTACAAACTGTTTTGGCGAAATTACAAAACTGAAAGTTGGCGATTAAACGGCAAAAGAATCGACAAACCTTTAATTTTCAAGAGTTTGCCGATTCTTAAATTATCAAAATCTAATATGTAAATGGTTATCGTGGTTAGCCCAGTTTCGGGTTGCTCCGGATTTATTCAATACCGGATCATTAAATCCGATTAACGAATTCGGGTACATTTCTTTAACCATTTTCACAAATTCTCTCGTGGTTTTTGCATCGTAATTTTTGTCTTTAACGGTAACAGGACCTTGCTTTCCGTCCTTTCTGAATGGTCTCAAATCCACATCAACGCCTTTTTCATGGCTCTTGTGTCCGCTGATGTCTCCGCCGCCTTTCTTACTCATATCACCAATTTGGACAGGAAGATTCGGATGTCGTTTATTCCATTCTTTCGCAATGGTTTCAAGTTTTTGGACAGTACTTGCCGTGCCGTATTTGCGTGTCGCCGAATAATACGAAGTATATCCGACACCGTTTGCGGGTAATTGCGTGTTGACACCTTTGCTTGAGCCTTTAACGGGTTTTGCGCCGTCAACCGGAGCAGGTAAATCGACGGATTTTCCGGCAGCGGGAATATTCAACTTTTGTCCCGGATAAATTAAGTTGGCGTTTTTTGCCGCATTCGGGTTTGCTCTGAGCAAATTTCCGACGGTCGTGTTATTTTTTTGAGCGATTTTACTCAATGTATCGCCGCTTTTTACCGTGTAACCGTTGGCGGCGGATTTTTTAGCCGAATCACTTGAAATATTTATTTTATCGCCGACGGAAATTTTGTTTGCGTCTTTTATCTGCGGATTATTTGCCATCAAACCGCTGACGTTTTTTCCCAGTTTTTGTGATATTTGGCTTAATGTGTCGCCGGATTTTACCGTATAAGTAGTTTTAGACGCACTTTTCGGTGAACCGCCGCCAACTTTCCCGCCGGAATTATTTGATATTGCGTTTGACCCGTTTGACCCGCCTGCTTTATTTACACCCATTTTATTGACTCCCGATTAAATTTTTTGCCGACACTTAGGTTATCTAAATTTTTTTCAAAAAGTTTCCTGTTTTTTTCGTCAAGGCTTTTATTTTGCGAATCATACAGCCAAAATGAATCGGTTTGCGAAGGTAACAGACGATTTAGTTTGTCGGTAAACTTCGGTTTAGCTGTTGTTACACTTTCCCGACGAACCGGAGTTTGCGGTAATTTGTTGCAATTGCTTTGGTAACTTAATTTATGCCCGCAGAATTTATTTAATTGTCGTCATTTAGATTTAGTCGGTTGCTGTCCACACGTTGGCGGTTGCTGTTCACGCGTTGGCGGTAATCATTCACGCGTTGGCGGTTAGTGTTTATGTGTTGGCGGTTAGTGTTTATGTGTTGGCGGACAGCATTATTGATTTGCGAAAGTTAAAATATGATTCAGCTTTTCGATAAACTTCGGCTTGATTGTTGACAAAATAAAACACGTCGGTCTTTTCGGCGATTATTTTCGCAGTTCGATGCCTGTTTTTTATAGTTTGCGAAAGACACCTTGGCGGCTGAATTAAAATACTCGAACAAAGCGGCGATTGGTTTTTGTTTCAAAACTGAATCCACTCCGTCGGGATTTTGTGATGCGTCAGCGAAATTTGCGTGTCGCATTTATTTTGCCGCATCGCCAATGCCGATTCTGCCATTAAACGAGCAAGATGCGGTTCGTTCGACTGTTGCGAAAGATGCGCCAAAACAATGTTTCGCGCCGCTCCGTCATAGTCGTTTGTCAGCCAATCGGACAAATCTTCGTTTGACAAATGTCCCGTCCGCGACAAAATCCGCTGTTTCAAATCCCAACTGTAAAGCGGGCAAGCCGTGAGCATATCTTTGCTGTGATTCGATTCGATAACGATGCCGTCGCAGTTGCGAAGTTTAGCTTTTATGAGCGTTGTAACGTGACCGAAATCCCACAATGTCGCCACTTTGACACCGCCGCTTTCGGCAACAAACCCAAAGTTGTCAACTGCGTCGTGCGGCAAACTGAACGGATGAAAATCAATGTCGCCGATTCGAAAGTCGTTGCCTGAATCTATTTCAACCGCTTTATCACGCAACGCATCACGGCGTTTGGTTGATTCGTCGTTGCCTTTGCGGGTCGCAAAATAAGCGTTTTTTGTTTCGCCGGAAATAAATACCGGACATTTCAAGTGCTTCATCAAGACCCGCAAACCGCCCGCGTGATCGCCGTGTTCGTGCGTAATCATCACGCCGTCCAGTTTTTCGTGGCTTTCGCCTACTTCGTTTATGCGTCGCAAAATTTCTTTGGCGCTCAAACCCGCATCAACTAAAACTCTCGTTTTTTCGGTGGAAATCAGGACGGCATTTCCGGTCGAACCGCTTCCAAGAACAGTAAATTTCATTTCTCCAATGTTTACATAAACCGAATAATTTTGCTATTGCCGATTGAATCATTAAATCATCGAATCATTACGGCTTTCCTATAAAAATAAATTTGACTGAATCAAAGTTATTATCAGTTCAAAAAAGCATATTTACAGGGATTCAGGGGATGAAAGAGATGGTTTTCAAAATTATAACCGGCTTTTATCCCTTTTTTATCCTATTTATCCCTGTTGAATAATGTCTTTTTGAATTTGAAAGTTTTTATAGGAAAGCCATGATCGAATCATTTTCAAAATCGGTCGTAAGTTTACAATGAATGGTCATTCAGTTTATAATTCTCGGACAATGATTTTTAACGAAACTATTTTTATGACGGGATTTCCGGGCTTTATTGCCGGCAGACTGGTAAAACGTTTGGCGAATCCGTGGACAGAATTTTTTCTGTTGGTGCAACCCGATTTCGTTGAAAAAGCGATGCGCGAAGTTGAAAAAATCTCAAAAGAAACCGGTACGCCGTTAGAAAATTTCTGTATTTTAAGAGGCGATATTACCGAAGACGCGCTCGGAATGTCGCAAGAAGATTTGCAATTTGCTCAAGAAAAAACAACTTCCATTTTTCACTTAGCCGCGATTTACGATTTATCGGTCAAAAAAGAAATCGCGTTTAAGGTAAATGTGGACGGCACAAAAAACGTCAATTCTTTTGCGAAAACGATTACGAATTTGAAACGCTATAATTATGTTTCAACTTGTTATGTTGCCGGAAATCGCACCGGAATTGTGCTTGAAACCGAGCTTGAACACGACACAGGTTTCAAAAATTATTACGAAGAAACAAAGTATTTAGCCGAAATTGAAGTTGAAAAGCTAAAGGCTGAGTTGCCGATAACGATAATTCGTCCGGCGATTGTGGTCGGCGATTCAAACACGGGCGAAACCGCGAAATACGACGGCATTTATTACGTCATCAATTATCTGAAACAGTTTCCGTCATTATTTCGGCTCGTAAACGTGGGAAACACAAAGGTTACAATAAACCTTGTGCCGGTTGATTTTGTGGTCGAAGGATTGTATCGGCTTTCAAAAGATCAACGCGCGGTCGGAAAAACTGTGGCGCTTGCCGATCCGCAAGCGTTATCGACCGCCGCCGCGTGTGATGTGATTGCCAAGTCTTTGTGCGGCAAAGGTTCGATTGTGAGAATGCCGAAAAAAATAATGAGACGGCTTTTGTTGTTGCCGTTTTCGCCGATTATCAGCGGTTTGCCGCATTCGGGCGTGCCGTATTTTCATCATCCGCAAGATTTCGACACCAAAACCGGCGAAAATTTACTGAAACTTTACGGAGTAACTTGTCCGCCGTTTCCTAATTATGCGAAGAATTTAGTCGAATTTGCCAAGAAGAATCCGAAGTTATGACGGATTTGATTCAATTTTCAACAATCTTTTTTGCGGGTTCGCACATCAAACCTTTAATTATGCGTAATTTTTTGTTTTTTATACTCGCAATTTTATCGTTTTCAACCTTTATTTTTGCCCAAACTCCAACGCCGACTCCGCCCGAAGAAAAACCCGAAACAGTTATAACCGAAGAAATTAAGATAAACATTTCGGCAATCGACGAGTTCGGGAAATTTGCCGAATCATTGAAAACGGACGATTTAATCATTACCGAAAATAACGTTTTGCACCAAGCAACCGGCGTTCGGAAAGTTCCCGCCGGCGTTCTGATAATTCTCGACACAGGCGGCGAGGAACGCCACGCCAAAGACATCCGCACAACTCGCGCGACCGCGAAAAGTATTGTCAATCTTTTGCGAAATGATGATTCGATTGCGGTAATTCAATACGCCGATAAAGTTGAAAAGATTTCGGATTGGACGACAAATAAATCGGAAGTTTTGTTTGGGTTGGATAAAAAACTGAAATTCGGGAAACACTCGGTTTTTGTCGAAGCAATAAAGTTTGCGACCGAAATGTTAGAAACTTCGACGAACGACAATCGTCATATTATCTTGATAACAGACGGTTTAGACAGTTTATCCAATCAACCTGACAAGCAAAATGCAATCCGAAACTTGCTTGTAACAACCGTCAATATTCATATTTTGAGCTATACGCAAATGGAGCAAAACGTCGTCGTCGAACGCCAAAAAGGTTTAGGTAAACGAGCGGAAAATCGTCCAAATCTGCCGCCCGGAGCATCAAATCCGCGTCTGCCGCCGGGAACAAACACCACGCCGGGCGGAATGACAATAAATTTAGATCGGGCGATGGCGAAAAAAATAAGGCAACGCGGTGAAGATTTATCGAAGAGTCAAAAGGATTTAACCGAACTTTCGGAAGATGCCAACGGCGAAATTTACTTACCCGAAAACCGCGATGAAATGATTGAACTTGCCGAAAAGGTTGTAAAAACCATTGACTCGCAATATGTCGTAACTTATTCGCCGAAACGTCCGTTGAACGAAATTAAGCAAGATGAAACGCGGATTATCGAAGTTTCGTCGAAACGCGCGGGTTTGATTGTGCAGGCGCGAAGAAAGTTAGTGGTAAAAAAAGGTCGTCAATAAATCAAAAATCCGTCGAACGCCCAACCTGCGTTGCCGTTGTAATTTACCTTGCACCATTTTCCTTTTTTACCTTTTTCGGCGGATTGACAAGCTGTAACCGTAACCGTGGCACCGTGCGGAATTTCTAAAATACGTTCGCCCGTTGATGAACTCGGACCTGTTCGCAACGCGAGAAATCCGTCGCCCGGCGAATTGACCTTGGCGGTTGTTACCGTCGGCACTTTCGGCGCGGCAGGTGAATTCGGCAACGTCGGAATTGTCGGAACCTTACCTTTTTGCTCTTTTAATTTCTTTTCAAGTTCGGCAAGTTTTTGTTTCATTGCCGCAGTTTCGTCGGGTGTCGGAGTTGCGGAATTTGGAACCGCGTTTGAATTTAAAGCAATCGTCGTGTTTGAAACCGGTTTATTTTCAACCGAGTTACTCACTTTGCCGCTGTTATTCAAAAAATAAAAACCTGCAACTCCGCCGATTCCGATAATTACAAACAAAAACAGACCGACCGACAAACCGATTATCCAACCTTTTCCGCCTTTTTGTTGCGGTTGCGGTTGCGGTTGTGGTTGAAACGCCGGCGTAAAAGCATTCGGCGAAGTTTCCGGGGCAATATTTACGCGAATCGGATTATTTGCGGCAGAAATTTGTTGCGTAACTTCTTCGGTTTGCGAAGAAACCAAAGCTGTTCCGTCGGACAAACAGAACGCCAGAGAATCATCGGTATAAGTATTTTTACAAGTCGGGCATTGTTTCATGTTTTTATTTAATCATTGATTGATTTATTCATTGGTTCATCGCTTAAATCTTGGCAATATACCCGAAAGGAATTGGTTTGCGAAAGTACGACACGCTTCAGCTTGTCGATAAACTTTAATTTAAATGTTATTTGAGACAACAACAAACTTGTATGTTGAAAGTTGACTACTTAACGATTATCTTGGACGCTTGATAATTGTTGGAAGAGATGAGTCTGTGA
>JANPBM010000026.1:0-7406 GCA_031430435.1 Acidobacteriota bacterium
CCAATGCAAATAATCTGTGCGGCAATGAGAAAACTGCTGCATATTGCTTTTGGTGTCTTAAAACACAATATGCCGTTTAACCCGAATTTGGCTTTTTTAGGTTGACTTTCAAGACAGTATCTAAAGTATGTTGTACTTTTCCGGAATTATTTTTGTAAACCGGTTTTCAATTTGCACAATCATATTGAAACAACCGGTCGGTATCAAACGTACTTAAAAAAGTATCAAATTCGATTACTTAATAATGTTACGCAACTTGGTCTAGTCGCCGGCAGCGACAAATTTAATAGCGTCGGGTAAAGCGAATGCAATGAGCAACACCCGACGGCAAATCAGCAAATCAATCCGACGCTGAAAGTGTCAAACTAACGATTGATTATTATTTACTCGGTTTGTTGCTCACTTTCAGCGAGCAAATTCCTTGTAATTTTAACGTCGGGTTTCATTTGTTGCACTCATTACACCCGACGCTATTATATTTGTCGCTGCCGGCGACCTCCAAAACTTATTTTGCACAACATAAATTACTTAAATTATAAAATATGAATAAAAAATTTACATTTGCATTCTTAATGCTGTTTACAATGTTATTTTCGCAACTTGTTTTTGCAGAAAATCCGCAAACAGAAGAAATCCGCGAGTTTTTCAAACGACAGGAGAAGCAAGAAAAACGCAAACTTCCGCCCGTTAATTACATTCGCAGTCGGGCGATTGATGTCAAACATATTGCCATTGATCTAAAATTTGATTGGGATAAAGAACAAGCCTACGGAACTTCCGTAATTACGGTCGCTCCCTTTAAAAACACCGCTAAAATTTACTTGGACGCGGCTTATATGACCGTAAATTCGGTAAAATTTACAAACGGAACAGTTTTAAAGTACAATTACGCGGGCAAAGACTCCGACGATAATCTGGAAATTATGCTTGACCGCGAATATAAACGCGGCGAAGAATTAACGGTTGCAATCGATTACAAAACAAATTACGTCAACACGGCTGATGCCGATACCGCCATCGGAAGTTTCGGTCGCGGACTAAGGTTTATCAAGCCGAACGCCGATCAACCGAACAAACCGTATCAAATATGGTCGCAAGGCGAAACAGAATTTAACCGCTACTGGTTTCCGAGTTACGACAACCCGAATGATTTTCGCACCACCGAACTTAAAGCCACGGTCGAAAAGAAATATTCCGTTATCTCTAACGGTAAACAAACCGCCGACACGCCTAACACCGACGGTACACACACCGTTATTTGGAAAATGGATCAACCGTATTCAAACTATCTGACATCAATCGTGGTCGGCGAATATACAAACGTCGAACAGGTTGCCGACGGCACGCCCGTTTACAATTTCGGTTACAAAAACGAGACAAAAGAAGTTACGGAAACAGTTAAACGTTTGCCCGATATGATAAATTTCTTTTCCAAAACAACCGGAGTTAAGTATGCGTATCCAAAGTATTCGCAAACATTTGTCGAAGACTTTGGCGGAGGAATGGAAAACATCTCGGCAACCACGCAAATTAAAGAAATGATAAAAGATTCGCGTGAAATGCTTGACGAAGACAGCGATTCATTGCAAGCCCACGAACTTGCTCATCAATGGTTTGGCGATTACGTTACTTGCCGCGACTGGGGACAAATTTGGTTAAACGAATCGTTTGCAACTTACTTCGACAATCTTTATCAAGAGTATTCCAAAGGACACGACGAGTTCTTGTACAATAATGTTCGTTCAAACCAAAATGTATATTACCAAGATTGGAAAAACGATCAACGCCGCCCGATTATAACCAAGTACTACGCCAATAAAGATGCGATGTTCGATAACTACGCTTATCCGCGCGGCGCGGCAGTTCTGCATATGCTTCGCAAACATTTAGGCGACGAAAATTGGCGCAAGGCAATCAATCATTATCTTACTTCAAACGCACATCAACCTGTTTCAACCGAAGATTTTCGCATCGCTATCGAAGAATCAACGGGCGAATCAATGGATTGGTTCTTCGATCAATGGCTGTACAAGATGGGACATCCGGTTTTTGTCGTAACGCAAAGCTATGAAAACGGAAAATTAACGCTGAATGTTAAGCAAACACAAAAAATTGACGAAAACAACGAGTTTCCGCAAACGGAAATGTTTCAAATGTTTGTTGATGTAGCCATAGATAACAAGGTCGAACGAGTATTTATTAAACCGCAAGCCGAAAATGTTTTCACGTTCGACGCGGCAACGAAACCAAAACTTGTAAACTTTGATTACGAAGGCACAATTATTAAGGAATTAACGTTTGAGAAATCAACCGACGACTTAATCTATCAACTTGCAAACGATAAAGACATTCTCGGTCGCCGTTGGGCAATGGATGAACTGAGTGCGAAGCCCGCAACTAACGGTTACGACCCGAAAATAGTTGCCGCACTTTTGAATACAGTTGAAAAAGATACAAATTGGCAGATGAGACGAGCCGCAATCGGTATTTTATCGGAAATCTTTTCGCCTGTTGTTCCGCCGTGGGTTGAAAAAACGCCCGCGAAACTTACGGATGCAATAATTCAAACTATGATTAAAGCAAGCAAAGATGAAAATTCGTTAGTCCGAGTTGAAGCAATTCAATTACTTGGTAAAACCCGTGATGCCAAGTTTGAAAGTATCTTCAGCGCTGCTTTAAACGATCAAAGCTATTCGGTTATTGATGCGGCGGCTATCGGGTTAGCTCGTATAAAGTCAGACAAAGCATATGATGTGTTAATAAAACTGACGCAAACAGATTCTTGGCGAAATCATTACCGAATTTCCGGTCTGCGAGCATTAGCCGAACTCCGCGATAAACGAACTTTTGACTTTGCCTTTAAATATGCAAACGACAAAACGCAACCAAAAGACGTTCGTTCAATTGGTTTAATCGCAGCGGCAGAATCAGGTAAAGGCGATGCACGAGCTTATCCGCTGATTAAACAAGGCTTTGACACGGCATTCAAAAATCAAGATTTTCAAGCAATGTTCGATTCAATGTATGCCATCGTCAACCTTGCCGATCCGCGAGGTCAAGAAGTGTTTGACACAATGAAGGCAAAGTTCAAAGATAATCCGCAATTTATGGGATTTATTACGCAATTTGAATCGCAATTTAAAAAAGGTTTGAAAAAATAACCGTTCCGCACATTGTTTTTTTATCAATCCGGCAAAACACATTCAATAACGCTTGTTAAAGAATGTGTTTTGCTTTTTAATGATTAGTAACAGGTAATATGCAACTTGATTTTAGTCGCTAAAGGCGACAAATTTAATAGCGTCGGGTAAAGCGAACAAATGTGAGCGACACCCGACGGCAAATCAGCAGACCAAGCGGACGCTGAAAGTGTCAAACAAACGATTGATTATTATTTACACGGTTTGTTGCTCACTTTCAACAACCTGTAAAAATAGTTTTGCGTAACATCAAACGGTAAGACGAGGTAATATATGACAACCGCAACCAAACAAATTTTAACAAACGATTACGAACGCATCTTCAACCTGCAACGCGATAACCAATACAACATCGGAAACACGACCGCAAGCGAGAGAAAAGCAAAAATCAAAGCGATAAAATACGCCGTTGAAGTTGAATATCGTAATGCAATCCGTGAAGCGAGTAAAAAAGACTTGGGAAAAGGGAAATCGGAAGCAGATTTGACCGAAGTTTTTCCTGTGGTCGCGGAAGCAAAACACACAATTCGTCATTTACGCAGTTGGACGAGACCGCAACGGGTTAAAACTCCGTTATCATTGCTCGGTTCGTCGTCGTGGATAAAGAATGAACCGAAAGGGGTTTGTTTGATTATTTCACCGTGGAATTTTCCTTTCAATTTAACCTTTGCACCGCTTATTTCGGCAATTGCGGCAGGCAATACGGTGATAATTAAACCATCGGAAATGACTCCACATTCGTCCGCCGTGATGAAAACAATCATCAGTAAGCTCTTTAACGAGAACGAAATAGCGTTAATCGAAGGCGGCATCGAAGCATCAACGGCATTGCTCGAATTACCTTTCAACCACATCTTTTTTACCGGTTCGCCGGCAGTCGGAAAAGTGGTCATGACCGCCGCCGCAAAGCACTTAGCGTCCGTAACTTTGGAATTAGGCGGAAAATCTCCGACCATCGTTGACGAAACCGCGAACATCAAAAACGCGGCAACAATGATTGCGTGGGGAAAATTTACCAACAACGGACAAATCTGCATCGCACCCGATTATTTGTTTGTCCACGAAAGCAAAAAACAGGAATTCACCGATGCGCTTCAAAAACAACTGACCGAATTCTACGGCAAAGAACCTGAAAACTCCGAAAGTTTTGCCCGAATCGTCAACGAACGCCATTTTGACCGCGTAAAAAGCTACATAGACGACGCAATCACAAAAGGTGCAAAGCTCATCACGGGCGGAAAGGGAAACCGTGCGAATAAATTCATCGAACCAACCGTGATAGAAAACGTCCCGACCGATGCAGAACTGATGAAAAACGAAATATTCGGTCCCGTATTGCCGATATATTCATACAAATCAATTGAAGAACCACTTGAATTTATCCGCGACAACGAAAAACCGCTCGCACTTTACATTTACAGCAAAAACAACGCCAACATCAACAAAATACTCGACAACACACGAGCCGGCGGAACGTGCATCAACAACAACGACGTGCAATTCTTCAACAATAACTTGCCGTTCGGCGGATCGAACAACAGCGGAATCGGTAAAGGTCACGGCAAATTCGGTTTCGATGCGTTCTCCAATCAACGCGGTGTGCTGAAACAGATTTTACCGAGCAGTTTAATGTTGATGATGCCGCCGTACACGGATTTTAAGCAGAAATTGATTGAACTGACGATTAAATGGTTTTGATTTTATGCCGCGTTGAATGTTTATGTCATTTTAGAATATGATTGACATTTAATGGAGTTATGCAATTATGCAAACAATAATACGAACAAAAGTAACGCAAGGCGGAAGAATCGTAATTCCGGCGGAAATACGAAAGCAGCTTGGAATTGAAATCGGCGAGGATGTAAATCTAAGAGTTGAGAATGACATTTTACATGTTTTGAGCCGCAAATCTGCCCTGCGAAGAATTCAAAAAGCAGTCAGAGAAGTTGTCCCTGAAGGAGTTTCATTGGTTGATGAATTAATTGCCGAGAGACGCAAGGAATTTGAAAATGAATAAAAAAGTCTTAGATTCTTCTGCGGTTTTAGCCCTAATATTGCAAGAAAAAGGGGCTGAGGTTGTTGAGTCAATGCTTCATAGATCTTTAATTAGCACGGTAAATGTCGCTGAAGTTCTGACCAAATTAGAAGAAAAAGGCATTTTGAATCAACCAATGATTGATGATTTTCAACAGCTTGGAATTGAAATAATAGACTTTGATTTCAATCAAGCGGCTAAAGTTGCCGAACTTCGCTCATTGACCAAACACTTAGGTTTATCGTTAGGCGACCGTAGTTGTCTCGCGTTGGCAATGCTGCGAAATTCTACTGCCGTAACAGCCGATAAAGAATGGCAAAAATTGACGTTTTGCCAAGTTGAAGTCATTCGCTAGTTTTGACAAATGTGTTAAAATTTCAGAAGAGGTGAAATTATGTTAGCAACCGCAAAAAACATTAACGGATTATCGTTTTGGATGAAACCGCCTTATAAATTCAGTTTTGGCAAATTGTCTGATGAACAATTCGATAATGTTTGTCGAAAGCATCCTGACTTGGAATTTGAACTTTCCGCCAAAGGAGAATTGATAATTATGCCGCCAACATTGCCTGACACAGGTTGGAAAAACAGTCGTTTGACTCGAAGAGTTGGAAACTGGTCTGAAGTAAATAATGGAGTAGATTTTGATTCTTCAACTATTTTTACTTTAAAAAACGGAGCAAAACGCTCGCCCGATGTGGCTTGGATAACTCTCGAAAAATGGAATAGTTTCACGGATGCCGAAAAAAAGAAAGTGTCAAAAATCACGCCTGATTTTGTGATCGAGCTTCGTTCGTCAACCGATTCAATCAAAACTCTGCAAGCGAAAATGCGTGAATATATCGAAAACGGTGTCAGTTTAGGTTGGCTGATTGATCCCGAAAATAAACGAGTTCATATTTATCGTGAAAACGGCGAGGTTGAGGTTTTGCAAAATCCGAAAATTGTTTCAGGCGAAGATGTTTTAGTTGGCTTTGAATTAAATGTGCAAGAGATTTTCTAATTTGACGCACAAGTTTTGAAAATATAAACTAATTCTTTACAACGTGGTGAGTTAATGCGACTTGCGACCACGCTAAATAATCCGCTAAACAGCTTGAGTTATTAAATTTTGATAGAAACTCTGTGCTGTTTGGTGCAGAGTTTTTTTGATTTTAAGTTATGTTAAGACCACTCGGAAGACCTGATGAAATAATCGGAAGCACTTATGTAAGAATTCGCGTAAGAAAAAAGGTTGATGTTCATTTAATTAATGTTGATTTGGAACTTGAATCAACCGAAAGCGTTAAACCTCTTATTGATGAATTGGGCGAAAGCGTTTTTTCGCTTTATCGCAGTGATTCCGGGGAAATTGGAAATCTCGAATTGCATATTGAAACGCGAAACGGCGTTGATTTTTATAAAAGTTATGATGATGTGGAAGATTGGGTTGGCGGAACTGACGCTCACATTGATGAATTCTGCAAACTCGTTGAAAATCTTTCCACAAAATCAAGAAACATTTGGGATAAGTGTCATAAAAAGGAATTTGATATTGGTTTTCAATGTGGAAATACAATCAAGACGTTTAGAACGTCAATAAAAGCAGAAACTATTCTTAAATGTGCCGGAATTGGTGCAAGCATAATGGTTACAACTTATCCGCATCAGAATTTTGAATATCATGAAAAAGAGTATCTGGATCAACAGAAAAAGAGATAATGAGCAATAATTTTTTAAATTTATTAAAAGAAAAAGTCATCGTTTTTGACGGTGCGATGGGAAGTAATCTGCAATCGCAGAGTTTGACGATTGAGGATTGGGGCGGAGCGAATTTTGAAAATTGCTCGGAAAATCTGCTTTACACGCGACCTGATGCGATTGAGCAGGTTCACGTTGGATTCCTCGAAGTCGGTTGTGATGTCATTGAAACCAATTCTTTTGGTGGCGGAACTGTCGTTTTACAGGAATTTGGTATTGCCGATAAAGCGTATGATGTCAATAAGTTAGCGGCGAGTTTTGCCAAGAATATTGCGGATCAGTATTCGACTAAAGCGAAGCCTCGATTTGTCGCGGGTTCAATCGGTCCGGGAACAAAACTTCCGACGCTTGGGCATATCGGTTATCGAGATTTGAAACAGGCGTATGTTGACCAAGTTCGAGGGCTTTATGACGGCGGCGTTGATATGTTT
>JANPBM010000027.1:0-12995 GCA_031430435.1 Acidobacteriota bacterium
CGAGATGGTGATGCCGGGAGACAACATTGCAATGGACATTGAGTTAATCAATTCGATTGCGATGGAAAAAGGATTGAGATTCGCCATCAGAGAAGGCGGCAGAACAGTCGGAGCGGGAACCGTTTCCGATATTATTGAATAGGCAAAAATTATGCTTAATGAAAAAATTCGTATTAAATTGAAAGCATACGATCATCGCGTTTTAGACCAATCGACACAAGAGATTGTTGAAACTGCGAAGAGAACAGGAGCGAAAGTGGCTGGTCCGATTCCGCTTCCGACCATCAAAAACAAATGGACTGTTTTACGTTCGCCGCACGTCGACAAAAAATCGCGTGAGCAATTTGAAATCAGAACACACAAGCGTTTGATGGACATTCTTGACCCGACTGCCGAAACAGTCGATGCATTAATGAAATTGGATTTACCTGCCGGCGTTGACGTAGAAATCAAAGCCTTCGGCAAAAACTAAACGATTTAGATTTACTAATCGAAATTTGGAGTGAAAGATGATCAACGGAATCATCGGAAGAAAAGTTGGGATGACACAGCTCTTTGCTGAAGACGGCACGGTTACTCCGGTAACTGTCCTCAAAGTGGGACCTTGCGTTATTGTTCAAAAGAAAACAGCTTCCGGTAAAGACGGTTACAATGCAGTTCAGCTCGGTTTGGTCGAAGATAAACCGATTAAGTTGAAAAACGTGACAAAGCCTTTACGCGGACATTTTGAAAAAACCGGAAGTGGACTTCCGCCGACTCGGATTCTGAAAGAAATTAGACTCGAAACTGAGCCTGAAGCAAACATTGGCGATCAAGTGAAGGCAGATTTATTTGCCGACGGAGATACGATTGATGTTGTCGGACGTTCAAAAGGACGTGGATTTGCCGGAACGATTAAGCGACATCATTTCGCTCGCGGTCCGATGTCTCACGGTTCGATGAACATTCGGGCGCCGGGTTCGATCGGACAATCGGCTTACCCGTCGCGTGTGATGAAAGGACTTCGTTCTTCGGGACACATGGGCGATGAGCGTGTAACCACAAAAGGTTTAACGGTCGCAAGAGTTGATGCGGACAATAATTTGATTATGGTTCGCGGAGCTGTTCCGGGACCCAACGGCAGTTTGGTTGTTGTCAGAAAGGCAGCCAGACAAAAGAAAAAATAACAACATTTTAGTTAGTTAATTGGAGTAAGTTTATGCCTACCTTAGAGGTTCGCAATTTAAGCAACAAAAAAGTTGGTGATGTAGAACTTGCCGACGCAGTGTTTGGAGTCGCTCTTAACGAGCCGCTCATTCACGAAGCCGTCCGCAACTACTTAGCCAACCGCCGACGCGGAACTTCTGCGACTAAAACTCGCGGTAACGTTTCGGGTTCGGGAAGAAAACTTTGGAAGCAAAAAGGCACGGGTCGTGCGAGAATTGCTTCGATTCGTTCGCCGTTATGGAAAGGCGGCGGTAACGTTCACGGTCCGCAACCGCGTGATTGGTCGTATCAATTACCGAAGAAAATGCGTCGCGGAGCTTTGCGGTCGGCAATTTCGGAACGTATCCGCGAGGGCAATGTCATTGTGGTTGACGACTTTGTTATGCAGGATGTAAAGACGAGAGGTTTTGTCAACGTGATGAACACTCTTGGTTTAGCGACAAAAGAGAAACAAACAAAAACGTTGATTGTCGATTCATTAGACAATACGAATTTGATTCTTTCTTCGCGCAACGTCCAAAAAACGAAAGTTACAAACTCTTACGGCTTAAACATTTACGATTTGATTTGGCACGAAAAGTTAATTATTTCTAAATCAGCCGTGCAAGATTTGACCGAATTACTTGATCCGCTTCGCGAGAAAAAGAAAACGGCAGCAAAGGAGGCGACAGCGTAAAATGAGAGAAATGAATGTTTGGGATGTGTTAAAGTCGCCCGTTGTAACCGAAAAATCCGTTTTGATGAAAGAAGAATCTGCCGCAGACGAAAGCGTTCAACAAGTTTTGACCTTTCGCGTAAACACAAAAGCAGGTAAAACCGAAATTAAAAAAGCGGTCGAAGAAATTTTCAGCGTCAAAGTCGATGTGGTGCGAACAATCAATTACGACGGTAAAATGAAGCGTCAAGGTCGTTATGTCGGTCGTCGCGCGGCTTGGAAAAAAGCGTACGTTACATTGAAAAAAGGCGAAGCGCAAGTTGATTACGCCGAAGCAGTTTAAGTAAAAAAGACAAAAGTAAGAAAGCAAATTGTTTAAACGCCGAGCTATTTTTGTAAATCATCTGACGCGGAAATGAAAGTCCGCAATCCGAGATTGAAATGGGAATTAAAAGATTAAAACCAACCTCGCCCGCAAGACGTTATCAAACGTATTTGACGCGAGATGAATTAACCAAAGGCGCAACGCCCGAAAAATCGTTGTTGTCGCCGAAAATTAGAATTTCGGGACGTAACAACAACGGACGCATCACGGTTCGCCGTCGCGGTGGCGGACACAAACGTCATTACCGAATTATTGATTTCAGACGTAACAAAATCGGTATGCCGGCAGAAGTTACATCCATTCAATATGACCCGAATCGCTCGGCTCACATTGCTTTGGTAACATACGAAGACGGTGAAAAACGCTACATTATTTCACCTGTCGGGTTAAAAGTCGGAGCGACAATTTTAAGCGGCGCCGAAGCAGATATTCTGCCGGGAAACACCTTGCCGATTCAAAACATTCCGCTTGGAACGCAAATTCATAATATCGAAATGCGTCCCGGAAAAGGCGGACAAATGGTTCGCTCTGCGGGAACATTTGCCCAACTTGTTGCCAAAGACGGCGATTACGCTCAAGTCAGAATGCCGTCGGGCGAAGTCAGAAGATTTCCGCTCGTCTGCACGGCAACAGTCGGACAAGTCGGAAACGTCGAACACGAAAACGAATCGCTCGGTAAAGCGGGACGTTCACGCTGGAAAGGACGCAGACCGAAAGTTCGCGGAGTCGCGATGAACCCGGTTGATCACCCGCACGGTGGCGGTGAAGGTAAAACATCAGGCGGTCGCCATCCGGTTACGCCGTGGGGCAAACCGACGCGCGGCGCGAAAACTCGTAACAACAAACGCACACAAAATATGATTGTGCGTGACAGACGAAAGAAATAGGCAAAGGTAAAAAGTAAATATGCCACGTTCATTAAGAAAAGGACCTTTTATAGATTTAAGTGTTCAGAAAGTTTTGAGAAAAATTGCCGAAGGCGGACCGAAACCGCAAGCAATCAAAACTTGGTCGCGTCGTTCGACAATCACGCCGGAAATGGTCGGTTTGACCTTTGGTGTGCATAACGGAAAGCGCCACGTTCCGGTTTATATTACCGAAAATATGGTCGGTCATAAACTGGGTGAATTTTCACCAACCAGAACTTTCAAAGGACACGCGGGAACAAAGGCTGAGAAATCGGTCAAAAGAAAATAGTAAGCGACAGTTAAATAACTGAGTGCAAACTTAATATTATGGAAGCAATAGCAAAAGCAAAATACATTAAAGGCTCGCCACGCAAAGCCCGACTTGTGATTGATATGATTCGTGGCGTAAATGTTGCTAAGGCGTTGGCAATTCTTAATTTCACCAATAAACGGGCAACCGATCCGATCGCAACTTGTTTGAAATCGGCAATCGCAAACGCAACTTTTAAGGCTGAACAAGAAAATATCGCCGTTGATCCCGATGATTTGTGGGTAAAAACCTGCTTTGTCGATATGGGACCGACTAAAGGTCGTCGTCGTATGCGTCCGGCGCCACAAGGTCGAGCGTACAAAGAACAAAGACACTATTGCCACATTACAATTGCGGTAACAAGCGAAAAACCCGAAGTCAAGGTATTCAAAAAGCCGACAAAAGCAGTTGTTGAACCGATTGCAGAAGTTAAGGCAACTGTAAAAAACGCAGTTACAACTGAAAAAACAGTCGCAGAAGCAACTGAAGCGACAGAAAAAGAGTAGATTTATGGGACAAAAAGTTCATCCATACGGTTTCCGTGTAGGTTACAACAAAGATTGGCATTCACATTGGTTTGCAAAAAAAGAATTTGCCGAGTATTTGGCAGAAGACTTGCAACTGAAGCGTGATTTGAAAAAACGTTTTACCGGTGGCGGTGTTTCGCATATCGATGTTGAACGTGCCGCAAATCGTGTTAAAATCATCATTTACACTTCGCGTCCGGGCATTATCATCGGACGTAAAGGAACCGAGATTGAAAAACTGAAAGAAGACTTGTCTAAAAAGACGGGACGCGAAGTTATTATCTCGATTCAAGAAATTTTGAAGCCCGAATTATGCGCTCAACTTCAAGCCGAAAAAGTTGCTCAACAACTTGAAAAACGAATTGCTTTCCGCCGCGCCATGAAAAAGACGATGCAGGAAACAAACAGTTTTGGTGCGAAAGGTGTCAAAATTATGTGTTCGGGTCGTTTGAACGGAGCAGAAATTGCTCGCACCGAATGGTCTTTGGAAGGTCAACTTCCTCTGCACACTTTGCGAGCAGACATCGATTTCGGGTTTGCGGAAGCCTTAACTACTTTCGGTATTATCGGAATCAAAGTTTGGATTTATCGCGGCGAGATTCTTGACCCGAAAGCGGCAATGGCTCGCGGAACAACAACTGACCCAATTAACGATTTGAAACCGGTTGGCGGCGACAGAGGTCGCGGTCGCGGCGACAGAGATCGAGGTCGTGGCGGTCGTGGAAGAAACGACAGATAGTTGAAAGTATTTTATTTTCAACGTTTACAAAAGAATTTAAGTTTATTTTTTAGAGGGTACTCATTATGTTGATGCCGAAAAAGGTCAAACGCCGTCGCGTGATGAAAGGTCGTATGCGTGGGCAAGCGACACGCGGGGCAGAAGTCAGTTACGGAGATTTCGGGTTAAAAGCTCTCGAAGCCGGTTGGATTACCGACCGTCAAATCGAAGCGGCTCGTATCTCAATGACTCGTCATATTAAACGTGGCGGCAAAGTCTGGATTCGTATGTTTCCGGACAAACCGATTACGAAAAAACCGGCTGAAACACGGATGGGAAGCGGAAAAGGCGCTCCCGATCACTGGGTCGCCGTGGTCAGACCGGGACGTATTTTATACGAAATCCAAGGTGTGCCGGAAGATTTGGCGCGCGAAGCTATGCGTTTGGCAGCTCAAAAACTTCCAATCAAAGTCAAATTTGTAACCAAAGTTGACCAAGAAGGAGGAATTGTTTAAATGAAACGCAAAGAACAACTCGATCAATTAAAAGAACTTTCGCTTGACGAATTGAAAGAACAAGCAGACAGCTTAAAAGAATCTTTATTTCGTCACAAGTTCAGAAAAGCGTTGGCAATGGGTGAAAACACGATTGCCGACATTAAACGCGAAAAGAAAACTTTGGCAAGAGTTTATACGATGATAACTGAAAAGGAATCAAAGGCTTAAGCTGAATTACTGTGGATAAAAAGATGCCGAAAAAGAAAATAGAAGACGAGGTAACAACAGAAGTTGTCGCCGGCGACCCGGTCGAAGAGGTTGTGGCAGAAGTTGCCGTGCCTGCGGAAGCCGTTGAAGTTACCGAAGAAAAAACAAAGAAAGCCAAGAAAGCAGCGAAAGTCGAAGAAGTTGTCGAGAAAGTGAAAACCGAAGCGTCAACCGAATTAGCTCGCGGACACCGTGCCGAAAGAACCGGTATCGTCACCTCGGACAAAATGACAAAAACAGTTGTTGTCCGAGTCGATCGCTTGATTAAACACCCTGTTTATCGCAAATATGTGCGTCGTCGAAAGCAATTTATGGCTCACGACGAAATGGGAGCAACCATTGGCGACAAAGTTTTAATTGTTGAAACAAGACCGCTTTCAGCCCGCAAAAGATGGCGTGTGGTTGAAATTATTCAAAAAGCGGCGAAGTAAGCAGTCGGCAGTTGGCGGTTCGCAGGATGTAAATTTTTCGATCACCGACCACTGACCACTCAAACGGAGTGAAAAAGTTATGATTCAGATGCAGACCTCGTTAGCGGTCGCAGATAATTCGGGAGCAAAAAGAGTTGTCATGATCAACTCGATCGGTGGTTCAACGGGCAGACATGCCAAGTTAGGCGACCGCATCAAAGTAACCGTCAAAGAAGCAACGCCAAACGGAACAGCCAAAAAAGGTAAAGTTTACAGTGCGGTAATCGTCCGCACACGCAAAGAAACTCGACGCAAAGACGGAACGTATATTCGTTTCGACGACAATGCGGCGGTCTTGATTAAAGACGACGGAACGCCTGTCGGAACTCGTGTTTTCGGTCCGGTTGCCCGCGAACTGCGCGATAAAAACTACATGAAAATTGTTTCATTGGCTCCGGAGGTGATTTAATGAGTAAGAAAGTAGTTAAAAAAGGTACAATCCGTGTCAAAGTAAAAAAAGGCGACACCGTCATTTTTATTACCGGCAGAGAATATAATCGTTTTGATGCCGAAGGCAATCGAACACCGTATCGCGGCAAAGTGATTGAAGTCGATCCGCGCGAAGGTAAAATCAAGGTTGAAGGCGCAATGATTGTTAAGAAACACCAAAAGCCACAACCGCAAATGGGACGCGAAGGCGGGATTTTCGAGAAAGAGTCGTGGGTTCAAATTTCAAACGTGGCGCACGTCGATCCGAAATCGGGTAAACCGACCCGTGTTAAATATGAATTCCGTGACGGCGTAAAAGTTCGAGTAGCGGTAAAAAGCGGCGAAGTAGTTTAGGCTTTATAAATTATTTGGTAACGTTGAAAGAACGAGACCCAAACAATAATACAATGGCAAGATTAAAAGAAAAATATAATAAAGAGATTGCTCCGGCGATTGCCAAAGAATTCGGTATCGTAAACCCGATGGCAGTGCCGAAAATCACGAAAATCGTGGTTAATATGGGCGTTGGCGAAGCGATTGCAAACGCAAAAGTTCTTGATGTCGCAGTCGAAGAACTAAAATCCATTACCGGACAAAAACCCGTCGTAACCAAAGCGAAAAAGTCTATCGCATCGTTTAAGTTGCGTGAAGGAATGAGTATCGGGGCGATGGTTACACTTCGCGGCGAAAGAATGTATGAGTTTCTCGATCGTTTAATTTCGGTTGCGATTCCGCGCATCAGAGACTTTCGCGGTGTTTCGCCAAAGGCTTTCGACGGTCGCGGCAATTACACGCTCGGTGTTCGCGAACAACTGATTTTCCCTGAGATTGACTTTAACAAAGTCGATAAAACTCGCGGAATGAACATTTCAATCATTACAACGGCAAAAAACGACGAACAATCACGAGCCTTGCTCAAAGCGTTCGGAATGCCTTTTCGCACTTAAAATTGGAAGATAAAAATGGCAAAACTTAGCAAAATTGTTAAAAACGACAAACGCAAAGCAACGGTTGTAAAATATGCAACCAGACGGGCAGAATATAAAGCGACCATTAAAAACCCGAAATCAACAATCGAAGAAGTTGATGCGGCAATGGCGAAATTGCAGGGATTACCGCGAAATGCGAGTCCGTGCCGTGTTCGCAATAGATGTTCGCAAACAGGTCGTCCGCGCGGATTTCTACGGAAATTCGGTATTTCACGCATCGCGTTACGCGATCTTGCTCGTGTCGGACAAATTCCGGGCGTAGTTAAGTCGAGTTGGTAGAAATAAATTTAGTTATCGATCCACTTACAGATTATTTCACTGAAAAACGATAAGATTAGCTTGGAGTTTTTCAATGAATCAACAGAAAGTGATTCGATTAAACAGTTTTTTGATTATTCAGCAGTCAGCCGCAACGGTTGAAACCTGAAATATATTGGAGTTAAATAAGAAATGACAGATCCGATTTCAGATATGCTTACACGAATTCGCAATGCCATCCGTGCAAAGCATCCTCGTGTGGACATTCCGGGTTCAAAATTGAAGGCAGAAATTGCCAGAATCCTAAAAGAAGAAGGCTATATCAATAACTACATCGTCAAAGGCGAAGGTGTAAAGTCAATGATTCGCGTTTTTTTGCGTTACGATACCAAAGGAACTTCTTCGATTACGCATTTGGGCAGAGTTTCCAAATCAAGCCGACGAGTTTATGTCGGGGCAACCGATATTCCGCGTGTTTTAGGCGGTTATGGTATTAACATCATTTCTACTTCAAAAGGTTTAATGAGTGGAAAGAAAGCTCGTCGCGAAAATTTCGGCGGCGAAATTATAGCAGAAATTTACTAGAGGTTTTTATGTCTCGTGTTGGAAAAAAACCGATTGCAATCCCGACGGGTGTAACGGTCACAATTAACAGTCAAGATTTGGAAATAAAAGGACCGAAAGGCACTTTGAATTCACCGATTCCGACAGGAATTACGTTCAAAATCGACGACGGGCAACTTATTGCCGAACGCAGCGATGAAAAAGACAAAGCGTTTCACGGTTTGGGACGAGCGTTGGCAAACAGTTGTATAGTCGGCGTAACCGAAGGCTTTTCAAAGCAAATGGATGTCGTTGGCGTTGGTTACAAAGCCGAAGTGCAGAGCGATAAAATCCTTTTTGCCTTGGGTTATTCTCATCCGGTCGAGTTTCCGTTGCCAAAAGGCATCGAAGCAAAGTCGGAAAGAGTCGCCACCAAAACATCAATCAATCAGTATCAATTAACGTTGACTTTGAGCGGAATCGACAAACAAAAACTCGGTCAAGTTTGCGCGGAACTGAATCGTTTACGCAAACCCGATGCTTACAAAGGCAAAGGAATTCGTTACGCAGACAAAGTTTATAAATTGAAACCCGGCAAAACCGGCAAATAAAGCGAAAAGTGAAGAACGAATAACCAAAAATTATTTACTTTTCACGATTCATTATTCACTAATTTTATGGCAAGCAAAAGTAGAGCAGATATTCGTCGTGCAGTTCATACTCGGATTCGCAAAAAAGTCAGCGGAACGACCGAACGCCCGCGTCTTGCAGTTTTTCGCAGTGTAAATCACATCTATGTTCAAGTAATTGATGATGAAAACGGAAAGACTTTGGTAAGTGCATCAACGACCGAGAAATCGTTAAAAAGTTCGACCGGCGGAAATATCGCCGCCGCCGTAACGGTCGGCAAGGCTGTTGCCGAGCGAGCATTGGCAGCAGGAATTTCAACTGTTGTTTATGATCGAGGCGGATACGTCTATCACGGTCGCGTAAAAGCGTTGCTGGATGCAACCCGCGAAGCAGGATTGAACAAAAACGAAGTAAAAGAAGAAGGCAATGAGTAAAAATACACAGAGAATTTCTCCGCAAAGTTTAGTATTAAAAGACCAACTGATTTCAATCAATCGGGTAACGAAGGTTGTTAAAGGCGGTAAAAATATGTCGTTTGCCGCACTGGTTGTGGTCGGCGACGAAGCCGGACACGTTGGTTTTGGCACGGGAAAAGCAAAAGAAGTTCCAAACGCAATTAAAAAAGCGGTTGAAGCGGCGAAGAAAAATTTGATTCGCGTTCCATTGCTCGACGGCACTTTGCCGCACCAACTTATCGGGCATTACGGAGCAGGACAAGTTTTGTTGAAACCGGCTGAAAAGGGAACAGGCGTAATTGCGGGCGGAGCGGTTCGTGCCGTTATGCAAGCAGTCGGCATTCATAACTGCCGAACAAAAATTCTCGGTTCAACCAACCCGCACAACGTTATTCGGGCAACTTTCGACGGTTTGTTGCGGATGAAAGACCCGGTCGAAGTGGCTCGTCTGCGTGGCAAACAAGTTGAAGAACTTTTATAACTTCAAATTCCAAGTTCCAAGTTCCAAATTCCGATTCGGAATCTGAAGTATGGAGTCTTGAATAAATAAAGCAATGGCAAAGAAAAAAGAAGAAGCAACACCGGCAAGCGGCACGATCAAAATTCAGTATTACCGCAGTTCGATCGGCTATTCGCACAAGCAAAAAGCAACGGTCAGAAGTTTGGGTATTACCAAATTAAATCAGATTGTTGAACGGCTCGATAATCCTTCGATGCGTGGAATCGTCGCAAAAGTTCCGCATTTGTTGAGAATTGTCGACTAAGATTTACGAATGGTTTTTGAATGCCGGTAATCGGTTTTGCTGAAAAGTAATTCACCGCTTACCGGTTACGATTTACAAGGAAGATTAAAATGGCACTAGCATTAAATAATTTGCACCCGGCTCCGGGATCGACACACAGAAAGAAACGAGTCGGTCGCGGTCCGGGTTCCGGACTCGGAAAAACAGCCGGTCGCGGACACAAAGGACAAAAATCACGTTCGGGTTATTCAGCCAAACGCGGGTTTGAAGGCGGACAAATGCCGCTTCACCGTCGTTTGCCGAAACGCGGGTTTACAAACATTTTCAAAAAAGAATGGCTCGAAGTCAGTTTAGAAAAACTGGAAGCCAGCTTTAATGTCGGTGAAGAAATCACGCCCGAAATTTTGCACCAACGCGGTTTGATTAAAAAAGCGAAACACGACTTGGTTATTCTCGGCAACGGTGAATTTACCAAAGCCTTGAAAATTTCGGCACATCGCTTTACCAAATCGGCAATCGAAAAAATCGAGAAAGCCGGTGGAACAGCACACAAGATCGAAAAATATAAAACCGCAGAGTAAAGTTGCAGGTTGAGGTGATTAGTATGGAAAAGTTTTTTGCTGCCTTCCAAAATGTATTCAAAGTTCCCGAGTTGCGTAATCGCGTATATTTCCTGTTGGGAATGTTGGCGGTCTATCGGCTCGGCGGACATTTGACCGCTCCGGGAATCAATAAAGTTCGACTCGAACAAGTTTGGGGCGAAGTCAGCGGAACGTTGCTCGGTGTTTTGGACTTGTTTTCAGGCGGAAATTTCCGCACGATTTCACTCTTTGCACTCGGCGTAACGCCGTATATTACCGCGTCGATTATTCTGCAACTGATGACAGTTTTGTCTCCGCAGCTCAAAAAAGTTCAAGAAGAAGGCGAAGTCGGACGGCAAAAAATCAATCAATGGACACGCTATTTGACCGTTGCGCTGTGTTCGATTCAAACTTTCTTTGTCGCCACTTGGCTGAAAAGTAACGGAATTATTGAAGAATCTTACTGGGCAACCGCGATGATTGTCGTAACGCTCACAACGGGAACGATTTTCGTGATGTGGTTGGGTGAACAAATCACCGAACGCGGGATCGGCAACGGAATTTCGATGTTGATTTTCGCGGGAATCGTGATTGGTTTACCGCGTGGCATTATGCAAATCAGCGAGCGTGTAAAATCGGGTGATACGGCTCAAAGTTTGGGTGTGATATTTTTAGTCGGTGTAATCTTGGCGTTAATCGCCTTGATTGTTTATGTCGAAGGAGCGAGACGGCAAATCGCCATCAATTATGCGAGTCGGCGAGTCGGCGAACAAATGATGGAAGGTCAACAGACAACGCTTCCGCTAAAACTGAATATGGGCGGCGTTATTCCCGTAATTTTCGCTTCATCTGTTTTGGCGATGCCGCAAACTTTATTTTCGGCGCTTCCGCCCGACCCGAACGCTCCTGATTCTGTGTGGACAAAAGTGTACGCATTTTTTCAACAGTTTCACGGTGGCGATCCGTATTACGAATTAGTCTTTCTCGGTTTAATTGTAATGTTCACGTTTTTTTATATTACAATCGTTTTCAACACCGACGAAGTTGCCGATAACTTACGCAAAGGCGGCGGTTTTATGGCGGGAATTCGTCCCGGTTCATCGACGGCGGAATACCTGAATTACATCTTGACGCGATTAACCGCAGTCGGAGCTTTATATTTGGCGTTCGTCGCCTTTGTGCCGCAACTTTTATTGAGCGGTTTCAAAGTCGCGCGGCTTCCGTTTGTCGGAACTGCCGTTGATAACTTTTTATCGAACACGCCGTTTTTAAGCTGGATTCCGACAGGTTTAGGCTATCAGTTTTATTTCGGCGGAACATCGCTTTTAATTTTGGTCGGCGTGGCAATCGATACAATTTCGCAAATCGAAGCTCAACTTGTTATGAGAAACTATGAAGGTTTCTTGGGATCGGGTTCGAAACTTCGCGGTCGCCGAAACTAGGTTTTGTTTTTCAAGTCGGCTCATTAAATTGTTGACACAGTAAAATGTTTCAATAAATTCAATGAGCCGTAATTAGATTAAAATGGGTAAGATACTCGTCATTATCGGCGCTCCCGGAGCAGGGAAGGGAACTCAAGCGCGTCTTTTGCAAGAGCGTCGCGGGATTCCGCAAATTTCAACCGGCGATATGTTTCGCGAAATGAAAAACGCGGACACGCCGTTGGCTCGCGAAGTCCAAGAAATTATGGCTTCGGGCAAGTTAATAAACGACGAGTTGACTTTCAAAATTGTTAAAGAGCGAACGGTTCGAGCCGATTGCGACGGCGATTATATTCTTGACGGCTATCCGCGAACGGCGGTGCAAGCCGAACAATTAGAAGAGTTGGCAACCGAGCAAAGCAAAACGATTCACGCAATATTGGTCAACGTTCCGCTTAATGATTTAGAAAAACGGATGACAGGTCGCCGAAGTTGTCCGGTTTGCGGCGAGATTTACAATGTTAATTTCAAACAGCCGAAAGTTGACGGTTTTTGCGATGTTCATACGGATGCAAGTTTGACGCATCGTTCGGACGACACCGAAGAAAAGGTAAAAATCCGACTTGCAACATACGAAGAGCAAACGAAACCGTTGCTCGATTATTACGAAAAATCAGGACGGTTGCAGACGATTGACGGCACAGGCGAACTCGAAGAAATTTATAAAGCGCTGGATAAGTTAATTTAGCAGTATTGTGTTTCCGTCTTGACATTACAGAATTATTCATATACCTTTGTTTTCCATAAGCAATATGAATAACTTTACTCAAAAAGTTGCGAACAAATCTCACCTTAAATTGAAAAGGTCGGATGGTTTCGAGTCTGTTTCGGCAGCACACGAGAGAGTAAGGTTTACAATAAATATCAGTTTCGGTCGCAGAGTTTGATTAGCAAACCTTGCGGCTTTTTTGTTTTTGGAGAGCAATAATATGTCACATAAAAA
>JANPBM010000028.1:0-19133 GCA_031430435.1 Acidobacteriota bacterium
CGTCAAAAAATCAACCGATTTAACTTTTTTTGATTTGTGAGCATTACATTCTCGGCAGGCAAGCCATAAATTTTCTTCAACCGTTTCGCCGCCTAATGCTTGCGGGTAAATATGTTCGATTTCTAATTTGAAAGGTATTAACTCTTGCGGATTAAGGCAATAACCGCAAAGGTTTTTCGCATCTCGGCGGATTCTTGATTCTACATCTTTATTAATCTTTGCCATTCAAATTACGTTGTGAGATTTCGCGTAATGCGAAGGCTTTTTTCAAGGTTGTCAGCCGATTTATGTCCATCAACTTCCACATTTCCGTTTGTTCGCTTAAGGTTAAATCGCGTTCGTTTTGTTTTTCGAGCAACTTGCTCAAACGCGAGTCTTGTTTGGCGGGCATTTTAATTTCGGCAAGTTCAAACAGTTCTTTGTCTGAGCAAAAAGTTATTTGACGTTCTAAATCTTCGGCATCAATCGAAAATTCACGCTCTATTTTTTCGACAATAATTTCATCAATTCGGCGATGAGATTTACTCGCAACGCTTGAAAGGTTTGCAAAAATTTGTTCGGGCAAACTAATTGTAACTTCCATAAATTATTACCTCTTGTGCTGATTTTAACATTAACCGAAATATTTCGCCATAAAAACCGCCCCGCCGAAAGTCAGAAGTAAAATCACGCTGACAAAGGCATTTGTCGTAAAAAACGCGGCGTTCATTTTTGATAAATCGTTCGCTTTGACGAGCGTGTGTTGGTAAACGAGCAAGCCCGCGACCGCGATCACGCCCGCAAATGCGAGCCAGCCTAAACCCGTTACGGCGTAAAGCAGAAGCAAAACGATGAACGCTTGCAGGTGAAAAAGCCGTGCAATCCACAGCGAATTTTTGATACCGAATCTCGCGGGAATCGAACGCAAACCTGCTTTTCGGTCAAACTCAAAATCTTGGCACGCATACATAATGTCAAAACCGGAAGTCCACATCATGACAATTAACGACAAAAAAATCGGCACTTCCGAATCGAGCGAACCGCGAACCGAAATCCACGCGGCAGTCGGCGAAATTGCCAACGCCCAACCCAAAATTAAATGCGCGAAACTCGTAAATCTTTTGGCGTAGCTGTAACCCAAAACGCTCAAAAGTGCGATCGGCGATAAAGCAAACGCCAGCCAATTCAGTTCGTATGAGGCAAGTTCAAACAAGATAATTGAGGCAATTAAAAAGGTTACGGCAAAGTTTACCGATAATTTTCCGCTTGGAATTTCACGGTTTGCCGTGCGCGGATTTTCTGCGTCGAAATTGCGGTCAATAATTCGATTAAACGTCATCGCCGCACTTCTGGCACCGAACATTGCGACGGTAATCCAAAAAATTTGCCAAATTGTCGGCAAACCGTCAGCCGCTAAAACCGCTCCGAGAAATGCAAACGGCAACGCAAACAAAGTATGTTCAAACTTTATCATCGCCAGCGTGGTTTTCAGTTTTGTCCAAAAAGAATTCATCAATAAAAGTGTAGCAAAATCCTTGTAAAAAGAGAAAATTCCACTTTCCGTCATTTACCATTCACCATTCAGCATTTACCATTAAAAATTATGCCGAGCGGAAAAACACACGACGCGATTACATTTTTTTTGGTTGCTCCAACCTTTGCGGCAACTTATTTTGTGATGCAAAATTTACCGATTTCCGTGGTCGTAACATTCGGTATGTTGTTCAGCGGGTTGATGTTCGGACCTGATTTAGATATTCATTCAAAGCAATATACGCGTTGGGGAATTTTGCGATATTTGTGGTATCCGTATCAAACTTTTTTCTCGCATCGGTCGCGGTGGTCGCACGGGCTTTTGTTCGGGACGTTAATTCGCGTCGTTTATTTTATCGGCGTGCTGACACTTTTTGCGTTTTCGGCTTCGTACATATACGCAACCTACGTTGGCGGAGATTTGCCGAATCTTTTGCAAATGACAAAAACTTGGCAAACTATCGGCGATTATATTCGCGTCAATATCGGCGATTACGCGATGCCGTCGCTGTTAATCGGACTGTGGGTTGGCGCGGCAAGCCACACGTTTACAGATATGGCGGGAACTTTTATCAAACACGGAAAGATCGAGGATTTTCTGTAACGCAGCAATTTATTATTGATAAAGATGCGATGTGTCATACAAAATTCACCGGACTATTCAAAATTTTGTAAAGATTTGAAACTTTCAAGCGTTGAATTCTGTAACTTTTGCTTCGACTAAGGTTTGAATTTTATGCAGATTTTCTTTCGTATCGGCTTCAAATCTTAAGACCAAAAGCGCTTGCGTATTTGATGCGCGAACCAAACCCCAACCGTTTTCAAAGACGATTCTCGCGCCGTCAATCGTGATAACTTTGTTTGTTCGGCTGAAATAATCGGAGATTTTTTGCACAATCTCAAATTTTGTTTCGTCCGCGCAATCGACGCGGAGTTCGGGCGTGGTAAAAGTCGGCGGAATGTCGGCGAGCAATTCGGATAAAGTTTTGGCGGTGTTCGACAAAATTTCGAGAACCCGTAAACCGACGTAACAAGCGTCGTCGAAGCCGTAAAATTTGTCGGCAAAAAAGATATGTCCGCTCATTTCGCCGGCTAATAAAGCATTTGTTTCCTTCATTTTAGCTTTGATAATCGAATGTCCGGCTTTACACATAATCGCGTTTCCGCCGAGCTTTTCAATTTCATCGTAAAGCGTATTCGAGCATTTTACTTCGGCGATAATCGTCGCGTTCGGGTTTTCACGCAAAACTTCGCGCGCGAGCAAAATCATCAATTCATCGCCCCAAATTATTCTGCCGTTTTCGTCAACCACGCCGATTCGGTCGCCGTCGCCGTCGAATGCAATACCAATATCAGCTTTGTTTTCAACAACTTCGCGGATTATGTCTTGCAAATTTTCGGCAACGGTCGGATCGGGATGATGATTCGGAAAGTCTGAATCGGGTTCGGTAAAAAGTTTGATTAAATCAACGCCGAGTTTTTCGTAAATCGGCACCGCCGTTACGCCGCCCATTCCGTTTCCGCCGTCCATAACAACCTTTAAATTACGACTTCCAAGTTTTATGCGGCTCAAAATATCGCGTTCGTACGCGGCTGAAATTTCGAGAGTTTCGGCTGTTCCCGCACCTTTTGAAAAGTTTTGCGAAAGAGCTGTGTCTTTTATTTCTTGAATTTGCGAACCGAAAACGCTCGATTTACCGAGACAAATTTTGAAGCCGTTGTGGTTCGGCGGATTATGCGAACCCGTAATCATTACGCCGCCGTCAACATTTCGGGTAAAAACCGTAAAATACAAACACGGTGTCGGGACGCGACCAATATCAACGCAATCAAGCCCGCAATCGTTGAAACCTTGCACCAATAAATCTCGAAAAACGGGCGAACTTTTCCGCGCGTCAAATCCGACGGCAATTCGTTTCGCTCCGTTTTCGACAAAATAAGTACCGATTGCTTTTGCCAAAATCGCCACGGTTTCATTGGTTAAATGTTCGCCGACAATGCCTCGAATATCGTATTCGCGAAAGATATTTGTGTTCATTTTTTGATTGAAAGCGCTAAATTTATAACCCCGAAAATTACTGAAATTCCGCCGATCGGAGCCAGAAAAATTAAAAAATTCGGTTCTTCGCCGCGTGTCTCAATTCCGCCGAGCAAGAATCCGAACGGCATTAAAATTGTTCCGACACGCAACGCGAAAACTGCCGACTTGTGCGGATAAACTAAATGTTTACTGATAGTTAAAGTGCAAAGCAAAAGCAACAAACCAAGCCCCGCACCGTGTGTGTGGGCGAGCCGAAAGAGTTCGCGACGGGTTACATCGGACATATATGCCGACACGCGAAAGCCGATAAAACCTTCGAGCAGCAAACCGAAACTCATCCACGCCGCAATGCCGATAAACGATTGCCGCAACAGACTTCGGACGTTTATTTCATCGGCTTTTTCGGTTATTTCACGGCTGATATTTTCGGCGTTATTTTCCACTGAATTGTTTTAATTATGATGATGCCGATTTAATTTCGCAAGTAAAAAATTGATTCCGACAATTTTAATATACCCGAAGGGAATGAGGCATTGCAAAAGAAGAAAATTTGAATAAATTTTGAAATTTCCGCAAGTTTTTACGCGGCTTTGAGAAGCGGTTTATGAGCTAAATGCGAGATGGTTGAAATTAAATTTTCCTTGAAATTTAAGCCTTTGGTGAGGTATGCGTCGGCTAAATTTTCGTCCGAAGTTGCTTCCATTCCGCTCATAATGACCAATGAAACGTGGTGTTTATGCGGATTTTGTCGCAACATTCGACACAAATCGTGTCCGCTCAGATTCGGCATTATCGCATCGGTCAAAATTACGTCGATTTCATTGGAAAGAGCGTATTGCATCGCCGAAAGTCCGTCTTCCGTTGAAATGACTTCAAAGTCTTCTTTTTGCAAAACGACTTCAATATAACGCCGAATTGCGTTATCATCTTCTACAAGAAGTATTTTCTTTTTATTGTTCGGGGTTTTTAAGTTTTCCATAATGTGTGTTTGGTTCGGTGAGGTTTTTAAGTTTACCGGACTAAGATAAACTCATTTAATATAAACAGTTAAAAGTTGTTGGTTTCCAAAAATAATGTATGAATTTGCCGTTACGCCGGTCGTAACTCAACTGCGTCGTCAAGGCGTAACAATTACCGAAGTTTTGCCTGAAAGTTTGGCGGAAGAATTAGATTTGCAAGTAAATGACCGAATTGTTCGCGTCAACGGCAGACCTGTCCGCGATTATCTCGATTTTCGCTTTCAAACTGCGGGCGAAACCGAGTTAAACCTGTTAGTCAAAAAGATTAACGGCGAAACTTGGGATGTTGAAGTCGAACGCGACGAAGACGAAGATTTTGGTTTGTCGTTCGAGCAAATTGTCCCGCGACAATGCGCGAACGAATGTCTGTTTTGCTTTTGCAAAGGCAATCCCGAAGACGCGCGACCTTCGCTTTTTGTCCGCGACGAAGATATTCGGCTGTCGTTTTTATACGGAAATTACACGACTTTGAGTTCGATTACCGACGACGAAATGAAGCGGATAATCGAACAACGCCTTTCGCCGCAATATGTTTCGGTTCACGCGACCGATTTGAAAGTTCGCGCATACTTGCTCGGCGTGGACGAAAAACGTGCCGATATTGCCGACAAATTAAAAACTTTGCTCGACAACGACATCGACCTTCACGCTCAAATCGTGCTGTGTCCGACCATCAACGACGGCAAAATTTTAGAGAAAACGCTGCGTGATTTAGCCGCCGAATATCCGAAAATTGTTTCCGCCGCGATTGTTCCGCTGGGTTTGACGCGATACAACAAAGACGAGCGTTTAGTTAAAGTTACGCCTGAATTTTGCCGCCAAACCATTGCCGAAGTTGAAGTTTTGCAAAAAGAATTCCGCAAAACTTTGGGTGTTACGTTCGCATTTTTAGGCGATGAAATTTATTTGAAAGCAGGCGCGAAAATTCCTTCGCGGCAACATTACGGAAATTATCCGCAAATTGAAGACGGCGTGGGCATGGTGCGTTCGTTTTTGAATTCGTTTGAAAAAACGCTGAAGCGAATGGAAAACGGAAAACGGAAAACGGAAAACGGCTTTAAGCCCGAAAATGTTCGGACACATAAATTAGCGATTAAACCGAAAGAAGCAATTCACAATTCACCATTCTCAATTCACAATTTAGAAGGAACGCTGATGACGGGCGAGTTTTTCGCTCCCGTGTTGCGCGAAGCGGTTGATAAATTAAACGCCGCGATTGGGTTGAAACTCCACGTTTTAGCTGTTCCGAACACATATTTCGGCGGTGATGTCGGTGTCGCGGGTTTGTTGACCGCCCAAGATTTTATCGCCGTCAAAGATAAAATTCGCGGTGATTTTGCCGTCATTCCGCCAAATACGATTAAATCCGACGAGCCGATTTTTTTGGACGGAATGAGCGTCGATGAAATGAAATCTAATTTCGACGTACCGATTTATCCGCTTGATTTAGACGGTTTGATGGCGAAAATCTTAAGCGAAAATTAGCCGCAAAAATACGCATAACAGGAAAATAAGTTTGTAAAACTTTATAGTTTTTGTGCGATTTAACTTAAATTAAAAGCAAATAAAGTAATTTATCCGCTGTTTCATACAAGTTTAGTTTGGCTTTTACTTATTTATCCGTCGTTTTATATAAGTTTAGTTTAGTTTTTACTTATTTATCTGCCGTTTTATATGAGTTTAGTCGCGTTTCTAATAAAAAAAACTACATTTATTTTATTTTTCTCCTCAACAATTCACAGCTTTTTCAGACGTTTTATTTATCCGTTCGCAGCTAAATGCAGTTTGTGTCGGAATAAGTTTCGGGTTATTTGCAAATAAAATCAAATATCTTGTAACTTATTGCAAATGATCGGTTTATGGGTTTGCAATTCTCGAAAAATGATCGTATTTTTGATTGAAATCAAAAGTATGAACACTTCATTTGAAAGATGCGAACTCACAAAAGTCGAATGGCTGACACCGCCCGAATTAGTCAAAAAACTCGGCGAATTTGACCTTGACCCGTGCAGTCCCGTGAACGCGCCTTTTTTGCACGCGAAAACAAATTTTACAATCGAAGATAACGGTTTGGAAAAAGATTGGTTCGGCAGAATTTACTGCAATCCGCCATACGGAAAACATCTTTATTTGTGGCTCGAAAAACTGAAAAAACACGGCAACGGAATCGCCTTGATTTTTGCGCGAACGGAAACAAGATGTTTTTTTGAAAACGTTTGGAATTCGGCTGATGCTCTGCTTTTTGTAAAAGGAAGAATCAGATTTTATCACGTTTCGGGCATTCAAGGCGGAACTTCGGGAGCTCCAAGCGTTTTTATCGCTTACGGAAAACAAAACGCCTCGGCGTTGAAAGACAGCGGAATTGCAGGGCGTTATCTGGAGTTGTAAATTTTTTTTCAACCTGCGTAGCGGGTGCCGGAGTGTAGCCCATAGCGTGAGCTATGGGAATAAGAAACTTGAATAAAAGCTATCGCAGATTGCGACAGAACCTAACATCTGTCGCCCATTATCACGGGCTTGAATGATGTTTTTCAAACCCATAGCTTACGCTACGGGCTGTATGCCGTCGCCGTTTCCAACGGCTGAAAGCAACTTTGCGTAACATCAAATTCCATAAGAACAACGCTTCGATTAAATTAAAAATTGAAATTTTGTGTTTTCAATTTCTCTTTCGTATTGTTTGGTTAAAGATTCATAATCTAAAAATTTAACTCGTAATTTTATATCTTTCAAAGCCGCGTAGTTTTTCTTTTTATCAAACTCAACTTCTCGCACCTTATCTGCGACAATAATCATTCTTGAGTAAAAATCTTGTAAATCGTTGAATTTGACAAGTGAATTTTGAATATCCGTAGAATGCTCAACCTCAAAAAACGAGTTTGGCAAAAGTCTTTCATTAAACCAAATAACATCGATTGTGGAACTTCTTTGAACTAAATTTGTGTAAGAAAAACTTGGAATTTTATCTAATGTGGATAAATCTTTGAGTTGTTCGTTAAGAAAAGATTTGTTTTTATCTTGGTAAGGAACAAAGGTTTGAAAGTTTCGCAGGTTTCCGACAGTTAAAATCAAGCCTTGATAAAAAGAGTGATTAAACTCCGTAACTTCTTTAGACTCTTTGTTTTTATCAGTTTCGACAATAATTCCTTTCGCTTCATTTTGTGCTTTACGGCTGACTAACCCCCAAAGTCCGGGCTTGATTTTATATATTTCTTTGTTTTGCTGTACAATTCGGCGAATGCTTGCAAAAGGTGTTTGGGTTCGCCATTCGCAATCTTTTATCTTGAAAACTTCTTGATTCAAAAGTCCGAGAGTTGCGTATCCGCCAAGTTTTTCGAGAGTTAAAATTACGGCTTCGTGTTGTTTCATTTTTTGAGTTTAATCAATCCTGTGTTTATTGTCATCGGCAATATCGATTTTTGTCCAATCCAATTTTCCGATAAACTCAAACCCGCAAACGGCGCAGACGTTTTTGAGACAGTTTTTGCGCGAATGACCTTAAATTAAGAAAGACGAAATCCGGTGAAAGATTTCGTCTTTTAAGCAGGTTTAATCGGCAGGTTATTTAATGAAGTTGTAAACAATTACGCCGGTAACTTTGACCGGTTGACCGCTCAGAAAAGTTTGCGTAAATCTCGCGCTTCTCGCCGCGTTTTCCGAAGCCGCCCGCAATAACGGATGACCCGAAACCGCTTTTGCCGAAGTAACATTGCCGTTTTCGTCAATCGAAACTTGAACGCTGACGGCACCGTTTGCGCCAACGGCTTTGGCGGCGGCAGGAAATGCGGGCTTCGGCAAATTCGATGCTTTTCCGTTAATCACGCCAAGCGATTGTGTCGGAGGTTTCACCGCATCCTTCGGCTTAACTTCCGCGACGACAACTTTTTTTACGGTCGGCGGCGGATCGTCTTTGGTGTCTTCGACCGGCACAACTTTTTTGATAATGCGAGTCGGCGTTTTTATGTCGTTCGCACCGTCTCTGCCGATTCCGGCGTTGCCGAGTGTCGAATTTGTCGCGTCTGTTTCAACTCCGTTTTTGATAATAACCGCACCGTTCGGACGCGATTTGGTTGTGTTTTGAACCGTCGAAATTTTGTCGGGAATCGATTGATTTTCGTCGATTCGGGCGATTAAAGTTTGCCGTGTTGCAACTTTTATTTCGGTTGACTGCGCTTGTTTTTCGGAAACTTCTTTTTTGATAACCGGTTCGGGCTTTGGCGGAACAGTTTCCGCGATGGCAACGGGCGGCAACAAATTTGACATTTCCAAACTGTCGCTTGCGCTGACCACATCTTTCGCAAACAAACTCCACGTCAACGCGCAAAGCGCAAACAAGGCGACAAAAGCGGCGGTCGAGATTAAAAAACCTGCCCGCGAATTATTTTCGGATGAATTACTTTTTGATTCGATAAGTTGATTTAACATGATATTTTTCTCCGTTTAACTCGGTGCCGCGAGTTTTCAAATAGTTAGACACCAAGTTTTGAGATTTGTTCCCGAAAGAACGAAGAAATAATAAAAAACGAAAAGCGGAGACATCGATTCGCAACTTACGACAAATCAATCTCTCCGCATATCCGCCGCACAATCACTGCGGTTTTATTTCTCTAACGCCTCTTTCATCCGCCTGATTCCTTCCGTAATCTTCGCTTCATCGCAGCAAAACGATAATCGTAAAAATCCTTTTGTTTCATCGCCGAATGCTTTACCTGCAATAGTTACGACTCGGTTTTGCAAAAACTTTTCGCATATTTCCATTTCGTCGTCAGCCAAACTTCGCACATCGAGCATTGTGTAAAATGCACCTTCGGGCGAAATCGCGGGTAGATTAAGCTGAGTTTTTATCTCGTTCAAAATATGTTCGCGGCGGTTTTTATAGATTTCGCGGGCGTTTTTCATTGCGAGTTTTCCATCGTCTGTCCACGCTTTTAACGCGGCTTTTTGCGAAATTGCCGAGACGCAAGTTACATCATAACCGTGCAAAATAAACGCTGATTTCATCACCTCTGGCGAACCTGCAAGCCAGCCTAAACGCCAACCTGTCATGCTCATAGCTTTAGATAAACCGCCGACAATCAACGTTTTATCGTAATATTCCGAGATTGACGCAGGGCGAGTCTCGGTGAAAAAAACGTCGCTGTAAATCTCGTCGGAAATGACGTAAATACCTGTTCCGTTTAAGACTTCGGCGATAGATTTCAGTTCGTCGCAGGTGTGTACGCGACCTGTCGGGTTTGATGGTGAAAGAATCATCACAACGCGGGTTTTGTCGGTTATTTGCTTTTTGAACTCATCCAAATCAAACGCAAAACCTTTTTCCGCCGGCAGTCGATACTTCGTCATTTTCGCTCCGGTCATATTTATAATTCCCCAATATGCGGGAAAACTCGGATCAGGCACAAGCACTTCGTCGCCTTCTTCGGCAAGCGTCATCAACGCGCAAAACAACGCCTCAGACGATCCAACCGTCACGATAACATCATTAGTTGCAAGTTTTAGATGCGGATATTCGGTGATAATTTTTTCACGCAAAACCGGTAATCCGGCTTGAAGCGTGTAGCCGTTTTGTTCGTTTTGAATCACGCGAACGGCTTCATCGCGGATGCAGTCAGGCGTTTGCAAATCAGGTTCGCCGAGTCCGAAATTTATCGAATCGGGCAGCGCACGGTCGGCAATCTGCCGAATCATTGATTTTTCGATGCCTTGCAGCCGTTTTGGAACTCTAAACTCGTTTTGTGTCGATGCTTTCATAACTTTTAATAATACCGGATGGACAAAACAAACGAAAAGACCTTCACGCATTCGATGTTTTTTGCTAGAATTTACTTCTATGCCGACTCATTTTTTTCCGCTCACAATTCTGACGCAGCATTTTGAAGATGAAACAAATCTTTCCGAGGCGTTAAATTTTCATGAAGTTTCGCGGTTTGATTCAAAAGCCGAGAACGCGATTTTTAACGTTCGCGTGAACGCCGAGCAGATTTTAAAAGACGTTTACACAAACTTGATTCATACTAAAATTGTTCCGCAAAATGTTGTATTAACACAAGTTATAGTTACGGTTGAGCCGCCGAAAAAATCTGAAAGTTGGCGTGAACCGATAAGTTTGAGCTTTCACGTTTTGCAGTTAATTCGCGAAGACGATTATTTTCAGGCTTACGTTCCAACGCTTGGAATTGCGGTTTTAAGCAAAAAATCGAAAGATTTTGATAGTTTAATCAAAAAAGAAATTATTTCGGCGTTGCGTCGCGAAGGTTTTATAAAATCGTTAAAAAGTTTGCGTTGGTTGCAACGAACAGAATCTGTAACTCTAGTAAAAGAAGAGCTTGCGGTTGATTTGCCGACGACCAAGCAGCGAGCAATCGCCGACGAAAAAGGTGATGAAGACGAAAAATCTGTTTTGAAAGAAGTTGGCGATAATTTGAATGAATCAAATTTGAAATCTGCTTACGAAGTCGAAAAAAAGGTTACTGTTTTAGCTGAATTTTTCAAAACCGATAAACGCAAAAGTGTTCTTTTGGTCGGTTCGTCAGGCGTTGGAAAAACCGCAATTTTCCATGAACTCGTACGTCGGCGTGAACAATTCGGTTTGAAAGAAACGCAGTTTTGGGCAACAAGCGGAGCAAGATTGATTGCCGGACAAGCAGGTTTCGGAATGTGGCAGGAACGTTGTCAAAAACTTGTTACGGAAGCCAAAAAACTCAATTTAATCCTACATTTAGGCAATCTGATTGAATTGCTTGAAGTTGGTAAAAGTACGCATTCTACGCAGGGAATCGCCTCATTTTTGCGACCGAAAATTGCCCGTAGTGAACTTTGCGTGGTCGCCGAATGCACACCCGAACAACTTCCGATTTTGGAACGCCGCGACCCGAATTTGCTTTCTGCTTTTCAACAAATTCGCATTGATGAATTGAGCAAAAAAGATTGTTTGGAAATTCTTCACAAAGTTGCCGAAGAATTTGCTCCGAAACTTGGCGAAATTGAGTTTGAAGCGATTAAAACCGTTGACGCAACTTACAGACGTTATTCAACTTACACGGCTTTGCCCGCCAAACCTGTCCGATTTTTGCGGAACATTTTTCACGAACTTGAATCAAATCAAACACTTTCGCCGAGTTTAGTTTATCAATCGTTTTCAAACGAAACAGGTTTGCCTGAAATGCTTTTGAACGATGAAATTCCGCTCGATTTATCAAAAACCGGGCAGTTTTTTCAGCAAAAAGTTATCGGACAAAATGACGCTGTAAAACTTGTAATTGATGTGATTGCAACAGTTAAAGCAAAACTGACGCGACCGAAAAAGCCGATTGCTTCGCTGCTTTTTATCGGTCCGACAGGCGTTGGCAAAACCGAAACGGTTAAATCGTTGGCTGAATTTTTCTTTTCGGATAAAGCGAAAATGGTTCGTTTTGATATGTCCGAATTTTCAAATCCGCTTTCCGTTCAGCGGCTTATCGGCGGAACGGGCGAAAGCGAAGGTTTGCTGACGGCGAAAGTCCGCGAACAGCCTTTTTCGGTGATTTTACTCGATGAATTTGAAAAAGCTCATCACTCTTTTTTCGATTTGCTCTTGCAAATACTTGGAGAAGGACGACTTACGGATTCGGTCGGGCGAACGGCAGATTTTACAAATTCGATAATTGTGATGACTTCAAACCTTGGAGCAAGCGAATTTCAACGCGGAAAATCAGGCTTCGCGGACAATTCGCGTGAACGGCAAGCCACGGTCAAACATTTTACGTCCGCCGTCCGCGAGTTTTTGCGTCCGGAGATTTTTAACCGGCTTGACCGAATCGTTCCGTTTTTACCTTTGGATGAAAAAACTGTTTTGAAGATTGCCGAATCAGAGATTGAAAAGATAAAAAAACGCGATGGTTTAAGATTTAGAAAAGTAAAGCTGAACATCGCAAATAATGTTGTAAATCATTTAGCCGAAACAGGTTACGATGTTCGTTACGGTGCCAGACCGTTAAAAAGAACAATCGAACGCGAACTGCTTGCACCGCTTTCAACCGAACTGAATTTGCATAACGCGGATGAAAAAATCACGGTTGAAGTCGGTTTGAAAAACGGCAAAATTTCGCTTGAATTTACAACCGAAGAAACGCCGAAAAAACGAACTCAGACAAACTCAGTTTTAGCAACGCAAGCTGAAAGAATTGCACGTTTACGACGCAAAACGCAGAAGTTTTCGGCAAGTTATAAATTAACCGAATTGAATGATGAAATTTATCAACTTATACGTTTAGAAGCGTTGGAAAAACGCGGTAAGTGGTTGTCGTTGGAAGATTTAGAGAAAATAAAACGTAAGCCTAAAATTCAAAAGTTCACGGAAAATTTTAAAAACTTCAGCGAAAATGTGAACAACATTGAAGATGAACTTTTGCTTGAAATTTACGGGAAAAACGTATCTGAAAATCGAAATTTTACCGGCGAATTAAGCGAAAAAGAAGGTTTGTTCCAAAAATACTTATTCGAACTTTTAGCGTTTCAATATCCGAATCCGAACGAAGCTAAACTTTCAATTTTCAGCGAAAATGTTTCGGCAATGTTTAAATTAGCCGGCATTTACCGCGATTATTTTCAACAACTCAGCGGAAAAACCAAACGCTTAATTTCGTTTACTTCGATGAAACAACCCGATCAAAAAGCCGATTCGATAAAACTGTTTGACCGCGAAATTTGGCAAAAAGAAATTACCGATTTCGACAAATTTTTCGCCAACCCGAACAAAGAAATTCTTGGCGTTTTGTGGCAAATCGAAGGCGAATTGGTTTTGCCGCGTTTCGGCTCGGAAGACGGAATTCATCGTTTTATCAACGGCGGAAAAACCGACAAAATTCTTGTAACTTCAACCGAATCAACGTTTGAAAAATTTGAAATTCCGGAAGACTTAGCCAAACGCGACTCAATCAAATATCAATTTGAACGCAGAATTTACGATTCGAACGAACTGAAAATGAAGGATTTGCTGTTGGCGAAAACTTTTTCGTTGGAAGGCGTAGACGTTAAAAATACGGTCGCAAATGCAATTCGGGAAAATCTTTTAAATATCGCGGAAAACCTTATAAACTAAGCAATGTTGTTATCAATTCCAATTTTAGTAACCGAACAAAAACAGGCAAATCAGCCTTCGCCGACGGTTTTTGTGCGTCCGCTTTTTGCCTTAAATTTAATTGAACAAGGTTCAAGTTTACAACGTGCGTTAAATAAATTGTCGAAACTTTTGCGTGAAAATATCGGCGAACTCGGTAAAAATGCACGGCACGATATGATTGCTGCACTAACTTTTTCGCCGCATCTTTCGTCGAAAATGTTGCAATTTCGTCTGTTTTTGCCGTCGCAAACTTTTGATTGTAAATATCTTTTTGTTACGTTTGACGCTTTCGGTAAAAAAATTGCTTACACGCCGAACGTTCCGCAGCTTTGGTTTGAGATAGAAAACGGCGAAGATTTACAACGCCGTGCGGAAGACGTTTTAACCGAACATTTTCGCAATTTGGAACGCCGCGACGGCAAAGGAACGCAAAACCCGTCGGCACTTTCGTTTCCGTCAAAAGCGTTTGTAACAACTTTTGATTTGAGCATAAATCTTCCGCAAAAGTTTGAGAAAAAAGAACTTAGCTTATTTGCAATGCTCGGCGGCGACAATAAATTGGAAGGTGCGGAAGAGTTGCAAAAAGTCGGTCGTTGTCTCGATTTACTCTATCCCGATGATTTGGAACGTGCGGTTGGACGTGAAAACGAGCTTGCCGAACTGAGCAAATTGCTTCAATCGACGGACAAAAGACCTGTTATAATTATTGGTAATAAACAAGTTGGCAAAACTTCTTTGCTTCACGAATTTACTTTTCGCAAGGTTGAAAGCCGTAAAAATAATCGTCCCGACGAAAAACAAGTTTGGTTGATTTCACCGCAACGCCTTATTTCCGGAATGTCGTTTGTCGGACAATGGGAAAATCGTCTGATTGCGATTTTGCGGGAATCGGCGAAGCAAAATCATTTGCTTTATTTTGACGATTTGCTCGGACTTTTTCTTGCGGGCGTTAGTGCGAGTGCGGATCTGAACGTCGCACAGGTGATGAAACCGTATATTGAACGCCGTGATATTCGGGTTGTTGCCGAAATTACGCCTGAAACGTGGCGGATTTTGCAGGAAAAAGATCGCAGTTTTGCCGAACTTTTTCACGTTTTTCGGCTGAACGAAACAAATGATGACGAAACGCTCAAAATTTTGCTTTCCGTACGCCGTCAACTTGAAGCTGAATATAAGTGCGAATTCGGGTTAGAAACTTTGCCGACTGCTTTGGATTTGCAACGTCGATATGTCCGCGAAGCATCGTTTCCGGGCAAAGCTGCAAGTTTTTTAAATCAAATTGCGAACAAATTTCAAGATGCTAAAATCAATCGGCTGAACATTTTAGAAGAATTTGAAGCAAAAAGTGGATTGCGTGTCGCATTTTTGGACGATTCGCAAAAACTCGAGCGTGAACAAATCGTCAAAAATATCGCACAAGGCGTAATCGGACAAAAAACGGCGGTTGAATCTGCGGCGGATGTTATCTCGATCGCAAAATCTCGTTTGAATGATACGAGCCGTCCATTGGCTTCGTTTTTGTTTCTCGGCTCGACCGGCGTTGGCAAGACCGAAGCCGCAAAGCAAATAGCTGCTTACCTTTACGGAAACGAAGAAAAACTTTTGCGGTTTGATATGAACGAATTTGTCTCGGCTTTTGACGTGGCGAGATTGGTCGGAACGTTCGATCAGCCCGAAGGTTTGCTGACAAGTGCGATTCGTCGTTCGCCGTTTTCGGTCGTGCTTTTGGACGAAATCGAAAAGGCACATCCTGACGTTTTTAATCTGCTTTTACAGGTTATGGGCGACGGCAGATTGACCGACGCACACGGGCGAACCGCCGATTTTTCTAACGCGATTATCATTTTGACTTCAAATCTCGGCTCGCGTGAGGCAAATGTAAAACTCGGTTTCCGCGAGACAAACGAAACAAACGCAAGCATTTACCGTCAAGCAGCCGAGAAGTTTTTCCGTCCCGAATTCTTTAATCGGCTCGACAAAATCATTCCGTTTGAACGGTTAAGCCGCGAAGATGTTGAGCAAATTGCCCGAATTCAACTGCAAAAAGTCTTTGCGAGAGAAGGTTTCAGCCGACGAAATTGCCGAATCGAACTTGAGCCTTCGGCGTTGCAAAAAATTGTTGACGAAGGTTATCATCCCGAACTTGGTGCCAGAGCGTTGAAACGTGCAATTGAACGAAACTTGATTTCGCCCGTTGCCGCACAACTTTCCGCTCTGAAATCAACTACGCCGACAATCATCAAAGTTTCGCGGATTGACGACAAATTTGTTACGCAAGTTGAAGCAATTAAACCTGTTACGCTTGCCGACAGCGTTTGGCTGAAACACGATTTTACTGAAACCGATAGCGAATTGGACAAAATTGTCGAAACGCTTGACCGCATTGAAGACGGCGTTGAAAATTTGAAACCGCGAGGCGAAATCAATCCGAACGATGAATCACAAAAACGCTATTTCCTTGTAAATGAACATGTTAAGCGAATTGAACGAATGATTCAGCGAGCCGATAATTGGTCTGACGACAAGGCAAAAGGCAAAAGTAAAAAGTCAAAATCTGATATTCGGCAACTTGTTTCTTTGCAAGATTCGGGCGTTGATTTCGGCGAATTTTTAGGCGATTCAAACTTATCTTTTCGGTTAAAAGAATTAGCCGAAGAATGTCCGCTTTTCGGTGAAAAATTATCGGATTACATTCAAGATATTTGGCGTGAAACTCTGCTTTCGCAAGCAATTACAAGCAGTTTAGAAAAATCTTTCACGGCAAAAAGCGTAATGACATTTCGTTGTGCCGACGTTCATTTCGGCAAAGAAAAGATTCCCGATTTTTTAGAACGCTACGAAAAACTTTTCGCCCAAGAATTAGGTTTGAAAATTGAAAAGTTGAGCTGCGAAGGAATTGAAACCGACGGTTTTGAAATGTTTTTATCGCTCCAAGGTTTGTTTGCTTGTGATTTGGCGAAAGCGGAAATCGGCAATCACGTTTTTGTTTCAAAACGCGGAGATTTTACGCCGATTGAAATTCAAGTTTTTGAACTGAATGATGTTAAAACCTTCGCCGATTTTCCGAAAATATATTTGCAAAGTCTTGAAAATAAAGTCAATACAGGTTTTTCAGTCGTTCGGATTTACAACGAACGCGGACTTGCTTTGGACTTTCGCACAAATTTATTGACGAAAGACAGTTTGACGATTCGTGAACTGCGGACATTTGTTTTGGGTGGTTTAGAAGCCGTGAAGGAGTTAGAAATATGATTACCTCACGAAGTATTACAAAGAGTTTGTAGAGAGAAATCATTGTATTCTCTTTACAAACTCTTCGAGAGTTTTTTTGAATTATGATAATTGCCGCAAAATTGTCGGATCTTGAATTTCGTTATCTTTTGCCAGCAACAAAACTTTTGACATAAATTCGGCGGATTTCGGATCGTCATCGGCAAACGGTAGAAATAATCTGCCGCGATGTTGTGAATGAACAGGTAAAATGGATAAATACTTGCCGGCTTTATGCACGACCGCACTGCCTAAATGAACGCTGTATTCGCCCATTGTGCCTTTGATTTTGGCGTGGTTTCCCGCAATCTCGACATTGCTTAACTTGAATAAACGCAAAGTTTCGCGTAAAAGAACGCTTCGCATTTCAATTGAAGAATGACTGGCTTCGGCATCAACTCCGCCGGCGTGGGCAACGCTCACGACCAAATCAATATCACGCATTACTTCGCTGAAAATTCGTGCATCAATTTCTTCGAACGGACGATTTTTGTAGTCTTTCAGATTTTGGAAAACAACAGTTTCAAGCGTCGGACTTTCAACATCGGCGGGCGAAAACCAATCTGCCATCGCATACATTTTCGCCGCAAATCCTTGTTTGTGAAAGACTTTTTGCAAACCTTCTTCGTAATCAACTTTCCAACCGCGAGTTTTCAGCAACGCCACAGTTTGTTTCGGCTGAACTTGATGTCCGGCGTATCGGCGTGAAATTGATTTTTCTTTCAATTCGTCTTCGGTCGGCAGATAAAGTTCGCGGAAAATTTGTTTGAAAGGTTGTTTCAGTTCGTTATCAAAACAGAATCGTTGGTAATCGCTCCATTCATTGGACTTATACAAATCAACGCAATGTGCGATGCGGATTTCGTCTGAGTCGGAAAGATCGGTTTCTTTTGCGTTCGCGGAAACAAGTTTGCCGTTTTTGAAAAATCCGCTTCCGTTTTCAGTCGCAAAAACTAACTTTTCCAGATGTTTGGAAATAACCGGATGCCCGAACAGATTTTCTAATTCGTTGTGCAAAAACTTGTCGCCGCGAACCATTGCTTCTTCTAAACTTTTCCGTGAACGGCTGAATTGTTCTTTCAAAACCTTTTTGTAATCGTTTATTTCAAGATATTTTTTATCTTTCTTGAATTTTGGCGGAACAGTTTTTAGTTCTTTATCTCCTTTATTAACAACGATTTCAGCTTTTCCTTCTGTGTCAATTTGGAGTTTTACGGTAATATCATCGAATTTAATTTCGGTTTCTTTGGACAAAATTTCTTGAACTTGTTTAGTTTCCATCGCCCACGAAAGCCGCAAAGGATCAATGTAGCCCGCGTTTCGAGCAAGATTTTCCAAAGCAATTCGCCCCGCAAGTGCTTCGCTTGTTTGCTTTTGCGAACCAAACTGTCGGCTTTCTTTTTTGAACTGTTGCAAGTAAGCGTAACGACTCAAAACATCTTTTTCAGGATTAGTTTTGCTCAGTGTAACAAGTCCGTAAATTCGCAAATAATCTTGGTCACGTTTGGTTTTAACTTTGTCGGTAATTTCTTTAAGTTTAGTATTTCCCGCAATTACGTCTGCATATAATCTTGCTCGGCGATGTCCGTTGCCGTCGCTGATATATTTAGCGGCGTTGTAAACCGTTTCCCAACGTGCCTTGCCGATTTCCTTATAAGCCTGTAAAAACCAATCTTTATCAACCGCACCGTTTTTGAAATCTTCCAAATCTACATTTGAATACTTAGCAACTTCACTTTCGGCTTCCGAATTTGTTTCAACGTAACCGGCGATTTTTGTGTGTGCGTGCATCCACCAGATTGCCGAATCTAAACCTTTCCAATTCAAATAGTTACTGACTTGCTTTTGCCATTGCGGAGCATAAACGGCAGCTTCGATAAGTTTTGTTTCCGGAATTTCGGCGACTTTTACCAAGTCGTTAAACTCTTCTTGCGTATCACTTTCCAACGGAAAACATTTTTTCAAAAGCTGACTGAAAATTGCTTGTTTATTAAAATTTTGGCTGTAATAAGAAACATATCCGCGATTAAGCGTAGTTTTGCCTAATCCGATTTTCTGCACGGGACAAAAACAATGTTGAAAGAGCTTAAAGTAGAAAGCGGATGTGTTTTTGAGCTAAGATAGCTCTTGAATATATGAAAAAAACACATCCGAATGCTTTGAAGCATTACGGAAGAATTTAGCATTAGAC
>JANPBM010000029.1:0-18381 GCA_031430435.1 Acidobacteriota bacterium
CGAGATGGTGATGCCGGGAGACAACATTGCAATGGACATTGAGTTAATCAATTCGATTGCGATGGAAAAAGGATTGAGATTCGCCATCAGAGAAGGCGGCAGAACAGTCGGAGCGGGAACCGTTTCCGATATTATTGAATAAATTTGTCCTTTGTCCTTAAGTCCGTTGTCATTCGTGATAGCCGACTAAGGGCTGATGACTAATGACTAAGGACGATTAAGAAAATGCCACGCGATAACATTATTTTACAATGTACGGAGTGCAAAGAACGTAATTACACAACGACCAAAAACAAAAAACTTACGCCTGCGCGGTTAGAGTTTAAAAAGTTTTGCAGTCGCTGTCGAAAGCATCAGTTGCACAGAGAAAATAAATAAATTATTCGGATTCCAAGTTTCAGATTTCTAATTCTAAATTATGTTTAGAATCTGTAATTTGGAATTTTGAATCTTAAATTTGATAGGGGTATGGTGTCAATGGTTAGCATGTCGGTCTCCAAAACCGTAGGTCCGGGTTCGAGTCCTGGTACCCCTGCCATCATCAATACTTTAGGGAGAAAACTATAGTGTCAGAAGCTGTTGACACCGTCAAAAACGAAAAGACCGGAGTTGGCGAGTTCGTGCGTGAAACACGCGAAGAACTCGGCAAAGTCTCTTTCCCGTCTTCGGAAGATGTAAAGTCAACGACAATCATCGTTGTGCTGAACGTCATATTTTTCGCAATTTTCTTATTTTTGGTTGATCAAGGCTGGTCTTATGCTCTGCAAGGACTTGAATGGTTAATCAACAAATTTGCCGGAATCTAAATGAAACAGTGGTATTTTATACATACTTATTCGGGACACGAAAATAAAGTGGTCGAAAGTCTGAACGCTCGTATCCGCGATATGGAATTGAGCGAGTTGATTACGTCCGTTTTGTTGCCGAAAGAAACGGTGGTCGAAATGCGCGGAAGCAAACGCATTGAATCGCAACGGATGTTTTATCCGGGTTATGTTTTGGTCGAAATCGAGTGCAATGAAGCACGGCATATCCCCGATAATGTTTTTCACGCGATTAAATCAACACCGAAAGTTACCGGGTTTTTAGGCGGAAAACAGCCGACTCCTTTGACCGATACAGAGGTCGATCAAATTGTTCACAACGTCGAAATTGCCGCAGAAAAGCCGAAACCGAAATTCTCGTATGAAATTAACGAGGTTGTTCGTATTAAATCGGGACCTTTTGCAAGTTTTACGGGCAGAGTCGAAGAAGTCCAAGAAGACAAGATGATTTTGAAAGTTACAGTTACAATTTTCGGACGCGCTACTCCGGTTGAACTGAATTTCCTTGACGTAGAAAAAGTTACGTTCGCAGACGAAGAATAAAATGAGGACATTTTTGAGTTGTAAAAACTCGAAATCGTAAATCGAATTATGGCTAAAAAAATTACAGGTTATATTAAGTTGCAAATTCCCGCAGGTAAAGCAAATCCTGCACCGCCAATCGGTCCGGCACTCGGACAACACGGCGTGAACATTATGGAATTTTGCAAAGCGTTCAATGCAAAAACCGCTAACGACGATCCGGATATGAAAATTCCGGTGGTGATTACCGTATTTGCAGACCGTTCGTTCAGTTTTGAAACAAAAACTCCGCCGGCGGCAGATTTAATCCGCAAAGCAGTCGGGTTGGCAAAAGGTTCGGCAACCCCGAATACTGCCAAAGTCGGAACAATTTCAGCGGCGACGATTGAAGAAATCGCCAAAAAGAAAATGACCGATTTGAACACCACGAATTTAGAGTCCGCCGTCAAAACTATTTCGGGAACGGCGAAAAGTATGGGACTTACAATCGAATAATTGACGAAAGAAAGCGAGACATTGTGAAACTGCGGAACACGCAACCACATCAGCCGCGTTTTTAACGTTCTAAAAACAGGGAGAAATGTTTCGCTTCGGCAAATTTAATAACATTTCGGTTGAACCTGAATAATTAAATGGCAAAGAAAGGTAAAAATTATCGCGCCGCTTTCGACAAAATCGAAGTCGGCAAAAAATACGAAATAGAAGAAGCAATGGCAAAGGTCAAAGAACTTGCTTTTGCTAAATTCGATGAAACGGTTGAATTGACAATGTGGCTCGGCGTTGACCCGCGAAAAGCCGACCAAATGGTTCGCGGAACAGTTGTGTTGCCAAACGGATTGGGCGGAAAAGCGAAAGTCGTCGTTGTGGTTGCCCAAGGCGAAAAGGTTAAAGAAGCCGAAGAAGCAGGTGCGGATTTTGCGGGCGGCGATGATATTGTCGCCAAAATCAAAGGCGGTTGGTTAGACTTTGATGCTCTGATTGCCACGCCCGATATGATGGGTAAAATCGGTGCTTTGGGAAAAATCTTAGGACCTCGCGGATTGATGCCGAACCCGAAAACGGGAACGGTAACAATGGATGTTAAAACTGCAATTCTTGAAACAAAAGCCGGAAAAGTTGAATATCGGGTTGATAAAACCGGCGTTATTCACGCTCCCGTCGGAAAAGTTTCGTTCGATGCCGACAAACTGATCGAAAACACAAAAACTTTAACCAACGCCGTTTTGAAGGCAAAACCTGCCACCTCGAAAGGTCGTTATGTCAAAAAAGTAAACTTGGCGGCGACGATGGGTCCGGGCGTTTTGCTCGATGAATTGAATTACACAAAATAGAGGCGAGGGAAAAATAAGATGAAAACAAGAGAAAGAAAACAAAATGATTTGAACGCCCTCACTGAAAAGTTGAAAACAGCAAATTCGGCGATGGTTGTCGGTTTTACAAAATTGACGGTTCCGAAAGACCAAGAATTTCGCAGCAAGTTGCGTGAAACAGGCGCGAATTATCAAGTTGTCAAAAATACTTTGGCAAGAATCGCGGTTAAAGGAACTTCGTTTGAAGATGTTACGCCGCATTTTAAAGGTGTTACGGGAATTGCTTGGACAGACGGCGATGCGGTTGTTTTATCAAAAACAGTTTCAACGTTTGTTAAAGCAAATGCTGAGATTTACACATTTAAAGCCGGCGTAGTCGAAGGAAAAGTTTATGACGCAAATCAAATCGAAGCTATTTCCAAATTACCGTCGAAAGAAGAACTTATCTCGCAATTTATGTATGTGGTCAACGCCCAAGCTCAACGTATTGCAGCAGTCATCAACGCTGTACCGCGTGATTTGGCTCGCGTTGTCAAACAAATCGGCGAGAAAAAAGGCGAATAAAACAGTTTGATTGATTGAGCCGTTATAAAAAATTTCGGCTCAATCAAAAAATGATTTAAACAATAAAGTCGTTACTCAAGGTAGAAAAAGCGAAGCGATAGTCAGGTCGCGCAAACGCTCAGATAATTTTTGAAGGAGATGCAAACCGGCAAATTTTGTCCCGTGGGTTCTGAAACGGCATAAAAATAAAATAAAAGGAACCCTAATTAGAGGAAATTAATTATCATGGCAATTACAAAAGCAGACGTTATCGAGTATTTGAAAGGTGTAAGTCTTTTAGAGGCTTCGGAATTGGTTAAAGAACTTGAAGAAGTTTTTGGTGTATCGGCGGCTTCGGGCGGCGGAATGATGATAGTGGCGCCCACGGGCGGCGATGCTCCGGCAGAAGAAGCAAAAGATTCATTTGATGTTGTTTTGAAAGCAGCAGGCGCAGCAAAAATCAACGTTATCAAAGTCGTTCGTGAAATCACGGGCTTAGGCTTGAAAGAAGCGAAAGATTTAGTTGATTCGGCTCCGAAAGCGGTTAAAGAAGGCGTTTCAGCCGACGAAGCAGAAGGCATCAGAGCTAAGTTAGCCGAAGCCGGCGCAGAAGTTGAAGTAAAATAAAATCGTTGTTAAACTAATCGGCAAGCGTTTGAGTTTTTCGTAAAACTTACACGCTTGCTTTCTCGCATACTTAGCGAAAATCAGTTAGTTTTTTAGATTGTTACGAGCATTTTCTCGTAAACACAGAGGGAGAGTTAGTGTCGCGTTTGGCACACTCGGAAAAATTTAATATAGCAAACTGCTATCACTAAGCGGTCGGGTAAAACTTTACCTTGACCGCCTTCGGTGCTTTTGTTGAATGATTTGATTGTTTTGAGCAATGCTACCGGCAATTCGTAAATAAAGCAACAAAACTTTTTATAACTTATTTTTTTTGACAGAAATATATGATTGAAAATCCATTACAAAATAATAAACACGGAATCGGACGCAGAACGAGTCAATCGCCAAATCGTGTAGATTTTTCTAAAATTTACACTACGGCACAAATCCCGAATTTGATAGAAGTTCAGCGTGAATCTTATAACCGCTTTCTACAAATGGATTTATTGCCCGAAGAGCGCGAAAAAGTCGGTCTTCAGTCGGTTTTCGGGTCGATTTTTCCTGTTTCCGATTTTCGCGGTACGGCAACACTCGAATATGTCGAATATCAAATCGGTAACTGGCAGTGCAAATGCGGAAATTTAGAAGGTTTGGATCATTTGCGGGCAAATTGTAAAACTTGCGGCTCGAAAGTTAAGGTCGATCCTTTTTCGCCTGCCGAAGTTTTATGTACAAATTGTTCGACGTTTAATGCCGTTCGCCCGAAACTTTGCAATAACTGCGGCGAACCTGTCGGTTTGAAACACAAACACGACCAGCAAGAATGCCAAGAACGCGGAATGTCTTACAGTGTGCCGTTGAAAGTTAAGATTCGTTTGAGCGTGTTTGATAAAGACATTGAAACGGGTGTTTCGACTATCCGCGACATTAAAGAAGAAGAAGTTTTCTTTGGTGAAATTCCGTTGATGACCGATAACGGAACGTTTGTAATCAACGGAACAGAGCGTGTAATTGTTTCGCAGTTGCACCGAAGTCCGGGCGTTTTCTTTAAAACAGGCGCGGTTAATATCGCCAAAGTCATTCCGTATCGCGGTTCGTGGATCGAATTTGAATATGACCAAAAAGGAATTCTTTATTCGCGACTCGGCAAACGTAAAATCTTGGCGACAATCTTTTTGCGGGCTTTGGGTTTGTGGTTAAAACCGCAAGTCGAGATGAAATCTTTGTCGGATAATTTGCTCGAAGAAGTTGTTAAGAACGCAAGTTTCAGCAACTCCGACATTATCAGCACCTTTTATACGGGTGACGAAATCCGGACGGAAAAAGGTCGAATCTTTGTAAAAATTAAAGACGCAGGCGAAAGCAATTTGGTCGGAATGCGCGCCGAAGACGAGATTAAAGGTAAAGACGAAGCCATCGTTCGCGCGGGCAAGAAAATTACAAACTCGGCTTTGCGCGAAATTCGCAAACTCGGAATCAAGGAAATCGAGGTTAATCAAACCGATTTTGAAGGCGCTTATGCTCTCGAAGACATTATCGACGAAGAAACCGGTGAAGTTGTGGTTGACGGAGGAATCGAAATTACTTCGGCAAAATTGCAAGAAGTAATTGAAGCGGGCATTGAAACTTTCAATGTTTTCTTTCCCGAAAAAGACCCGATCGGCAAGATTGTCGCCGATACGCTGAAAAAAGATACGATTACAAAACCGGTTGACGCATTGCTCGAAATTTACCGCAAAATGCGTCCCGGCGATCCGCCGACAGTTCCGACGGCTTATAAGTTGCTCGAAGGAATGTTTTTCGATGCCAGACGCTTTGATTTATCGCGCGTCGGTCGTTTGAAATTCAATATTAAAATGGGCAGACCCGACCGCGACCGCATCGAAGACCCGCTGTTAAATGCCAGCGATTTCGTCGAAGTTGTTTCGTATTTGCTCAGAACAAAGCCGAATTCGGAAGATTATTTGCAAGATGATATCGATCACTTGGGAAATCGCCGTGTTCGCGCGGTCGGTGAACTGCTTGAAAATCAATTCCGCATCGGACTTGAAAGAATGGAACGCGCAATCAAAGAAAAAATGTCCATTCAGCAGGATATGTTCACGACTATGCCGCGTGATTTGGTCAACGCCAAACCTGTCACGGCGGCGACACGCGAATTTTTCGGTTCATCGCAGCTTTCGCAGTTTATGGACCAAACCAATCCGTTGTCGGAAATTACGCACAAACGTCGTCTTTCCGCTCTCGGACCCGGCGGTTTGAGTCGTGAACGGGCAGGATTTGAAGTCCGCGACGTGCATCCGACGCATTACGGTCGAATTTGTCCGATTGAAACGCCCGAAGGTCCGAACATCGGTTTGATTTCGTCGTTAAGTTGTTTCGCCAGAATCAACGAATTCGGATTTATCGAATCGCCGTATCGAAAGGTTGAAGACGGTCGCGTCATTGAATATGTCAAGGTTTTGAACGGCGGCGGAACGGACTTTAAACCGAATTCGCACGTTCGCCAAGAAGATGTTGACGGGGCAAACGAAAAACTGAAAGACGGAGATAAAAAAGCAACATACGATCCGTTACCGTTTTATTTGACCGCGTGGGAAGAAGATAAATGGATTATCGGTCAGGCAAACATTGAGTTGGAAGCAAACGGCTACATCGTCAATGACCGAAACGCCGCGCGTCAAAAAGGTGAATTTATCACCGCACACCGCGACGATATTCAATATCTCGATGTTTCGCCGAAACAACTTGTTTCTGTGGCGGCATCGCTTATTCCGTTTTTAGAAAACGACGATGCTAACCGGGCGTTGATGGGATCGAACATGCAACGTCAATCGGTTCCGCTTCTGCGTGCCGAAAGTCCGTATGTCGGAACAGGAATGGAAAAAATTGCCGCTCGTGATTCGGGTGCGGTTGTTTCCGCAAAACGTGACGGAACGGTTGATTACGTTGACTCCGAACGGATTATCGTGAAAGCCGATCACAACGTTGACGGCACGATTTCACGCGAAGTTACGGCGGATATTTACACGTTGACCAAGTTTAAACGTTCTAACCAAAACACTTGTATGAATCAACGGGCGATTGTCGAAGTCGGCGAACGTGTCAGCAAAGGACAAGTTATTGCCGACGGACCTTGTACGGACAGAGGCGAACTCGCCCTCGGTCGCAACGTGATGGTCGCGTTTATGCCGTGGCGCGGTTACAACTTTGAAGACGCGATTTTGGTGTCTGAAAGGTTGGTGAAAGACGATTATTACACGTCAATCCACATCGAAGAACTTGAAATTGAAGCTCGCGATACAAAACTCGGACCTGAAGAAGTTACCCGCGATATTCCAAACGTCAGCGAAGCAATGCTCCGCGATTTGGACGACAGCGGCGTAATCAGAATCGGCGCCCAAGTAAAACCGGGTTCCATTTTGGTCGGAAAAGTAACGCCGAAAGGTGAAACTCAGTTGACGGCGGAAGAAAAACTTCTTCGTGCGATTTTCGGCGAAAAAGCCGGCGATGTAAAAGACGCAAGTTTGACCGCACCTCCGGGAATTGACGGAACGGTTGTTGACGTTCAAGTATTTACGCGAAAAGGTCAAGAAAAAGACGGTCGATCGCTCAGAATTCAAGAAGACGAAGAAGACAAACTTCGCCGCGATTTGGACGATGAAATCCGTATTTTGACCGAACAACGTAATCAACGTATTTACGAGCTGTTCGACGGTCGTAAATTGAACAATGATTTGGTTGATAACGGCGTAGTTTTGTTGAAAAAAGGCGAAACTTTGACGATGGAAATGCTTTCCGAAGTTGAACCGAAACTTTTGCGTAAAGCAGATGTTGCCGCCTCAACAATGGACATCATTGCCGAAGCGAAAGAATACGAACAACGTACCGAACGTCAAATTATCATTTTGAGCGACATCTACGAAGAAAAAATTGCCAAGTTGAAACAAGGCGATGAACTTCCTCCGGGCGTTATCAAAATGGTTAAAGTTTTTATCGCTATGAAACGTAAACTGTCGGTCGGCGATAAAATGGCTGGACGACACGGAAACAAAGGGGTTATCGCCCGTATTTTGCCCGAAGAAGATATGCCGTATTTGCCGGACGGAACGCCTGTCGAAATCGTTCTTAATCCGCTTGGCGTACCTTCGCGGATGAACGTCGGACAAATTCTTGAAACTCATTTAGGTTGGGCGGCAAGAATTCTCGGTTTCCATTTCGCAACGCCTGTTTTCGACGGTGCGAGTGAAAAAGAAATCAAAGGCTACATCAAACAAGCGAATGAGAAATTTGATGAAATGGGAATTCCGCCGTCGGTCGGAATTTCAGGTAAAACCAGACTTTATGACGGTTTGACCGGCGATTTGTTCGAGCAAAAAGTAACGGTCGGTTACATTTATATGCTTAAACTTTCGCATTTGGTTGACGATAAGATTCACGCCCGTTCAATCGGACCATATTCGTTGATTACGCAGCAGCCGCTTGGCGGAAAAGCGCAATTCGGCGGACAGCGTTTCGGAGAAATGGAAGTTTGGGCGTTGGAAGCCTACGGTGCGGCTCATATTTTGCAAGAACTTTTGACCTGTAAATCGGACGACGTTTCAGGACGTTCAAAGATTTACGAATCAATCGTGAAAGGCGAGTCGAACTTTGAGGCAGGAATTCCCGAATCGTTTAATGTTCTCGTGCGGGAACTTCAATCGCTCTGTTTAGACGTTGATTTAATTGAAAAAGTTGACGTTAGCGAAGTGCTGGCAGGTGTCGGCGAAGTTCTTAATGTAGGCGGATTAGAGTAAGTCTTGTCAGTCGAGGAAGTCAAGAAAGTCCGGGAAGCGTGTACTTCCTTCTCGGACTTCTCAAACTTCCGAGACTTTCCGGACTGTAAAAGAGGAAAATATGTTTCGATTTCAAAACGACAATAAAGCAGCAATAACTCCGCATTTTGAAGCAATCAAAATCAGTTTGGCATCGCCCGATAAAATTCGTTCGTGGTCAAAAGGCGAAGTTACCAAACCTGAAACAATCAATTATCGTACTTTTAAGCCTGAACGCGACGGACTTTTTTGTGCCAGAATTTTCGGTCCCGTGTCCGATTGGGAATGTCTTTGCGGAAAATACAAACGCATGAAGCATCGCGGCGTTGTCTGCGACAAGTGTGGCGTTGAAGTTACGCAAGCAAAGGTTAGACGCGAACGACTCGGACATATCGAACTTGCCAGTCCGTGTTCGCACGTTTGGTTTTTCAAAGGTTTACCGTCCAGAATCGGTCATCTTTTGGACATTACCTTGCGTGATTTGGAAAAAATTCTTTACTTTGAACTTTACATCGTGGTTGACGAAGGCGATGTTCCCGGTTTGAAAGAAAAAGATTTGCTGACCGACGAACGTTACCGCGAATTGATGACGGAATTTCCACATCAGTTTGTTGCCAAAATGGGAGCCGAAGCGATTAAAGACCTTTTACAAAAGGTTGAAATACCTGAGCTTGTAGTTGAACTTCGGCAAAAAATGCGTGAAGAAACTTCACAGCAAAAGAAACTTAAATATTCAAAACGTTTGAAAGTTGCGAACTCGTTTATGAAATCAACCAACGATGCTTCGTGGATGATTTTAGACGTAATTCCGGTAATTCCGCCGGAACTTCGCCCACTGGTGCCGCTTGACGGCGGACGTTTTGCGACATCGGATTTGAACGATTTGTACCGACGCGTTATCAACCGCAACAATCGTTTGAAAAAATTGATTGATTTACGCGCGCCCGAAGTTATTGTCCGCAACGAAAAACGGATGTTGCAGGAAGCCGTTGATGCGTTGTTTGATAACGGTCGTCGCGGTCGCGTGTTGCGTGGAGCAAACAATCGTCCGTTAAAATCTTTGTCGGGAACTTTGAAAGGAAAACAAGGTCGTTTCAGACAGAATTTGCTCGGAAAACGGGTAGATTATTCGGGACGTTCGGTGATCGTGGTCGGTCCCGAATTGAAATTGCATCAATGCGGATTGCCAAAGAAAATGGCTTTGGAATTATTCAAGCCGTTTATTTACAACAAATTAGAAAAAGACGGACACGCCGCAACCATCAAACAAGCTCGTGAAATGGTTGAACGCCAAGAACCTGTCGTGTGGGACATTTTGGAAGACGTGATTCGTGAGCATCCGGTTTTATTAAACCGCGCTCCGACGCTTCACCGACTTGGAATTCAAGCGTTTGAACCTGTTTTGGTCGAAGGTAAAGCCATCAAAATCCATCCGCTTGTGTGTACCGCGTTCAACGCGGATTTCGACGGCGACCAAATGGCGGTTCATATTCCGCTTTCGCCCGAAGCCCAAATCGAAGCCAGCGTGTTAATGTTGGCATCAAACAACTTATTGTCGCCGGCGAGCGGTCAACCGATTACGGTTCCGTCGCAAGACATCATTTTGGGTTGTTATTATTTGACTCGCGCGAGAGAAGGAATGAAGGGCGAAAACAAAGCCTTTAATTCGGTTGACGACGTGATTTTGGCGTTAGACGCGAAGATTGTGGAAACGCAAAGTATTATTCGTTTGCGTTGGAACGGCGATTTAATCGATTTATCCGCCGATAACAGCCAAGACGTGATGCGCGCCAAAGTTGTGCCGACTAACCGAACAATCACAACGACAGTCGGTCGCGTCATTTTTAACGACCGTTTGTATCGCGAAGGTTTACCTTTCGTCAACGGAATGTTGAAGAAAAAAGGTTTGCAATCGCTGGTTAATTTCGCGCATTTACGGCTCGGACACGATCAAACCGTGGCGTTGCTCGATGATATGAAATCGCTTGGTTTTCTTTATGCAACCAAAGCGGGAATGTCCATCGGCATCGACGACATGGTTACGCCGGACAGCAAAAAAGCGTTGATTGACGAAGCCCGTAAAAAGGTTGACGATTTGCAACTTCAAACTGAACAAGGTTTGATGCAAAATCTGGAACGAATCAACAAAGTTACGGCGATTTGGTCGGAAGTTACCGACAAAGTTGCCGCCGCGATGTTCAAAGCAATGGACGCGAGAGAGAAAGAACGCAACGAACTTAATCCGATTTTAGTGATGGCTGATTCGGGGGCGAGAGGTTCCGATGCCCAAATCAGACAGCTTGCGGGAATGCGCGGATTGATGGCGAAGCCGAACGGCGACATCATCGAAACACCTATCACCGCTAACTTCCGCGAAGGTTTGAACGTTTTGCAATACTTTATTTCAACCCACGGAGCGAGAAAAGGTTTGGCTGATACGGCTTTGAAAACGGCTGATTCGGGTTACTTGACGCGGCGTTTGGTTGACGTTGCCCAAGACGTAATTATCTCCGAAGACGATTGCGGAACAATGAAAGGAATTCCTTCGGAAGCGATTGTTCGTAACGGGGAAGTGGTTGAATCTCTGCGTGACAGAATTGTCGGACGAACTTCGCTCGATGATATTTTCGACACGGTTGACCTCAATAATTTGATTGTTGCCGCAGGTCAAGAAATTGATGAAGATTTGGCGACCAAAGTTCAACTCGGCGGTTTGCAAAAAGTCAAAATCCGTTCGGTGTTGACTTGCGAATCGCGTCGCGGTGTTTGTATCAAATGTTACGGACGCAATTTGGCGATGGGCAAAACGGTTGAAATCGGCGAAGCTGTCGGCGTGATTGCCGCGCAATCAATCGGCGAACCCGGAACACAGTTGACGATGAGAACTTTTCACGTCGGCGGAACGGCTCGAATCGAACAGGAAACACAGCACGTGGCGGCGATGGACGGAACAATCAAATATGTTGATATGCGGGTTATTCGTAACCGTAACGATCAAATTATTTCGACCAAACGTAAATCGCAAATGGCGATTATTGATGAAAAAGGACGTGAAATTGCTCAGTATGAAGTTGTTTACGGCGCTCACGTTTTAGTTGAAGACGGTCAAAAGGTCAAAGAAAACCAACTGCTCGGCACTTGGGATCCGTTTACGTTCGCAATTTTGTCGGAAGTTTCGGGAACAATTAAGTTCCAAGATTTGAAAGAAGGCATCACGCTCGAAGAAGAAACCGACAACATCAGCGGTCAAGTTCGGCTCGTGGTGAAAGATTCGCCGGACGACAAACGTCAACCGCGAATCGAAATCCGCGACGGCAGCAAAGTCTTAAAAACATATCAAATGCCGATTCGGGCAAACTTGTTGGTGCGCGACGGCGACGAAGTAAAAGCGGGCGATATGATTGGTAAGATTCCGCGCGAAACGACCAAAACGAAAGATATTGTGGGCGGGTTGCCGCGTGTGGTTGAATTATTTGAGGCACGAAAACCGGGCGATCCGGCGATTATGTCGGAAATCGACGGCGAAGTTAAATTCGGCGCAATCACAAAAGGTAAGCGTAAAATTATTGTTGTCGGTGAAAACGGCGAAGAACGCGACTACGATATTCCGCGCGGAACGCACATCAACGTGCAAGAAGAAGACACCGTGACGGCGGGCGAACCGTTGATGGACGGACCGTTGAACCCGCACGATATTTTGCGAGTTTTAGGAACGCAGGCATTGCAGGATTATATTCTCGATGAAATTCAAGAAGTTTATCGTCTGCAAGGCGTAACAATCAACGACAAACATATTGAAGTTATTGTTCGTCAAATGCTGCGTTGGGTAAAAATCAAAGATGTCGGCGACACCGATTTCTTGCTCGAAGAACAAGTTGACCGTTTCCGTTACGAAGATGAAAATCGGCGTGTAACGGATATTGACGGACAGCCTTCGAGTGCGGAACCGATGTTGCTCGGAATTACCAAAGCGTCGCTTTCGACCGATTCGTTTATTTCGGCTGCTTCTTTCCAAGAAACAACTCGTGTTTTGACCGAAGCCGCTATTTCGGGTCGCATCGATTATCTTCGCGGACTGAAAGAAAACGTAATTATGGGACGACTTATTCCGGCAGGAACAGGAATGCGTCATTACCGCAACGTTGAAATCGATTACGATAATTCGGTTAATCAGAAAAAAGAAGACGAATTCGACGACTTTACTTTGATTACCGGCGGAATCGATTTGCCTGTCTTTGAAGGTTTACCCGAAGTTGAAGGAATCGAACCCGAAGAAGAACCGGCATACGATGATTACGCAATGGAAGAAACCGAACAAATTTTTGTTGACGACGACACGTTGACGATGATTGATGTTGATGACGATTTATAAACTAATCGGAAATCGAATTAGAAAAGCCGGAGAATTTATTCTTCGGCTTTTTTTTGATTGAGCGGTACGTTTTTTAACTTTGTCGTTTTTATCTCTGACCGGATAACTGATATTGATTCAATACTTCTTTAACTTGAAAATTCTAAACAGTTTGAACCGTAATTCTTTCGGAAACGAACTTCATATTTTTATCTCAGGCTGATTATGCAAAAATAATTTTGACTCAAAACAGTTGTGATATTTTTCCTAAAACAAACTCGTCTGCGTTTCAAAATCTTTCGCGTCAACCACATTTTGCCCGAATAAATGTTTCAATTTGTTGACGCTGGCAGTCGCCAAACCTTCGTAAAAATTTGAAAATGTAACGTAAATTTGTGCGGCTTGCAGCGTTTCAAGTTGTTCTTTCCACAGCTTTAGATTTGTGTCTTGCGGACGGACGATTTTGTCGAAACTTTCTAAATCTCGCTCGCCCATAAAGCGTATGTAAGCGAAATCGGCGGTTTCGGGCGCGTCGAAAAATAACTGTCGCGGAATCCAATTTCCTTCGACTAAACACAGTGAAACATTGTGTTTGCGTAATTCTTGGAATGTCCAATCAACTAACCAATCGCGGTTGCGGAACTCGATCGAGAAACGAATTTCACGCGGCAGTTTCGCCAAAAAGGTACGCAGATTTTTGGCGTTTTCCTTGCTTGCCGCAAAACTCGGCGGTGTTTGCATCAGCACAATTCCCAGTTTTTGACGCAGATTTTTCACGCGGTCGCAAAACATTTCCAGAAGCGGAAAACTTTCTTCGCCGAATTCGAGCGTGTGCGAAATTTCTTGCGGAAGTTTGAGCGAAAAGATGAAATTCGGCGGCGTTCTTTTATACCAATTATCGATCGCCGAACTCGCGGGAATTGCATAAAACGTTGAATCGACTTCGATTGTGTCGTAAATTTTCGCATAAAATTCCAACATCTCGGCGGTTCGCGCGCCGTGCGGGAAAAAAATGGTTTCATCACCGATTTTCGTGATCCAATCGTTATAATTCCAACCTTGCGTACCGATAAAAATGTTTGACTTTTGACCTTTGATTTGCGATTTCATTTTACAAAATCAATTATAATCGAAAAAAGTTGTAACGGAAACGGAATTGAATGCGTCTTTTAGCTTGACGCGAAGTTTCGGAGAATAAAATGAACAATAAATTTACAGACAAACAACTCGATTTAATTGCCGAAAATCTTTTGCGCGACTTTGCTCCGAGCAATGAAACATTGAACGAAATTGCCGATTCGCCGATTATTCGGCAAAACATTAAACGTGAAATACGGCTTCAAAAAAATGAACCGAACAAAGGGTGGATCAATCTTCGGTATCGACAAATTTTTGCATTTGCGGCGTTCGCAACCTTGGCAATCGGTTTCGGCATCGGCTTGACTTGGTTGCTTAATGCTCCGAAAAACAAAGAAGTTGCAAGAGTTGAAACTCCGATAATCGAAACAAAAAAGGTTGTCGAATCAAAAACAGACGAGCCGAAGATTGTCGATAAAGTTGAGGTTACGCGAGTAATCGGACGGAAATCGAATGTTTCGGTTTCGTCTCGACCGATTATAAAAACGACGGCGATTAAAACCGTTGCGCTAAAAGTCGAGCCGAAAATTATCGCCGTCAAACAAACAAAAATCACACCGAAACAAACGCCGAAAGCGGTCGAAGTAAATTTGACGAACGAGGAAATTAAAACTGAATTTATCTCGCTGTCGTATTTGCCGACACCCGAAAGCGGTCAAATTGTCCGGGTCAAAGTTCCGCGCGCGATGATGGTTTCGCTCGGCGTTTCAAACAATGTGGCGAAAAATGCGGAAATGGTCAGTGCCGAAGTCATTCTCGGCGACGACGGTTCGAGTCGCGCAATTCGTTTTATTTCGACCAATAACAGGTAGTATTATGAAAACCAAACTATTTATTTTTATCGCAATTTTAATAATTTCAAACGTTGTTTTCGCCCAACGTCCGGGCGGCGGCAGACCTCCGCGCGACGGTCGTCCTCCGCAAATCGGCAGACCGAATGACCGCGACGGCAGAGAACAATTTCCGCCGAGACGCGGCGACGACGATCATCACGATTGGCAAAAAGCCGTCGATTCAAATAAAAACGGCAAGATTGAAGCAGACGAATTTCGCGTCGCCGCCGATACTTTTTTCAAACGCCGAGATAAAAATAACAACGACGTTTTAGAAGAAAGCGAACTTTCGATGCCGCGCGGCGAAGGTCGTCCGCCGAAAGACGGATTGCCGCCGTTTTTGTTTATCGAACGCGAAGACAAAAATTTGACGCGGACAGATTTCGATGCAAAAGTTAATCTCAGATTTATAACCGTCGATTCAAACGGCGACGGTGTAATCGACAACCGCGAAATGATTTCGTTGCATCCGCCCGATAAAACGCGATTTCCGCGAACGGCGATGGCAACATTCATCGGCGCGGAAATGCGTTTCGGCGATAAAATTGTCAAAGACGCGCCGTTTTCGGCGGAAACCGTGCGCGAAGAAAGCAAGCGTTTATTCGATGGTTCGTTGATTAAAAACGAAAGTAAAGGATTGATTTACCGCGACGGTTTCGGCAGAACTCGACAGGAACAACCGTTTGAATTCATCGGTGGTTTTGCGGTTGTCGGCGAAAATAATCAGCCGAAACGACTTGTCAACATAGTTGACGCGGTTGCCGGAAACGGTTATTCGGTCGATGTGGAAAGTAAAACGTTTTATCAATATCCGATGCAGGAAAATCCGCCGTTTCCGCGAAAAGAACCGCGCGAAGCCAAAACGGAATCGCTCGGCACAAAAAATATCGAAGGTGTAAACGCCGAAGGAATGCGGACAACTTTTGAAATTCCGGTCGGGCAAATCGGTAACGATAAACCGATTTATGTGGTTACGGAAAAATGGTTTTCGCCCGAACTGCAAGTGATTGTTTTGTCTAAACATTCCGATCCGTTTATCGGCGAAGTTGTTTTCAAACTGGTAAATATAAAACTCGGCGAACCTGCGGCGGAATTATTCAAGGTGCCGAGTGATTTTGATGCTTACGATGCCAAAAAAAATGTAAAACGAGTAAACGATGCTATTCGTCAAGGTAAAAAGCCAAATTAACAAACAGTTTTGAGATGACAGAAACCGTTAAAAATTTCCCGTACCAAAGCGTTAATGAACTCGCCCCGGAATTGATTGTAACAGACGATGAACTGGTTAAATCAGTTATCGCCGGAGACGAAACTGCCTTTGAATTTATATTCGAGCGTTATCGCCGGTTAGTCGTTCATCTTGTCGGACGGTTTTTTAATCAACGCGAAACAATCGAAGATATTACGCAGCAAGCGTTTACGAAGGCATATTTTTCGTTGAAAGATTTTCGCGGCGAAAACGAAAAGTCGTTGCAAAGTTGGTTATCACGGTTGACCGTCAATATGTGTTACGACGAACTCAGACGCAGACAACGCAAGCCGGAAAATCTGTTCAGCGATTTAAGCGACGACGAATTTGATTACGTTGAAAGTCTGGTCGAAAAGAAAGTTTTGAGCAGCGAAGAAAATTTGTCGAATAAAGATTTAGCGGAAAAGTTGTTAAAAGGATTGGAAGTTGAAGACAGATTGGCGCTTACGATGTTTTACGCCGAAGAAAGTTCGATTGCGGAAGTTGCCGAAAAACTCGGCTGGTCAGAAAGTAAGCTGAAAACTCGGCTTCACAGAACAAGGAATTATTTGCGAAATATATTAAACAGGATAGGTTAGAATATGAAAAGTCTAAAATTATTGACAGTGTTCGGGTTTGTGGCAATGGCGGTTTCGTTCAAGTTTTTTTCCGCGACGGTAACAGGTCAAACGGGGATTTCCGCCCCGACCGGCGTAACAGCGTCGGACAGCAAGTATAATAACAAAGTTCGCGTCGAATGGGACACGATTCGCGATGCGACAACATATCGAATTTTCCGCAATACCACCGATAATTCGGCAACCGCGACCGACATCGGGACAACTCCGGCAAATACATTTTCAGATACGGCGGCAACTGCGGGGCAAGTATTTTTTTATTGGGTGAGAGCCGAAAACGGAGCGGTGCAAAGTAATTTAAGCGCAAGCGACCAAGGATTTCGCGTTTCGGCGGTGCAGCAAGGTCCCGTTGCTCCGCTCGAAGCACCGCCGACACCGCCCGGAAATCCGATTACGGCTTCAAAAGTTTATCTCGGCAAGGCTTTATTTTGGGACGAACAAATGTCTTCGACCAAAACGGTTTCGTGCGGAACTTGCCACACAGCCGGCGGCGGCGGCGATGATTTACGCGCTTTCTCGACACCTGCGACTTCGACCAATCCGGGGCTTGACCAACTTTTCGGCAATGCCGACGATGTGATTGCCTCGCGCGGTATTCCGAGTTCAAATCCCGACGGAACTTACATTTTTTCAAGCGCTTACGGTTTAAGAGAGCAAGTTACGGGACGCAGTTCGATGTCGTCGCTGAACGCCGCGTATTCCCCCGTTTTATTTTGGGACGGTCGGGCTTTAGGCAGATTCAACGATCCGATTACAAACGCGGTGGTGCTGAACGGCGGCGGAGCTTTGGAAAGCCAGGTCATCGGACCGCCGACAAGTTCAACCGAAATGGGACATTCGGGCAGAAACTGGACGCAAGTCGCCGGACGTATGACCGAATCAAAACCGCTTGCCTTGGCAACCAACATTCCCGCGCCGCTGAAAACTTGGATAAACGGTCGCAGTTACGGCGAAATTTTCGGCGAAGTTTTCGGCACCCCCGAAGTTACGCCGACTCGCATTGCTCTGGCAATCGCCACATACGAACGAACGCTTTACACCGACCAAACTCCGCTTGATTTGGCAAACGCCGGAATTACGCCGTTGACCGCTCAGGAAACAAACGGACGAAACACTTTTGTTCAAGTTGAATGCGCGGTTTGCCACGCGGGAGCTTTGACTTCGGACAACAGTTTTCGATACATCGGCGTTCGTCCGCAAAACGATGACACGGGACGTTTTCAAGTTACCGCAAACAACAACGATTTAGGCAGATTTCGAGTTCCGAATTTAAGAAATGTTGAACTTCGCGGAACGTTTATGCACAACGGACGCTTTAACACGCTCGAACAAGTTGTCGCTTTTTATAATCGCGGCGGAGATTTTAACGCGCCCAACAAAGACCCTGATGTGCGACCGCGCGGACTGAATGCCCAAGCCCAAGCAAATGTGGTTGCCTTTCTCAAACGCCCGCTGACCGATCCGCGTGTGGCGGGCGAGTTGCCGCCGTTTGATCGTCCGCAGTTGTATGCCGATTCAAACCGCGTTCCCGTGATTTCGGGGACAGGTGTCGCAGGGACGAATGCCCAAGTT
>JANPBM010000030.1:0-10847 GCA_031430435.1 Acidobacteriota bacterium
TCCGCCAAGCGCGGCGGTGCGATATGCTCCCGGCGGAACAACCACGGCGGCACCTGCCAAAGCGGCGGCATCCCACCAGTTTCCGGTGGCGGCATTATTAAAAGTATAAAGCCCGCCTAAATCCGAACTGTCTCCGATAGCCGTTGCAGTCGTTCCGGTGGTTACGCCGAAAACTGTAAATTGAGTGGCATTCGGGGCAATCAAAGTTGCTACGACATCGCCCATCCAAGTATGATTCGGCGTACCGAATGTTGTCGAAACCGACAGGTTTGTGGCGTTGCCAGGAATTCCCGTCACATTAAAAGTAATGTTGAGCGGAGTTCCCGGAGTCGGTCCGCAAGCGGCTGAATCCGGAATTGCCCCGACGCCTGTGCCGGGAAATACGGTTTGCCCAAAAGACATCGAAGCCAAGGTAGATACGGCAAAAACTAACGTTAGTATTTTTGCGAACGAAGATATTCTCATTTTTTTTCCTCTCTGAAATTTTTAAGCGAAATGAACTCACAAAAGACCCGAGTTAATTTCTTGATAGTTGGTAATTTGCCGAAGAATTCCGCAAATCGATTTTAAATAATTCGAACTTTGACGTAATTTATAACACAATTTACAAAAAAATCAATACTTTATTTCAATAAAACGGCTTAAAAACTTCTATTTTAATTTTTGTAACAACATTTGAGCCTGTTGACGGTTTTGTTCGCCGATTTTGTCGCGCCCGGTTTGACTCGATTTCAGATATTCGCGGAGGGCTTCTTTGGCTTCGATATTCTTGCCGGTTTCGCTGTAAAGCATTCCCAAACGCAAAAATACATTCTTTGATTCGGGCAATAATTCGCGTCTCGCTTGGTTTTTGGCTGATTCGAGTTCGCGCAAGGCTTCGTCTTTTTTTCCGGTTTGATAATAAACAATCGCCAGTTTTTCGGTCAACGCGGCAGCATACAGCGGAAGTCTTTGGCGGGCATCAGTCAAAGTTTTGACGGCTTCGTCGTACTTTCGTTGTTCCGTATAAACGATGGCGAGAATTTCGTAAGTTTGATAAAGCGTGTAAAGTTCGCCGTTATTTTTGCCGAGTTCAACCGCTCGCAACGCATCTTTTTCGGCTTCGGCTGTTTGTTTGACGGCAAGATACGCTCGCGCTAGTCCGTTCAGCGAGCTTTGCGATTCTCTGATTTCGATTGACCGTGAAAATGCCGTTACGCCTTCGCCGTTTTTATCTTTTTGCAATAAAAATGTGCCGTATTGTAACCAATTTGCCGCTGATTTATCGTCGATTTTGACCGCGTTTTCCCACAGCGCAAAATCGTTTTGCCAAACTTTACTGTATATAAATGTTTGCAATGAAAGCACCAAACTTAAACTGCCGGTAACGACTAACAACAAGTGTTTATTGAACTTATCGCACATTTCCGCCACGCTCGGCACAATTATCATCAAATATCCGAGCAACGGCAGATACAAATATCGATCGTGAACAAGTTGTTCGGAAGGAAACGCCGAGGCATTCATCGCGGGAATCAGCGGCAGCAAAAACAACGCCAAACCGAGTTGTTGCAAATGTGAGCGTTTCGCCAAAAAATATAGTCCGATTAACACCGCGCCGGAAATTATCAGCGGTAAAATAAACTCGACCGAGGCAATCGAATCAACCGGACGAAGCGGATAATTCGCACCGAGAAACATCGGAAAAATTGTCTGTCGCAGATAAAAAACAAACATCGCGGGAACGCTCAGAATTGCATTCCAAAAACTCGGCGAATCTTCGCGCGGAAACGAAATCGCTCCCAAAACACTCCACCGCAATAAAAAATATCCGATTGCGATTGCGACGAAAGGCACGGTTTGTTTGACGGATTTATCGCGGTCGCCGGATTGGTTGAAAATTAAAAAGTAAATCGGGAAACAAACAATCGCGACTTCTTTTGCTCCGAGAGCAATCGCAAAAAGCGTCAACGCGGGTAATAATTTTCGCTTTTCGGCAAAGCACAGCGAACCGAGAAACGCCGCCGCAAACAGTAAATCGGGCGAACCCGCAATCCATGCCACGCTTTCCGTGTGAACCGGATGGACGGCAAAAATCAGCGTTATGACAAACGCCGAAACCGCCGAAACTTCTCGAAGCCGAAGTAATTTAAAGGCTGAAACACAAACGCCCGCGTGCAGCAAAACGTTGAAAAGATGCCAACCGAACGGATTTGCGCCAAAAAGTCTGAAACAAATTATGTTGAAAGCGGTAAACGTCGGTCGCCAATAATTACTGGCAGTAACTGTTCCGTCGCCTTTGAACGCCCACACATCGGACGTTAAAGCCTTCCACATCAACGAATTATCTTGAATCAACGGATTACGCAGAATTTGGCGTAGATCATCGTACACAAAATCGCCGTAAAGTGAACCGGCAAAAACCAATAAACACACGGCGACAATTATCGCAATAAATTTTGCATCGGCGGAAAATTTCATTTGAATAAACTACTTTCGTGCGGGCAACATTAATCTTCGCGCAATGTATCGACAAACGTTTCCAAAAAGTCTTGTTGCGCGTCGGTCAAATCGATAAAACGCATCGCAAATCCGATTTCGACAACGTGGTTTACCACTTCACCGCGAAGTTGAATGGCTTTTCCGTTGGTCAGCGGAAAAAATATCTTTACTTTTTCGCTGTCATCAACTTCGCCCGAACAAAGAATAAAACAGCCGAAAATACTGAGGTCGTTGATGGTGCCTTTCTTTTTGCCAATCAAACCTTCCCATTCAATTTCGATGCTTACTTTGTATCTGCCCGTGTTACGGCGGTCGCGTCCGGCTCTTCTGTCAATCATATTTCTTTGTAAAGTAATAATAAACGGGCAATCCCAAAAGAATCAAACCCAAACCTTTCAATGACGGAATCGGATCGGAATAAATTGTGTTTAATAATAAAAATCCGGCAACAAATAAAAAAAGAATCGGCACAATCGGATAACCGAAGGCTTTGTAAGGTCGTTCGGCATTCGGCATCGTGCGACGGAAAACAAAGACGCTCGACGTTGCCGCAAAATAAAAAATCCACGAACCAAAGACCACATAATCGGTTAAAGTATCAAACGAACCCGACAAAACCAGAACGCTCGCCCAAATTCCTTGCATTATGACTGCCCAAATCGGAACATTGGAAAAATCCGAAAGTCTGCCGAATTGAGAGAAAAACATTTTATCTTGAGCCATCGCAAAAGGAACTCTCGCTCCGGTCATGATCGACGTATGAAGCGTTCCAAGCGATGAAAGCATCAAACCGATGGTCATAATCATTGCCCCGAAACCAAGCCCGAATTTGCCGACGACCGCAAAGGCAACCGTCGAATCTTTTGAAACCGACGCAATTTCGTTCGGCGTTAGAACATAAAAATATGCGATGTTGGCAAAAACGTAAAGGAAAATTATCAAAATCGTGCCGCCGATTAAAGCCAACGGAATGTTGCGGCTCGGATTCTTTATTTCGCCCGCCACCATCGTCAAATTATTCCATCCGTCGTAACCCCAAAGCGCCGCCAACATCGCCGCTCCGATTCCCGCCGCCAACGAATAACTATCCGAATCGACATTCATCGAGGCTTTCACGCCTTCGCAAATTCCGGTTTGATTGAGCATCGAAAAATGCCCGAAATCTCCGCTGACCAAAACAAATGCGCCGATTCCGACAAAGAAAATCAGCCCGATTTTGACAAAGGTTAAAACCGTGGCAATTTGACCCGTAAAAGTTACCGAAAGACAGTTAAGTGTTGTGATCAATAGGACTAACGCTACGGCAATAATTTGCAAAGTGGTTACTTCAAAACCAAAACTCGTGGTAAACACGACTTTTTTCAGATTTCCGCCCATAAAATCGTTCAACGAATTCATGAATAAAACCGCGACTGCGGCTTGCGAACCTGTTTTTGCCACAAACATCTGCATCCAGCCGAATAAAAAGCTCCAAATCCTGCCGTAAGCATCGCGTAAAAAATTATATTCACCGCCGGCTTCGGGCTTCATAGTCGAGAGTTCCGCGTAAGTTAAGGCTCCCGCGAGCGACAATAACCCGGCGGCAATCCAAATTCCGATCACCCACACAGGACTGCCGACGTTGCACGTCATCACGCGGGCTTTGGCGAAAACACCCGTCCCGATGACGTTTCCGATGATGACCGCAATCGCCGCCATCAAACCGAGTCCGCGAACTAAACCGTAATTATTTGAAGTTTCCGACATAATTTTTTCTGTAAGATTAACACAAAATCGGTTGAAAAGTTAGTTTTCCGGCGCGAAAATTTCGTCCGCAATCGGTTGATTGACTTTGTATTCACGCCAAAAGATTTCCGCCGTTTTGATGCCGTCGTTAAAAATTCGTAAACGTCGCGGTTGCAGAAACTTCGGATTTTTATGCCACTTAAAGTCGGAATAGATTCGCTGATGAAAGCCGAGCGGCGTTTGAAATTCGGCGAGACGAATGTTGAAAGTCTTTTTATCGATGCCGAAAACAGTAACGCTTTTTTTCGGATCGGTAATTTTGATAAAGTAACACGGAAAACCGTCAACCGCGTCCGCCGGCAATATTGTTACGCTAAAGCCTTCGTTTTCAACAAATCGAAAGATTGAGAAGCCGAAATTATTGCTCCATTTCAGCGTTTCTTCGTTCGCCTTGGCTGCATCCGATAAAATTTGCACGGTGTTTTTTCCGTCGAACGAGATTTTGAAAAAAACTTTCTCGTTGTCGAACGCGTCGAAACGAATTTTTCCGTTCGCGTTGCGGGCGTTGTCGTTGCCGTCGGGAAAAACTCGCCACATCTTGTAAGTGTTCAGTTGATAGACTTTATCTTTCCAATAAAGCGTTGCTTCGCCCGCCAGTTGCAAGGTTTTCGGACGTTTCCAAACTTCGCCGCCGTTTGCTTCGATAGTTTTTTTGGCAATTTCCAAACCCGAAAATTCCTGAGCCGAAATCGTCGTAATAAATCCGCCCAAAATTATCACCAACAAAAGTTTCAACTTCATATTGGTTATAAGTCTATGATGTTTTGCGGAAATTTCCAACTATTTACAATCCGAAATAAAACCTTTACTATTATCTAACTTTTCAAGGTGTGAATGTTTATGGGAAATTTAGTTCGTTTCGGGGTTAGTATCGAGGATGATTTACTCGAAAATTTCGATGCTTTGAGCAATGATCGCGGTTACGCGAATCGTTCCGAAGCTCTGCGTGATTTGATTCGCAAAAGTTTGATTAAAAACAAGATAACTTTTGATGCGGACACGCAAGTTTTGGGAAGTTTGACGTTGGTTTACGACCATCATTCAACTTCGGTTTTGCAAGATATGGCAGAAATTCAGCATCGTCGTCACAACCTGATTTTGTCGGTGATGCACCTGCACGTTAATCATACCGACTGTTTGGAAATCCTCGCTTTAAGCGGTAACACGCAACAAATAAACAGTTTAGCCGATGAACTTATCAGTTTGAAAGGCGTCAAACACGGCAAACTTTTTGTTACGTTACCTTCATCGGAAATACATAAATAAATTGCTTAGGAACGCGCAAACAATAAGTTGTAACGATTGTTTAGAGGCGTGTCTTTGACCGCCGTTTGTGAAATTTGGGAAACGCGGTCAAAGACCGCTGCTAAACGATTAAGTTTTTTTAATTTTTTTAATTTTTATAAGCAGGTCAGCAGAAGTTTTCCAACATTTTGAAATGTCTAAACTATTGAGTTAAAAGATTTTAATTCATCATTCATCATTCACAATTTATCATTATCTGCTTAAGCTATTATTTACACATTCCTTAGTGTCACTATTTGCAGGTTCGTGTTACGTTTGCTAAGATTGTGAAATGATGTACAAGAGCATTCGATTACTATTTACGCTAATTATATTTTCATTCGCGGTTTTTGCCCAAAACACGCGAACAATTTCGGGCGTTGTCGCGACAAATCAAAACGAATTTGTGCCGAATGCGACAATTTCAGTCCGCGCATCAGACGGAAAAACAGAAGTTGTTTCGGACGCAGAAGGCAAATTTACAATCACGTTGCCGAATGAAGCCGTGATGTTGAGCGTCAGCGGAAAAAACATTGCCGCCGCGACTTTTCCGTACTCGGTCGATCAAGTTACGAGCAATGTGAGGCTCGTCGTTGATTACACAATCGAACCGATTCACGAAGAATTGGTCATCAACTCAACTACGCTCGAACCGGTCATCGAACGCCGCAACGAGAAAATTTTTAACGACACACTTTTTTCACGCGACGACCAATTATTTCAAGCCTTAGACGCAGGCATCAACGCAGGACAGCACGAAGGCGGCGGTAAGTCGTTGGAAATAAGACGTTTCGGGTATAATTTGGATCACGGCGGCGTAAACGGCGGACTGAAAATTTTGACCGATAACGTTCAACAAAACCAAGGAACGCAAGGACACGGACAAGGTTATTTGGGAGCTTTAAAATCGCTTTCGCCCGAATTAGTCGGCGAAGTTGACATTTTGAACGGTCCGTTTTCGGCTGAATACGGCGACTTTTCCGCCCTCGGCGTGGTGCATATTCGCACCAAAGAAAGTTTGCCGAATCAACTGACGGCACGTTTGCAAGGAGGAAAATTCAACACATTTCGCTCCTTTTTTTCCTATTCGCCGGCAATTAAAGACGCGGCGTTCTTTGCGTGGGAGCATTCGCAAACCAACGGACCTTTTATCAATCCGCTCGGCTATCGGCGTGAAAATTTTACCGGAAATTACACTTGGAAAATCAATGAACACCGCGCGTTAGGCGTAAAATTCAACGGCGGTTCAAACAAATTTGTTTCGTCGGGACAGATTCCGCTGGATTTAGTAACAAGCGGCGAACTCGACAGATTCGGCTTTTTGGACAGCGACAGCGGCGGAAAAGTTAAAAACGGAACACTCGGCGTTTATTTCCGAAATGAACGCGATGCCGGCGATATTTTCAAAATCGACGGTTACGTTTCGCGTTCGTTGTTCGATTTATATTCAAATTTTACGTTCTTTTTGAACGATCCGATTAACGGCGATGAAATCCAGCAGCACGATTCGCGGTTGCAACAAGGTGTGAACGCTCAGTATTTAAAACCTGTCAAATTCGGCTCCGCAATCGGCGTATTCACCGCCGGCGGAAACATTTTGTCGAACCAAATCAACGTCGGACTTTATAATGCAATCGGACGAAATCCGTATAATAATTCGACTAAAGCCGATGCTAAAGTCAACAATTACGCAACTTACGCACAACAAACACTTGATTTATTCGACGGTCATTTGAACTTTAACTTCGGGCTTCGCTACGATTATTTCAGTTATAAAATTAACGATAAAGTTACGCCGACTCTTTCGGGCAAAGAATCGGACGGCAAGTTTCAGCCAAAATTCGGAGTTTCATACACGCCGAAGCATCAAATTCCGCTCATTTTTTACGTCAATTACGGTCGCGGAATCACCAGCCAAGACGCTCGCGGTGTAGTCCGAAAACCCGAAAACCCGAAAATTGCGACAACGGATTTTTATCAAATCGGGACATCTTTTAACTCGAACCGCGTGTCGTTTGTCGTCAGCGGTTTCTTAATCGATCGTTCAAACGAACAGGTTTATGTTCCCGACGACGGCACAATCGAACTGACCGATCCGAGCCGAAATTACGGTTTAGAAGTGAAAACTTCGTTGAAATTGAACAAATATCTTAACTTTAACAGCGGATTTACAAAAGTAATCAACGCTTTTTATCGCGGAACATCGCCGAGACTTTTTGTCGATTCGGCGCCGCAGTTGGTCGGCAACGCAGGTTTGACGTTGAGCGATTTTTACGGTTTTAACGGCTCTTTGCGTTACAGACACATCAGCAATTATCGGCTTGACGGTTTGGACGAAACGATTCGGGCAAGCGGTCACGACGTGCTTGATTTGTCGGTAAATAAAAAGTTAAAAGGTTGGATAGAACTGAATTTCTCGCTCGATAACTTGACGAATAAACGTTACTACGAGACGCAAAACTATTTAGAATCAAGAACTTGCCGAACTTGCGCGGTCATCGAACGGATTCACGCCACGCCGGCTTATCCGATAACTTTTACAACCGGAATCACGTTTAAGTTCGGAAATAAAAAGTAATTTCAAAACAAAAAAGAGCGAGGTTTGCAAAATTACTTTGTAAACCTCGCCCTCTTCGTCAAACGTAAAAATTTACGCCTTCGCCTTCTTAATTTCTTCAATCAAAATCGGCATCGCCTCAAAAATATCCCCGACAATTCCGTAATCCGCAATGTCGAAAATCGGCGCTTCGCCGTCTTTGTTAATCGCCACAATCGTCGTCGCATTTTTCATTCCGACAATATGCTGAATCGCTCCCGAAATTCCGAGCGCGATGTAAACTTTCGGTGCCACGGTTTGTCCCGACGAACCGATCTGACGATCGATCGGAAGCCATTCGCTGTCGCAAATCGGACGCGATGCCGCCAAATCTGCTCCCAAAATATCGGCAAGTTGTTGGGCAATCGCGATGTTTTCCTGCGATTTGATGCCGCGACCGACCGCGACAATAATTTCGGATTTCGATAAATCGACCGTCGCCTTTGCTTCTTGAAACGGAGCTTCGGGTTTCATCCGCAAATCATCGACGCTGACCTCGACGGTTTCGACGGTTGCCGAACCTTTGACGGCATTATCGCCGCGAAAAGCACCGCTTTGAAACGTGACAAAATACGGAGCATCGCCGCTTGCAGATACGTCCGCATCAAGTTTTCCGAGGAAAATACGGCGGGTAAAAGTCATCTTTCCGCCGTCGTTTTTATAGCGAATGCAGTCGCCCAAAAGCTCTTTGCCGAACCGCGCGGCAAGTTTCGGAGCAAAATCGCGGACTTGATAAGTGTGCGACATAATCACATATTTCGGATTATTTGCTTTGATAACTTCCGCAAATGCGTCCGTGTAACCGTCGGGCGTATAAGCGCCGAGTTTTTCGTTTTTCGCCACGATAACTTTGGCGATGTCGTAATTTGCAATGTCGTTTGCTAAATCGCAACTCGTTACGCCGCAAGGAATTACCGCCGCGACCGACAGACCGAGTTCTTTGCCGATTGTTTGCGCCGCCGTAATTGCTTCGAGCGACGTTTTGTTCAAAACGCAGTTTTTGTGTTCAATAAATACTAAAATCATAATGGTCAGTAGTCGGTAGTCAATAGTCGGTATTTTGACCAAAGCCGCCGAATTTAATAAATTTTAAAGGACTCGAATCTCTGTTCGGAGTTTTTCAACCAATTCCGCCGCGCCGCGTTTTACATCGCCTTGCCCCAGCATTTGCGTGGTTTTCAATTTTAACGGCAAATAAACTTTCTCGATTTTTTGTGCCGATGCAAAGTTTTCGATGTTCGCTATAACTTCACGAACAGGTTTCGATTTTGCCGACATAATTCCTTTGAGCGTCGCATATCGAATCTGCGAAATGCCCGATTGAATCGTCATTAACGCCGGAAGTTGATAGGTAAACCATTGATACCAACCGCTTTCGAGTTCGCGTTTGACACGGAAATCGGCGCTTTCACGGTCAACTTCGATTACCAAAGTCGCGTGCGGAACGCCTAAAAGTTCGGCGAGAATTACGCCCGTTTGTCCGTAACCGCTGTCGTCCGATTGCAAACCCGCATAAACTAAATCGGCGTTTTCCTCACGAATCGCCTCGGCAATCGTTTTCGCAATCGTATATGGCGACATTCCGTTCGTATTTTCCGCGACAATGTGAATTGCCCGATCGGCGCCGCGAGCAAGCGCGTCTTTAATGACGGTTTTCGCCGATTGACCGCCAAGCGTACACACAATAACTTCGCCGCCGCCTTTCGCTTCTTTCATTCGCAAGGCTTCTTCTAAAGCGTAGCCGTCCGATTCATTCGTCTGCATGGCAATATCGGCATCGTCGATCCATTTTTCGTCTTTGCCAATCCGCAAAACTGCGTCTTTATTGGCAACTTGTTTCATTAAAACTATGATTTTCATAACTCTTATAATTCTAAAACTTTTGTAAAAAAAAATCCACTTGGCAATGAATGAATACTCATTCATAGAATTCATAAAATCATCGTTCGCGGGAAACGCAAAAAAACAAATAAAAATTGAGGTAAAACAAAGGATTTATCGGCAAAATACTAATATTTGCGGTTACAAAACATCCATTTTAATTTAAACTTCCGGAAGTTAAATTATTGTTAAAAAAACATTGAATAATCGGAACAAGTCCGGTATAAATTACAACATACATTTTTTGTAAATTAATTGACGACATTCTTTTGTGAATTAAGTTTCTGCACGGAGTTCCAAAACTCGTTTTCGGCAAAATCCCGGTTTCACAAACTAAACAAATAAAGAGGAGAGAAAAATGAGATTACGTTCATTGGTAAAAACATTAACTTTGGTTTTTGCCGTATTTATTTTGGCTTCGATGTCCTTTGGGCAAACATTTCCCGGCACAGGTGTCGGGGCAATTCCGGATTCAGCCGCTTGCGGACCGACTCCGGGAACTCCGCTCAACATTACTTTTAATGTGACGGGCGTAGCCGGCAACGTTTCAAACTTGTCGGTTGATACAACATTCGGTACGCCGAACCATACTTGGATGGGCGATGTCGTAGCAACCTTGATTGCCCCGAATGCCACTCAATTCACAGTTTTCGGCGTAACCACCGGAACGACTGCAACAGCTATCGGAGACAGTTCGGATTTAGGCGGGCTTTATACTTTTAATAATGCCGCCACCGGAAACTGGTGGGATGCCGCCGCTTTGGCAGGTGCCGCCGTGGTTGTTCCGCCGGGAGCATATCGCACCGCCGCGCTTGGCGGA
>JANPBM010000031.1:0-30501 GCA_031430435.1 Acidobacteriota bacterium
AAGGAATTGGTTTGCGAAAGTACGACACGCTTCAGCTTGTCATAAACTTGAGCTTGAATGTTATTAAATGCCGCAACAAACTGAAGTTTGTTGTACTTTGCTGCAACTGTTTTCGCAAACCAATTCCCGTTTGGTATATTATATTTATCACCTGCGGCGACTAAAACCAATTTGCGTAACATCAGTTATTAAAAGTAAAAACTCAAAAACTTGGTTGAAATTGCGTAACGCTTCAATAAAAAGTCAGGAAAACAGTTTTTATCCGCGGGTAAACGCAGATTTCGCCGATAAAATAAAAGAGCCTTGATAATCTTATCGCAAAGGCTGACGGAAAGGCTGACGGCGAAAACTTAGTAAGTTCGACTGTAATGTAAAATGCTTGCAAGTTATTATAAATAAAGACTTTAAAAAATGCTCTCGGCGGGATTTGAACCTGCGACCTTTCGCTTAGGAGGCGAACGCTCTATCCAACTGAGCTACGAAAGCGGATTGTTATTGATTCATTGGTTCATTGTTTCAGTTGTTCATTCGATGAAACAATGAACCAATCGTCGATGAATAAACAGCATCTTTTCTGATTGTAATTTTTTAATCCGACCGTGTCAAAAAAATGCCTATTGTCCAAAGTCTTTTTTTTTGTTAAATTTATGACAGTAAGTATTTTTTCGAGGAGAACTAAAGTTGACATCAATTATTGACCAAACGGTTGAAACATATGGTATTGAAAATTGGGGAGCAGGTTATTTCGGCGTAAATCGCAAAGGTAATTTGGTCGTTCACGCAGGCGAAAACGACAGTCGTGTCGCCGATGTGAAAGAAATTATTGAAGATCTAAAGAAGCGCGGGATAAATCCGCCGATTTTACTGCGATTCCCGCAACTTCTGGTCGGACAAGTCCAAAAACTCCACAAAGCATTTAAACATTCGATTAAAGAATTTGAATATAAAGGCAGACATCTTTGCGTTTATCCGATGAAGGTCAATCAAAATCGGGCTGTCGTCGAAGAGTATCTGCGTGGAAGTTCGCGTTACGATTTCGGGTTGGAAGCAGGTTCAAAAGCCGAACTTTACGCCGCGCTGGCGATGGAGCAATCTGCCGACAGTTTAATGGTTCTCAACGGTTTCAAGGACGAAGACTTTATCCGGCTTGCATTTGCCGGTGCGAGTGCGGGGAAAAACGTTGTTATCGTCATCGAAAAAATGTCGGAACTCGAACACACTTTGCGGATTGCGGACGAAGTAACGGCGGAAAACCCTAATGTTAAGCTGCCGATGGTCGGCGTGCGCGTCAAACTTTATTCGAAAGGTTCGGGCAGGTGGGAAAAATCGGGCGGCGAAGCGGCAAAGTTCGGGCTGACGACAACCGAGATTTTAACCGTTATCAAAAAGCTGAATGAAGCCGGCAGAATTGATATGCTCAAACTTCTGCACTTTCATATCGGCTCGCAACTGACTGATATTAAACGAATTAAGAATGCGATGAAGGAAGCCGCACGGGTTTATTCAAAGATTCGCAAGATGAATGTGCCGATTGAATTTTTGGATGTCGGCGGCGGTATGGCGGTCGATTACGACGGCTCGAAAACTTCGTTTGAATCTTCGGCGAATTATAACGCCCAAGAATTTGCAAACGACGTAATCTACGTTATTAAACTTGTCTGCGACGATGAAGACGTGCCGCATCCGACAATTATTCAAGAATCGGGCAGATATTTGTCGGCATATCACGCAATGCTGATAACAAATATTCAAGACGAAATTGAAACGGTCGTCGAAGATATGGATTTTCCGATTTCTGTCCAAATGACCGATCCGCAAGTTGTCAAAGAACTTTACGATTTGCGTGAATCCGTTACGGGAAAAAATTACCAAGAGTACTATCACGATGCCATCGAAAACCGCGAAGAACTCTTTACAATGTTCAACTTAGGACTTATTTCACTCGAAGACAGAGCCAAAGGAGAAGTGCTTTTTTGGGACGTTTGCGAAAAAGCGGATGTTTTTGCCCAACAAAAAAAATACGTCTCCGAAGAGTTTGATGACCTTCGTCGCTTGCTTTGTGTCAAATATCTTGCTAACTTTAGCGTTTTTCGGTCAATGCCGGATAATTGGGCGTTGGAACAGCTGTTCCCGATTGTGCCGATACATAAACTTAACAAAAAGCCGACGGAATATGCTACACTTTGCGATGTTACTTGTGATTCCGACGGGATAGTCGATAAATTCGTTGATTTGCACGATGTAAAACCTGTTTTGGAATTACACAAACTTGACGGCGAACCTTATTATTTGGCAATGATGCTGGTCGGCGCATACCAAGAAGTGATGGGAAATAATCATAATTTGTTCGGTGTTCCGCACGAAGCGCACATTCACATCGACGACGACGGCTACATTATCAAAAAAGTGATTCAAGGTTCAACGCTCGGCGATTCGTTGGAAACTGCCCGATATGAAGGCGCGACATTGCACGATCAATTTCGCCGACAAGTGATGAAACGCAGCAAAGACGGCGATATTTCAACCGAAGAAGCAAACAAATTGATTGAATACTACGAAAATCAGATTGATGCTTACACATATTTGTCGCCGAACGAAAGCAAAAATGATTAAAGCTCTGAGTTCAGTTCGGCAAAAACGTTCCGACGCGGACTCGAAAAAGTTATTTATTAAATTATTGGAAATATTATTATGACAACGCAAAGAAAAACAAAGTCTTCAAAATTTTTAACCGTTCCGACTCGTCCGATTCCGATTGACAGAGACCGTTCTGTTGCAGGATTATTGGAAAAAATGGAAGGCGCGGGTTTTGGAGCAAAACAATTAGCCGAAGCACACCGCATTTGGCTCGATATGCTCGACGATAATTCAACCGTTTATATGTGCGGTTCAGGCAACCTTGTTCCTTCCGGAATGCGGCGTTTAATGGCTTATGTCATCAAAAACAGATTTGTCGATGTTTTGGTAATGTCCGGACAAGTTTTGTTTCAAGATATTCACGAAACACTCGGACGCAATCATTATCAAGCTCATCCGTCGATGGACGACGAAGAGTTGGAATTGTCGGAAGTTTACCGAATCGGCGATATGTTGGCGAATCAAGACGAATACCGCGAAGCCGACGAATGGGTCGGCAGCGTAGTTAATCAATTTGACGTAACACGCCAATACTCGATTCGTGAATTTTTACATTTGATGGGACGCGAACTGGCGGAAATCGCTGCCGAAGACGGAATTTTAACTTCTGCTTACAAAGCTCGCGTGCCGATTTTTTGTCCCGATTTAATGAGCAGCGAACTTGCGGTCGGAATTGCCCGTTGCAGATTTGAAAAGAAAGTTCAGTTTCAATTCGACATTATCCAAGACACTTTGGATATGATGACAATCGCCCAAAAAACGCGAAATTCGGCGATCATTACGCTTGGCGACGCACAAGGTCAAAATTTTGTAAATATGACCGAACTTGCCGCGTATGTTAATCGGATTACACCGCGCGGACACAAATACGCGGTTTCGGTTTCATCGAACAATCCGAATTACGGCATCAGAACGCCGTCGATTTCGGGCAATCATTCGAGTATTTTCGGTAAACTTTTGAAAGGCGCGACAACTGCTTCGGTTGATTGCGATCCGTCAATCGCTCTGCCGATGATTGTTACGGCATTGTCGCAAACCGCCGCAAAATATATGAAAGGTCGCAAACGCCCGAACTTCTCTTTTGCCAACAAAGAATTAGGAGTTGACGTTCCTTAAACAGTATCCGGTAATCGGTGGTCGGTGTTTGGACTGACCACTGACGACTGACCACCGCTTTTATGAGTGAATCTGCAAATCTGCCCGTTAATTTCGGCGGAATCGAAGAAGAAGAGTTTTCGAATTTCGAGAATGCGAGAATTCTCGTGTTGCCCGTTGCCTATGAAGGAACAGTTTCCTACGGCACAGGTACGGGCGAAGGCGCGATGGCGATTGTTGAGGCTTCGCGCAATATGGAACTCTACGAAGAGGAAACCGATGCGGAAGTTTACCGAATCGGCATCCACACGTTGGACGTTCACGAATCACGCGACACGCCCGAAGAAATGATGGATTCGCTGTATGAACGCACAAAAAAGATTCTCGAATCAGATAAATTTTTGTGTATGCTCGGCGGCGAACATTCAATTTCGGCGCCTGTCATCAAAGCCCACGCCGAAAAATATCATAACTTGAGCGTTCTGCAAATTGACGCGCACGCCGATTTACGCGACGAATACGACGGTACAAAATATTCGCACGCTTCGATTATGGCGCGGGTTGTCAAAGATATGCGGATTCCGTCCGTGCAAGTCGGAATTCGTTCGATTTCCGCCGACGAAGCGAGAAGTTTGGACGAAGGATTGCCGACCAAGATTTTTTGGGCAAAAGATATTTGGAATAATTTGGATTGGATTGACGAAGCCGTTGATTCGCTGACCGAAAATGTTTATTTAACAATCGACATCGACGGACTCGATCCGAGCATTGTGCCGCTTACCGGAACGCCTGAACCCGGCGGATTGGGGTGGTATCAAACACTTGTGTTAATCCGTAAACTGGCGGAAAAGAAACGAGTTGTCGGGATGGATTTAGTGGAATTTTCAAAGGTTGAAACCGAAAATAACGCACCGGTTTTTCTGTGCGCAAAGTTGGTTTACAAATCTTTGGCATATATTTTCCGCGATGAAACCCCGAAAGTTCGTTCGTAAACAAGTTTCGCAAACAAAATAAAAGCGAGTAAAGAAATATATTTTCCTTACTCGCTTTTGTCTGTTTGAACGCTTTTTCAATTATGGTTTCGCCGGAGCTTTGCCTTTTTGTTGAGCCTCAATTTGCTTTTTGATTTCTTCCATTTGTTTCGGGTCTATTTTCTGTCCGCCGCCTTGTCCCGCTTCAGGTCCTTCGCCGCCGGGCATTCCTTGCGATTGTTGCATTTTCTTCAAATCTTCATCGCTGATTTGCGGTAATTCAAAGTCTTCGGCAACGGCAATTTGATTACGGGCAACAATGTCGGCAACAACTTTCTCTTGCTTTTCTTTCTGGAGTTTCGCTTTTGCGGCATCTTTTGCCGGCATCGGACGCGACATCGGACTTTCTTTGTCTTGATACATATTTGAAATCAAGATATGGCGAATGTTGTATGTCGTTTCATCTTTACCGTCTTTGCCTTTGGCGGTCGCTTTACTTTCGAGCTTCATAATGTGATAGCCGAAAGAACTTTCTACCAATGTGTCGGAAATTTTTCCGGCTTCAAGTGTCGTCATCGCGGTTTTGAACGCGGGATCGAGACTGTCTTTATCCGTAAATTTATAAAGTCCGCCGTTTGTTTTGCCGGTTTGTTGATTTTTATTGCCCGGATCTTCCGAGTTTTCATCGGCTAATTTGGCAAAATCTTCGCCCGCTTTAACTTTTGCCAAAATTTCTTCGGCTTTTGTTTTCTTGCCCGACATATCGTATTCGGGATGCGCCGCCAAATATGCCGTGATTTCTTCGTCTTTTACTTCAACTTCTTTGGCAAGATTGTCTTGGGCGTATTTTTGTGCCAAGAAACTCGATTGTTGCAATTTAATTTGCAAATCAAGTCGTTTTTTAAAGTCTTCGCCCAATTCGCCCGAAGCCATTTTTGTGGTTGCTTCTTCGTTGTAAATCGTAATTTTGGCAAAAGCGTCTTTTAATTGTTTAATTTCAGCTTCCGACGGTTCTTGTCCTTCGGGCAGTTTTCCGCCTTTGCGGGCATCATCGAGAATGCCTTTCAAAAATACGTCAAACTTTTCGGTTGTTCCCGCTTTTGCATAAAACGCATCGACTTCTTCGGGTTTAATAAAGCCGAACGGAGGCATTTGTTCGCCTTTGTGAATTTCTTTATCGTAAAATGTGGCAGTAATTTGCGACCGCATCATTTCCAGTTGTTGCTTCGCTTCGGGACTGTCAGCCAACCCTGTTTTTCGCGCTTCTGCCGCAAAGGCAAGAAGTTGTTTCAATTCATCGGTGATTTTCTTTTTTCCGTCGGGTGTCGACGAAATTTGTTTGACCATCATCGGGTTCAAATCTTTCAAAATCGTTTCCATTTCACTTTTTGAAACGTTTGTCCAACCGCTCGACGATTGGGCGTTAGTTTTCCAAAAAAGTAGTCCGCCGCCAATGGCTAAAACTACACCTAATATCAATAATGCTTTTCCTGCTGTGTTCAAGGCTCAAATCCTCACTTTAAATATTTTTATAACTTATAACCGTTCGTTTTTTTCTCGAAATTTAACTGCCGATAAATACGGACTTTGAAAGTTTATCGACGACATTTGTTGTTTTTCAATCAATCGATAATCAGATTACCGACAAATAAACGATTATATTTTAATCTTTTGGGTTAATTCCAATAAAACTCCGTTTGTAGATTGTGGATGAACAAACGCAATTAAGCAACCTTCCGCACCGATTCGCGGTGTTTCGTCAATCAATTTTGCGCCGTTTTCTTTCAATTTCGCTAAAGATTCGACGATATTCTCGACTTCTACGGCAATATGATGAATTCCGCCGCCGCGTTTTTCCAAAAATTTGGCAATCGGCGAATCGGGCGAAGTCGGTTCAATCAATTCTATCCGACTTTCACCGATCGGCAACATCGCCACGCGAACTTTTTGTTCTTCGACGACTTCCGTGTGGACGTTTTCGAGTCCGAGCGAATCTCGCCAAAATTTCAGCGATTCGGCGATTGATTTGGTGGCAATGCCAAGATGATCTATTTTCATTTCAAAAGTTCCTCAACTGCAGAATACGGGTTTATTTTCTTTTCCGCCACTTCCAACGCCAACTTGTCTAACCTTTCAGCCGTGCCGTTTTTACGCAATAAATCGGACAAAAGTTTTTCCCGCAATAGTTCCAATAACCGCCATTTCGCAATTTGTTCGCGGCGTTCCAAACTGTTTTCACCTTTTTGCTGAAACTCGTAATAGCTTGTAATGGCAACACTTAACTCTTCGATTCCTTTGTTTTCGGTCGCCACGGTTTTGATAATCGGCGAATTCCAAAAATCGGGACGCATTGCAAGTGTCAACAAAGATTCAAGTTCTTTTTCGGTTCGCAAAACGCCTTCGCGGTCAGATTTATTGATGACAAAAACATCGCCGATTTCCATAATCCCGGCTTTTATCGCCTGAATGTCGTCGCCCATTCCGGGAACTAAAACAACGACGGAAACGTCCGCAGTTTTGACAATTTCAACTTCATCTTGTCCCACACCGACCGTTTCGACAATAATTTTATCAAAACCCGCCGCGTCTAAAATCGAAACGGCATCAACTGTTGCCCGCGACAAACCGCCGAGATTTCCGCGTGTCGCCATCGACCGAATAAAAACGTTTTTATTCAAACCGAGCGTTGACATTCGGATGCGATCGCCCAAAATTGCCCCGCCCGAAAACGGCGACGACGGATCAACCGCGATGATTCCGACACGCTCGTTTTTTCCGATATAAAACGTGGCAAGTTTGTCGACCAAACTCGACTTCCCTGCTCCCGGCGAACCTGTAATGCCGATAACCAAAGCATTTCCCGTGCGCGGGAAAACTTCTTTCATAATCGCAGCAGCATCGTCCGCACCGTTTTCAACCTTCGTGATGGCGCGAGCAACCGCACGCGGATTTCCCGCAAATAGTTTTTCGAGTAGTTCGGAATTAGTCATCTTTAAGCGTTTGAAGTGTTATCGTCAAAAATAAAATCAAGCATTACGCGAATGTCTGAGGCAGCATTGATAACTTTAATTTTTTTGTAAGCCTTTAAACCTAACCAGTTAATCGGCGTTGCCAACATTGCATTTAAGGCACTGTCAGTAGCAAAAACTATATCCTCAAAATCAATCAGCAACGTTTTATTTTCGTCTAATGCAGGTAATAATTTTTCGTCACGAATCTTCTTTGCCAAATCTTTATTCTCGATTGCGATACCAAAATAATTTTTAAGGTTAATATAATAGTCTTCAATTTTGGAAGTTAATTCAGTTTTGGGGATTGCTTCTTGAATTTCTAATCTCATTTCTTCAAAACTTACATTCTCTATTAGACCAAGTTTCATTTTGACATAAACAAAAGTGCCTTTCCATTGATTATCTAATTCTTTAGCGATAATTTCAGTTGGTGAAATATGAACAAAACCATTTCCCGATACGATAAACATATCTGCTTTTAACCTCTGAACAAAATTACTTGAAAAAAATAACCCGACACCTGCATTATTTATTTTTTTATAAGTGGAAACCTCGCCACCGAATGTCCCCGAAATTTGAGGCTTTATAGCGTGTAAAATTGCATCAGAATCCGTTGCTAAATTTGGATAAGTCTGGCGTAAATGTTGCTTAATTCCAATCCCAACATCAGCTACTAAAAACGAAAACTCATTCGACTCTCTATTCCAAAAAATTTGCAACAACGAGGAGTTGTTATGATTTGTTCTGCCATGCTCAAGTGTGTTGTAAAGTATTTCGTTTAGAATATAACGAAAAGACTTCTCATATTCGATACCAAAGTTTTCAGGATATTTCTTAGCAAACTCATATGCCTTTTTACAATCTTCAGAATTAGTAATTTGTATAGGGAAAATATTTGTTTCTAACAACTTCGGATTAAAACTAATTTGGTCATTAAAGGCATCAATGTTTGAAATTCGTGGAACCCAAAATGACTCGTCAATTTCGCCTGATTTTTTCTTGACACTAGTTTTACAATTGTTGGAAAAAAGAAATTCATTATAAAGGAGATACAAAACTAATAAGGTGTCTTTCCTGAAAATACTATTGCTACTGTCAAACTCAATTGTTTTATCTTTTAAAGACCAATCGAAGAAACTTAAAAGTTTATCAAAGTCATCACCGGTAAATTCACCAAAAGTAAATAATTCGGGGATTTTTAGCTTAATTGTTTCTTTTTCTTCATTCATATCAAACAATTATTTTCGCATTTTTCGCCAAAAAAGAAAAAGTGATAAGCCGAAACTCATCACTTTTGCCTTTTTACTTTTGCCTTTTTTACATCTGACCTTCGTCCGCGCTTGGTCCGTAAATCGACGGCACGGGAATGTCATTCAAACGCAGATAAACCGAAAGTTGTCCGCGATGATGCCAAATGTGGTTCATACACATTGTGCGAAGCACAGCGATTTTTGTCATTGTGAAAATTATATGTTCGCCGCTTTTCAGTGTCCAAGGTTTGTGCATATCTTCGTCTGAGGTGTTTTTTAACGCTTCAGTTGCTTTGATAACAAGATTGTCGTGATATTCAACCAATTCTGCCGTTGTTTTCGGCTCGAACGGTTTGTAATCACCTGCCGCAAAATCAATCTCGTCTTTTGTGCAAGTATCGGCAACCCAATCAACCATTTCTGCGATGTGCGCGGCGAGACGAATCATCGTCATTGATTTTTCGTGCGGTTTGTAATCGAACATTTCCGCCGGAATTCTTTCCAGAATTTTCTTTGTTGTGGCGGCTTCGCGGCTTAATTCTCCGATTAAACCGGTAGCGATATTGTATGATTTTGCGGTGGCTGTTTCCATTTTATTGTATCTCCTTTTTTGTATTAATTTTGTGGTTGAAAAAACATTTCAACCTTATCAAAGATGTATCATTTATGCAACAACGTATAACGCAATTCACATAAAGGTTGAAATAAATTGATTTAGCCGGTAAAGTTGAATCATTCTAAGATTGTCAAGCCAACTATTTTTCGGATTGTTTCATCTTAAATTTCAGTTATGAAAAAATCATTTATCATTTTAAGTTTATTATTTTTCACCTTTGTTTCATCGGCGTTTGCCCAAAAGCAAATCGAACAACAAGTTCAACGCGATCCGGTTTTAGAAGCCGACGCAAAGCACAATTTAGAGGTTGCGGATCAGTATTTTAAGCTCAAAAAGGCTTACAAAGCAACACTTTTGCGATGCGAAGAAATCATCGCGGCGTATCCCGAATTTTCACGGATGGACAAAGTTTTATTCTATGCGGGAATGAGCAGTTTTTATCTTTCCGAAGGCAAAGGCAAACAAAAACTTCTGTTGCAAACGGACGAAGAGAAAGCAAAATTCGAGCCGAAAAAACTCCGCGAAGATGCAATCGCCTATTTGAATCAACTGAAAGAACAATTTCCGAAGAGCGAATATATCGGCGAAACGGAAAAGAATTTGAAACTGCTCGAAGATAAAAAATAAACCGTGCCTGATTCCCGAAATTTCCTCACTTTCGCCGATTTTAAAAATAAATTTCGGCGAGTTTCTCTAAACACTTCTTTCAAACTCGAAATATTTACCGATTTGCACTAGAATAATCTATCAGAACCTTAAATTACATAAAAATTTATTTTACCAATTTAGAAATCTGTAAGCACGATAATAAACTTTGCTCAAGTTTCGGGTAATATCAACCGAAATAAAGGCATTTTTTTACATTTTATGACTGAAACTACTGTTCCAACCGAGTCCGAAGTGCAACATAAATCAATAAAAATCGGCATTCCGAAAGAAACTTTTGCAGATGAATGTCGAGTTGCGGCAACGCCTGAAACCGTCAAAAAACTGCAAAAAATGGGTTTTGAAGTTTTGGTCGAAACAGGTGCGGGAGCAAAAGCGAATTTTCCCGACGAAGCATTTATTCAAGCCGATTGCGAAATTATCGGCGACGAAAAAACACTTTTCTCCAAAGCCGATATTATCTTGAAAGTTCGCCCGCCGTCAGATGCCGAAATCGAAATATTTCCTGAAAACAAAACACTTATCAGCTTTATTTTCCCTGTCGCAAACCAAGAATTGCTCAAAAAATTGGAAAAGAAAAATGCGACGGTTTTAGCAATGGACGCAATTCCGCGAATTTCGCGAGCTCAAAAAATGGATGCTCTCAGTTCGATGGCAAATATCGCGGGTTATCGTGCGGTTTTGGAATCGGCAAACGCTTTCGGGTCGTTTTTTACGGGGCAAATTACCGCCGCAGGAAAAATTCCGCCGGCAAAAGTTTTGATAATCGGTGCGGGCGTAGCGGGTTTAGCGGCAATCGGTGCGGCTCGAAGTTTAGGTGCAATTGTTCGTTCGTTTGATACTCGACCGGCGGTGCAAGAACAAGTGGAAAGTATGGGTGCGGACTTTCTTTTGCTCGACTTTAAAGAAGACGGCAGCGGCGAAGGCGGTTATGCCAAAGTAATGTCGAAAGAATTTATTGATGCGGAAATGGCGTTGTTTGCCGAACAAGCCAAAGATGTCGATATTATCATCACAACCGCGTTGATTCCGAACCGCAAAGCTCCGATTTTGATTACAACCGAAATGGTCGAATCAATGAAAAAAGGTTCGGTTATCGTAGATTTAGCCGCCGAACAAGGCGGAAATTGCGAAGTTACCAAACCGAACGAAAGTTATAAATACAAAGGCGTTACGATCATCGGCTACACAGATTTACCAAGCCGAATGGCGGCACAATCAAGCCAACTTTACGGCACAAATCTATGCCATCTTTTGAGTGATATGGGTGGCGGCGAGAAATACAAAGTTGATTTGGAAGACGAAGTTGTACGCGGCGCGTTGGTCGTACACGAAGGTAAAATGTTGCCGCCGCCGGAAAAACCTGCATTGGTTTCCGTACACACGTCCGCAACGCCGAAAGTTCAAACCGTTTCGGCAAAAGCAGTTAAGGCTGAGAAAAAATCTAACGGAATCGGAAGTTTGATTTTGGTGGCGGTCGGAATTTCGGCACTTTTGGGAATCGGAACATTCGCGCCAAATACTTTTTTGTCGCATTTCACGGTTTTCGTCTTGGCATGTTTTATCGGTTATCAAGTAATTTGGAACGTCAAACCCGCGTTGCACACACCGTTAATGTCGGTTACAAACGCCATCAGCGGAATTATAATTTTGGGCGGAATGTTGCAAATTTCGGGCGGAATAACTTCTGCAACCACGATTCTTGGCGGAGTCGCAATTTTAATCGGAACAATTAACATATCGGGCGGATTTTTAGTTACACAAAGAATGCTCAAAATGTTTCAAAGATAATCCTAATAATTGTTAATTATTAATTGTTAATGGTGAATCAAAAAAACTTATAACAATTAACAATTAACAATTAACAATTAACCAATAATGATTTCAAATAATCTTTTAACCGTCGCATACATCGTTGCAAGTGCCTTTTTTATCTTGAGTTTAAGCGGATTATCGAATCCCGAAACTTCAAGACGCGGAAATCTTTTCGGAATAATCGGAATGATTCTCGCCATCGTTGCCGTCGCTTTCAGTAACGAAGTTTCGGGAACGGGTTACGCCGTTTTGATTGCAACTTTAACAATCGGCACAATTATCGGAGCGATTTTGGCTTCCCGTGTTGCGATGACTTCGATGCCTGAATTAGTCGCGGTTTTACACAGTTTTGTCGGACTTGCGGCGGTGTTGGTCGGAATCGGAAGCCATTTACAGCATAAAACTTTTGATACGGCAGCCGAAAAAAACATTCACGAAATTGAAGTTTTTATCGGCGTATTTATTGGTGCGATTACATTTACGGGTTCAATTATCGCGTTCGGAAAACTGAAAGCGATAATCTCAAGCAAGCCGTTGATGCTTCCCGGCAGACATATCCTGAACTTGGTAATGGTTACGGTTTGCCTTTTTCTCGGCTATCAATTTTTGACTTCCGCCGAACCTTTAACGCCGTTATTGATAATGACCGCGATTGCTTCAATTTTGGGTGTTCATTTGGTGATGGCGATTGGCGGCGGCGATATGCCGGTGGTTGTTTCAATGCTCAACAGTTATTCGGGTTGGGCGGCGGCGGCGGCGGGATTTATGTTGGCAAACGATTTGCTGATTGTAACGGGTGCGTTGGTCGGAAGCAGCGGTGCGATTTTGTCCGCCGTGATGTGCAAGGCGATGAATCGTTCGTTTTTCAGTGTAATTATGGGCGGATTCGGCACGGATTCCGGCGGTTCGGCAAGTGCGAATCAAGCTGTTCCCGAAGGCGAAGTTACGCCGATTTCGGTCGAAGAAACTGTTGATTTATTGGAAAACGCACGAACGGTTATCATCGTTCCCGGTTACGGAATGGCGGTCGCACAGGCACAACATCCCGTTGCCGAAATCACGAAATTATTGCGTAGTCGCGGTTGCGAAGTTCGTTTCGGAATCCATCCGGTTGCGGGACGTTTGCCCGGACATATGAACGTTTTATTAGCCGAAGCAAAAGTTCCCTACGATATTGTTTTGGAAATGGATGAAATCAATCACGATTTTCCGACGACCGATGTTGTCCTTGTAATCGGAGCAAACGACACGGTTAACCCGTCGGCATTAGACGATCCGAACAGTCCGATTGCGGGAATGCCCGTGTTGGAAGTTTGGAAAGCGAAGTTTTCAATCGTCATGAAACGAGGAATGGCAAGCGGTTATGCCGGCGTTGAAAATCCGCTGTTTTTTAAGGAAAATACACGAATGCTTTTCGGCGATGCAAAGAAAAATGTTGACGCAATTTTAGTTGAATTGATGAACGAAAACGGCAAAAAATGAACCTAAACCAAGTTACAATTTACACGGATAAACCGATTGAAACAGTCGAATTTTATCAAAAGCTCGGCTTAAAAAAAATCGTTGATTCTCTGCCGAGATACGCTCGATTAGAATGTCCGAACGGCGAATCAACGCTATCAATCAGCCGAGCGGAAAATGTTATTGAAAGTTCAAATATCAAACTTTATTTTGAATGCGAAAATTTAGACGAAGAAGTTAAACGTTTGAAAGAATTAGGTTTATCGTTTGAACTTGAACCGATTGACCAAACTTGGCTGTGGCGTGAAGCGTATCTGAAAGACCCGAACGGCAACAATATTTGTCTGTTTCACGCGGGCGAAAACCGCAAAAATCCGCCGTGGAAAGTGAACTGATTTACTCTTTTCTATAAAACCGGAATTTTTATCGACAAAACTGTCATATTAAAAGTTGTTTCAGTATTATTAGATTTTCAAGGAAATTATTATGCCAAAATTAACAGTTAAAGTTGACCACGCCGCATGTAGCGGAATTGGTTCGTGTATCGAAACTTCGCCGAAGTTTTTTAAGTTCGATGCGGAAAATCGTGCCGTTGTTATCTCAAACGAAACGGGGAACGCCGAAGCCGAACAAGTTTTGACAGTTTCTGATGCAGAAGCGGGTGAGTTGATGCAAGCGGCGGAATCTTGCCCGATGATTGCCGTCAGCATTCACGATGAAAGCGGTTTGCAAATTTACGGTTAACCAATAAAAAATGAAATATGTAATTATCGGAAGCGGTATTTCCGGCACAACCGCTGCGGAAGAACTGCGTAAAATTGACGACGCTTGCGAAATAACGATTTTGTCAACCGAAAAGCATCGGCTTTATTCAAGAGTTTTATTGCCAAGATACATCAAAGGAACTTTGCCGCGTGAACGTTGTTTTTTGAAAAAAGAAACTTGGTATGCCGAGCAAAACATCCGTTGTGTTTTTGGTGTGCGGGTTGTTGAATTGAATGTCGCGGAAAAATTTGTTTCAACCGCAGACGGGCAAACTTTCGGTTTCGATAAACTTTTACTTGCAACTTCGGGCGATTTATTGAAATTACCCAATGACTTACAAGGAATTTCGTATTTGCGGACAATCGATGATGCTGATTATTTTTTAGAACTTGTCGCCAAATTTGCATCTTTGCCGCCGAATCTTCAGCGTGCGGGAATTATCGGCGGAAGTTTTATCGCCGTTGAATATATCAATTTCTTTGCACAACATAAAATTCCGACAGATTTATTTATGCTCGAAAATTCGTTTTTCGGCGGTGCTTTGGACGAAGACTCGTTTACAATTCTGAAAACAAAAATCGAAGCGGAAGGAATTAAAATACACACCAATAAAAGTGTTACAAAGTTGATTGGCGAGAAAAGTCTCGATGGTTTAGAGGTTGGAGTTGAGAAATTTCCGCTTGGAATTCTTGGTGTCGGCATTGGGATTCGCCCGAAATTTGATTGGTTAAAACTCGCCGGAGTAGAGGTAAATCGGGGCATTTTAACAAACGAATTTTTGGAAACTAATCTCCCGAATATTTACGCAAGCGGCGATGTCGCGGAATTTTACGATTCGTTTGCGGAACGCCGAATTGTTGTCGGAAATTGGCTCAACGCCCAAGCTCAAGGTCGTTGCGTAGCCAAAACAATGGCAGGCGAACGTACCGAATTTTCCGCTGTTAGAGCTTATTCAACCAATGTTTGCGGGGTTGAAGTGATTTTTATCGGCGATACTGAAGCGAAATTTGCCGAGAAAATTGTCAAACGCGGTTCGCCGGACGAAAACGGCGTAACGCAAATTTTTATCCGTGATAATCGCGTGGTCGGAGCAACTTTGGTTAATCGAAACGTTGATCGAGCTGAACTTACGCAGTTAATTCAAAGCAAAGCGTCAGCCGCGAATTTATAAAACCACGCCGGTTTGTGTTAGTATTGCTCTTTGTTTTTATCAAAATATAGAAATTTTCAGAGGTTATTTAATAAATGTCATTAACAGTAGTTGGTTCGGTTGCGTTTGACGCATTGGAAACGCCGTTCGGCAAACGAGATAAAATTTTGGGCGGTGCGGGAACGCATTTTTCGCTTTCGGCTAGTTTTTTTACGGACGTGCGGGCGGTCGGCGTTGTCGGCGGAGATTTCGGCGATGAAGAATGGGCGGTTTTTAAGCGTCATCACATTAATACGGACGATATTGAGGTCGTCAAAGACGGCAAAACTTTCTTTTGGCGTGGCAAGTATGAACACGATATGAACGTTGCTCATACGCTTGATACGCAGTTGAATGCGTTTGAAACATTCGAGCCGAAACTTTCGGACGAATCGAAAAACGCCCGAATTTTATTTTTGGCAAACATTCTGCCGATGATTCAAAAAGATGTTCGTGAACAATGTACGAAGGCTGAATTTGTGGCGATGGACACAATGAATTTTTGGATAACTTCGATGAAAGATGCGTTGATTGAAACCGTCAAAGTTGTTGACTGCATTATAATTAACGATGCGGAAGCAAGACAGTTAACCGATGAACCGAACATTCACAAAGCCGCGAAAATCATTTTGGATTACGGTTTAAAAGCCGTCGTTATAAAACGAGGCGAATACGGTGCCACGCTTTTCACCAAAGATTCATACTTTGCGTGTCCCGCGTATCCGCTCGAAAGCGTGTATGATCCGACAGGTGCGGGCGATACTTTTGCCGGCGGATTTATGGGTTATATCGCCAGCCAAAAAGAAATTACCAACGATGTAATGCGGCGGGCAATGATTTACGGTTCGGTTATGGCTTCGTTCAACGTCGAAGAATTCGGCACGGAACGCGTTGACCGTTTAATTTATCAAGAAATCAACGAACGTTTTGCCACTTTTAAACGAATGACGCATTTCGACGACATTCCGTTCATAAAAGTTTAGAAAGTCCGGTTAGTCTCGGAAGTCAGAAAGCAAATGTCTTTCCTGAATTTCCGAGACTTAAAATTATGCTGATAATTTTCACGACAACTTCTGACGAAGCCGAAGCCGAAAATCTTGCGACCAAATTGGTCGAAGAAAAATTGGCGGCGTGTGTCCAAATTTTGCCGAAAATGAAATCATTTTATTTTTGGAACGGCAAAGTTCAAAAAGATGAGGAATTTCTGCTTTTAATCAAAACTGCGGATAAAAAATTTGCCGCAGTCGAGTCTTTTATCAAGTTAAACCACAGCTACGAAACGCCCGAAGTCGTTGCCGTCAAAACCGATAAAGTTTCGGGTCACTATCGGCACTGGCTGAACACATATTTGGACATCTCAAACGATTGATATTTCGTCCGAAACATGTAAATTTCTCTGCCCGACCTTGCTCTGCCGACATTTTCATCTGTTCCAATTCGGAATATCATAAACTTCATAACGAAACAACCGCTTTTAATTCCAATTCCCGCTCTGACCTTGAAACCCTTGTAAACTGTTGCAAACACAAGTGATATAGCCTGTTGTAAACTTTGGCGCGGGGCTTGCAATACTGATTCTCGAAAGCTAAACACTTTCATTTAAGAAGAATGGTTAATAAAAAAAGGGAAATAAAAAAGGGGGCTATAAACCATGCCCTCTTTTTTATTAGAAAAACTCAGCTGTTCAAATTGGAGTTGAAATGAATGATTTAAGCATAAACATATTATTAATTGAAGACGATATTTCGCACGCCACGCTAATGATTCGGTGGTTGGAATCGTGTTCTGAATATCGGGTCAAGCATGTTTCAAACGGATTGGCGGGAATTGATTTAGCCTTATCTTCCGAATGGGATTTAATTGTCAGTGATATTGATTTACCCGATTTGAGCGGGCTGGAATTATGTCGCCAAACCAAAATCGAGCAACCGATGATGCCTGTTTTATTGACGACTGCACACGAAGGAATCGATTATCCGTTGAAAGCAATTGAATATAAAGTCGATGATTTTTTGCTGAAACCTTTCGGAAAAGCCTCTCTGTTAGAAAAAGTAAAAAACCTATTAGTTAAATCTCGGGCAGAAAAAGCAAAAAAACAAGTGCGAGTTTTAGCAATCGGCGCTCATCCCGACGATATTGAAATCGGTTGCGGCGGAAGTCTGTTACGACATAAAGCAAACGGTGACAGAATTTGTATTTTGACAATGAGCAACGGCGAGCAAACCGGAAAATCGGCGAATCAAACAGACGAAGTAACAAATGTTGCGAAAAAATTGAGATCGAGACTTATTATCGGTAATTTTCAAAACCTTGCCATCACAAAAAATCCTGAGACAGTTAATTTGATAAAAAAAGCGATCGATTCTTTTAACCCGACCGTTATTTACACGCATTCGGCAAACGAGGCACACCAAGATCATCGGAACGTCCATCTTGCCACGCTTGCCGCCGCCAAAAGTGTTCCCGCACTTTATTGTTACCAATCTCCGACCGCGACCGTTGATTTTCACCCCGGACTGTTTATCGACATTTCCGAATTTATCGGCGAAAAAGTAAAGTTGGTTTCGCTTTATAAATCACAAGTTAACCGTGATTATTTGCAAGAAGACGTAATTCGATCGACGGCTCGATATTGGGGAAGATTTTGTAATCTGAAAGAAATCGAACCGCTCGAAGTTATCAGAGCAATCAGTTAATTTCACAAATTTCCCACTTTTTATACTGCGAAATACTGCTGAAAACACAAAACCGATCCGAAAGTTTTTATGTTCTCAAGCCGGCTTCGCAGTTTTTTTCTGCCTTTTTTTACAAAAAATATATTCAGAGATATTGACTTTTGACGCTCTTACTTTATAGTAGAAGACAGTTCTTTTACTTTGAGCAGTTTTTTGGGTCTAAACAAATGATTTGTAAACAATTGCTCATTATAATACTTAATAACTTTTCGGACTGAAACGATACTTTCCATTAAAAACTTACCCATAGTTGTTTAAGTCCGATTGATTGTAAATTTTATGAAACATTCTTCCACGTTTTTTAGCCAACCGCCAATAGTTTTTGTCGTTGATGATGACAGAGATTTGAGTAAATTGGTTTGCAGATGGCTTGATTTAGAAAGTTACAAAACTGTTTCGCCGACATCAGGCGAAGACTGTTTGGCAAGTTTGAATACGGCAATGCCGCTCTGTATTTTGTTGGATTTGAATCTGCCGAATTTAAGCGGTGTCGAAACTCTCAAAAAAATAAAACATCATCATCCGCTGTTGCCCGTTATTATGATGACTGCCGATTCAACTGTTGACAGCGTTGTAACCGCAATGCAGTCGGGAGCTTTCGGGTATTTAAGCAAACCGCTTGAACGAACCAAACTTCTGTCAATCGTCAAATCAGCCGTTGAAACAAACGAAGCATCTCTGCGTTTGCGTGAGATCGAGCGCGAAAAAACAACCGGCGGTTATGAAAAAATTGTCGGACAATCAGAGCCGATGCGAAATTTATTCAAACAGCTTGACTCGATTTCGACCAGCGACATTACCGTTTTGATCCAAGGTGCGAGCGGAACCGGCAAAGAATTGGTGGCACAGGCAATTCACGCCACGAGCAGCCGTAAAGATTCGCCTTTTGTTGCTTTGAACTGTGCCGCCATTCCCGAAACTTTACACGAATCAGAGCTTTTCGGCTATGAAAAAGGGGCTTTCACGGGGGCAACCGCATCCAAAACCGGCAAATTTGAACAAGCTCACACCGGCACCTTATTTTTGGATGAAGTCGGTGAAATGAGTTTGAGTTTGCAAGCCAAACTTTTGCGTGTTTTACAGGAACGGTCGTTTCAAAAACTCGGCGGTTCAAAAGATATTCACGTTGATTTTCGGCTGCTTGCCGCTTCGCACATCAATTTAGCCGAAGCGGTTAAAAATAATACTTTTCGCGACGATTTATATTACCGACTTGCGGTATTCGAACTTGAAATCCCTGCTTTAGCCGAAAGAAAAGATGATATTCCGCTGATTTCCCGCAAATTATTAGCCGAGTTTTCAACCGAATCAAAAAAACCTTTGTCGTTATCGGACGAAGTTTTAGACCTTTTCCAACGTTACAGTTTCCCCGGCAATGTGCGTGAACTTGAAAATGCCCTGCATCGAGCCAGCGTGGTTTGTCAATCGGGTTTAATTCGGGTGCAAGATTTGCCGAAACGAATACTCGACGAAGTTAATAACGCAGGGAAACTTCAAAAAAATCCGTCGCCCGGACTAAACCCGGAAAATTTCCCTGTCCCCCAAAATCTTGAATCGGTTGAAAAGCAAGCCATCGAAGATGCGATTAAAAATGCAGGCGGAAATATGTCCGAAGCAATTCGCCGACTCGGAATCGGTCGAGCAACTTTTTATCGAAAACTAAAAAAATACGGCATCAATTAACCCCGCATATTATTTCATTTTGACATAAACCTGTTTCACTTTGAACCGATAATGCTAATCTGAAATACATTTGTTGATTGCTGTAATCAATGTCAAACCATTGATTCGCCAAGACTTACGGCGTGTCGCAAGATATGGCGCGACCTTTGCAGTCGGTTCTTGATGCGGGTACTTTCGGAAAGCGCTCGCATCTCGAAAAATTTGTTGACGGCAGAAAATCCCCCGCAGAAATATTGATTTTCGCTGTCTGACATCAGTAATTTTGGAGGCATAAATGACACCCACAAACTTAAATATTTCAGCCGAAAGTTTAATCACGGCTTTTCCGTTTCATATTTTATTCGATGCCGAATTTCGAATTATGCAAACCGGAAAATTACTTCGACAAATTTATCCGAATGTGCAAATAGGCGACTCGGGCGCGGATATTTTCAGGTTGCAAAATGTTTCGCTTGCCGAAACAGGTTGGAAAGATATTCGCGGTTCGGGGGTTTCAACTTACCTTTTAAGCTGTGCCGATTCGGATTTTCGGCTGAAAGGTCAAATGTTGCGTTTGACCGATGAAAATAATATCGCTTTTCTCGGCACACTTTTAATCGAAAATTTAACCGAACTTTATAAATTCGGTTTAAGCCCGAAAGATTTTGCTCCGCACGATTTCACGCTTCAATTACCGACCCGAATTAAAAACCGCGAAAGAACCGAAGTAATAAAAGATTTACCGCCCGCAAAATACTCGGCAGAATCGATTTTGGCGGAATTACCCTTTGATTCGGACGATTGGGAAAATCAGTTTTCAAATTTTACGGGCGACTTCTTGAAAGATTTCGGTTGGGATTTGAGCGTTTTTTGGTTTTACCAACCCGAAACCGCTTTATTGAGCTGTCGGCACATTTGGAGTAATTTACAGGGAAACCCGAAAGATTTTCAGGACGAATTACGAAACATAAAATTCCCTGCCGGAGTCGGTTTACCCGGCAGAGTTTTAGCCGATAAGAAAGCGATTTGGGTCGAAGATTTAATCGGTAACGGGCAGTTTCCGCCGCCTTTTGCCGTCAAACGCAAACTTTACGGAGCAGTCGGTATTCCGGTTTTTAATCAAGACAAACTTATCGGCGTACTCGAATTGTTCAGTCATCAAACTCAACCGTATAATCCGGATACTTTGACCGTCTTTTCCGAAGTTTTCGGCATTGTCGCCAACTATCTTGAAACAAAAATTTCTGAAGACATATTTCTCGAAGGTTTAATCAAACAGGAGCAAACAACTCGCGATTTACAATCTGCGAAAGAAAATGCCGAGACTGCCAACCAACGAAAAAGTGTTTTTTTGGCAAATATGAGCCACGAAATCCGCACGCCGCTTAACGCCATTATCGGGCTTTCGGACTTGGTTTTGGAAACAACTTTGAATACCGAACAAAATGATTTTTTGCAAAGTATTCAAAAAAATTCAGAAACTTTGTTGGGTTTAATTAACGATGTTTTGGATTTTTCCAAAATCGAAGCAGGTGCGATCGAGCTGGAAAAAATGGAATTTGATTTTCGTGAAATTATCGAAGATGTGTTTGATTCGTTATATTTTAAGGCAGAAAATAAGGGCTTAACGATGATTTCAAACATTTCGCCGCAGTTGCCCGCAACCGTTCTCGGCGATTCGCAGCGATTGCGACAAGTGTTGATGAATTTAGTCGGCAACGCGATAAAATTTACCGAATCGGGCGAAATTTTTGTAAAACTTACGCATAAAATTTTGACCGAAAAAAACGCGGTAAAACTGATTTGCTCGGTTTCCGACACCGGAATCGGGATTGCCCCGAAAGACCAAGAAAATATTTTCAATAAATTTATCCAAGCCGATTCATCAATCAACCGAAACTTTGGCGGAACAGGTTTAGGCTTGAGTATTTGCAAATCTTTGGTGGAAATAATGGGCGGGAAAATGTGGCTTGAGAGTGAAAAAGGCAGAGGCAGCAATTTCATTTTTGAAGTAATTATGCCGATTGTGAAAACCGAAACTTTTATTACGGCTGAAATCAGACAACATTTTACCAACCGACAAATTTTGATTGTCCAAGATAATTGCGTCGCGCAATCCGATTTGGAGGCATTTTTAAAGTTTACTCGAATGCACGTCAGAAAAAGTAACAGTATTGCGAAAACGCTGGAGATTTTGACAAAAGATGAAACCAAACCTGAAATTGTGGTGATCGATTACAAAATGTTGTTGCAATCGGGTTTAACTTTGGTGAATTTGATAAAAAATAATCCGCAGCTTGCCGCGATAAAAATACTGTTGTTTTTACCTTCGCGAACCAATTCCGATATTACCGGTTTAGAAAACGCCGAAAATATTTATCTGCTTCGCCGACCTTTGCGAATGACTCAGATTATCGAAAAACTGGCTGAAATTGTCGGCGTTGACAATTCAAGCCGGAAACTTTCGGCAATCGAAAGTGTTATCGAAATGCCGAAAACCGCTGAAACGTCTCGCATTTTATTGGTCGAAGACAATAAAGATAACCAACAAGTTGCTTTGACCGTGATGCAAAAGGCGGGTTATCGAATCGATTTAGCCGAAAACGGCGAGATTGCGGTTGAGTGTTTTAAGCAAAAAAGTTACAACTTGATTTTAATGGATTTGCAAATGCCTTCGATGAGTGGTTTTGAAGCCGCCATTCAAATTCGTAAAATCGAAGCGGTCGGTCGCCGCCCACGCACCCCGATTGTTGCTTTTTCGGCACGGGCAATCAAAGGAACACGGGAAGAATGTTTGGCAAGCGGAATGGATGATTATCTGACAAAACCGACGGGACGCGCGATTTTGCTGGCAAAAATAGCGGAACGAATCGACGACCGACCTTTGGTTTTGGTCGCCGACGATTCAAAAGATATGCGAATGCTGCTCGAAAATTATCTGCGAAAAGCAAATTGTCGAGTAATGTTTGCCGAAAACGGACAAGCGGCACTCAAACTTTTCAAAGACAACTCTTTCGGATTGATACTTTTAGATATGCAAATGCCGATAAAAGACGGTTATCAAACCGCTAAAGAGTTGCGCAAACTTGGTTACAAAAAAGAAATTTTTGCTCTGACAGGATTTGACGGTTTGGACGAAAAAGAAAAATGCTTTGCCGCAGGTTGCACCGAATATTTACTTAAACCGTTGAAAGAAAGAGACTTGCTGTATCGGATAGAACAAGCGGTAAAAGTTCGGACGGCAAAACCGATTCAACCGCTGACGAACTCGATTGTTTATGTCGATGCAGACATTATTGATTTAGTCCCGAATTTTTTGGTCGAACGCCGAAAAGACGTGAACCGCATTCGGAAAGGTGTCGCCGACAGAAATTCAAATGAAATTTACACTATCAGCCACCAAATGAAAGGTTGCGGCGAAGGTTACGGGTTTAAGGAAATTTCAACTTTCGGCAAAGACATAGAATCGGCGGTGCAATCTGAAAATTATCGTGAAATAATGTATTTGACTGATTCGTTGGAAAATTATCTGACTGAATTGGAGTATGAACCGGCAGTGTAATCAACGCCGGCGAAAATGTAAAAACGCCGAAAGAAATCTTTTTAACTATCGATTTCTTTCGGCGTTTTGTCTTAAACTTTCAAATTATTCGATTTACTTTTTGGTTTTCCATTCCGCAATCGTCTTTTCAAAATCCGTCGTATCAACCGCCGGCGTGGCGGCTTTTCCGACCATCACAGCTTTTTCGCCCGTCATAATCGCTTCGGCGACTTTGCCTGTTTCGCCAAACATTCTAGCTTTCATAGCCAAATTACCGAAAGTTTCTTTAATCGAAATAGATTTATCCAACCAAGTCATCGCTTCGCTGTAACTATCTTTTAATTTATTGGCTAAAACAAAATTCGCGCCTTGATTCAGCGGTCGCGCGTCTTCGGGTTTTCGCGCCTCGATGGCAGTGCGAATTGCCGTCAAAGTTCTGCCGCCGACATCGCCGACATTGACCGCGAAACCGACTTTTAATTTTTCCCAAGCCAAGACAACCTGCGTCGTATTCGCCGTAACATCCCCGAAACCGAGCGACATTGTTTCCTGCATCGGAAATTCTTGGACGACAGAACTGCTCATAACTTTGGATTTTCCGGTCATTTTACCTTTCGGCATCTCCGCAACAGGTGCCGCAGGCAGAGTAACAGTTACACGCAAGGCATCATTTTTTTTGTCATAATCAAAACTTCCCCAAATGTTATTAACTTTGCTGAAAATAAAAATCCACTCATTTTTATTCGGAATCGTGTGGAGTCCGTATTTCCCTTTCGGCAAGGCTTGACCGTTGATTGTAACATCGTTGGTAACTTCAAAAGTCGTGTTTTCGTTCGCGCCTGTTCGCCAAACTTCGCCGTACGGCACAAGTTTGCCCCAAACTTCGCGGGCTTTTGTGTTCGGGCGATGATAAACGATGCTGATTTTTGTATCGCCGACGGTTTGCGAAACTTCTTGGCGTTGCGAATCACGCGGTAAAGTCATTTGGGCAAACGAGCAAACGCTGAAAACAAGCGTGAAAATGATGATTGATAATTTTGATTTCATAATTTTATTGATTCATATAATCATTTATTGATTGAATCATTGAAAAAAACATTGCCGTCAATGAATCAATGACTCAATCAGTTAATAATTCAATTTTAACGTTCGGCAATCGGCGTATATTTCAAATCTCTCGCCCCGATGTATTCGGCGCGCGGACGAATAAGTTTGTTGTTCGAGTATTGTTCGAGAATATGACCCGTCCAACCCGAAATTCGGCTGATGGCGAAAATCGGCGTGTATTGGTCAAGCGGAATGTTCATCATATAATAAGTCGAAGCCGAGTAAAAATCGACGTTCGGATACATTCCTTTTTTCTCGAACATCAGTTTTTCCAACTTTTCCGACATTTCAAACCACTTTGTTTCACCGCTTTTTTCGCCCAATTCTTTTGAAAATTTACGAAGCCAAGTGGCTCGCGGATCTTCGACTTTATAAACGGCGTGTCCGATTCCCATAATCTTTTGCTTGGTTTCCAAAGCGTTGTCCAACCACGGTTCAATATTTTCAATCGAACCGATTTTGAGCAACATTTTCATAACATTCGTATTTGCTCCGCCGTGCAACGGACCCGAAAGCGCGGCAATTCCGCCCGTCACGGCACCGTACACATCGGCAAGCGTTCCCGCAATGACCCGCGTTGTAAAGGTTGAAGCGTTTAATTCGTGGTCGGCGTGAAGAATTAAGCAAATATCCATCATTCGCGCTTCTTCGGCTGACGGCATTTCACCAGACATCATATAAAGGAAATTCGTCGCGATATTTACGTCCGTTTTCGGCTCGACAATATCTTTGCCGGTACGGATTTTTTCCCACGCGGCAACGATTGTCGGCATTTGAGCGGTCAATTTAATGCAAGCCGTCATCGCGCCTTCGCGGGTTGTGTCGTGCGAACCGTCGTCGTAAAAATCGAGCATCGAAACTGTCGTCCGCAAAACGTCCATCGGATCGGCATCTTTCGGAAACGTTTTCATTGCGGCAACCAATTCGCTCGGAATCGCGTAATTTGCCCGAAATTTGGCGTTCAGTTCGTCGAGTTCGGCTTGTTTCGGCATTCGACTGTTCCAAAGCAAAAAGACGACTTCCTCGAAATTTGAATTTGTCGCCAAATCGTGAATATCGTAACCTTGATAAATCAGTTTTCCTTCTTCACCGTTCACGTCGCCGATCGAGCTTTGGGCGGCAACGACTCCGCGAAGTCCGGCGGATGCGGAAGTTGCGGCGGCTGTTTCTTTGTTTTCCATTGTCTGTGTTCCTTAAATAATTGTATTCAAAATGTATGTTTTAAATTTAGCAAAGACGCATACAAGTTACAAGTTACAATAATTTTTTGCAAAAAAACCGCGAACTCGCACGAGTTCGCGGAAACATTCGACGCATACACAGCAATTAAGCGTCAAACTGATTTTACCGGAGAAAAATTATCTGATTTGAGTTTCGTAGGTCGTTTTAATTTTTAGTTGCTGACCTTTTGAAAGTTTGATGTTTTTGCCTTTTTCGATGACTACGGCACCGACTCCGAATGCCGCGCCGACTCCTGCGCCGACCGCCGCGCCGACAGGTCCTGCGACAACCGCGCCAACGACTAAACCTGTTCCGGTTGAGGCGCCGATGGTCGCTCCGTCGCGTTTCGCCGTGCCTTTGCCTTTGACTGTTCCTTCGACATCTACTTCTTTAACGTTATCGTCTTTGGTAACGACAATTTCAGTCAAAATCGCGTTGAAATTGCTCCAACGGGTTTCGGACAGCCGAATTTGATCGAACGAAAAAAGTAGTTGAGCTTTACGGCTTAATCTGCCCGGTTTGACGATTTTGGCGACGCGACCGTCAATCAAAGCGCCCGCAATTTCATACGGAGAAACAACTCTGGCTTGAATTTTGTCGCCTTCTTTTGCCGTCAAAGTGCTGATGTCTTCGGTTAGTTCGATAATTAACTCAATATCCGTCGGGATAATAATAATCGGTTCACCGCTTGTATTTGGCGAAGAAACAGGTTTTTCGGCAGGTTTCGGCAAAATTGTCGGCGGTTTGTTTCCCTTCGGCGTGTTTGTTTGCGTCGGTGCGGCAGTTGCGCCTTTTAAGCGCAAATCCGTCGGCAGAGCCGCATCAAACGAACGTTTTTCAAAACCTGTGCCGTAACCTGTTTCAAAACCTTGTTGATAACCGTCGCGATATTCTTCGAGCGAGCCGAAAGTTGCGACATACATTCGATTTGCTTTCGTAAATTCCGAATGTTTGGCAAAATTTCGAGCGGAATTTTCGTTTGAATCCCGATAACCCGACATATATCCGTCGGAATAGCCGGTTCGATACCCGCGTTGTAAGGCAATTTTTGTCGTGTCTTGGGCGGAAACGCTAACAATTAAAAGGCTTAGGAAAGAAAATAAAACGAGTGAAGCTGTTACGCTAACAGCTTGTAAGTTGCGTTGGAATTTCATGTTGTCTCCTTATTTCAAATAACAAGAAATCTTGTCAATACAACACTTATACAATAAAACTTAAATGATTACAAGAGGTATTTGCAAAAGTTTTCCACAGACTTAACTATTTTTTACGAAAATAATTTCCGCCGCGATGCTGACGGCGATTTCGGCGGGCGTGCGACTGTTTATCGGCAACCCGATCGGTGTTCGGATTTTCGCTAATCTTTGTTTATCGAAACCTTCTGTTTCCAACGATTTAAGCAATGTTTTCATCTTTGCTTTGCTGCCCAAAACGCCAAAGTATTTGAAATTTTTGTCGAGTAATCGGCGAATTACAATTTCATCGAATTTATAACCGAGAGTCATCACAACCACATAATTTTGTTCGCCCGCAGGCACATAATCAGCGATATTTTCGTAAGATTCGATGATTGTTTTTGAATGGGTGAAACTGTTTTTATCGAGCGTACAGAGATTCGGACGATCATCAAAAAGTGAAATATGAAAACCCGTTTTCGACATCAATTCCGATAAAGCCAACGCGCAATGTCCGCCGCCGATGATGAAAAGATTTTGTTTGAAGCCGAGTTTTTCACGGTAAATAAACCCGTTTTCACCTTGTTTTTGAAAAGTATGGTTTTCGTTAAACTGTGATTGTTCAATGACTTGCAATGAGTTTTCGGTTATTTCGAGAAACGCGGGTTTTTGATTTTTCAAACAATCGATAATTTGCGAAATACTTTCCGAATTCTCAATCGTCAGTTTTTTAACGATGACGGTTTGTTTGCCCGAACAAATCATTCCGCTCGAATTCGGCGAGTTTTTTTGATGAACTTGTTCGATTATATTTGAACTTTGAATATTGAGTTTTGAATTTTCCGCCAGCGAAACTTCCATCACGCCGCCGCCGATGCTGCCGCACATTTCGTCTTCGGCAACCGCCATCTTGAAACCTTCTCTGCCCGGCGAACTGCCGGAACTTTCCGCGACGATTAAAAACCGCACAGATTTGTTTTGCTCCAACTTCGACAATGCAAACTCCCAAATTTCAAGTTCATTACTCATTTTTATTTCAAAACAGATTTGACCACAAAAGGTTGTCCGAATCCACTACTTTCCACGTTTTCAATTCTTTAACTTCAATGTTTTGTTTATTTAACGCTTCGATGATATATCGCCGATGACAGTTTTGAACCTTCTCGCAGGCACAAAAAAGTACTGCATTTTCGTCTGCTTTCACCAAAGTTTCGACACCGAGTCGTAAATTTTGTATCGTAATTTTATCTTCTTTGTATGTCCGATTACCTAAGTTCGGAACGTGCAAATAGCGGTGTTTGAGCAGGATTTTCAGATACATTTGCCGCCAGTGCAAAACCTGTGAAGTCGGCGAAAAGCGCACGTCAACCAAAACCGCGTCCAGTGCCGAAAGCATCGGTTTCAGTTCGTTAATGTCTTTTCCCGTGTAACCCGTCGAATAAATTTGCATATTTTAAGCGGGCGAAAACATTTAATCTCGCCCGACACCGAGAGCGTCCGCCACGCGATTGATATAATTAAACCATGAAGCAATCAGCGTAATCTGCAAAATTCCCGTGTCGTCAAAACCTGCATCACGAAGTTTTTCGTGATGTTTCGGCGTAATTTTAGTTGCATCTTTCGTGATTTGCACAACGAAATCACACATCACCGCTTCGGCTTCGGTAATCGGAGCAGTTTTATAATCAGCCTTTAATTTTTCGATTAAATCATCGTCAACCGTAACCAGACGCAGAAACTCCGCGTGAGAAACCAGTCAGTAAAAGCAGTCGTTTGTGAGTGAAACCATCGTCGCAATCATTTCTTGTTCGCGTCGTGTGAGCGGCAAAGCGGGCGACATCAGAACGCCAAAAGTCGAAAATGCGTGAAATAAAGCATCGGGAATCAGCGTGTGCGAAGCAATAATCGATTCATCGCCCAAAATCGCGGGTTGCGGCGTACCGTATTCCTGCGGATACAAATGCCGTTGTCCTTGCATCGCGTTGCGTAATTTTTCGTCCGCTTCTTCAAACGGAATTGTTTTTATCCAAGCCATAAATAATTTAAGATTCAAGATCGATTGCGGTTCAGATTAGAGGAAATCAGGTAACGCCGGACAACTTAAAAAGTCGAAAGGAAAACGGCGATAACTTTTTGTTGATTACTTTTCCAGCCTCATTTTCGCCGCTTTGATAAAAATTTTGAGCATCTTCGCAACTTCGGCTTTCATTTCGCCGCTAATCATACTTTCGCCCGCAAATCCCGCGAGCAAATGCAAATCTGTTGCCTGTTTGCGGCGAAGTTCAAGGTTGTGCGAAATTGTCACGCTCACCAAATTCTCGCTTTTCTCGATCAAACGTGTTACGCACATCAGATAATTTTGCTTTTCAACGGGCGACGGATGCCATTCAATCAAATCGTCGGTCGTTAAAAATTCCACCGCAAACGGCATTTTCCAACGTCCGACCATCGGCACATCGACAGCGATATTCCAACGAACCGTGCCTTGCACGTCCGTGTGAATACTTTCGACATTCGGCATCGATTCAACGTAACTCTTCGCGTCCGAAAAAAACTTTCGAGCTTCAATCATCGAGGTTTGAACCTCAAAAGTTTCGGAAACATTAGATTTTATAATAAACATTATTTCAGTAGTCGGCTGCCGGAAATCAGCCGGCTCTCATAAGAAAAATTTCAATCGACGAGTGTTTTTCAGTTTGACCTTTTTACTTTTGTATATTGAACTTCTGTAATTTTACGCTAAAAATATAGATATGAAAAACCTTTGCCCGCATTGCCGGAAAAAATTGCAAACTTGGGACGAATTAACCGAAGTCGAGAAAATTGTCTTTCAGTCAAAACTCGCCAATATCGAACTTTCACAACGAAACAAGCACCGCTTTTGTCCGCGATGCTTGTTTGTAAATGTTGAGAAAAGCATAGATGTCTAAACTTTTATGCTACTCTTCGTCTTGGCGTAATTTCTCCAACACGCTCAAATCTTCAAGCGTCGTAACATCGCCGGCAATCGCGTTGCCCGAAGCAATTTCGCGTAACAACCGACGCATAATCTTATCTTGATTCCGTCTGAAATCGAACATATCTTGCCGATTGCCGATTCCGAAACAATATATTCCGTAAATTGTAAGTGCAAAGTTGTTTAATGCGAGTGCAAACTTGTTGAGGTCGAGTGCAAAGTTGCAAGCTCGAAGTGCAAGGTTGTTTAGGTCGAGTGCAAACCTGATTGACACGAATGCAAACTTGCAAGGTCAAAGTGCAAACTTAACTGATGCGAGTGCAAAGTTGCAAGGTCAAAGTGCAAACCTGTTGAGGTCGGGTGCAAAGTCGCAAGGTTAAAGTGCAAGGTTAATTGATGCAAGTGCAGAAAAACTTATTGAAAGTGCAAGGTACGATATGCTTTAGCTTGTCGGTAAACATTGGTTTGAATAATGTTTAAGGTCATCGACAAACTTGTATGTTGAAAGTTGACTACTTAACGATTATCTTGGACGCTTGATAATTGTTGGAAGAGATGAGTCTGTGAGACAAACTGAGACTTTGAGTCTGCACTTTAGATTATGACCTCTTTTCCTTTTTCTAACAGT
>JANPBM010000032.1:0-15240 GCA_031430435.1 Acidobacteriota bacterium
AAGGAATTGGTTTGCGAAAGTACGACACGCTTCAGCTTGTCATAAACTTGAGCTTGAATGTTATTAAATGCCGCAACAAACTGAAGTTTGTTGTACTTTGCTGCAACTGTTTTCGCAAACCAATTCCCGTTTGGTATATTACTCACTTTCAGCGAGCAAATATGTTGCTTATTTCAACGTCGGGTTTGATTCGCTTCACTCATTGCACCCGACGCTATTAACTTTGTCGCCGCCGGCGACCTTAGAAACCAGTTTTGCGTAACATCAGTTAAGAATTGAGAATGGAAAGCCGAAATAATCTTTTTGAACCTCATCTTTCAAAGTTAAGGTTCAAAAAGTTCTCCGACAGCCTCATCTTTCAAAGTTAAGGTTCAAAAAGTTCTCCGACAGCCTAATTTTTGTAAAGTTAAGGTTCAAAAAGTTCTCCGACAGCCTAATTTTTGTAAAGTTAAGGTTCAAAAAGTTCTTCGACAGCCTCATCTTTCAAAGTTGAGGCTCAAAAAGTTCTCCGACAGCCTCATTTTTGTAAAGTTGAGGTTCAAAAAGTTCTTCGACAGCCTCATCTTTCAAAGTTAAGGCTCAAAAAGTTCTCCGACAGCCTCATTTTTGTAAATGTGAGGCTCAAACGATTCGCGGGAACCTTAATCTTGCAAACTGATGTTACGCAAATTGGTTTTAATCGCCGGCAGCGACAAATTTAACCGCGTCGGGCAAAGCAAATGCTGATGAGCGATACCGATGCCGGATTAGTATTTACTTGTTGAGCAGGTACGACTATTTTTCAAAAGTCATTGAAATAAGCGCGTAAAACTAGTACACTTTAATATGTTGAAGTCATTTGCATTTTCAATCTTTCATTTCTAACCAAATCATAAAAACAATGTCAAATTTACTAATCGTCGATGACGAACAAAGTTACAGGCAACTTCTCAGTCTCGTGTTTGAAGGCGACGGACACAACATTCGCACCGCAATCAACGGTCGCCAAGCCCTCGAACTGTTGGCGGTCGAACCTGCCGACATAATAATTTCCGATGTCCGAATGCCCGATATGAACGGCATCGAATTGTTGCGAAACGCCCGCGAATTATATCCCGACATCGGTATGGTTTTGATGACCGCATACGCTTCGGTCGAAGATGCCCGCGAAGCCTTTAAACTCGGCGCGGACGACTTTATTCAAAAGCCGTTCGATGTCGAAGAATTAAAGGTTATCGTCAAAAAGACGCTCGAAAAACAAGAACTGATTGTTGAAAATAAAGCGTTCAAAAAAGCTCAACGACAACGCGGAAATTTGTCGAATATCATCGGGCGTTCCGACAAAATGCAAGCCGTTTTTCAGATGATTGAAACCGTCGCGGAAGTTCAGTCAACCGTTTTGGTCAACGGCGAAAGCGGCACGGGAAAAGAATTGGTCGCGCGGGCAATTCACGATTTATCGCCGCGCGCCGAAAAGCCGTTTGTGTCGATAAATTGCGGCGCGTTTACCGAAACGTTGCTCGAATCCGAACTTTTCGGCTATGTCAAAGGATCGTTCACAGGCGCGAACACGAACCGCAAAGGTTTATTTGAAGCCGCTCACAAAGGAACAATATTTTTAGACGAAATCGGCGAAATGTCGCCCGCGATGCAAGTTAAATTGTTGCGCGTGTTACAAGAACGCAAGGTGCGTCCCGTCGGCGGACACGAAGAATTGGCAATCGACGCGCGAGTTATTGCCGCCACGAATCGAAATTTGAAAGCGATGACGGCAGAAGGAACTTTCCGCGAAGATTTATTCTATCGAATTTCCGTCATTCCGCTGGAATTGCCGCCGTTGCGCGAACGCAAAGAAGATATTCCGGATTTGGTCGCCCATTTTATCAAAAAGTTTTGCGATCAAACCGGCAGAGAAGTCGGCATCACCGAAAAAGCCGCCCAGATTTTGGAAAACTACGCGTGGCAGGGAAACGTCCGCGAACTGGAACACACCATCGAACGCGCCGTTGCCCTCGAACGCACCGAAGAAATTCAGCCCGAAAGATTGCCCGATCACATCACGAATTACAGTTTGACGCGCATCAATTCCGAGTTTGATTTTCCCGAAATCGGCATCGATTTGGTCAAACATCTCGAACAACTCGAACGGGTTTATGTGCTGGAAGCCTTGAAACGAAGCGGCGGAAGTCAGACAAAAGCCTCCGATTTATTGAAAATGCCCGTGCGTTCGATTCGACATTTATTAGACAAGCACGGAATCCGCGAAGTCTCCGCGCAAATGCGGCAGTCAGATTAAATATGTTTTTCGGCAAACTATACAAAGGCAATCCGCACAGGCTAAAATCGAACCATGTCTGAAAAGCGTCTCGGCTTATATTTGTTGGTAATTTACTTGTTTTTGGCATTGTTTTTGTTGCCGATGTTTCCGCACGCGGGATCGGCGAACGAAATGACGCGGTGGGCAACGGCGGCATCAATCGTTGAACGCGGTTCGTTCGAGCTTTCTTGGACCGAACCTTTAGTCGGCAACATTGCGGACACGGCAAAAGTCGGCAACAAATACTATTCGAATAAACCGCCCGGAATCGCGTTGTTGTCGGTTCCGTTTTACGCCGTTACCAAACTGTTTGTCGGCGAACCGAATGCATCGAACATCCGCGTAAGTTGGTTTGTGATGCGGTTTGCAACCTCGTCGCTGCCGTTGTTGCTGCTCGGATTTTGGTTGTGGAAACGTGAGACAAATTCGTTTTCGTTGGCGATATTATTGTTTGCCACGCCGCTTTTTTTGTACAGTACATTATTTTTCTCGCACGTTTTGGTCGGAGTTTCTCTCTATTTTGCGTTTCGATTATTGTTCGACGAAGCCGAAGTTGCGCCGAAAAACCTGATAATTGCGGGCTTGCTTTCGGGCTTGGCGGTGCTTTCGGAGTTTCCGGCGATTGTCGCGGTCGTTGCGTTCGGCGGCGGACTTTTTTTCACAAACCCGAAAGCTAAAAACTTGGCGTATTTTGTCGCCGGCGGAATTCCGTCGGCAATCGTGTTATTGATTTACAACAACGCTCTTTTCGGGTCGCCGTTTTCGATGTCGTATCAATTCGAATCGTTCGGCGAATGGGCGAAAGTTGCGGAAAAAGGCTTTTACGGCATCAGCTTTCCAAGCCTCGAAAACTTGTTTCTGATATTATTTTCGCCGTCGCGCGGATTGTTTTTTTACTCGCCGATTTTGCTCGTTGCGGCTTACGGATTAGTTGCCGCAAAACACCGCAAAACACCGCGTTACCTTGTCAAATGCGCGATAATTGCGGCGGCAATTTTGTTTATCGGCGGACACGGCGCGGCACACGGCGGGTGGGCGGCAAGCGCCAGATATTTGGTTTTCATCATTCCGTTTCTGCTCGATTCGTTCTTTCGCAACGAAGTCGAAACGCCGAGTTTACCGCTCGGATTATTGTTTGCGGTGTCGTTGATTTTGTCCGTAACGCCGGCGTTGACCTATTCGTTTGTGCCGCCGGAATTCTATTTTCCGCACAATACATTTTGGAAAACCCTGATATTCGACGAGCATTGGTTCACGCCGACTTTGCTTGATTTATTTACCGACAACGGCGTTTTAACCATCTTTCCGGCGGTTATTTGTTTCGGCTTAATTGTGTTTTCGGCAACGAAACTTGCGAAAGATTCGACCAAGTTTTTAATCGGCGCAACTGCCGGAATCATTATTTGCGCCGTTTATTTTGCTTATCCGATTCCCGATTCGTTTGAAACAAACCTTCGTCGCGCAACCATCGCGGAGAGATATTTCAAACCCGCAAACCGTTTGGAAAGTCTGCGCAAAGACGCGAAAGATAAACAAAACTGGCAAAACTTGGCGAAAATCGACGCGGCGGATTGGTACATCAGCGACGCGACCGCCAATGCTCCGAACGATTTTCCGTATTCAAACATAAAACCGCCGGTTGAATCTGCCAATAAAATTGTTCGCCGAATTCCCGAATTGCAAAAGAGCGGAAAAATTGCCCAAGCCGAAGAGCTTTTGCGAAAATCGAAGGAAATTTATCCGTTCGCGCGGTGCGAATTATCGACCAATTTAGCGGTTATTTACTATTCGACTAACCGCAAAGAACTCGCTTTGGCGGAACTCGAACAAGCCTCGACGTTGGTTACAAAAGCCTCGACGGTTTTTTGTTCGCGCTCACTTTTCCAGCTCGCAAATCTTTACAAAGAAATGAATCAGCCCGAAAAAGCGAGCGAAAAATTCAAAGAGTTTTTGGACAAAACCGACCTTTCGACCGATGCCGAAGTCAAAGTGATGCGACAATCGAGCAAGTAAAATTTTATGATAAAGCGTGATTTGGTGAGAGAATACCTTGCGTATTTGCAGGTTGAAAAAGGCTTGTCGAAAAATTCGTCTGACAGCTATCGGCGAGATTTGCAAAAACTTGTCGCGTGGAGCGAAAAAACCGGTTTGGAAATTGTTTCGCTGACACGGCGAGATTTGCGCGAGTTTTTAATCGACATCGGACATCAAAAACTTTCGCCGACTTCGATAAATCGTTTAATTTCGGCGCTTCGCGGGTTTTATAAATTTCTGATGTTTGACCGCCACATCACGAAAAATCCGGCGGAAGATTTGCAGTCGCAACAAAAAACCGCGTATTTGCCAAAGTTTTTGAATCAAGACGAAATGGGACAAATGTTGACAATTCCCGATGTTTCGACCGAACTCGGACTCCGCGACAGAGCGATTTTAGAACTGATGTATGCGTGCGGTTTGCGAGTTTCCGAGGTTTGCGATTTAAATATATTCGACGCGGAATTGGACACGGGAATTTTAAGTTGCAAAGGAAAAGGCAGCAAAACGCGAAAAGTTCCGATCGGTAAAAGCGCGGTTGAATGGCTGAAAAGTTATTTGGTAATTCGCCGCCAAAAAGAAAGTATTGATATTCAAAACCTGTTTGTTTCAAAATTCGGCAAACCGTTGAACAGACAGGACGTTTTTTATTTGGTCAAAGAATGCGGCGAAAAAATCGGACGCGACGATGCTTCTCCGCACACGCTACGGCACACTTTCGCCACGCATTTGGTGCAAAACAGCGCAGATATTCGTTCCGTCCAACAAATGCTCGGACACGCGGATATTTCCACCACGCAAATTTATACGCACATCACCAATCAACAATTACGCAAAACTTATGAAAAATTTCATCCGCGAGCGAAGTAGGCAGCAGCGGAAAGACAGAAAGCGGTAAAGGCGGAAAGTTCGGGATTGCTTTGTCAGGCAAGTCGGATAATTTTTTGAGGTTCGAACAAAAAGTTAAAAATCGGGGGAATTAAAAACTTATCGATTAAAATGCGAGAGAATGTTCCAAAATCAAACTTTCCAAAGCATCTTCGGGACGCAACATCAACTCGAATTGTCCGCAATTTTCATCAATCTCACTCCACATTTCAATCTCCAAATTGATTTTTGCAATCGAACCTGCGGACATCGCTTGTTTTTCGCCCGTCAAAAATCCGATAAAACTTTCGATTCCGGGGTTATGTCCGATTAAAATAATCGATTCGTGTTTGTCTCGAAAACCAAACGCCATATTTAACAGCGTGGTCGGACTTGCTTCATAAATTTTTTCGACATACTCGATTTGGTTATTGATTTCGGCTGATGCCTTAATCAAGACAGCGGTTTGTTTAGCTCTTTTAGCCGGCGAAGAAATGATTAAAGTCGGCTGCAAACCGGTTTTATAGATTAAATTTCCCATAAATTGGGCGGTTTTAATTCCTTCCGAATTAAGCGGTCGCTCAAAATCAGCCAAATCGCCGTTGCCCCAACTTGATTTAGCGTGTCTCATAATTAAAAGTGTTTTCATTAAATAAAGTATTCTTTCTCCTTTTGCAATAACATCAGAGGTTGCTTGCCGAACTTTTCGCGTCGGTCAAGCAAACTTAAATTATATTGTTCAGATGCCGGAATCCCGCACTTTTTATGATTCTACTTTTTCATCAAGTCAATAAGCGATATTCATCAACTCAGCCGGAAAGTCGGATTTAAGTTTGAAAAGGTTGAAAAAACGAGAGTAATAAAAATTGGAGGTTACAGCCGGAAAATGATATAGTTCAATAACATATTTTATGAATTTATAAGGCAAGTAAGGCGGACAGTATGGAAATTTGGCAATTAAATACGTTCAAAGTTGTGGCAAAGACCTTGCATTTTACTCAGGCTTCCCAAGAATTGAATCTGACGCAATCGGCGGTCAGTCATCAAATTAAATCACTCGAAGAAGAACTCGGCGTAAGACTTTTTATGCGCGAGAAAAGAAAAATTTCGCTGACTGCGCAAGGAAATCGGGTGCTTAATTATGCCGACAAAATGTTTCGGCAAATTGACGTGATGCGGCAGGAGATCAAAGAAAATAAAGAAACTTTGGAAGGTTTGGTTAAAATTGTTGCCGTTACGCGGTCATTAAATTGCTCGTTTTCCGAGGTTCAGCGCGATTTTCAACTTGCTTATCCTGAAATAGATTTGAGGTTTGACTCGGTTTACGAGTATTCGACTATTTTTGAAAATTTGAGAAAAGGCATCTCCGACATCGGTTTGACTGTCAGAAACGAAGAGTCGGGCGAACTTTTAAGTATTCCTTACGGGCAATTCGAATTACTTTTCGTCGTCGGAAAAAATCATCGTTTTGCCGATAGAAAAATAATAGAACTGAAAGACTTGAAAGACGAGAAGTGGGTTTTATTTGAAGAAAACGGTTGGATAAGAGGAAAAACGGACGAGTTATTTAAAAAACATAATTTCAAACCCAAACATATTTCTGATTCCAATGACGGAAACATAGTTTATTCGTTGATTAAAGAAGGTAAAAGCGTCGGATTTATGCCAAGCTGGGGAATTTTTGAGGCATTGCAAGACGGCAAATTAGTTCATGTGAAAATCAAAGGCGTGGTTTGCAAAGCACCTTTGAACATTGTGATTATGCCGAATACTTATTCCAAATTGGTCAGCGTGTTTGTAAATTATTTACTCGATAAACAAGTCAGCGGGATTGATTTGTACAATAAATCCTTAAAGAAATAAAGTTGTCGGCGAGAAAAAAAAGATTCTTTGTAAATTGTAAAATATGGAACTTTGGCAGTTAAGAACATTCAGCGTTGTGGCTAGAAACCTGCATTTTACCAGAGCGGCAGAGGAATTAAATTTAAGTCAGCCGGCAGTCAGTCATCAAATCAAATTGCTTGAAACCGAGATTGGAGAACCTCTTTTTTTGCGTGAAAAAGAAGGAATTTCGTTGACCAAAGCCGGACATACAATGTATGAACACGCGGGCAAAATCCTTGATATTGCCGACGAAATGCGTTTGGAAATTTCGGACAACGAAAAAAAAACGAAAGGGAAAATTACATTGGCGGTTGTGTCGAGAGGTTTAGGAAATCCGTTTCCGAAATTTTATAAAAGATTCAAAGAAACCTGTCAGGACATCGAAATAGTCTTTCAAAGCGAGTATAAAATTGAAAATATTGTCGAAAAAGTCAGAAACGGAAACATTGACATCGGAGTTGTAACGCAAGATTTGGATTTAACCGGGTTGGTCGTGATGCCGTTTGGCGAGTTTGAAATACTTTTGGTCGCGGGAAAAAATCATCATTTGGCGAATAAACGAGATATTACGATCGATGATTTGCAAGGACAAGATTGGATAACATTCGAATCGGGAAACAGAATCAGACTGTCTTCGCGCGAATATGTGACAAAATTGGGAATTGTCCCGAAAAGCCTGTATGAAACCAACGACGGTTCGCTGATTCGGACAATGGTCGCACACGACAATAAAATTTCTTTGCTGCCCGAATGGGGAATTCTCGAAGAATTGCAAGAAGGTAAAGTTGTGTCGATAAAAGTCAAAGATTTTCAGTTTATGGTTCCGGTAAATTTGATTTGGAAAGCCTCGCGCCGCACAAAAACTATGAGCGTGGTTTTGACTTATCTGCTTGAATCAAGAGTCGAAGGCTTTAAATCCGCATCGAAACAAACAAGTTAAAGTTATTACCGAAATCAAGTTTCGTATAAAAATCAACCGGTTTTATCTACTTTTTTTTCAGCTCGAACGGATTATGCTATCTTTATTATAAATATTATGGACAAACAAAATTTTCCAACCAACCAAGTTCCGGATGAATCACGCCGTGATTTTTTGAAGAAAGTTTCCGCCGTCGGAGTTGCGACAACCGCGTTGACATTTTTTGACGGAAGCGAAGTTTTTGCGGAAGTTCCCGAATATGTCAACAATGTTCCCGCCGCCGCAATGAGTGTGAAACTCAATATCAACGGCACTTTGAAAGAATTACCGATTGATTCGCGGACGACTTTGCTCGATGCTTTGCGTGAACGGCTTGATTTGACCGGCACGAAAAAAGGTTGCGATCACGGACAATGCGGAGCTTGCACCGTAATTGTTGACGGACGCAGAGTTTTGTCGTGCCTGACGCTTGCGGCAATGTGCGACGACAAAAAAATCACCACGATCGAAGGCATTGCAACGGGCGAAACGCTTCACCCGATTCAGCAGGCTTTTCTCGATTACGATGCTTTGCAATGCGGATATTGCACGCCGGGACAAATATGTTCGGCGGTCGCGTTGATGCAAGAAGCCAAAAACGGCGAAGCGAGTTTTGTAACTGAAAACCTGAACGTGAAAGCCGCAAATCTGAAATTATCCGACGACGAAATCCGCGAAAGAATGTCGGGAAACATCTGTCGTTGCGGTGCTTATTCAAATATCGTCGCGGCAATCCGTGAGGTTCAAAACAAGTAGAATCAGCCACGAACAAACACGAAATAACACGAAAAAAACAAAAACTCTTTCGTGAATTTTCGTGTAAGTTTGCGGCTAAAATAAAAATTATGAAGCCATTCAATTTTACGAAAGCGAATAATCAAGCCGAAGCCGTTAAATCTATTAAACCTGACGGGAAGTTCATCGCGGGCGGAACAAACCTTATTGATTTGATGAAAGAAGGAATTTTGCAACCTTCGCAACTTGTTGATATTTCACGACTTCCGCTTTCCACGATTCAGACGAATAAATCGGGCGGCGTGACAATCGGCGCGTTGGCAAAGAATTCTGACACGGCGAATCATCCGTTAATTCGTCAAAACTATCCGCTTTTGGCGCAATCGATTCTCGCAGGCGCGTCTGCCCAAATCCGCAATATGGCAACGCTTGGCGGAAATATGAATCAACAAACTCGTTGCGCGTATTTTTACGATGTGGCGATGCCGTGCAACAAACGCGAGGCGAATTCGGGTTGCGGCGCGATGGAAGGTTTGAACAAAAATCACGCAATTTTAGGCTGGTCGGAAAGCTGTGTGGCGACCAATCCGTCCGATATGTCGGTGGCACTCGCGGCTTTGGATGCGACGGTCAATATTCTCGGCACAAACGGCAAAATTCGGACGATAAGTTTTACCGATTATCATCGTTTACCCGAAAATGACGCGACCAAAGACAACAATCTAAAATCGGGCGAACTTATCGTTTCGGTTGATTTACCAAAAATCGGAGTTCCGACCAATTCGCATTATCTGAAAGTAAGAGAACGCACGAGTTATGCGTTTGCGTTGGTTTCTGTGGCGGTGGTTTGGTATGCAAAAGGCGGAAGGATAAACAGTCCGCGAATTGTGCTTGGCGGAGTTGCCCACAAACCTTGGCGATGCGTTGAGGCGGAAAATTTCCTCGGCGGAAGAATTGCGAATGAAGAAAATTTCAAACAAGCCGCTGAAATTGCTTTGAAAGATGCTAAACCTTTGCAAGATAACGCTTACAAAGTAACTTTGGCAAAACGGGCGATTGTGCGGGCGTTTATGAATGCGAACGGAAAGTGAGATTTGAGAGTTTTTATGAAAACAATTTTCACGGTTTTTTCGATATTGATTTTAGTTTTCGTGTTTTCGGATTCTGCGAAAGCCTGTTCGTGTATGGTTTCGCCGACTGTTGATATTGCGTATCAGCAAACTCCTAATGTTGCCGTTTTGAAAGTAAAAGCACTGGAAAGCGGCGGTTCCGGAAACGAAGAAAATTTATATCTTTCAAAAATGACAGTTGAAAAAGTTTTCAAAGGCAACCTCAAAGTTGGTCAAGAAATTGACTTTAAGAATACAAATTCCGGTTGCGATTATACATTTAGCAAAGATTCCATTGGCTTGGATATGCTGATTTATTCAGATACCAAAACTGCGAAAACTAAATTTTGGACATATCCTGCTTGTTCGCGTTCAGGCTTTACAAAAAATTTGAGTGCTGATCTTAAATACATCGAAAACATTGATAAAGTTCGCGGCAAAACAAGACTATCGGGAACAATTTCGCAAAATATAGAATCGGCTGTTGACGGTGTAAATTCGCAATACAATAAATTAGCGAATAGAAATGTTCGCATTGTCGGAACCGGTAAAAATATACAGTTGCAAACCGACGAACACGGAGTTTATGAAATTTACGATTTGCCGATTGGAAAGTATAAAGTTTCAATCGAACCGATTGTCGGTTATAAAACTACCGGATTTGATTATCCGACCGAAGAAACAACGACAGTTCAAATAAAACTGCGTCAACACATCGAACAAGATTTCACATATTTTATTGACAATTCAATCAGCGGAAAAATTACTGATTCTAACGGAAATTTTTTGAAAGATGTGTGCCTTGATTTGTCGCCAAATAATGGAAAAGAGCGGAAATATTTCTTTAATTTTGACTGCACCGATGAAAAAGGCGGATTCAAATTAAGTGCAATTCCGTCCGGAAAATACCTGATTGTCGTCAACTACCATAATATAATTACTACAAGTGAGCCTTTTGGAACATTTTATTATCCAAGCTCAACAAAACGTGAAGACGCAAAAGAAATTACTATCGGTGCGGGCGACCACATCAAAGATATAGTAATTACTGCCCCGACAACTGCCGATACAATCATAATTAGTGGAAACGTAAAGTTTGAGAACGGTATCGGGAAAAGAAAAGACGATTATGAATATGTTTCGGTTGAGTTCAAACCGGATAATAATGATAAGAAAACGACAGGAATTGACGGCGAATCAAGAGCGGTTGTTGATGCAAATGGAAACTTTACATTACGCATTCTAAAAGGGCAAAGAGGAAAACTTTACGGAGAAATGTTGACATTTCTTGGAGACCACATAAATTGCCCGAAACTTGACAGAATCTTGAAGAAACAAGGCGAAAGATCAATAAGCGTAAACACAAATTTGATAATTACGGATGGAAATAAAGATTTATCGGGAATTGTGTTCAAGTTTCCGTTTCCAAACTGTAAAAAAGCAAAAATTGACTAACAAAATTATGACAGACGACATTAAAAATGCCCCGAATCGGGTTGACGGCGCAGCGAAAGTTACAGGCAAAGCGAAATATATCGCCGAGTTTAAGTTTGCAAATTTGGCTTACGGGTTTTTTGTCCAAAGTGCGATTGCGAAAGGAAAAATTCTTGCGATTGATACCGCCGAAGCTGAAAAGCAACTTGGCGTGGTCAAGATTTTTACGCATTTGAACGTACCGCGAGACCTCAAAGGAATGGAGCTTGAGGACGAAGCCGACGGGAAATTGCGTCCGTTTATGGCGTTGCGTTCGACGAAGATTTTATTCAGCGGTCAGCCGATTGCGGTGGTCGTTGCCGAAACAATCGAACAGGCGCGTTACGCCGCGAGTCTTGTCAAAGTAACTTATGATAAACAAGTGTCTTCGACTGATTTGAGCAAGGTTTTGGACAAAGCGTTTGTGAACGGAAACAACGATCCGATTCGCGGAAATCCAACCGATGCGTTTGCCAAATCCGACGCGAAAATCGAAGCTGAATATACGATTCCGATCGAGCATCACAACGCGATGGAACCGCACGCTTCGGTTGCAAACTGGGAAAACGGTAAACTGACGATTTACGACAAAACTCAAGGCGTGAGCGGCGTTCGCGGTCATTTGGCGGGGATTTTCAAGATTCCGAAAGAAGATATTACGGTGCTTTCGCCTTTTGTCGGCGGTGCTTTCGGGTCGGGTTTGCGTCCGAGTCCGAACGTTTTTTTGACCGTTATGGCGGCTCGTGAACTGAAACGTCCGATTAAACTTGTCTATACTCGCCGCCAACTTTCGACGGCTCACGGCTATCGTCCGTATTCGATTCAAAACATTAAAATCAGTGCGGATAAATCGGGCAAACTGACTTCGATTATTCATTCGGCAGTTACAAATACGGCTTCTTACGAAAATTTTTCCGACGGCGTGGTCGATGTTTCACGTTCGCTGTACGTTTGCCCGAATGTGCAAACAGACGAAAAAATTGCTAAAACCGATATGCAAACGCCGCTTTGGATGCGCGCTCCGGGAGCAGTTTCGGGAATGTTTGCGCTCGAAAGCGCGTTGGACGAATTGTCTTACACGCTCAAAATCGATCCGCTCGAATTGCGTTTGATAAACTATGCCGAAGTTGATCCCGATAACGGCAAACCCTTTTCAAGCAAGGCTTTACGCGAATGTTACAAACAAGCATCGGAAAAATTCGGGTGGTCGAAACGTAAGCCCGAACCGCGTTCGACCCGCGACGGAAATTGGCTGGTCGGTTGGGGCATGGCAACCGGAACTTGGGGTTCGTTTCTCTCGCCGGCATCCGCCCGCGTCACTTTGAAAACGGACGGCACGGCGTTGGTCGAAAGCGGCACCACCGACATCGGACCCGGAACTTACACGACCATGTCCATCATCGCCGCCAAGCAATTAGGCTTGCCGATCGAGAAAATAAAATTCGTTTTGGGCGACAGCAATCTGCCGAACGCGCCTTCGCAAGGCGGCTCGATTACGACTGCCAGCGTCGGTTTAGCCGTGCAGGAATGTTCGCAAATCGTTTTGAAAAAGTTGTTTGAATTGGCGAAATTCGACGGAATAAAGTTTGAAGACGTAAAAATCGAAGCCGGAAAATTTGTCGGCAAAGATAAAACGACGAGTTTTGTCGAGATTTTAAAGGCGAATAATCTCGAAAACTTAACGGAAACTCATACGACGAAACCGAATTGGGGCGAACGCGGAAAATACACGACGGCTTCGCACGGCGCCCAATTTGTCGAAGTAAAAGTTGACGAAGAACTTGGTATAATCAAAGTTACGCGAATTGTCGAGATGACGGCGGCGGGAAAAATCATCAACCCGAAAGGCGCTCATTCGCAAGAACTCGGAGCGGCGGTTTGGGGAATCGGAATGGCTTTGACCGAAGAAACGCAGGTCGATCATCGCTACGGACGCATTATGAATCCGAATCTTGCGGGCTATCACGTTCCGGTCAACGCCGATATTTTAGAAATTGACACAAGCTTTGTCGAAGAACTTGATACGATTGTTAATCCGTTGGGCGTAAAAGGTTTAGGCGAACTCGGTATGGTCGGAATTCCCGCTGCAATCGCCAACGCAATCTATCACGCGACCGGAAAGCGGATGCGGAATTTGCCGATTACGGTCGATAAATTGTTGAAATAAGGTTCCGTGAAATCTGAAGTGAAAAAGTAAACCGGCGCATTTATTTGAAAATAAACGAATCGGTTTACTTAATTCGATTAAGATAAATCTGAAAACAACCTAAAAACCCTCTTGGTTTATAACAATCAGGTACAAAACAAGAATAGTTGCGGCAATCCCGATTCCGACACCTATCGCAATTTTTGCACCGGTCGAAAGATTATTGCCTTTTACTTGTTTTGCCGCAGAATACGGGACTTCGTTTACCGCTTGCGTCTTTTCGTTCATCAGACTAAAACTCGTAGAATTTATTTCGGTTATGTAACCTTTGAGCTTTGTTCCGTCATAAAGTTTAACCTGTACTTTGGCATCGGTTCCGGTTCCCAATTTGGTAATTTCCGCCTTTGTTTGTTCCGCGCGTTCGAGTTTGCTTTCTTTGGTTGATGCAAATGCAACACTGCTCAGAAAAAGATTGATGACCAAAATGGTCAAGATTGCCGTAACATATTTTTTAAACATAAATTTTCTCGCTTTAATTAAATTAGACTTTTGTCAGCCAAATAAACAATACTGCCAAAATTTATCGGATGTGTGAGCGGATATGACACTTTTCAAGAGTGTTACAAAAGTTTCAAACCGAAGCAGATTCGTAGAAAGTGTCGAATGCCGCACAACCGGAAAACAGATGCGGGATTTACTGATGTCGGTCGATAAATTGCCGAAGGCTTAAAATTAAGAGTTGAAATCGCAAAGTGTAAAGTCAATGCCCGCACGAACCGATAATTTCTTATTTCGCAACTTGCAAAGCTGTCTGTATTTCGATAATATCAATGTTTTGCTACAGGCTTGGATTGTCTGTAGGCGGATTGAAAATCAATTTGCAAGGGTGGTCGAGCGGTTAATGGCATCGGGCTGTAAACCCGACGGAGTAATATCCTACGTAGGTTCAAATCCTACCCCTTGCACCAGTTTTTTAGAAATGCGGGAGTAGCTCAATGGTAGAGCGTCAGCCTTCCAAGCTGAATGTTGCGAGTTCGAGCCTCGTCTCCCGCTCCATTTTTTGAAAATATGCTCTCGTAGCTCAGTGGTAGAGCGCATCCTTGGTAAGGATGAGGTCATGAGTTCAAGTCTCATCGAGAGCTTAACGTAAATCAATAACGCGGGAGATGATATGCCCTATAATGATATTGAAACACAAAGGGCTTATGCTAGAGCTTACGACAGAGAGTATTACAGACGAAATCGTGAACATCTGCTCAAAAAGCAAAAGGAAAAGAACGAGAGGCACATTGAAAAAGTTGGTAAGTGGCTTAATGAGTATAAAAAAACTCTGTCGTGTTCACGATGTTCTGAATCGCATCCTGCGACTCTTCAGTTTCATCATCGGGATTCAAAAGAGAAAGATTTTGCCATTGGAACTTACCGAAGGGGAAAGTACAGCAAAGAGCGTGTGTTGGCAGAAATCGCTAAATGCGATGTGTTTTGTGCAAATTGTCATGCAAAAGAACATTGGGCATATTTGTATGAATGATTGTTAGAAAAATTATTAAGGTTTTTATTGGTTTATACATTTATTTAGAGGTTATTAGGAATGAGCAAAGAGAAATTCGATAGAAGTAAGCCGCACGTGAACATCGGGACGATCGGACACGTTGACCACGGCAAGACAACCTTGACGGCGGCGATTACGAAAGTAATGTCAAAAAACAATCCGAAGTTGGCGTTTCGGTCATTTGAT
>JANPBM010000033.1:0-7037 GCA_031430435.1 Acidobacteriota bacterium
GTCATTGCTTTGCAATTAAACATAATTCCTTTTTAAACGAGCATAATTGTAAAGAAAACAACCTTTTTTCTTTTATCGGCATCACAAATTACAGACGAACCACGGGCAGAGCTTTAAAATTCAAATAAGTATAAGGAGAGTTAAACAAAATGGCTAAGAACGAAAACGTCAGAATAGCTCAAAAGGTTTTGCAAGCAGACATCGAAACATATCAGGCTTTGCAAAATATCGCGGGTTATAAGTCCGCAAACGATAAATACGAGTTGGTAAAAGTCGGCACATCATTCAACGTAATGCAGACTTCGCAAACCGAAGAAACACAAACCGCCGCAACCGCCGCCGAAAAGAAAGACACGGCAATCGCCAACGAATGGGCGTTCCATAACAATATGCTCGGCGTAAAAACACAAGTCGCCGCCCAATTCGGAGACGATTCTCCGCAACTGCAAGCGTTAGGGTTAAAGCGTAAGTCGGATTATAAACAGCCGGCTAAGAAAAAAGTAAAACCGTAGTAGTCGACAAATAAAATTCAGAGTCCGCGACCGGAGTTCAGAGTCCACGCTTTAGCGTGCCTCTCCGCGAGGAAGCAAACTTAAGTTTCAACACAAAACTTTAAGCACACTTTCGCGTGAGGCAACACGATAAATCGTGGACTCTGAACTTTAACCTTAAACTTTAATCATACTTCCGCGTGAGGCAGCACTATAAATCGTGGACTCTGAACGTTTTAGTTTGAGTTTTTCAGTAAACATCCCACTTTTCGCCGTAATTCAGAATCGGGTATTCTTTCCAAATATGCGAGGCTTTCTCGCGTCCTTCACTTTCAAGGAAATTGTTCGCACTTGAAAACAACCAATCTTGCCACCTTTCCGCGTAACCGTGTTTGACGGGATTATGATGAATATAATTAAGGCTTGCCCAAAAATGACGTTCCGATTTCATTTCACGGTCAAAGAAGTTAAACCAAACTTGTCTGCCTTGCAGATTGTCGGCTTGATTCCAAAAACGTGCGGTTCGTCCGTGCATTGTGCCGATTTCTTTTCGCAGTTGTTTGATGTTGTCGGTGCGGACGAGCAAATGATAATGATTCGGCAGAATGCACCACGCAAAAACTTTCGCTTTAACTTTTTGGCAGGCATTCAAAAGTTCGTGTTCGCATTCAGCCATTCGCCCGTAATCTTTTCCGATAATATGAGCGTGTTCGTAACAAGCGGCGGTGATAATAAAAGTTACAAATCCGCCAAACTCAAGATGCGGCGGCGAATGCCACGGAAGTTTGCGAGCCTTGCGTTCGGCTAAAACCTTAACCCTTTCATCATTTGTCAGTTCACGCCATTTATACATTTTATTAAAACCCCTTTAGTTCAAAGTCCGCGATTTCAGTTCAGAGTCCACGATTCATCGTGCAACTCTCCGTAAGAAAGTAAACTAAGCTACGACTCTGAACTCTAAACGTATTTCTCCGTGAGGAAGCACGATAAATCGTGGACTCTGAACTTTACACTCTGAACTCTAAGCGTTATTCTCCGTGAGGAAGCACGCTGAAGCGTGGACTCTGAACCCCTCACGCCGTTTCTTTTAGGGGCGAACAATTTGGTTAGAATATTATTGTTTTGCCTTTTCTGCTAAAGCTAATTTCAAATTATGCTTATACATTTCATTATTCGGGTTTAGCTCAAGTGCCTTTCGATAATCAGCAATCGCTGCATCATAATTTTTCTTATTTCTGTAACTGTATGCCCGATTAGAATAGGCATCTGCATAATCAGGCTTTAATTCGATTGCCTTATTGTAATCTTTGATCGCTTGGTCGTAATTACCTTTATCATCGTAAGCATTTCCGCGATTATTGTAGGCAACTTCATTATTAGAATCTAATTCAATTGCTTTTGAGTAATTTAAAATTTTGCAATCATAATCTTTTTCGTCACAAGCGTAACCTTTTTTAGCATACTTTTCTGCACTCTGCATAGCAGCAGGTGAAACATTTGTAGAAGAGTTAACGGTTTTATTATTGCTGTTCTTAGTCGCATTTGCAACAGAATTATTTGCAGTATTGGCAACAGATGCCGTGTTTGCTTTGTTGATATTAGTATTAGCAACTTTTGGCGTATTGCTCGCCCAATAACTTACTCCAAATAATCCGCCGATAAACAAAGTAACCGCCGTCAGCATACCGATAATCCGATTAACGGGAATTTGTTTTGAATCTTTTTTCGGTTCGTTTAATTTACGCTCTATTTCGTCTATGTCGGCTTGACGGCGTTTGGCTTCCGCGTCTTCTTTTTGCAAACGGTCAGCTTCAATTTTCTGCCAATCTTGCGTCGGTTCAAGTTGTTTGAAATGCACTTCTCTTTCACGCAGTTGTCTTTCGCGTTCCAATAATTCGGCTTCACGTTTGGCAAATTCGGCTGATTGATGCTGCTCGAATTTGCTGCTGACAGTTGCGATTGCTTGACTTAAAGCCGCTCTCATTTCAGTTACGGAAACGAAACGGTCTTCACGTTCAATTTCCATTGCCTTGTGCAAAACTTGCGAAATCTCGAGCGGAATGTTTTTATTAACTTCGTGTGCGGGAACTATCAAATCGTTTTTGCCCGACCAAACGGACAATGCACGGTTCGGAGAAATTGCCGGCACAGTATTTGTCAACAGCCGATAAAGCGTTACGCCTAATGCGTAAATGTCTGCTCTCGCGTCTGTGCCTTGTGCCAAAACATCGTTGGTCTTTTGCTCTGAACACATCATCAGCATTAAGACAAAATTCTCTTCCAGCCGCAAATGTTGTTCGATTGGTGCGTAAAAAGGCGTTGCCGCACCAATACTGCTGACAGAATTATTACTGCCTGCCTTATTAAAATAATCTTTGGCAATGCCTAAATCTATTATTTTGATTCTGCCTTTCGGCGTGAGTTTTAAATTCTGCGGCTTGATGTCGCGGTGAATGATGCCTTTCGCGTGAAGATACGCGAGTGATTCAAGAATTTTGTCCGCCCAATCTAAAACCGTTTTAAGTTCAATCGGCTTTTTTGATTTTTCCAACACATCGCCCAAATCATCGCCTTCAATCAGTTCCATTATCAGATAATAACGATTGTTGCCGTTATCAAAATGAGTAATTACCTTCGGAAAATCTTCGTCGGAAAGCGATGACAGTAAGTTCGCTTCGTCGCGGAACATTTTCAACTCTCGTTCACTGCCGAAATAAGTTTCTTTGATGGCAACGGAAGAACCGTTTTGAGGCTTGGCTTTGTAAACCGCCCCGAAGCCGCCGCTTCCAAGCAGTTCAATTATCTCGTAGTCTTTGATAAACGTTCCCGCCGCAAGCAGAAGTAGTTGGGATATACTCATAGCATTTTAGGTTGCAAGAATTCTATCACAGAAATTTTAACGAATGAAAATTTTTTTGCTTCAAGTCTTTTTTGCAAACCAATTCCCGACAGGCACAGACTGCTTTATTCGCGGTTGAAAACTGTTTTTCTTGCTTTTTAATCGGAGCATTACACAAAAAGATTATCCGCGTTTGACATCAAATGTGAAAATATATAGAATCTGAAGTTTCGGACTTAACTTGTTCGGGAAACAATGCGTAGAGCGTTTGAGAAAACGTCAACAGATATTGTAGCGTAAAACTAAATTTATTTAGGGCATCTTATTTATTTGCAAGCCAAATTACACACGCCACGCCACAGCAAAGTTACAAGGCTAAACATCGGGAAGGTCAAATCTACGCGGAAAAGTAATTAAACTTTAAGACAATCCCAAAAAATATTTTACACAAGAGTAGCCGCTTGTGCTTACTGCCGAATTCGTTCGGTAAGAGTCAGGTTAAGGCTCTTTATTGCTATTATTCAGGAAATTAAAAATGCCAACGATTAACCAATTAGTCCGCAAAGGTCGCCAAGCCGTTAAATATAAGACGGCAAGTCCGGCATTGCAAAGTTGTCCGCAACGTCGCGGAGTTTGCACCCGTGTTTATACACAAACACCAAAGAAACCAAACTCGGCGTTACGCAAAGTTGCCCGTGTTCGTTTGACCAACGGAATCGAAGTTACGACTTATATTCCGGGCATCGGACACAATTTGCAAGAACACTCGATCGTTTTGATTCGCGGCGGTCGGGTCAAAGATTTACCGGGAGTTCGGTACCATATTATTCGCGGAACGCTTGATTCGTCGGGCGTTGCCAACCGTAATCAATCGCGTTCGAAGTATGGCGCGAAACGTCCGAAAGCCGGAACAGCGAAAACAGGGGCGAAGAAATAAGTTATGCCAAGAAGAAGAGTTGCAGCCAAAAGAGAAGTTTTACCCGATCCGATTTACAACAGCATTCTCGTTACGAAATTTATTAACGGTGTCATGTTGGAAGGAAAGCGAGCAGTTGCCGAAAAGATTTTTTACGGCGCAATGGAAAAGCTGGGTGAAAAAACCGGCGACGAACCATTGAAGGTTTTCAAGAAAGCCGTTGACACGCTTGCTCCGACACTGGAAACAAAATCACGTCGAATCGGCGGGGCAACATATCAAGTTCCGCTTGAAGTTACCAGAGACAGACGTAACACATTGGCAATTCGGTGGTTAGTCGGCAATGCCCGCAAACGCAGCGAAAAAACAATGATGGAAAGATTAGTCGGCGAATTGATGGATGTCGTCAACAATCGCGGCGGATCGGTGAAAAAACGCGACGACGTTCACCGGATGGCAGAAGCAAACAAAGCGTTTGCGCATTATCGCTGGTAGTTTAGCGAGTAAAGTTTTAAGACAATGTCAAAGATTAGTTTAGACAAATTCAGAAACATCGGCATCATGGCTCATATTGACGCGGGTAAAACCACGACAACCGAGCGGGTGCTTTATTACACGGGTGTTTCGCACAAAATTGGTGAAGTTCACGACGGCACAGCCACGATGGACTGGATGCCTCAAGAGCAAGAACGCGGAATTACGATTACATCAGCCGCGACAACCTGCTTTTGGACGAAAGATAAAACCGAGTACCGAGTCAACATCATTGACACGCCGGGACACGTTGACTTTACAATGGAAGTCGAACGGTCGCTCCGTGTACTTGATGGCGCGGTTGCCGTTTTCGACGGTGTTGCCGGTGTTGAACCGCAATCCGAAACCGTGTGGCGACAAGCCGATAAATACGGTGTGCCGCGAATCTGTTTTATCAATAAACTGGATCGATCGGGTGCGTCATTCGAACGTTCTTTTCAATCGATTCTTGACCGTTTGGGCGCAAATGCCGTCGCGATTCAAATTCCGATCGGCATCGAAGAAAACTTGCAGGGCGTGGTTGACCTTATCAAAATGAAAGGTCTTATCTGGAGCAACGAAGATAAAGGCGCGGAATACGAAATAGTTGATATTCCGGCTGATTTAGTGGCAGACGCAGAAGCCGCCCGCGAAAAACTTTTAGAAGCAGTTTCAGACATTGACGACGATATTGCGATGAAATTCCTTGAAGGCGAAGCAATCAGCGAAGATGAAATTCGCGCCGCTTTGCGAAAAGGAACTTTGGCGATGAAAATCGTTCCTGTCGTAACAGGTTCGGCATTCAAAAACAAAGGCGTTCAAACTTTGCTTGACGCAGTAGTTGATTACTTGCCGAGTCCGTTGGATATTCCGCCGATTGAAGGCGTTAATCCCGATACGGACGAAGTTGAAAATCGTCCGCCGGATGACAAAGCTCCGTTCGCAGGTTTGGTTTTCAAACTCGCGGTTGATAAATACTTGGGACAACTTTCGTTTGTCCGTATTTACAGCGGAACAATCAAAGCGGGTTCGTACGTTTATAATCCGATTAAGAATTCCAAAGAGCGAGTCGGACGATTGTTCCGAATGCACGCCAACAAGCAAGAAGATATTGAAAGCGCGGGAGCAGGTGAAATTATCGCCATCGGCGGGATGAAAAATGTTACCACGGGAGAAACGGTTTGCGACGAAAACAAGCAAATTATTCTCGAATCGATGGAATTCCCCGATCCGGTCGTACGCGTTGCGGTTGAACCGAAAACTCGTCAAGATCAAGACAAAATGGGTCTCGCACTCAACAAACTTGCTCAAGAAGATCCGAGTTTCCGTGTAAATACCGACCACGAAACAGGTCAAACAATTATCGCCGGAATGGGCGAACTTCATTTGGAAATCATTGTCGATCGAATGAAGCGTGAATTTGGCGTAGAAGCAAATGTCGGTAAACCGCAAGTTGCTTATCGCGAAACAATTACAGGTTCTGCACCGGGCAAAGAAGTTTACAAAAAACAATCGGGCGGTAAAGGTAAATTCGGACACGTTGAACTGGAAATCGAGCCGGCTCCGGGCGAAGGATTTGTCTTTGAAGATAAAATTACGGGTGGTTCTATCCCTCGTCAATTTATCAAACCGACGATGGAAGGCGTAAAAGACGCGATGAAACGCGGATATTTAGCCGGCTACGAATTAGTTGACATCAGAGTCAGACTTTTGTTCGGTTCATACCACGAAGTTGACTCGGACGAGATTTCATTTCACTTGGCAGGCTCATTTGCTTTCCAAGACGCGGTTAAAAAAGCGAAACCTGTTTTGCTTGAACCGATTATGAAGATCGAAGTTGTTACGCCCGAAGAGTATATGGGTGCCGTCAACGGAGATTTGAATCGTCGTCGCGGACAAATTGACGGAATGGCTCCGCGTCCGGGCGGTGTCCAAGTTGTAACCGCATTCGTTCCGCTTTCGGAAATGTTCGGATACACCACAGATTTACGTTCTGCAACGCAAGGACGTGCAACATCAACGATGCACTTTGAACGCTATGACCAAGCTCCGCGAAATGTCGCCGAAGAAGTTATCGCAAAAGTAAAAGGTGTCGCAAGTTAAGCAATTATTGATTGGAGATTAGAATAAAATGTCAAAAGAGAAATTCGATAGAAGTAAGCCGCACGTGAACATCGGGACGATCGGACACGTTGACCACGGCAAGACAACCTTGACGGCGGCGATTACGAAAGTAATGTCAAAAAACAATCCGAAGTTGGCGTTTCGGTCATTTGAT
>JANPBM010000034.1:0-44651 GCA_031430435.1 Acidobacteriota bacterium
TAATCCTGATGAAAAGGTTTATAATCCTGATGCAATAAACTTTGTTAATGCGACTGACCACATTGAAGCCGCGCAAAAATTTATTTCAAATGCCAAAGTTTCGTTGAAAAACGTCAAAACAGGCAAAATGGAAGACCGCGAAATTGATGCCGTGGCAACGTGGACACCGGGTGATGTGATGGCGGCGCAAGGTCGTGCTTCGGTCAATTTCAAAGGTAAATCTGAGAAATTGCAGAAAATTATTTCTACCGAACAATATTCTGCAATGATGCCGAATATCTTGTTCACGACCGAAGATTTTATCAAAAAACATCCTGAATATATCGAAACTTTGCTCCGTAGTTTGGCTCGTGCCGGGGCGAAAATTAAAGGTGATCCGAATTATTTCAAAACTCGTGTGGCAGCCTTGAACGCCCAAGTTTTTAATATGGAAGGCAAAGGTCCGAGTTTTTGGGCGAAATATTTTGATATAGTTGAGGAAAACGGAGTTCGTTTAGGTGGCTCTCGCGTCAATGATATTGCAGATAATCGACATCTGTTTGGAGTTGGCAGCACCAAACCTTTAGCAGAAAGTGTTTTTGGTATTTCATACAACGAACACGCTAAACGTCTGCAAAAACTTTTACCCGAAAGAATGCCAACCTTTACGCCGGTTGAACAGGTTGTAGATTTAAGTTTTGTCAAAAAAATGTCGGATGAAATTGGCGAAGTTAAACAAGAAACAGGGAGTTCAACTCAAGCTAATTCGAGTGATACTGTTGTTAAAGCTAACTTCGATATTGTTTTTGATAGCGGTTCGGCTGAATTGAAACCATCCGAAATTGCTAAACTTAACGATATTAGAAGTTTGTTGATTCGGGCTTCAAACACGAAAATTATTGTCGAAGGTCATACGGATAATGCAGGTGATAATGCAAAAAATATTCAGCTCTCAAAAGACCGCGCAAATTCAGTGTGGACGTGGTTGAAAGCATCAGATGAATCGCGCATCAACATCAACGACCAACGCATTATTACGGTTGATGGTTACGGTTCATTGAATCCGATTTCGGGGACTGCAACGGTGCAAAGTATTATTGATAAAGCGAAAAATCGGCGAGTGACGATTATTCTTAAATAGATAAAGTAAGAAAAGTCACACTATCTCTAACTGGGTTTATTGTGACTTTTCTTTGATACAATTATGCAAATAAATAATACACTCATCACACTAGATGAAAATGAATTAATTTTTCACAAACTCTCTAACCCCCGTTTAATTGGTGAATTTATTGATTTATTAAATGAGTTATTAAAGAAACGAGAAAATAACTTAATATTGAATTTTAAGAAGGCTGATAAAGGCGCATTTCCAAATGTTTGTGTTCCATTGGCTGGAATAATTGATTGTCTTATTGATAAAGGGATTGAGTTTGAGTTTTATTATTTGAATGAAATATTAAGAAAAATCTCGCTTAAAAATCCGCTTCACGTTAGGAAAAATAAAGAACTTGCTGAAAGCCATAGTTTGAATAGAATTTGGAAATTTGAAAGTGCGGATGACATTTATTTGCTCGTTAATTCATTTGTCAAAGAATTATCACAATTCATTGTCTGTGAAAAAGGTGTTCTTGAAGGATTTGAATGGTCAATCAATGAAGTTCTTGATAATGTTCTCCAACATTCAACCAAAGATTTTGGCTATGTGATGGGACAGGTTCACGAGAAAACGAAACATTTTGTTTTTTGTGTTTATGATACAGGACAAGGAATTTATAATTCATTAGTTCAATCTATTCATCAACCCAGGACACCTGAAGAAGCCTTAGAATTAGCAGTAAGTGAAGGGATTACACGAGATAAAAAAATCGGACAAGGAAACGGTCTGTGGGGATTACATCAGATTGTTTCAGAAAATACTGGACAGTTGAGTATCACTTCAAGTTCTGCTGTCTATAATTTGAAAAACACAAAGATCTCAATTTATCCACACCAACCTATTTTGTCGGTCGATAATGGTTGTATTGTTGATTTTCAACTTGATTACAGCAAAGCCATTTCGATTTCAAAGGCTTTGGGCGGGTATGAACCTGTTAATCTAAAACTTGAGTCATTAGAAGACGATTCAGGAAATATTGTTTATGATTTGAAGAGTAAAGAATCAGGGTTAGGAACGAGGAAGTCTGGCGAAAAAATACGAAACGAGCTGATAAATTTTTACAAACAGTCAAATGAAACAATTACTCTTGATTTCTCGAATATTAATATTATTTCTTCATCCTTCGCTGATGAATTAATAGGAAAACTTGTTACTGAATTTGGTTTTTATGGATTTAATAACATTTTCAAATTAAAAAATATGAATTCTAATGTTCAATCTATTGTTCAGCGGTCTGTTGCACAACGAATGATGGAAAGTTTTAATGGTGGTAAGTAAATGACAAAGACCATAGAAAACTAATGATGTTTTTACAGTCTTTGCGAGTTATTTTGCTATAAGATAATTTATTGAAGCGTCATAAAGACCATCAAAAAATCTTTATCTTCGGTAATAAACAGCTCGTGACAAATGATGTCGCTGACATTTTGACTGGCTTCCGACATTTTTTGTTCGAGAGCCGTAAAGTCATTTCCAATATCTATTTTACCTAAACTGGCGGTTTCGAGTTTGACGGGATAATGTGCCTCGTCATCTCTGTAACCTAAAGTAATGATTAGACTTTCAGCCGATTCAAGATATTCAACGCCGATACTTTTTGCGGCGATTTTGTTATCTGTGGCAAAAGCCGAAACTTGACTAGCGAGTTCGTCGAGACTGTTGTTTTCGTCTAGTTTTCCGGCAAAGACCTTAAACTTATCGTGTTTTTGATTATCAATTTGTGACATTTTAATCTCCTTAAAGTTAGTTTTTTATAATATGACTGAGCAGACCGTGAAAAACAAGCAGACAGAAGTTTCGCAAAAAGGAATTGGCGAAATTTTTCGCATTTTGGGCGAACCAGGCAAATTTATTCGTGCCAATCTTTTCTTTTTTTGGATTGCCATAATATTTTTATTTTGGACATTCACGCCAGTTCAAGGAATGCCGTATCCGAGCGAAGTTTGGGAAGCATTTCAACGAATGTTTGCGCTCGAAGATGCTAACAATCTTATTTACAACACTTGGGTTACAATCAAATTAAATATTGTCGGTCTATTTTTCGCCACAATTATTTCTTTGATGATTGCTTATTTGAGTTGTTTGCCGTTGCTTCAACCATTAAATCAAATTTTGCAATGGTTTCGCTATTTACCGATTGTCGCATTCAATTTAGTTTTTCTGTCAATATTTACGATTGGTTTTTCGATGAAAGTTGCAATGCTGACGGCGGGGATGGCTTTCTTTTTAATAACTTCGATGACCGCAATTATTGGACAAATCCCGAAATTAAAATTTGAATTGGCACGAGTTTTGAACTACGGCGATTGGAAGACTTTTTGGACTGTCGTTGTCCGCCCGACTCTGCCCGCGATGATTGATACGGTAGCCCAAAGTGCCGCAATGGGCTGGGTGATGATTGTCGCCATCGAAACTTTTAACCGCACGGAAGGCGGACTCGGTGCGGCGATTTTTTCGTATTCGTCAATCAACTATAAAGCAGAAGTCTATGCGTATCTTATAGTTATCGGCGTGATTGCAATTCTCGAAGACCAGTTGTTTTATTGGCTGAAACGAATTTTGTTTCCTTATACAACTATTGCGGAAAGAGCTTGAACGGTTCGGTTTACGTCTTTAATTAGCGCTTAATCCGTAAATGATACTCAAAATAAAAAAGTCGAAAATAATTATCGACTTTTTTATTTTGCCCGCAAACTTGTTTCTAAACGCGAACTTAACTACAATTCAAACAAATTATGTCAGCCGAAAAGTTAAAAAAAGTTTATTTATATGTTGCACCTTTTTAACCAGCGTTTTAACTTTCTCAAAAGTAAAGCCTAAACCTGGTAATACCTCAATTAAAAGTTATAAAAAGCGGAACGCAAAGGTTTCGCCGAGTTTCGCCAAGATTTATAAACACTTTTTTTGTCATTTTTTAATAACCTCCGCGTTCTTTGCGTAACGAAGTTACCTTCGGTTTAATTATTCTTGACGTTTAACTTTTTATTGAGGTATTACTAAACCTGTGATTTTATTGTTGACAATCTGTGTGTGTGTGTGTAGTATGTAACTGACTCTTGAAAGATTTGACTTTTTGATTTACTTCTGCAACATCGCTTCCTAAGATTTTGAACTTAAAAATCGAAGATGAAAATTAAAAAAGTTACAACTGTAAACAGTAAAGCCGAATTTCCCAAGAGCCGAAAAAATAAAACAAAAAGGGAGATTTATATTATGTCGAACCGTTTTAAGATTTTGGCAAGTTCCAAATCTAAAGTTTTTATACTTTTGGCTGTAACAGTATTATTGTCAATTGTTGCTGTCGTAATTGCTCAAAAAGCAACAAACAGAAATCCGTTACCTGTCGGCGATTCAAGCACTGAAAACAAAAAAATCATTGAATCAATAAATTTATCGCCGGATTTTGATCTTAGAATCAAGCAAGATGAAGATGCCCCGATGCAAATACTTAGTGCAAAGGTGAAAGAAGTATCTGCCGCCGATTATCAACTGTTGACTTCAAACCGAACCGATTTACAAAACATAATTTCAGTTCCCGAAATAAATTTGAAAAATGTGTCGGATAAAACAATCTCGGATATAATGCTGATTATTGAAGATAAAACAACACAAAAATCAAGAGGATTATTGATAAAGGAACAAAAAATAACGCCCGGAACTTTGTATAAAATTGCTCCACAGGGATTTGTAAAAGAAGAAGTGGCAAACACGGTAGATGAAAGCGGAAAAGCAGTTTCAAGTGCAAAAGAACCTAAAGCCAATCCGCGTTACTGGATGAATTTTGCCGACAAAAATCAACTTGAAGTTAGAATCGGAATTACTTTTGAAGATGGAACGAAATGGTTCAACAAAGAACAAGAAGGAGGCAAATAACTATTATGAGAAAAATTTTATTGTCTTTAATGTTTCTTTTCGTTTTTTCGACATATACATTTGCGAATTGCTATATTTCTTGTGCCGCAATATGTCGATATACCTGCGAATTTGAGTTTACCGGTTCATGTCCCGATTCTCAAAGAGATGCCGCAATTAGGAATTGTTGTAACGGTGCTTTTGCGAACACTCCCGGAATTAACGATGTTCCGTGTACTGTGAGCGGATCGCAAGTCTGAAAAAAAAACAATTTATTTGTAATTTGGAAGCCGAGATTTATTCTTGGCTTTTTTATTTTGCCCGCAAACTTGTTTCTAAACGCGAACTTAACTACAATTCAAACAAATTATGTCAGCCGAAAAGTTAAAAAAAGTTTATTTAATCGACACGATGTCGCACATTTTTCGAGCGTTTTTTGCTCCGATGGGAATGCGTCAGGAACCTTTGCGAAACTCCAAAGGGCAAGTAACGCAAGCAGTTTTCGTTTTTACGAATATGTTGCGGAAACTTTTGAACGATGAAAAGCCCGATTACGTTGCCGCGATTTTCGATACGCCCGAAAAAACTTTCAGACACGACAGTTTTGCCGATTACAAGGCGAACAGAGCCGAAATGCCCGACGATTTATCAACGCAATTACCTTATATCGTCCGCGTTTGCGAGGCGTTTAATGTCCCGATTTTGAAACTTCCCGGTTTTGAAGCCGACGATTTAATCGGCACGCTCGCCAAAAAATGTGCCGCCCAAAATATGCAGGCGATTATTGTTTCAAACGATAAAGATTTGTGCCAACTCGTGCAAGACCCGCACATTATTTGTATGCGGCAAAATTCGCAAAATATCAAACGAAAAGTGCCTGTTCCGCCGATTGAATTGTGCGACGAAGCGTGGGTTTTGAACAAATTCGGTGTTCCGCCGAACAAAATTATTGACTTGCTCGGCTTAATGGGCGATGCGATCGACAACATTCCCGGAGCTCCCGGAATCGGCGAAAAAGGCGCGTTGAAAATTATTACCGAATACGGTTCGATTGAAAACGCCATCGCCGGTGCCGATAAAATTACGCATAAAACTTACCGTGAATCATTGCAAAATAATCAAGACATTATCCGCCAATCGCTTGAACTGGCGACAATTCATTGCGAAGTTCCGGTCGAACTTGACCTTGATTTATTGAAACATCGTGAGCCGGATCGTAAGTTGGCGTATCAACTTTTCCGCGAACTTGAATTTAATACGCTGACCAAAGAATTCACCGATTCCGACTATTCGCTCTTTCCGTTATTCGCCGATATGCCGCAAACACAACAAGTTACAAAGTCTTATAGCCTGATTAAAACCCGCGAAGACCTTGATAAATTGGTGCGGAAATTGTGGGAAAGCGAGCATTGGTCGTTTGCGGTTGACGATAACGAAAAACTCGGCAGTTTCGACAAACAAAAACCGCTCGGCGTAGCGATTGCGAGCAATGCAGGTTCAAGTTTTTACGTTGATTTAAGTAACGAAGAACTTATTCCGCCGCTCAAAGATACGATCGAGAACGGATTTTTGACCAAGTGCGTTTACGATTTAAAACGGAATTTGGCAACGCTCCAAAAAATCGGAATTATGCCCGAAGCCGTTGAAGACGATGTGATGCTCGCCGCATATTTGATTGATCCGAGTCGCAGCGAATACGACATTGCGACACTTGCCCAACAGCAAATCGGCGTTGATTCGAACTTTGAAATTCCCGAAGGTTTTACCGATTCGCAATGGCGAACTTTAGAACGTGCGGATTTTACTTTTCAACTCGCACCGTTTTTCCGTAACAAACTGCGTGAATTGAACTTAGAGAAAATTTACACGGAAATTGAATTGCCGACTGTGCCGTTACTTTACGAAATGGAAATGGTTGGAATGAAGATTGACGCGGACGTTTTACACAAACTTTCTGCCGATTTTACGGTCGAATTAGCCAAACTTTCCACCCGAATTTTTGAATTAGCGGGCGAAGAATTTAAGATAAATTCGCCCAAACAAGTCGGCGAAATGTTGCAAAAATTGAATATGGAAACGGGCAAAAAAACCGCGAAAGGACAAATTTCTACGAGCAAAGAAGTCTTGGGCGAACTTGCTTTGACGTATGAAATGCCGAAACTGATTTTGGAATTCCGCGAACTCGAAAAACTGAAATCAACTTACACCGATACTTTACCCGAAAAAATCGCCTCTGACGGCAGAATTCACGGGAAACTGAATCAAACCGTTGCCGCAACAGGTCGTTTATCGTCAACCGAACCGAACTTGCAAAACATCCCGATTCGCACCGAACTCGGTCAAAAAATCCGTTCCGCGTTCATTCCCGAAGAAGGAAATGTTCTGCTTTCCGCCGATTATTCGCAACTTGAATTGCGGATTCTCGCTCACGTTACGCAAGACGAAGTTTTGCTCGATGCGTTCAAAAAAGGCGAAGACATTCACGCCCGAACCGCGAAATTAGTCTTCGGCGATGAATCGCAACGGCGTTTGGCAAAAATCGTCAACTTCGGAATTGCTTACGCGGTCGAGGCTTACGGACTTTCGCAACGCATCGGTTTGAGCGTTTCCGAATCGAAAAAAATCATCACGGATTATTACGAAACTTACAAAGGCGTGAAAAAATATATGGAAGAAACGCCGGAATTTGCGAGGAAAAACGGTTATGTCGCGTCAATCTTCGGTCGCCGTCGTCCTCTGCCGTCAATCAACGACAAAAATTTCAACGTTCGTTCGCGGGCGGAACGCGAAGCAATCAATATGCCGATTCAAGGTTCCGCGTCCGACATTGTGAAAATTGCGATGCTGAAAGTTGATAAAGCGTTGATAAAAGAAGGGTTGGAATCACGAATGATTATGCAAATTCACGATGAACTTTTGCTTGAAGTACCGAAAAACGAGATTGAAGAAGTTTCTGCATTGGTCAAACGCGAGATGGAAAACGCCGTGGAATTAGACGTTCCCGTGATTGCGGAAGTCGGTGTTGGTTCAAATTGGATGACGACAAAGTAAGTGAAAAGTAAAAGGCAAAAGTAAAAGACAAAATTGTTCTGTCATTCTACTTTATAATCAGCCTTTTAAAACGCATTGAGAGTCCGTAAATATCCATAAAGACAAGCTCAGCCTTTTCGTTTATCCTCAATACACTATTGATTATGTAACCCGAATCATTTATATTTATCGGACATTATCATTATTAGACAAACAGTTATTACCGTCTGATGTTTTTGCTCCCAAACAAATTATTGCTTTCAGCATTTAAGAGGAGAAAATTTCTATGCCCCAAACGACGATTAAATTCGTGCTTTTTCTAGTATTCATCGGTTTATTTTTAACGAGTAATATCTCAGCCCAAACCATTGACACCAATCTAAACAAGATTGAATCGCAACCAATACTGCGTGGTGATGAGGCGATCAACCAACTTAAACAAACGGGACAATATGATTCGTTGATGGACGCGGTAAATGCTGCCCGCAAAGAAGACGGACAAACGGACGAACCGTCAACCAAAGTCGCAATCGGACAATCTGCCGAGCTAACAGCTTCTGACGGTGCGGCAAACGACCAATTCGGCTACAGCGTAGCAACTAGCGGCAACACAGCGATTGTCGGTGCAGTCGCTGATACTGTCGGGGCAATCTTCGGTCAAGGTTCGGCTTACATATTTCGCGTTCTCGTCTCGAATTGGACACAAGAAGCCCAAAAAGTAGCTTCAGACGGTGCATCAAGTGACCAATTCGGCTCTACTGTAGCAATCAGCGGCGACACGGCAATTGTTGGAGTGCGATCTGATGATATTGGGGCAAATACAAATCAAGGTTCGGCTTACATTTTTGTCCGCAACGGCACAGTTTGGGCTGAACAACAAAAATTAACCGCTTCCGATGGTGGGTTAAACGACGAATTCGGTGTCAGCGTAGCCATCAGTGGCGACACGGTAATTATTGGAACACGATTTGATGATGTTGGGGCAAACGTTGATCAAGGTTCTGCTTATATTTTTGTCCGCAGCGGCACGGTTTGGACTCAGCAACAAAAATTAACCGCTTCCGACGGTGGATTAGTTGACAACTTCGGCACCGGCGTAGCCATCAGCGGCGAGTCGGTGATTGTTGGTTCGAATGGAAATGATGTCGGGGCGAACAACAATCAAGGCTCGGCATACATTTTTGCCCGTAGCGGGACAGTTTGGACTGAGCAACAGAAACTCACTGCTTCAGACGGTTTGAGTAACGACCAATTCGGTAGAAGCGTCTCAATCAACGGCGAGACGGCGATTGTTGGTGTTCAGTTAGATGATTTCGGAGTAAACTCCGCTCAAGGTTCGGCTTACATTTTTATCCGCAACGGCACAGTTTGGACTGAGCAGCAAAAATTAACTGCTCCGGATGGTGCGGCAAACGATCGATTTGGCATCAGCGTAGCAATCAGTGGCGAAACTGCGATTGTTGGTGCGAATTTAGATGATATTGGAGCAAACTCCGATCAAGGCTCAGCTTACATATTTGTCCGAAGTGGAACCTTTTGGACTCAGCAACAGAAACTAACTGCTTCAGATGGTGCGGGATTCGACAATTTCGGCAACAGCGTGTCAATCAACGGCGACACGGCAATTGTTGGTGCATTTGGAGATGATGTCGGGGTAAACGGCAGTCAAGGTTCGGCTTACGTTTTTGTCCGCAACGGTGCGGTTTGGACTCAGCAACAGAAACTTACCGCTATCGGCGGTAATGCAGGCGATGACTTCGGCACCGGCGTAGCTATCAGCGGCGACAAAATCATCGTCGGTGCGCCGTTATCAGATGATTCCGCTTCAGCTCCCCTTGCCCCGCAAGCTACTGATCAAGGTGCGATGTTTATTTTTGTCAATCAATTGGTACCGACTGCCGCCAATGTTTCGGTAACGGGCAGAGTCTTGACGACGGAAGGAAGAGGCTTGCGAAACGCGGTTGTTCATTTGGTTGATTCAAACGGTGTGATTCGCACTTCGCGGACAAGCACGTTCGGTTATTATCGCTTCTTTGAAATTGAGGCAGGTCAAACGGTGATTATCTCGGTTACTTCAAAACGTTACGAATTCATGTCGCAAACAATCAGTTTGTCAGAAACCTTGACAGACGTGGATTTCACTCCGCATATCAAATAACACTGCCTAACCGGGTCGGCACGATTTATTTCGTTTCGACCCGGACTTTTTGTTCCCGCAAGCAACTTAAACTAAATCAAAATTTGAGCAAAGAGAAAACAAATCAGCTTTCTTGAAATTTATAAAATTGAAGAATTATATTTTGATTTAACACAGCAAATTTTACAAGAGGCGATTTTAGTTGACGAAACATTTGCCGAAAATAAATTGCGTTTCAGATTGAAAAAACGGCTTGCTTTTTAGCAATCAAATTTCTATGATTCAAATATGAAAGTCAATTGGAAAAATAATCAAACACGCGAATCGGCAATTTTGTTAAAGCGACAGGCGGTTTTCGATGATTTCAGCGTCAGACATTTGCGGATTTTAGCGGGTGAACTTCCGGCACATAAAACGCTGACGAATGAAGTTAATCTTTCAATTGCAGGTACCGCAACAACGCAAAGGCATACATCAGACGGTAAGTTTCGCCGTGATTGTGCGGATCCGAATTCGATGTGTATGATGCCTGTCGGGCAAACCGTAGAAGCCTTTTGGGAAGCGGAATACGAATACGTCGCGGTTGATTTCAGTCAGAAATTCTTATCGAAAATGGCAGTTGAAATGGACATTTCGCCGAATATCGAACTGAAGGAAACTCTTTCCAAAAAAGACGAATTACTTCAACATTTAAGCCTCGCGTTTCTTGCCGAAGCAGAGAAAAAAGAAGTTTCGTCGAGACTTTATACCGATTCAATTTCACATACTTTGATGTTTCATCTCATCAAAAACTATACAACCGCAGTTGAAAATGCCAAACAATTTCTCGGCGGATTATCAGGCTACAAACTTCGTTTAGTTACAGAATTTATTAACGATAATTTGGAACAAGATTTAACCTTAACGGAAATTGCGACAGTCGCAGATTTAAGTCATTTTCACTTTGCCAGAGCTTTTCGCAAATCAATGAATGTTACGCCGCAACAATATATCGCCAATCAACGCATAGAAAAAGCCAAAGATTTACTCTCACACAGCAATTTGCCGATTGTCGAAATCGGTTTTCAAACAGGCTTCAAAAATCAAAGTCATTTCACGACATTGTTCCGCAAATTCACGACATTTACACCGAAAGTTTGGCGTGAAGTAAGTCAGACTTAAAAAACCGTTTGATTGACAGCAATTTTACGCAATAAACGGCAAGCAGAGAAAAGATTTGTGTGCCGTCATTTTTTATACTCGGTCTGAAACTACAGTTTCAAGGAGATAAAAAATGCGTAAACTATTTTTGACGGTTTTATTGACAATAATTTTACAGATCGGAGTTTTTGCACAAGCAAACGAATTTCAAAAAGGTTTGATTTCGGCAAAGTCAGGCGATTTTCAAAATGCTTTAGTAAATTTTCAAAAGTCCGAAACGGCTGACCTTTCCAAACAAAAACTCGCCCAAGTTCACTACAATATCGGCGTTTGTTTTTATCGTTTAAATCAAACCGATAAAGCGGTTGCATCGTTTGAAAAGTCGGTTCGACTGTTTCCGAAATATGAAAAAGCATATTACGGATTGGCGATGGCACAGGTTGATTTGAAAGATTTCGGAAGTGCGGAAGCAAATTTTTTGAAGGCAATTAAATTGAACAAAACAAACGGCGAAACTTGGTTCGATTTGGCTTTGGTCTTGTGCGAACAAGAAAAATTTGCCGAAGCAATCAACGCTTTTCAAAACGTTGTAAAATTTACCGGCATTGCCGAAGCAACGGCAAAATATAATCTTGAAATTTTGTCGAAAAACGACATAAAATCAACCGCAAAACTAATTTCTAAGGAGAAAAAATAATGAGTAAACAACAAGATGTTTTGGCAGTTATCGAACTGTACAAAATGCGTGGCGAAGCAAAAATGCGTGAGGCAAGAAAATGGTTCATGACCGAATTTAACCCGACAAGTACGGCGGAAATCGCCCAATTATTGCTAAGCGGCGAAGAAGAAAGCGCGAATTACCGAATGATAACTTCGCATTGGAATATGGCGTGTTCGTTTGTGAACAACGGCGGAATCGACGAGCAGATTTTTCAAGATTCAAACTCCGAACACGTTGTGGTTTATGCAAAAATGCGTCCGTTTCTAAAGGAAATTCGCGAGATGTTCGGCGAACCGAATTATCTTTTGCAACTTGAAACGCTTGTTACAAAAATTCCGAATGTTGAAGCAATTTTGGAAAATCGTCAACGATTGTTTGAACTTTGGGCGAAAAAGAAAGACTAGAGCGAATAATTTCAAGCGGTTGACAGTCGGCAAAAAGCGGTTTTTTTAACACAGATTCACACGGATAAAAACCGGATATTTTTGATGATTCTCTAATAATCAGTTTTTATCTTCTTAAATCGGTGTGTATCTGTGTTAAAAATGCCTTTTGTTTCAAAAACTAAGCACGGTTTTTTTTCAATAGCTTTGCAAGAGCTGTGTTTAAGCATAAAATTCAACGGATTAGCACGGTTTTTTGAAGCGAAAATGTGTTAATCTGTTTTTTTATTCGTTGATATGAAATTTACTTTTACAACCGCCGGAGAATCACACGGCAAAGCGTTGGTCGCCATTATCGAAGGTTTGCCGTCGGGCGTAACTATTGATATTGAAGAACTTAACCACGAATTATGGCGGCGACAACAAGGCTATGGTCGCGGCGGTCGGATGAAAATTGAATCGGACAAAGCCGAAATTTTAACCGGCGTTCGACACGGAAAAACGCTTGGTTCGCCCGTTACGTTGATGATTGAAAACCGCGATTTTGTTCATTGGACTGAAATAATGTCGGCGGAAAAAATTGAAGTTGAGCCGAAAAATCCGCGAATCGTCAAACGTCCGCGTCCCGGACACGCCGATCTCGCCGGCGGACAAAAATTTCAAACCAGAGATCTTCGAGACATTTTGGAACGTGCGTCTGCTCGCGAAACGGCGGCAAGAGTTGCTTGCGGTGCAATCGCCAAACAACTTCTCGCCAGTTTCGGCATTGAAGTTCGCTCACACGTCATCAAACTCGGCAATGTTCCCGAAAATCCACTAGATAAAACTTGGGAAGAAATCATCAAAATAAATAAAGATTCGCTGCTTTCATGTGCTGATGAAACGGTGCAAACCCAAATGATTCAATTAGTTGACGAAGCAAAAGCGAACGGCGACACGCTCGGCGGAATCTTTGAAGTTGTTGCTAAAAATACGCCGATCGGTTTGGGTTCGCACACATCTTGGCGAGAAAAATTGGACGGCAGAATCGCACAAGCAATTATGTCAATCCAAGCCGTGAAAGCCGTGGAAATCGGTGAAGGCGTGGCGAACGCAGGAAAGTTTGGTTCGCAAGTTCACGACGAAATCATTTATACTCAACAGTTTAGCCGCACAACAAATCGAGCCGGCGGACTTGAAGGCGGAATCACAAACGGCGAAGAACTCCGCGTTCGCGGTTATTTGAAACCAATCGCAACCTTGAAAAAAATGCTCCGTTCGGTTGATATTGACACAAAACAAGAAGAACTCGCGGCGTTTGAACGCTCAGACGTTACCGCAGTTCCGGCGGCTGGCGTAATCGGCGAAGCGATGTTGGCGATCGTTTTGGCAAATTCGATGCGTGAAAAATTCGGCGGCGATTCGTTGGAAGAAATGAAGCGGAATTTTGACGGTTATTGCGAACAACTTCGTAATTTTTAATTATGAACAAACCACATCTGAAATATATAAACCAAACGCCGAAAGAGCGGACGTGGACGATTCATATTTTGGCAATCATTAAATTTGTAAAAGGGTTTTTATTGTTAATTGTTGGCATTAAACTGCTTACGTTGATAAATAAAGATGCCGCCGAAGTTTTTGAAGCGTTTATTACCCGACACGGAATTGATTCCGGAAACCGAATTGTGCAAACAATCGCGGAAAAACTTGAAGGTGTCGGGAAAACACAGCTTGTTTTATTCAGCGTCGGTTCATTTTGCTATTCGGGTTTGCAGTTGACCGAAGGAATCGGACTTTGGATGCAAAAACGGTGGGCGGAAATTTTAACCGTGATTGCCACATCGTTGCTGATTCCGGTTGAAATTTACGAAATCTTTGAAAAATTTACTTGGTTTCGTGTGGTTGTATTTGCCGTTAATGTCTTTATTGTCTGGTACTTAGCTGACCGTTTAAGAGACGAAAAGAAAGTTGCGAAACTTGAACACGAAAATTGATGTTAAATCTTTGTAACACCCGGAACAGATTTTTGTAGCAATTCGTATCAGCAACTTGGTAGAATATATTTGGAGGAAATTTATGGAATTTCTTTTTGATAATCCGCTTGCTAACTTAAAAGGTCCAATGTTTTTGGCACTTTACGCCGCGTTTATTTTCACGGTTTTAATCGCTTATCCGATCATTAAATTTTTGCTCGACAAAACTTCTAAACTTTCGCTTCCGACAATTCCGCAAAATCCCGATGCTTACGAAATCGCCTATTTACGCGGCGGTGCGAATGAAGTTGCACGGTCGGTTGTTTTTTCGCTCAGACAAAAAGATTTGGTTAAAATTGAAACTGTCGGTAAACAATACTTTATTGCTCCGACAACCGCCAACAAAACCGCACAACTAATCGCACCGATCGAGCAAGCCGCGTCCGATTGGCTGAAATTTTCACGCGAACCGAAAGAAGTTTTTTCGGCATCGGGTTTAGCTGAAATGCTCCAACCTTATTGCGATAATTACGAACGAAATTTACAACGTAAGCAGCTTCTTGCCGATGAATCACTGCAAAACACAACTTCGATGTTAAAAGCGTTTGCAATGATTTCGATTGTTTTATTGGGACTTTACAAATTTATCGCGGCATTAAATCACGGCAGATCAAACGTCTTGTTTTTGGTTCTTGTCGGAATAATCGGTTTAATTGTTGTTTACTTTTTTGCAAAACCAACACGAGTAACCAAGCTCGGAAAATCGTATTTAGCACAACTTGAAACGGCTTTTGACCGACTGCGAACGCAAGTTCAGTCCGCCAAACCTGCCGCACAATCGGCGACCTTCGCGGGCGTTGACCCGATTCTGCTGTCGGTCGGAATCTTCGGCTCAAGCATTTTGGCAGGTTCGATTTACAATGACCACAACGAGGCTTTTCAAAAATCGCAAGCCGGAAGTTGGAGTGGAAGTTCTTGCGGAAGCGGTTGCGGTTCATCAAGTTGCAGTTCGTCAAGTTGCAGTTCGGGCGGAGACGGTGGAAGCAGTTGCGGCGGCGGCGGATGCGGCGGATGCGGCGGAGGCTGTTCGTAAATGAAAGTCGGCTTAGGTTTTCGGGAACAACTAAAATCCGACATCTTTTTGCATCAAAACAAGATTGATTTTCTTGAAATCACGGCTGACCATTATTTGGACGCATCACCGGCAAAACTTGCCGAACTTGATCTTTTGAAACAACATTTTTCTTTGATTCCGCACGGTTTGGATTTATCTTTGGGAAGTGCGGAAGGTGTTGACGAAAAGTATCTCGAAAAATTTGCCGCGTTGGTTGAAAGTGTTCAGCCCGAATGGTTTAGCGATCATATTTGCTTCACAAAATCGGGCGGACGCAACATCGGACATCTCGCACCTGTTCCGTACACGCACGAAGCGTTAGCCGTTTTCAAACGCAATATTTCCCGCGTCAAACGTGTGATTAAAACTCCGCTGATTCTTGAAAACATTACATATATGGTGCAGTTTCCGTCGTCGGAAATGACTGAGAGCGAGTTTATTAAACGGCTCTGCGACGACAACGATTGCGGTTTGCTGTTGGACGTAACGAACCTTTACATTAACTCGGTTAATTTTAACTTTGATTGGCGTAAACGGCTGGATAATATGCCTTTAGAGCGAGTTGTGCAGCTCCATTTTGTCGGCGGACATTCACACGGAAATTGGCTGATTGATTCGCACGCACACCAAACTCCGAACGAAATTTGGGAAGTTTTTAAGGAAGTTTGCGAACGCTCAAATGTAAAAGGAGCAATTTTGGAACGTGATGAAAATTTTCCGCCGTTTACCGAAATTTTAAGCGAACTTGAAACGGCGAGAAGTTTTGCGGCGTAAAAAATTATGTTACAGATTTTCTTTTAATCGCTCGATTTCTTCGGTTTTTAAGCCGGTTGCTTTTACGATTGTTTCGTTATCCAATCCCAAACTTACCAAATTTTTCGCCACTTCAATCTTACCTTCAATTTTGCCTTCAACCTTGCCTTCGTCAAAAGCATCGTCTTTTGCAGTTTCGATTACGGCGTGAATGTCCCAATAAACTTTCAAACTTTCTTCATATTTTCGCATTTCTTCTTGGTTGAACTTGGCTATTTGGGCTGATTCAAACAATTTACCGAATACTCTTTCTTGTAATTTCAGAGGTTTTTCCTGTAACTTCGGCAGATGTTTCAACACATACAGCCATTTATCGAAGGTTGTTTCCAATTCCTCTAAAGTCTTTGTAAACTTTGGCATTTCCAAATAAATAAACGTCAATTTGTCGTAAAAAACTTCGTTGAATTTGTTTCGCAACTTTACTTCGTGCAAAACTTCGTTATTGTTGATATTTTCCGCAAAAACAAAGTCTAAAATTCCGACAAAATAGACAGCCGAAAGTTCGTAATTCCAAATTTCGCCTTTTTTGGCTTGCTGTTGAATCGGAAAGGTCGCGTAATAAACGCTGCGGTCTTTAAAGTAATTTTGTTTGGCTTTTTGCATTTCAACGATGAATTTTTCACCGCTCGGACTTTCGCAATAAAGGTCGAACATCGCTTTTCGGTCAAGTTCTGAAATGCCGAGATGCTCTGTGTTGAGATATGATAATTCCTTGATTTGGTGATGAGCCGGCAAAACTTGGTTCAGAAAATCAATCAGCAAATCTTTATTCGGTTCTTCGCCGAAGATTTTCTTAAAACCGAAGTCTGTAAACGGATTAACGTATTTTTCTTGGATCATAACGAGATTTTACCGCAAGACAACTTTAAATTCCAAGTTTGAAGCCGGCTTGAATAAAATCGGTTGACCGAATTCGGGTTATTTCGACCTCCAAACAAAATTCAGGAACTTTTCCGTGAAATCAAAGTGAATAAATGTAATATTCTAACGCAATGAAAACGCCTTGCTCTCAGGTGAGTTAGAAACGGTAAAATTCGGAAAAATAATTCGATTACTACTTTTTAATTCTTTCTTGTATTAGCGATAAATATAGAATAATCTGGATTCAGATTCTCCTCGCTAATTAAAGTTCGTAAATTTAATTCGATATTTTCGGTAAGGAATTAATTGATGGGTGAAACTGTTTCGGAAGAAAATAAACAAACCGGCAATTCGGAGATTTCCGGTGAACAAGAGAAACTGTTATTGCAAACTATTCCGATAATCAGACGAATTGCGGGCAGTAAATTGTCGGCGTTTTACTACGATTCGATTGAAGATATTACCCAAAAAGTATTGTTGAAATTGTGGAAGTGGAAAAGTATCCGAAACGATAAAAATTTAACGGTTGAAGAGTGGAAAAAACTCGCAAACACCGCAACTCAAAACGAAGTAAATACCTTTTATTCGCATAATTCCAAAAAAGAAACGCGACTTTCCGACACCGAAATTCCCGAAGAATTATTTTTCAAAGTGCCGACCGAAAAAATTGAAGGCAATACCGAACTTGAAGCGCGTTCGCTTTTAGTTTGTGTCTGGAAAGTTATGCAGAGTTTTACTTTACGACAAAAATACTCGATTTTGTTGCAAAACCAAGAGTTTATAGTCGATTTAATCACGACAAAATGTTGTAAAATATCTGAAATTGCCGATGTCTTAATGTTGGAAAAAGACGTTCTTGCCCGGATTATAAGAGAACTTCCGTTGCCCGACGAAGAGATTTGCAACATTTTTGAGCAAGCAACGGGTGAAAAAATAACCCCGAAACAAATGTGGGAATCGAGAAGTAAAAGCAAGGTTAAGCTGTTAGCGGAGTTAAAGAAGTTGAGTTAGGATGAAAAAACAACATTTAACAAATGAACAAGCCGTGCGGTTAAGTAATTATAATTTAACGGGAAGCGCATTATTTGAAGCCTTGGAGCATATTGACGGCTGTGAGGTTTGCCGTCTGAAAGTTCCGCAAGTTACCGCTGAAACTGTGTTTCAAAGATTATCGGCGACTGATTTACAACCGCTTGCCGCTGAAACTCCAAAAAATTCCAAAAAGAATTTGCGGTTCGGTTGGAATTGGGGAATCGGGTTTGCGGCGTGTTTAATCGGGTTATCCGTCGGGCTTTATTACTTTATTGCCGGAACTTCTGAAAATGATTCGGCGGACAACAGAAATGTCGTCAATCAGCCGACCAACGTCAATTCCGGAGACGCAAACAAACAAATAATAACCGAGTCCGGGAAAGAAGAAAACGCTGAAATCGCCAATAATTCTTTACCCGACAATGAAAGTGTTCCAAAGCAAAAACTTTCAAAAGCAACAATCGAGATTGCCAAAAATAACGTACCGGAAATTGTCCCGCAAAAACAAACTGCGAATTTCGAGGCGAAAAAACTTGGTGAAAATATCGGGCTTTCAAGTAAAAATACTTCAAACGAAAGAAGCGATTTAGAGAAATTCTTGACTAAAATGCCCGCCGCAATCGTTGGTTTACGACCTGATTTCGGAAATATCAGAGGCGGAAACGATGATTCTCAAACGCCGACGGGCTTGAGTCCGAACGGCGAAGTTATCAGAGAAACTCAACCGAATTTGTCTTGGCGCAAAGCCAAAGACGCAAAACTTTATCAAGTTTCGCTGACAGACAAAACTTACCGAGAAGCGTTGAACGAAAAAACCGTCGAGAATAATTTGAAGGTGAAAAAGCCTCTGAAACGAGGTCAAACTTATATTTTTACGGTAACGGCTGAAAAAGAAAACGACGATGATGTAAATCAAATGCCGAATCAGCCCGCAATTTTTCGTGTGGCGAGCGAAAAAGTTGTTACGAAGTTGAAAAAAGCGGAGAAAAACGGAAAAGATTGGAACATCCTTTCGGTGATGATAAAAGAAGGTTTGTTGGGCGAGGCAGAGAGAAAATTGAACTTGATTTTAGGTAAAAACCCGAAAGATAAATTTGCGACAAAACTACTCGACCGCGTCAAAAAACTGCGTTCCGTCAGCGAAATCCCCCGATTGAAACAAAGCCCGACCAATAATACGGATGATTAAAAGGAGCCGCATTTCGTAACGCCTTTTTTTGCGATTGTTGCAAAGCATAAATCGGATTACCGCTTTTTTTCAACTCTTTGTGAAAGTCCACCATCATTTTTTTACTTTGAATATCATTGATTTTCCATTGCGCTCCGACAACTTCTTTTGCTCCGCCGACCAAAAACGCCCAAGCTAAACTCAATAAACCTTCGCCGCCGAAAATTTGTCCGTTGCTTGTATCGCACGCCGATAAAACCACCAAACTCGACGGGATTTTATAATCGATAATTTCATTAACGGTCAATTTGCCGTCGTCTTTGTCGGTTTTGCTCAAAATCAACGCCGATTCAAAAGGATTTTCCAAGTTAATCGAGCCGTGCGATGCAACGTGCAAAATCGAACTTTCCGAAACCGCCTGTTTGAAAGCCGATTTCGTTGCTTTTGATTCCGAAAACAAAACGCTTTTCGGATAAAGTTTGGAAATTTCGGCAGTTTCACTTTTAACCGAATTCAGAACAGGTTGACCTTGCGCCGTCGAATTCGCAAACAACGCGACTTTCGGTTGAACCGCAGATTTTGAGTTATCCGACAAAATTAAACTTTTTAACGAAGGCAATAACGCTAAATCGGTTTTTTCGACCAGATATTTTCGATCTGCAGTAATTAACGCGGAAAACGGCACCGACCAAAGTTCCGCATCGGGAATAATTACCAACGGTTTAGAAAAATCCAATTCTTTTTCGGTCGGTAAAACTGTTCGATAAAGTTCTTGGGCAGTCGTTCCAAATGGTTTGAACGACAATAATTGATCTCGGAAACCTTTGATTTTACTTTTCAATTCATCGCGGTTGATATTTAATTCCGCAATTTGAACGGGTTTGTTTTTACGAAACAAAAATCTCAACAACTTTCCGTTCGGCAAATAAGTGAATGAGACGATGTTGGCATCGATATTGTTTAATTTCGTAATATCTTGCGAGGTTAATTCGGCTTGGGCAAACTCATATTTTTTATTGACAAGTAAATTATAAGCCTCAAGGCGAGTTTGGAAAGTTTTTTCAAGCACGGCAATTTCCGCATCGTTGTCTATATTTTCGGCAAATGATTTTTCGCTCAAAACCCAAATTTGTTGCAATAAATCTTCGGCTTCCGGCGTTTTATAAAATGATTTGTAACCTTGAAATTGATTGCCGGAATCTGTGTTAGCCGATAAAACTTTGTCTGCCAATACGCGAGATTTCAACAAATCAGCCAAAACAACCGATTTATCGGCATCATTTTTTTCTAAACTTAGTTGCAATAAATAGTCATAGGCTTCTTTATATTTATTGAAATAACTAAGCGAAGTGCGAACATCGTAAATCTGTTGTCGCCCGGTTTCAATTAAATCGACCGATTCTTGAAAAGTTTGATAAGCCTCGTTTTTGCGTCCCGTTTCAAACAAAATTTTGCCGCGAAAAACCAAAAACCTTTTAATCTGATCTACTTCTTTGAGTTCACGCAGTTTTACCAGAATAGTATCAATCTCGGTTAATGCTTGATTAAACCTGTTTTGTTTATAAAAAACAAAGGCGCGATACCAATAAAGATTTCTGATCGCAAACCAAATCAATTTATCTTTTTTGGGATAAATCTCATTAAAAATCTGTTCGGCTTCTTTGTAATTACCTTTTTCGGCTGAGAGATACCCTTTGTGCGAAAGAAAATATAACTGACTCGATTCATTCAGTTGACGACCATCGAGACTTTTTTCTATATTTGCAAGGCTTTCTTCGGCGAGAGTTAATTTGCCAAGGCTCAAATATCTGGTAATAAGGTTACATTTACAGTATAAAACTCGGTCAAACTCAGAGTTCTTCAAATGCCAATCGCAATTTTTATTCAGGTAACTAATTGATTCCGTAAATTGTCCGAGCTGAAGATAATACTCGGCATATTTTTGCCAAATTTGAGAGATATTTTGCTTATTATTTTTTTTTACAAATTCTTCCGCTCTTGCTAAATAATCAAACGCCGAATCATATTCACCTCGGTAGTGGAAAATACTTGAGATTCTCAGATTGGTATAATCGGTATTACTTTCTATTTTTTCAAGAGATTTCGCATACCACAAAAAGGCTTGAATAGAATCGGTATTTTCAAAAAACAACCCTATTTGATTGCTAAGTCTTGATTTATCGTCTTCCGACAAAGTCAATAAATAACTATGTGCTTCTTTTAGTGATTTTTTTGATTCAATAAATTGATTCGTTCTTTGTTGATTGAATGCGAGTTCGATTAAGATGTCAAAAATAAACCCGTCAAACTCAGTTGATTTTTGTTTTTGGTAAATTAGCTTTGCCTTTTTCAAATAATCATCCGCGATAGTAAATTCGCGTAGTTTTCCATAAATTAACCCTTGTTTTGCGAAACACGCCGCCAGTAATATTTCATCATTTATGAAATCGGCAATTTTCTCGGTTTTTTTAAACTTATCTAAACTTTCTTCATACTTATTTTCAATAAATGTTTTAATTGCGGCAGCGTAAAAATAATCGCCGGCTTTTTGGGCTGAATCGGGGTTTGACTTCAACCAGTAAGGTAAATCGGAAAGTTGAATGTTTTCCGGTTCGGGTATTTTCAGTGTCTGGCTAAGTACTGTACAGACGGTAAGTAAATATATTATGAAAACACAGAACAGTTTTAAAATGCACATCGCAATCAATCGGGCTGAAAATTGTTAAAAACAGACCCTGAAATTTATCGCAAGGTCTGTTTTGAGTTGAAATGAACAGGATTCGGTTAATACCGATTTAAGTTACTGTTAAGTTAGTTATTGCCGGGTCCCGAACCACATCTAACTCTGGGGTTTGTAGAAGGATAAGGACACGGGGTTGGCGCTGTGGGTGGTTTGCCGCCGCCCGGTTCATCCGGATCCGGGGTTGGGGTTGGATCCTCACCCGTTACGCCCGAATTGTTTGTATTTGGCGTTGAGAAAAAATAACTCCAAATAATACTGACAAAACCGGTGTCACTTGAGGCTTCAAATGTTTGAGCTTGGCTGTGTTGCGTTGTAAACAAGCAAACAATTACGAATGCTACAATTGATAACTTTGATACTCGACTCTTATTTTCTTTCATATTTGTATTTTCCTCTCCAAACTACACTTCGGCTTTTAACCGATTCATCCAAATCAAAATATTCAAATTTGTGTGTTTGTTTGGCTATTAAAGACTAAATCTAAATGCGTGTCAAGTTTTTTTTCAACGAAATAACCTGCTTTTCGTAAAAATTTGCGAGAAAAATTTATTTCTCATTTTTGCTTGTACCGACAGGCAAGGTTGGCTTGTTTGCTTGGTTACTGTGTAAAAGGCGTTCATATTTTGTAGTGCCAAATTCGTAACATCTCAATAAAAAGTCAGAAAAATAGTTTTTAGCGCGGAAAAACGCAGATTTCGCCGATAAAGCAAAAACAATCAATAAAAATCCGCGTTTTTCTGCGGCTGAATTTGTTTTCTTTTTTGAGTAAAACTTTAAGTTGAGGCATTACCCGAATTCTGTAAAATATATTCCAAGAACCTTTTTTTTACGATAAAGTTTCGGGTTTCAAGCCCTGTGCAGTTTTTGCGTGTTTGGGCGAATTTAAATCTTTGCCGCTCGAATGATGTCCGCGAACACGCCCGAAGCCGTTACGTCCGCACCTGCACCCGCACCTTTCACGACCAGCGGCTGTTCAACATAGCGATTTGTATAAAATAAAACCGCGTTATCTTTGCCCGAAAGCGTGTAGAAATCGTGTTTTGAATCAACGCTTTGCAACCCGACGGAAGGCTTGCCGTCTTTGTAACTCGCAATATATTTAAGTTTACGGTTATCTGTATTTGCTTCGGTAAACAGTTTTTTGAAATGCTCTTCGTGAACTTCAAGTTGTTTGTAAAAATCTTCGACCGTTCCTTCGTAACATGATGCGGGAAGAAAACTTTCGTTATGAATATCTTCGATTTCAAGTTTATTTCCGGCTTCGCGGATTAAAATAAGCAGTTTTCTGGCAACGTCCGTACCCGATAAATCCATTCGCGGATCGGGTTCGGTATAACCTTCGGCTTGAGCTTGGCGGACAATTTCGGCAAATTTTCGTGTTCCGTCGTAGTTATTAAAAACAAAATTGAGCGTGCCGGAAAGTACGGCTTGAATCGCGTTGATCTCATCGCCACTGCGAACTAAATCGCTGAGTGTATTGATGATAGGCAAACCCGCACCGACATTTGTTTCAAATAAAAACGAGGTTGAAAATTCGTTCGCAACATCTTTCAGCCGCGAATAGTTTTCATATTTGGATGAAGCCGCAATTTTATTGCACGCCACAACCGATACACTTTTTCGCAATAAATCTTCATAACCAGCCGCAATATTTTCGCTCGCCGTTACATCAACAAAAATCGAATTCCTCAAGTTTTTAGAAACAATCAAATCCTCAAGACTCACTCCGCTCTTAATTTGGAATTTGGAGTCTGAAATCTGAAATTCGCCAACGGCGATGCCGTCTTCGTTAAAATAAATCGTCTTGCTGTTCGCCAATGCGACTACGCGAAGGCTCAATTTCAGTTTGTCTCGCAAAAAATCGGTTTGCTTTTCAATTTGTGCCAGCAGTTTGTTCCCGACGTTTCCGACTCCCGCGATAAACAAATTTATCTGTTTGCTTGCGGTTCCAAAAAATTCTTCGTGAATGACGTTGACGGCTTTTTTTACGTCGTCCGACTTGATAATTGCGGAAATATTGCGTTCCGATGAACCTTGTGCAATCGCCCGAATATTGATGCCGTTGTGTCCGAGTGCGGAAAACATTTTGCCCGAAATTCCTTGGTGATTCCGCATATTGTCGCCGACAAGTGCCAGAATTGAAAGGCTTTTTTCAACTTTTAACGCTTCGAGTTTTCCCAAACCAATTTCGCGTTCAAACTCAAAATCTACACAAGTTTTCGCCGTGTCAGCGTCTTTTTCCGCCACGCCGACGCAAATTGAATGTTCCGACGAACTTTGCGTAATCAAAATAACGTTGATTTTTGCGGCTGAAAGTGCGTCGAACAAACGTTTGGAAAAACCCGGAATTCCAATCATTCCGCTGCCTTCCAGCGTCAGCAGCGAAATTTGATTAATGCTCGAAATTCCGCGTGCAATCTCGGTTTTTTCGGCTGAAACGCTTTCAATCAGCGTTCCGTAATCGTTCGCCGCGAACGTATTTTTTACCCAAACCTTGATATTTTTCGCCATCACGGGCTGAATTGTCGGCGGATAAATGACCTTTGCCCCGAAATGCGAAAGTTCCATCGCTTCTTTGTATGAAATGTTCGGAATCGCTTTGGCGTTCTTCACAAATCGCGGATCGGCGGTCATCATTCCGCTCACGTCCGTCCAAATTTCAAGGCAATCCGCGTCCAACGCCGACGCGAAAATTGATGCCGAGTAATCGCTTCCGCCGCGTCCAAGTGTTGTGGTTACATCATTTACATCTGATGAAATAAATCCGCCGACAATAAACAGCTGCAGAGAATTGTTGTTGACGAAATCTGAAATAAGTTTATCGGTTACGGAAAAATTAACCGCCGCGAAGCCGAAATTTGAATCGGTTTTGATAAGTTCGCGTGTGTCTTGCCAAACATTGGCGATATTTTCGGCGGAAAATTTGGCGGAAACTATCGTCGAAGAAAGCAATTCGCCGAATGAAACAAGGCGGTCAAGCGTTCGTGCGGAAAGTTCTTGAAGCAGGAAAATTCCTTCGCAAAGGTTTTCCAGTTCGTTCAAACGAATCTTAACGGCAGACAAGATTCCGCTCTGATTCGCAATCGGAAGTAATTCACGAATCGCCGTAAAATGTTTAGTTTCAAGCAGTTTGATTTGTTCGCGGAAACTTTCGTCGCCGTTTGCGGCAAGATTCCCGATCTCGATCAACGAATCCGTTACGCCTTGCATCGCCGATAAAACGACCACGCATTTTTCCGTTTCGATTGCTTTTTTGACAATCTCAAATACATTTTGCATTGCCGCAGAACTTCTCACCGAAGAACCGCCGAATTTTAGAATTTTCATAAATTATTTTTTAATATTTGTAAGGTTACGAAGTCAATTCCTTTAGTCTTTAAATAGCCTGAGAGTTTTCCGTCAACCGTAAAAATCAAATGCGATTCTTTGTATTTATCGGTTGAAGCATAAATAATCGAACTGTCTGCCAATCCAAATTGATAGAAGTAATTCTGTTCGGCAAGGTTTAGACTTGGTTCGTATTTTTCTTCGGCGAGTTTAATAAAGTCGTTCTTCAATGCGATATGAAATTCGTAATTCTCGCCGAGTAAATCGCTTGTTTCGGTTAAAATATGCGGCGAAGTAACTTTTCTGTCAAAATACTTGATAAATTTTGCGACTAAATTAAAATCGTTCTCAGTATAATTTTTGCCCAAAACAGTTTTATTGACTAATCTAATGTCGGTAATTCCCATAATATAAAGCACCAACATATTTGTATCGACAAAAACTCCTTTTTGTCTGTACTTGCCGATTAGTTCTTCAATGTATGTCATACAGTTTGAGGTTCAGTCAATATTGTTTGAGATTTTGGAGTTTCATCATCGGCTACACCTATTATTTCGCCTGTTTTATTAATCTTTACCGTTATATAGAAAATTCGTTTGTTAATACCGAGCATATTCTGTAATCCGCTAACGGGAACAACAGTAAGAGGAACGCGGAATTGAACAAACCAAACTTGTCTTATTTTATCGGCAGAAACTAATATTATGTCCTCTGCATTTTTATAATCAGGGCTTTTATAGTTTTGAAAAACAAATTGTTTTCCTTTTTGTATCGCGTCATTAATCTCAATCATTATTTTAACCTCAGAAAAATTATATCGTATTTTTCTGTTTAGACAACCGCAAAATCATTCGGAATTTCCGTGTCGAATTCCAACCAATTATCACCGTTCGGGTGATGAAAACTGAGCGATTTTGCGTGTAAACAAAGCCTTGGAAATGATTCTTTGCCGTACCAAATATCGCCTAAAATCGGGTGTCCGATGTGGTTGCAATGAATCCGCAGTTGGTTTGTTCTGCCCGTAATCGGAATCAGTTCGAGCAAGGTTTTATTGTCAAACCGTTGCAAAACCGTCCACCGAGTTTCGGCGGATTTTCCGTCGTCTTTTACGTCCCAATGTTTCACGTCGTCGTAGCGTCCGATTCGTGCTTCGATTTTGCCCGAATCTTCCAAGACATTTCCTTCAACTACGGCAACGTATTTTTTGGCAATCAATTTACGTTGAAAATGATCGCACAAAATTCGGTGCGAACGCGGATTTTTGGCAATTACCAGTAAACCCGAAGTTTGTCTGTCCAGCCGATGCACAAGTCCGGGGCGAATAAACGCTTTGTTTGCAACGCCTTTTGTGCAGTTAAGATGATAACTTAATGCGTTCATCAACGTTCCGAGTCTGTACTTCAGCGTTGGGTGAACAATCATTTCGGTTGGTTTATTGACAACCAAAACCTCGTTGTCTTCAAACACAATATCGAGCGGAATATTTTCCGGTTTCATCGAAGTTTGTTCGTTTATATCAACTTCAATTTCCACTAAGTCGTTTAATTCCAACTTATAACCGCAATCTTTCGGTTTGCTGTTCACAAAACATTGCTCTTCTTTCAAATAATCACGCAAACGCATTTTGCTCAGATCGCCTATTTTATCGAACAATAATTGGTCAAGCCGTTTGCGGACGTAAGTTTCATCAATCTTAAATTCAAATTTTTTCTGCACAAGATAATTTTATCGTAGAACGAAAAAATACGCAGTTTGTAAAACGCAAGATTTTTAACTACAATTTTGTAATTAAATGATTTCAAATACTTCAAATTTATTGGAAATAATTTTGCAAACAGGGCAAGAAGTGAATAAAAATAATTCGCTTGACGCAGCTTTCGATATTTTAAAAAAAAGTGATTTTTTTACGCGGAGTTTTATCTTTTTGTATGAATTTGAAGACGAAAAACTGAGTCTGACAATACATTCAAAATTTGATGTGACGCAGTTCAGAAGATTGGACGAACGAGTTTCGACGACTCCGATTTTTGCGGCTTTTAAGCAAAATACGCAAATTATTTTGCCGAAATTAAGCCGTGAAAAGTCTTTGAGTTTTCTGCAAAACGAAGGTGAAACAAGTTGGGTTTTTACGCCGTTAGTGCTTGATAATGTTACACTTGGCGTTTTCGGGGCAGAAGTAATAAGTCAATCGAAAAATAAACTTGAAGAATTAAGGAAATCACTTTCGGTCATCGCCTCGTTTTTTTCTCAATGTTTGAAAATGCGGAAAAAAATCGAGAATGAACAGCAAGAATTACTAGACGAAAACTCGCATTTACGGCAAGAATTACGCGAAAAATACGATTTCAGCAATATCATCGGAAATTCGGGCGAAATGCGACAAGTTTACGATCAAGTTTCGCAAGTTGCCCGTTCAAACGCGACGGTTTTACTTCGCGGAGAAAGCGGAACAGGCAAAGAGATGATTGCTAACGCTTTGCATTACAATAGTTTGCGTTCAAAAAAACCGTTTATAAAAGTGAATTGTGCGGCGTTGCCCGATACATTAATTGAATCCGAACTTTTCGGCTACGAAAAAGGTGCGTTTACGGGTGCGGTTCAGCGAAAAAAAGGTCGTTTTGAACTTGCCGACGGCGGAACTTTGTTTTTGGACGAAATCGGCGATTTACCGCCGCAAACTCAGATAAAATTGTTGCGTGTTTTGCAAGAAAGAGAATTCGAGCGACTTGGCGGAACAGAAACGATAAAGGCAAATGTACGTTTGATTACCGCGACGAACAAGAATCTGGAAAAAGCCATCACGGACGGTTCGATGCGCGAAGATTTGTTTTATCGTCTGAATGTATTTACGATTTTTCTGCCGCCGTTGCGTGCCAGAAAATCAGACATTTTGCTGCTTGCCGAACATTTTTTGGAAAAATACGAAATCGAACACGGCAAACGTATCAAACGAATCTCAACGCCGGCAATCGATATGCTCACGAGTTATCATTTTCCGGGCAATGTCCGCGAACTTGAAAACGTCATCGAGCGGGCAGTAATTGTGTGCGATTCAAACGTAATTCACGGTTATCATTTACCGCCGACTTTGCAAACTGCCGAGGTTACGGACACGGTTATGGAAGTTTCGCTCGCTTCGGCGGTTGAAAACTACGAGAAAAATCTGATTCAAGATGCTTTGAAATCTACGCGCGGAAACATTTTTAAGGCGGCAAACTTACTTAATTCAACCGAGAGAATTTTGGGTTACAAAATTAAAAAATATAAAATTGATACAATCCGTTTTAAGGTCTGAAACAATGAACCAAAGTCTTGAACAACTCATTAAAGATTTGCCGAACGCCGAAGATGCGAGCCGTTTTTTCGACGAATTACCGCCAAAAGAATCTTCTAAACTGTTGAAACAGCAAGGTTTATTGTCAGATGTGTTGGTGCTGGCGAGTTTCAGTCCATTGTTGGCAATCACACTTTTGCAAAACCCGAACTATATTTCGTGGCTCAATCGCAGACGGTTGGAAACGCAAATTCCGTCTAAGGAAGAGTTGCTCGAATCGCTCGCTCGTTTTGCCGCGACAAACTCGCAAGTTGAAGCCGATGAACTGTTTGCGCGATTTCGCCGGCGTGAGCTTTTGCGGATTTATCTGAAAGACATTCGGGGAATTTACACGATTGCCGAAATTACCGAAGAAATTTCTGTTTTGGCAGACGCAATTTTAGAAAAAGCGTTGCAAATTGCCCGACAAGAACTTGATAATCGTTACGGAATTCCGCTTGAGACAGATGAAAAAGGTCGTGCCAAACCCGCGACTTTTTGCATTGTCGCACTCGGAAAACTCGGTTCAAACGAACTCAACTACGCTTCGGATATTGACCTTTCGTTTATTTATTCGGCAGAAGGAACAACTTCCGGACACGGCAGAAAAGGCGAAACAACCAACCGCGAATACTTTATAAAACTTTCTGAATTTATTGTTAAATTAACCGGACAAAAGGCTTATCGCGTTGATATGCGGTTGCGTCCGCACGGGAAAATCGGCGCGTTGGCTATTTGTTCCGCCGACGCGGTTCGATATTACGAAACCGAAGCACAGGCTTGGGAACGCCAAGTTTTGATTCGTTCGCGTTCGTCCGCAGGTGATGGCGAGGTTTTCAAAACATTCATCGAAACACTTGAAAACGTGATTTTCTCGAAAGATGAAACGGTCGAAAACGCACTCCGCAACGTGCGTTTGTCAAAGGAGAAAATAAACCTCGAAAAACTCGATAACAAAGATTTCAACGTTAAACTCGGCATCGGCGGAATCCGTGAAATCGAATTTATTGCGCAGGCTTTGCAACTTGCTCACGGCGGACGCGACAAATGGCTGCGTTCGCCGCATACGCTGATTAGTTTGAGCCGTTTGGCTGACCGCAACTTGTTGTCAGAAAACGATTTAACCGAGCTTTTTGAGGCGTATAATTTTCTTCGCCGGCTCGAACATCGCCTTCAAATGGAAAACGGTTTGCAAACTCACCTTGTTCCAAACGACGACGGAAAGCGTTCGATTGTCGCTAAACGAATGAATTTGCACGATTCAGCGGAATTTAACGAAACTTTGAAATATCACACGGCAAACGTCAATCGGATTTTTATCCGCATCTTCGGTGATTCCGAACATACTCCGCAAACTGTTCAAATCACCGAGAAAAATTTGCATTCGGTAATCCGAAATCCGCAGTCCGAAGTTTTTGCGTCGCTCAAAAAATCTGATGTTAAATTCGACGAAAAGAAAGCCGAAACGTTGAAAATTATCTGTGAAAACTCGCACCATTTTTCCGAATTACTGGCATCCAACCCGAATCTTATCACCGGTTTGCCGACTCGGTTAGAAACATTCGACGAAAAAAATTATATTGATTTGATGATTTCGGCGGTAAAAAACGAGCCGGAATTTGCGAAGCGTTTGGCAGTTTTGCGTAAAATTTGGTCACAATGTTTGTTGGAAATCGCAACGTTCGATATTTTCGGCAAACTGACGCTGACCGAAGCCAAACAACGCCAAACGAAACTCGCCGAAGCAAGTTTGGAAGCCGCGATTTTTACGGCGAAACGTGAACTGGAAAAACGCTTGGAAACCAAGATTGCAGAGTTGAATTTTGCGGTTCTCGGACTCGGAAAACTTGGCGGTCGCGGAATGGATTATGGTTCCGATGTAGATTTAGTTTTGCTTTACGACGACGATAAACTGTGTCCTGTCAACAATTTAACTCACTCTGAATTTTACTCGCGGTTTGTCGAATTGTTTGTTGCAACGCTGTCAAGTTTTACCCGCGAAGGACATCTTTACCGCGTCGATTTACGGCTCCGACCCGACGGCAAAAACGGTTCGACGAGTATGTCGAAATCTTCGTTTTTGAACTATTTACAAAACCGTTCGGCAATTTGGGAACTTCTGGCGTATGTCAAAATTCGCGGTGTAAGCGGCGGCGAAATGACCGAAAACGCGGCTCGTAAAATTATTCACGCCAAAGCTCAAACCATTGATTTGCAAGAACTTAAAGCTGAAACCTTACGGATGCGCGAACGGCTCGAGCAAGAAAAATCCGCAAAATTCGACATAAAATTCGGCGCGGGCGGAATGCTCGACGTTTATTTTGCAATGCGTTTTTTGCAACTCCGCGACAATATTCCCGATGACACGGAAAATCGTTCAACCCGGTTTATGTTAAAAAAACTTTACGAATTCGGCAGTTTGGACAAAGAAAATTTCGACAATTTCTATAACGGGTATGAATTTTTGAGCAGACTGGATCACAATTTACGTCTGACAATCGGACGCTCAAATTCACTTCCAAGTTCAAACCTCGATTTAATCGCGCAAAGACTTAACCTGTTGAACGGAAAAGAGTTAATCGAACAACTTACACTTCATCGGCTTAATATCAGAGAGACTTACGAGCAAATTTTGCGGTAAAATCGGTTACGGGCAAAAATACTTTTCATTTTCGCTGTGACACTTGTGAAAGTGTCACAATCTTCGCCCAAGTTTAATCGTAAACAATTTACGATTAAACGATGAAATACTTTTTAATCGCAATAATGTTTGCAACTTCGGTTTTTGCTCAGACCGAAACTTTGACAAATGCGGAAATTATCGAAATGTCGGCAAGCGGATTAGGTAAAGCCTTGATTTTACGAAAGGTAGTTTCAGCCGGCGGGAAATATGATGTTTCCGTGAAAGGGTTGGTCGAGCTGAAAAAGGCGAATGTCGATGATGAAGTGATTGAAATGATGCTCGAAAAATCAAAGACGCAGCCCGAAGTTTCAAAGGAAATTTCGACCGGTCAACCGAATCAAATTTCCAATCCGCCACGCAAAACTTTGACGCGAAAAGAGCTTTTGCTTTCGGCTGAAACGATGTCGATTTCTAAAGATTCGATAAATCCGTCGATTCAAGCGTTGGAAAAAGAATTGTTGAAACGTTCCGAATGGCAGAGGATAAATGTTGCAATTACAGAAGATAAAGGAAGTGCCGACCTTTCGATTCAAATCAGTTTCGTGCATTTTTCGCTGATTACGCACCGCTACACTTTTCGCGTTTTCGACAGGCGAACGGGAATGTTAATCGCCGCCGGAGAAACGACTTCATGGGGAAGTTTGTCGAAAAATCTTGCCCGCAACATCGCGCAATCGCTTGATAAAGTATTAAACGACTGAAATTTTTGGTTTGAAACCGGCAATATTAAAAAAGACGACAATTATTTTTGCCGTCTTTTTTTTGATTAAGATTGAACTGAAATTACAACGAAGCTGCGATTGCGTTATCAAAAATTTCCAACGCCACGTCAACATTTTCTTTGGTCAAAATTAACGGCGGCGACCAACGAATCGTCGAAGTTCCGCAACCTAAAATAATCAAACCGTTATTAAAACATTCCATTTCGATTTTGTCGCGTAATGTCGGATTCGGCGTTCTCGACTTTTTATCTTCGACAAATTCAACGCCGACCATCAAACCAAGTCCGCGAACATCGCCGATACATTCGTATTTTTCCTGCAATTTTCGTAAACCCGTTTGCAGATAATCGCCGACAACCGCCGCATTCTCGACTAAACCGCCTTGCAAAAGCTCGATTGTTTTCAACGCCGCCGCGATACAAACCGGATTTCCGCCGAATGTCGAAGCGTGAGCTCCTTTGTGCCACGTCATTAAATCGGCGCGAGCAACGCACGCTCCTATCGGCAAACCCGACCCGATTCCTTTGGCGATACACACAATATCCGCTTCGATTCCGTAATGATCGGTCGCAAACATTTTGCCCGTTCTACCCATTCCGCTTTGCACTTCGTCGATGATTAAAAGAATGCCGTGTTTGTCGCAAATTTCGCGGATCGCAACCATAAACTCTTTCGGCGCAGGCACATAACCTCCTTCGCCTTGCACCGCTTCGACCACGATTGCCGCTACTTCTTCAGGCGGTGTAGTTGTTTGAAACAAACGATTTTCAATCCATTTAGTCGTTCCCATACAGCACGAACCGTCCTCGCAAAGTCCTTTTTCAAACGGACATTGGTAGCAATTCGGATACGGAACGTGAACCACGTCCAACGCTTGACGCATAAATCCGAGCCGTTGGGCTTTCTTCGACGAAGTCAGGGACAACGCGCCTAAAGTTCTGCCGTGAAACGAGCCGAAAAATGAAATAAACTTTTGTCGGCGAGTGGCAAACATCGCCAATTTCAACGCGGTTTCGATTGCTTCTGCTCCCGAATTTGCAAAATGTGTTTTGGTCGGCGATTTAATCGGCACAATTTCGTCCAATTTTTTACCGAGTTCGGGCATTTGTTTGTAATAATAATCCGTGCCGCACATATGGATTAAAGTCTGCGTTTGCTTAGTGATAGCTTCGACAATTTCGGGATGGCAATGACCTGTGGAACAAACGGCAACACCTGCGTTGCAATCTAAAAAGACGTTGCCGTCGGCATCTTCAACCCACACGCCGTAACCTTTTTCGGCGACTAATTTGTAATCGGGACGCGGATAACTCGGCGTTACATACTGCTCATCGGCGGCGATAATGGCACGACTTTTCGGTCCCGGAAGTTCGGTTTTGATACTTGGTTTTTGTAGTTCTGCGACGGGATTCATAATATTTTTCCTCTCTGAATGTTATTTAAGTTTAATGATTGGAACAGTTGCGAGAAAAAAAGTTCCCGAAGCCGTTCTATGAATTTGCAAAGTGAGACAAGGAAAAACTAATCGCCGGCGAAAAGGCTCGGACGACGTACGTGCGGACAAAGTTTTGCAATCGAACGTGATGTCATAATAGATTTACACAGTAAATATAACAGGTTTTTGTGATTTAGACAAACTTTTACGACCCTTGCAAATTCAGCGAAAGATATTTTTTAATGCAGATGAACACACAGTTTTTACCGGAGTCGGAAGTGTAAAACTGAAACGTCTGATTCGTAACCCCAAAATCTTTTCAATTCACCGAATAAAAGCTAAAATACTTTGTATGAAAGTTTTACGCATTCTGTTTCCAACATTTCTTTTGGCTTTGATTTCGTTTGCCCAACCGATTTGGCAGACAGATATAAAGTCGAAAATTCAATTTTATCAAACTACGGATTTCGGCGTTTTATTGGTCGGAACCGATCGGGTTTTGTCGGCAGTTGACGGCAAAACCGGCGAAATTTTGTGGAAACGCAACCACGCGGGTTTGGACGAAACTTCGATTTCAACAATTCCCGACACCGATTTAGTCTTGATTTCATTGGACGCGGGCGATAAATCTCGGCTCGAAGCAATCGATTTACTTTCGGGCGAAACCATTTGGCGAAGCGAAAAAGTGAAAGGTGATGTGATGCACCTGGCAGTCGATGCCGAAAACGATTTGTTGTGCGTGATTTTGGCGAAAAAGGCGAGAGGAAAAGTCGGTGAAAAATTGGAACGAACGCCGCGAATCCACGTTTTGCAACTATCGAGCGGCAGAGAAATTTGGAAAAGCGATCTCGACAACGACGTGGAAATGATGCCGACCGAATTCGCCGAAAACAAAGAAGTCGGCTTTACTTTCGAAAATTATCGACCGCCGATGATTTTGGACGGGAAACTTTATTTGTTCTACGAAGGTTCGACTGTTTTCGATGTTCGGACAGGCGACCGAATCGAACGCGACAAGTTTAAAGTCAACGAAAAAGGTTTGGCTTTGACCGAAGCCGATGTAATTTTCGATGATCGAAATGTTTATCTTTCGGGACGCGGACGAATTCGGGCGGTTGACCGCCGAAGCGGAAAGACGAATTGGAAAGCCGACGATTTGGGTGTAACGGCGGAAATCTTTTTGGTCAATAGTATTTTATACGTTCGCACGGGCGGACAATTTACCAAAATAAAAGACGGCGAAACGGAGGAAAAAGGCGCGTTCGGAATCTCTGCGATCGACACCGCAAACGGCAAAACTTTGTGGCGTTTCAAAGGCGGCGATAAAGGTTTGACGAACTTTATTTTCTCTGATGCAAACACGATAACTGTTGCGGATAAAGATGATTTGATTCAATTAGACGCGAGAAACGGCAAACGAATTCGCAAAATCGACCACAAAATCGACAAAGCCCAATTTGTTATTCAAAACGAAAACAATCAAACAGTCGTCGGCGGAAAAGACACGATTTCGGCTTTTAATAACAGTTTGCAAAAGGTTTGGACAACAAAACACAAATCGCCGGGACGCGGGATTTTGCGGATTACCGCCGCGATTGCGTTGCGGGCAACCGCTCTTTATTTTCGTTACGGCGGGTTGATAAGTTCCGGAGTCGGCTTGGCAAAAGGCGGCTCAAGTCTTTATAAATCCATTCTTTCATCGCGTTCCGGCTTTTTGCGAAATCGAGTTTCGTCAATAGATTTAACAGGTTTGGCAACAAATTATGCCCGAAACTACGTTACCGATAAAATTCCGCTGTACGGCATTGCTTCGCGAGTGCGTAACACTCAAGGCTTGCAGATTTCGCGTCCGAATATCAACCTGAAACCAAATTCGCCGAGCGTTGACGTGCAAGAAAAACTGCTCGACCGGCTTGATCCGATTCGCCAAGCCGAACGACTTTCAAACTATCTTTTGCAACGCAAACGCCTTAGTGAACTTCGCGGAAATTATATTTATTTTTATACTGATTTGCCGAAACCTTTTGATAAAAAAGGACTTATCGGCGTGAATGTGCAAGACGGAGACGATGCGAGATTTATTTTGGTCGGCGAACCCGACGCGAGATTTATCACCGATGAGATTAACGGGTTGCTTTATTCGGCTGACGGAAATAAACTGTCGGCGTTTGATGTTTTAGAGGGATGATTGTCGAAGTTTTCTTTATAACCAAAACAAATTCTATGAAAATCAGCAGTGAGAGGGTTGCAGTCCTCTCACAAAGTGAAATTAAGATTTCAACTTATTAATTTCGTTTTCAAGACAATCAAGGCGTTGAATGAGCAGTTCATTTAACGCTTTTTCTCTTTGCCGATTCCGTAATCCGAAGATTATTTTACAAACAATCAAGTTTTTCAACCTGACAGACGATATTATACCCGACAAATTTTAATCGTAAATTAAGCCGAACAAGATTTTATGATATGCTGTGTTCACGATGAAAATTAACTTTTTGCTTTGTATTTCTCTGTGCCTCTGCGTATTTGCGGTAAATATTTTCGCTCAAACAAAAGAAAAACCTAATTCCGAAATCGTCAAAATGTTGAAGGAAGTTTCGGCAAAAAGGATTGAAGCCGACATCCGCAAACTTGTTTCATTCGGCACGCGAAACACGCTTTCCGAGCAAGATAATCCGACGCGCGGAATCGGTGCGGCACGCGATTGGTTATTCGACGAATTTACGCGAATTTCCAAAGATTGCGGCGATTGTTTGACGGTCGAAAAACAAACTTTTTTGCAACCGAAAGCCGGTCGAATTCCCGAACCCGTCAACCTCACCAATGTCGTTGCGACACTTAAAGGGACGACAAATCCCGACCGAATTTATGTTGTGTCGGGACATTACGATTCGATGTGTACTTCGCCGATTGATGCAAAATGCGATGCTCCGGGAGCGAACGACGACGCATCCGGAACTGCCGCGAGTTTGGAACTTGCGCGAGTAATGTCAAAGCAAAAGTTTGATGCAACTATTGTGTTTATGGCAGTTGCGGGCGAAGAACAAGGTTTGCTCGGCGCCGTATATTACGCCGAACAAGCGAAAATTAACAAACAAAATATCGAGGCAATGTTGACGAATGACATTATCGGCGGCGTTTTGACGTTTAAGAAAGCCGCGAATCGAAATTCGGTACGCGTATTCAGCGAAGGCGTGCCGTCCGACGAAACCGAACAACAAGCCGTTTCGCGTCGCGGTGTCGGCGGAGAAAATGATTCGGCATCGCGTCAACTGGCGAGATTTATCAAAGAAACCGGCGACAAATATCTTGCTAAATTTACCGTCCTGATGGTTTATCGCCGCGACAGATATTTGCGCGGCGGCGATCACATTCCGTTTTTAGAGCGAGGTTTTACCGCAGTTCGTTTGACCGAAACGAACGAAGATTACGACCGTCAGCATCAAAATGTTCGCACGGAAAACGGCACGCAATTCGGTGATTTGCCCGAATTCGTCGATTTTGAATATGCGGCGAACGTTACGCGAGTAAATTTGGCAAGTTTGGCATCGCTGGCACTTGCTCCCGCCCGCCCGAAAAATGTCGGAATGGTTACAACGCGGCTTGGAAACGACACGGAATTAAAGTGGGATTTGAACTCGGATGCGGACATTGCAAGTTACGAAATTGTGTGGCGAGAGACGACCTCGGCAGTTTGGACAAATTCGCTGAATGTCGGCAACGTAACGACATACATTATGAAAGCGATGTCGAAAGATAATTACTTTTTCGGCGTTCGGGCGGTTGATAAAGACGGCAACAAAAGTCCGGTCAGTTTTCCGAAACCGGTGCGATAATGGCTGAAAATTAAGAGGAATTAAATAAACAGATAGAATTTACCGCCGAAAAATCTTTCGGGCAATTCAAAGTCCGATCATCAATCGGCAACGGCGGAATGAGCAAATCCTTTTTTATTCGTTGCGCAAAACTCGAACGAAAGGTTGTCGCAACAGACGGTTTCGTTTGCTCGTTTCGTCTGCCATAATAACTTTAATGACAAGAGTTGTCTCAATTAAAATTTTCCGCGAAGCATCGGGACCGATTCTCGATGTCCGCAGTCCGGCTGAATTCGCGTGCGGACATATTCCCGGAGCGATCAATTTTCCTTTGTTTTCCGACGCAGAGCGAGCCGAAATCGGTATTTGTTTCAAAGAAAAAGGAAAAGAAGCGGCGATTCAAATTGGTTTTGACCGCGTTGGTCCCCGCTTAGGCGAAATGGTTCGCCGAGCAATAATGATTGCTCCGGATAAAGTTGCGCGTGTTCATTGTTGGCGTGGCGGAATGCGGAGCCGAAGTGTTGCTTGGCTTCTCAAAACATTGGGAATGCAGGTTGTTATGCTCGAAGACGGTTACAAATCGTATCGCCGTTGGGTTCGTGAAGTCGTCGGTTTTCCTCGCCGTATCAATCTTTTGGGCGGACTGACCGGAACGGGAAAGACGCAAATCCTGGAGTGTTTACGAGAACTCGGCAGTCAAGTGCTTGATCTCGAAGGACTTGCAAACAACCGAGGCAGTAGTTTCGGCAGTCTCGGAATGCCGCCGCAGCCCGGCACGCAGCATTTTGAAAACCTGATTGCCGAAGAACTTTGTTTGACGGATTCATCGAAACCTGTTTGGGTCGAAGCGGAAAGTCTGCGAATAGGAATCTGCACGATACCCGAAGAGTTTTTTCGCCTGATGAAATCGGCGCCTGCCTTTGAAATAACTCGCCCGATCGAGGTGAGATTAGACATCTTGACTGAGATGTATGGTCAATCCGACCCGTCAGACTTGATCGAAGCGACAAAACGAATCGTCAAAAGGCTCGGAGGATTACAAACAAAAGCGGCGATTGAACTTATCAATCAAAACGAAATCCGCGAGGCGTGCAGGTTGATACTCGACTATTATGACCGCAGCTATCACGCCGGATACAGCAAAACCCGTCCGCTGTCGATTCCCCAAATAGATGTCGGACATCTTTCAGCCGCAAATGCAGCCTTACTTTTGATCGAGCAAACGCAATTAAAGCTGCATTAAATTCAACATTTGAGCCTGTAAAACTGAGCGGAAAGCCAATAAAAATTACAGGCGTAATTGTTTACAAATTTCTCCTGTAAAAAACTCTATCGCAAATTCTTCTTCAAAAAACTCGTAATTTTCCAGCCGTCGATATATTTCCAAGGCGATTCGCCGAGCGTGTAATGTCCGCACGGCAACCACGAAGATTCGGCTTGCGGCGAAGTTTGCTTGATGCGTTTTATTGTTTCGCGTGACAGATCAACGGGGAAAGTTAAATCGTAAAGTGTGTAAATATATTTTTGCGGACGCGGGTTTTCTTTCAGTTTTTCAATGTGTCCCATCGGGGAAATCGGTCGCCAAAATTCGCGTAAATCTTCTAATGAAACGACTTTCTCGATACTTTCGCGGACGTGATAGGTTGAAAGTCCTTGCCACACAACATCTGCAAAATAACCTGAAACGTGATTAAAAACTCCGGCTTCAATGTCGTTGTCGTGCGTAAAGGCGAGGAACGCAACGCACGAACCGATACTTGTCCCGACAATTCCGATTCGTTCGTAACCTTCGTTTTTCAGCAGTCGAACACACGCTTTTGTGTCCAAAACTGCCTGCCGCGTCGATTGCAAAGTTCGCCCGATATTCGGAGCAATCAAATGATCGGCACGCACTAAATCGGGCGACATCCGCGATTCGTGATACGGCATCGTCAAACGCAACGCCGACATTCCGCGTTTATTAAAAAGTTCGCACAGCCCGAAATAACTTTCAGCCGGAGCGTTCCAATGCGGAAGCACGATAACCGCCGTGCTTTTATTGTTGACGGGAAACAACTTGGCAACCACTCGATTATTTTTTTCGCACGGTGTTTCAATCGCACTTTTCCAACAAATTTCGTTATTTTCGTTAATCGGTTCGTATTCGATTTCACTCGGCAAACTGAAATATTCGTTGCTGTTTTGCAAAATATCTTTGCTGTATTCGGTAAAAAAATCGTGCGGATTTCCGCCGTTTCCGCCGACGAATTCCGTTCCCCAATCAAAATCTCGCACAATTCTGTTATCGGTCAGAAAAGCAAAATGGCGTTCGCGGTTGTGCATATAGCGTTTCAACATAACTTTTAATCGTAAGCAAAAAGCCCGTGTTTGGCAACTTGGTTGTTAACCGATTCTGATTCGCAGATTGATACCGAAACCGTGAACTGTTTTTATTGTACCTGTTTTATTTTTTTGCCAAACATAAAAAATATCGGTCGTCAGATTTTTGTTGATACGTTTGTTAAAACCGAAAAAAAGACGATTTCGCGTAAATTGTTTCGAGCCGATTTCGTAATAAAATTCGTTCATTATGTATGGTTCAAACTTTTTTTGCGGAAAAATTACCTGTACGCGATTACGGTAAAATGTCGGGTCAACGTTGCGTGATTTTCTCTGCCGATAATCGAACATATTGCGGTTTCTGAGCCGAATTTTCGCAAAATCTTTTTGCAGATTTACCGCAAACCGAAAACGGCTTTCATATAATCTGCGGTTGCCGCGTGATTTTTCCGAACGGTAAATATAACTCGGCTGCAAACTTATAAATTTGCTCACGCGATAATCAAAACCTGCTCCGATTCTCAGATCGCCGAATTGAATGGAACGTTTACCGATTCTGAAAGTACCGAGAATTTGACCTGAAAGCCGATCAAACTCCTTGCCGTTTTTGTCTTTCGATTTAATAAGCGGAACAGAAACGACCGTTTCATTCCAAAATTGAATATCGCTCGTATTTTGTGAGAATACAGCAATCGGCATTATGAAAATTGCAATCAGAAGATATTTCATAAACCTACTATAAACAAAATCAGCCGACGAAGCGAAAAAAATTATTCATATTCGCTTCGCCGGCTTACTTTGTATTTTTACTTCGCGGGTTTGCTACATATTCGGCGAAATCAATTCAACTTCTTTAATTTCAAGGATTTTCAAGATATTCGCAATCGGAATTTTACCCGAACCGATTAGCGTTTTTTTGCCGTTTACCGTTTCAAAACCGACTGTTTCGCTTTCAAAACCAAGTTGATAAAGCAATTTGGTTATTTCCGGCGTAATTGCGGAAAACTGAATCCGAATCGAAGCCTTTCCGTTTTTGACGAAATTCGCCTCATTTGCGGTTGTTGTTGAAGTATTCTTTTGCAATTTTTCAACTAAATCGTAAACCCAAACGTGCAGTTTATCTTTCATGGCTTGCAGTTTCATCTCGGCTTCGGTCAACGGAATTTGCGAATTTTCCGCGACGGTTTGATTTCCCGCTGAAACTGTTGCCACACCGTTGCTGAAGTTATACGCAATAATTCCCGTTGTTTTGACCTTTTGCCCCGAAAGCATCGTCGGGCTGAATTTCGAGTTTTTCGCCGCCGCTTCCGCACTCGCCCGAAGCAACGGATGACCCGAAATCGGCGTTGCAGAAATCACGTTGCCGTTTTCGTCAATTACAACTTGGACATTTACCGCACCTGTCGCATTGACCGCATTCGCCGCTGCGGGATAAGCAGGTTTCGGCAAACTTGTCGCTTTTCCGTTGACAACGCCGCCGGAAATTACTCCAACCCTTGTAACAGTTGTGGGAATCCCGCTTGTTACACTATTTTTTACGCCGTTCATCGTTCCACGCGGACGCTTTACTAACGGCATATTTCTTCTAGCCGTCATCGGTGATTTCTCGTCTTCTTCCAACTTAATTGTGTCGGCATTCATACCCTGCGGCAATTCAACCGGCACATCAACGCGAACAGGTTTGCCGTTTTGATTAACCACTTTTTCTTCGACCGCGACAAACGATGTAAATTGCGTCAACAAACGAAATTCCAAACCGAGTTGTGTAATTTGCTGCTCGATTTCGGGCTTAGTTTTGCCGTTTTGGGCAACGCTGTTGTAATCGTTTGACATTAAATCGTCGATTCGAGTTCTCGCCCAAAGTGTTGCCAGCACATCGTTTCCCGTTGCGTTGTCGGAAAAGTTGACGGGAATTTCGCGAACAACATCTTGTCCCGCAAACTTTCCTTTCAATTTGATTGTGCCGCTGCCGGATTTCAGATAACGACCGTGAATGATAACAGGTTTGGCGGAAAATAGATCGGGCTGGCGTTTCGGATAAACATCCGCGACTTCCAAGCCGTTCCAATCAATCGAAATATCTGTTAATAAAGGATTTCTGATGCGTTCGTGAAAGCGTTTGGCAGCTTTTGAACCGTCGTCTTCAAGCGTGACAAATTCAGCTTCGCCGCGACCTTCATCAGCCATTTTTTGCAATAAAAATCTGTTTATCGAACTGCCGATGCCGAAGCTGAAAACTCTCGCGTTCGGGTGTTTTTGAATTTCAGATAAGATTTCGGCTTCGTTGCCGATTTCACCGTCTGTCATAAAACAGACGATTCGCAAATGATCTTGAGCGTCCGACGGATCGAGTGCGGCTTTAATCGCTTTCATCATTTCGGTTCCGCCGCCGCCGCGTTGTCCGTCCAAAAATGCTTGGGCTTTTTCAAGATTTCCTTTGGTTGCGGGAACGGGTTTGTCGAATAAAATTGCCGTGTCGCCCGCGAAAGTTATCAGATTAAAAGTGTCGTTCGGATAAAGTCCGTCGAGTGCCATTTTCATTGATTCTTTGGCTTTATCGAGCGGAAAACCGCCCATCGAACCGCTTGTATCAACCACAAAAACAATTTCTTTCGGCGTAACATCGCGTGATTCGATTTTGTCCGGCGGCGAGAGAATTAGGCTAAAATATCCGCCGTTGCCTTGGCTGTGCGTCAAAATCGCGTCGTTTATTTTCTTGCCCGTCACATCGTAACGCAAGATAAAGTCTTTGTTCGGAATAACTTTGTCGGCTTTTAATTTGATATTCGAACTGTTTGAACTCAAATTGACGGTTTCCAATTCGTGCGATGTCGAGCGAATTTCTTCGACCGGAACGCCCGCGTTCAAACTTATCTCGATTGAAATATCGTGTCCCGCACGAGTTTTGAGGGCGACCGGCGGCGAAATAGTTTTACTTTGTTCCGCCGTCATCGAAGCGGGATTGTATCGCGGCGCGACAACCATCGGAAAGACAAATTCATAACTTCCGTCGTCGTATTTCAAGGTTTCAACATAGCTGATTTCAATCGTAATCTTCTCGTTCGGCATAATGTTGGCGACTGCTTGGGTAAAAATATTCGGTCGTTCCTGATTAAGCAAACTCGCGGTTTGTCCGTTATTTTTCGCCGTTTCATAAACTTGTTTGGCTTCATCGCGCTTCATTATTTTACCGCGAATCGTGCGTTCGCCAATTTTCATCGTCATATCGTCAACCGCCGAATTGTTTGGCAGCGGAAAGACATAAACGGCTTCGATCGGCACGGTGAAATTGTTTTCAAATTCTTGTGTAACCTTGACACGCGAGAGAAAACCGCTGATTTCGGCTTTCACGGTTGTTTGTTTCAAAGGACAACTGCCGACAGGTTTACCTTTTTTGTCAAAGGCATCGAGTTCGCCTTGCGTTTGCGCATAAGTTATTGCAAAAACACAGCAAATGATACTGAGCGATAAAATTATTTTCTTCATTATTTACTCCCGAAATTGTATTTTCTATTTGGTTAGACACCGCAAAACATCATAAAGTTCCGTGTGTCGAATATATTTTGAACGCCGGCGAAAATGTTTCTTGCATTTAGTCAGGAACATTAAGTTGTGATTTGGTTGCCTGTGCGGGGAAAAAAATTGCTATACTTCAAAAACAATGGCAAATCGGTTTATTGATGAACGCAAAAATAATTGGCAACGACTCGAAGATTTACTCGGTGAACTGGAGTATTCTTCGATGAAGCGTTTGCCGAAAGAAGAGGTGCGGGAATTCGGGCAACTTTATCGGCGTGTCGCGTCTGATTTGGCGATTGCCCGCGCCGAAACACGCGATCCGAAACTTATCAATTATCTGAACAGTTTGGCGATTCGCGCGCACGGGAAAATTTATCGGGCGGAAAATAACGGCATCGGCGTGATTTGGAAATTCTTTGCCCAAGACTTTCCGCAAACGTTTCGTAAAACTTGGAAGTTTACGGCGTTGGCTTTTGCAATCTTTACGATTTTCGGCGTTGCGTCGTTTTTTATGGCGTATAACGATTTGAGTTTTGCCGACAGTTTGGGGTTGGAGCAGTTGCGTTATAACGTGCAAGACGGCAATCGGTGGTGGTTGGAATTAAACAAAGAAAACCAAGTCGGAGCCAGCCAAATTCTCACCAACAACATTATGGTCACGTTTTATGCGTTTGCGTGGGGAGCATTTCTCGGCATCGGGACGTTGTATGTTTTAGCTTTTAACGGGTTGCACATCGGAGGAGTTTTGGGCGTTTGTTATAAAATCGACGCAAATTTCGGCGATGATTTGGTAACGTTTATGATCGGACACGGCGTGATCGAGCTTTCGTGTATTTTTATCGCCGGCGGCGCGGGGATGATGATCGGTTATTCGCTCTGGAATCCGAAAGATTTATCGCGGACGGACGCGCTCAAAACAGCCGGTTTGAAAGCGGTTAAATTAGTCTTTGGCTGTGCGTTTCTGCTGGTCGTCGCGGGAATCATCGAAGGCTTTCTCTCGCCGTCGAATATCCCTGCTCCGATTAAATTCGCCACCGGAATCATCACGGGCATTGCCATGTATTCATATCTTTTGTTGGTCGGGCGAAAGGCAGGGAATGAAGAATTGAGAATTGAGAATTGAGAATTAAGAATTAAGAATTAAGAATGAAGAATTGAGAATTAAGAATTAAGAATAAAGGTTGTCAACTAACCTTTAGCTTGAATCAAGTTAGAGGTTGTCAACAAACAGGGCTTTCCTATAAAAATGTATTACTATACCCGAAAGGAATTGGTTTGCGAAAGTACGACACGCTTCAGCTTGTCGATAAACCTTAGTTTTTAAGTTGCTAAACGGCGGCAACAAACTTGTATGTTGAAAGTTGACTACTTAACGATTATCTTGGACGCTTGATAATTGTTGGAAGAGATGAGTCTGTGAGACAAACTGAGACT
>JANPBM010000035.1:0-21515 GCA_031430435.1 Acidobacteriota bacterium
CAGATAACGCTCGCCGCCTTGTCGCAATAAACCTTTATTTTCTAACGGTAAAAGTTTGTTTGCGATAATATCAATGTCCTTTGTATTTCTGTCGCTTCCATAAACTGCCATCGCCAAACCACCGACCAACGCCCAACTGACTTCGTTAGTTTTGCTTATTTCAGCTACTATTTTAATCGCTTCAGTAGCCGATTCGTCGTCAAGTAAGTCAAGAATAATTGTCATAAGATCAATGATAAATGTTTAATGATAAATGGTAAATGGTAAATGAAATTACCGCATAAACTTCCGCCGAATCGCCAACGCCAGCAACGCCGCTTGCAACGGTGCGAATATCTTTTCCAAGATTATCCAAAGTTCGCCCCGCCAAGTTACTGGTTTACGATATTCGACATTCTGCAAAGTTGCTGTTGTCAAACTTTGGATAATTGCATCTCGAAAACTTAACGGCTCATTTGAACAAGAGCAAGTTTCGCTAATTTCTTTAACCTTAGATTCACAAATGACTAAACTCGTAGCTATTGGTCTGTCATTAGAGCAAGTTGTGAAATTGTGTATTGTGTAAATATAAGGAAAAACAGCTAATATCAATGCTAATAAAAGAATTGCACACCAAAGCCAATTTTCTCCATATCTGCTTGTCCATTTATACCACCAAAGAAGAGTAACTGGCAGACGACCAAACCAAGACGTTATTCTTTGAATATCAAAAGCGGTATATCTAAATTTTGAGGCATTTTGGTAATCGTTGTTTTCTTCTGCATAAGTTGCAAATTGGCGATATTTCTTTTCTAAACTCACATAACTTGTTTCTCGTGCCTTAGCTTCATTTTTCCACCATTCTACATCTTTAAATCTTGACCAATCCCAAGCAAAATTCTTCGTTTCCCATTTAATATCACTAAAGTCAAACTTTCTTATATCAGTATTTACAAATGAATCAGGCTTCAAAGAAATTGATTGGAAGAAAATTCTTTCTGGCTTTTCTACTTCTACTGATGAGAAATTTAACCCGTCATAGTTCCAAAGCTGATGATGATTGTTTCTGCTTGAAAATCTTGCAAAACTTTCAAATGTCGCATCATTAAAAAGAATACTGTTTTTGACTTCAGATTCTCGGAAATCCGCAGAACCCTTAAATCGAGCATTTGAGAAGTGCATGAAAAATAAAAAACTTGAATTTTGAAAACTTACCTTCTTTTCAAACGTGGTTTTAGTAAAGAAGAAAGAAGTATTATTATTTTCTTCAATATTTCTGTCGCCAAAAACTACGTTTTGAAAACTTACTTCATCTTTAAAAGTAGCTCCTGAAAATGTCGAAAAGCCTTTCAGAAGTATTGAATTATCAAAATTTGCTTTCTGTTCAAATGTAGTGTTTGAAAAATCAATAACCTCGTTACATACAGAATCAAATTGCAAATCGTATTTGAATTCAGCAGATTTAAAAGTTGCAATTGAAATTGACGAGTCAATTTCTTTATATTTGCAATCAAAGGTCAAATCAGAAAAAAATGACATGCCCTTAAAATTACAATAATCAAAATTTGCGAAACGATTGAAAGTTACTTCGGAAAACGATACATAGAGAAAGAAAAACGCACCTTGAAAATTAGCATCATTCTTGAAAATGACTTTCTTAAAGTTTGTCGTATAACCGAAAATAGCTTTTTGAAAATTTGCTACTTTGTCAAATGTCACATCCTCGATAAAGATTGCAGGAAAATAAACATAACGAAAATCGCATTTTTTATTTTCTAGTTCTTCTTTAAAGACCTTGTCAAATTCAACCTTTTTAGACTTATTTCGATAGTGCATAACGCAATACCGTTGATTTTCTTCTTCATCCAAATAGATTGCATCGCCCACGCACACAATATTTTGTATTCGTTCTTTTTCAGTTTCGTCACAATTTAAACCGACAAAACATTTAGTCGGTTCTTCCTTAGCTTTTTTCGTCATTTTTCAACCATCCTTAAATCATTGGAATCTTAACACCATTCTCCCTCGCAAATTCAATCGCCTCATCATAACCCGCGTCAACGTGTCTGACTACGCCCATTCCGGGGTCGGTTGTCAAAACTCTTTCGATTCGTTTGGCGGCTTCGGGTGTGCCGTCGGCGACGATTACTTGTCCGGCGTGGAGTGAATAGCCGATGCCGACTCCGCCGCCGTGGTGGAGCGAAACCCACGTTGCACCGCCGACGCAGTTGATCATTGCGTTGAGATAAACCCAATCGGCGATTGCGTCCGAGCCGTCTTTCATCGCTTCGGTTTCGCGGTTTGGCGAGGCAACCGAACCGCAATCGAGATGGTCTCTGCCAATTACAATCGGGGCTTTGAGCGTTCCGTTGGCGACTAATTCGTTTAATTTCAAACCAGCTTTCGCACGGTCGCCGTAGCCGAGCCAGCAAATCCTCGCAGGCAAACCTTGAAACTCGACTTGCTCTTGTGCCATCGTCAGCCATTTGCACAAATGGTCGTTGTCGGGAAACAAATCCATCATTGCTTGGTCGGTTTTATAGATGTCTTCCTTGTCGCCCGAAAGTGCCACCCAACGAAACGGACCTTTGCCTTCGCAAAACAGCGGACGAATGTACGCCGGCACAAATCCCGGATAATCAAACGCATTTTCGACTCCGTTATCCTTCGCCCGTTGACGCAGATTGTTGCCGTAATCAAAGACGATTGCCCCGCGTTTCTGATATTCAAGCATTGCTTCAACGTGCCTTGCCATCGAAGCTGTCGCCCGTTTTTCGTATTCGGTTTGATTAGATTTACGAAGTTCATTCGCCTGTTCGATTGAAAAACCTTGCGGAATATAGCCGTATAAAACATCGTGTGCGGAAGTCTGATCGGTAACGACATCGGGCAGAATATTACGTTCAAGTATTTGCCAATGAACGTCCGCCGCGTTGCCCAAAAGTGCGATAGATTTCGCTTCCCTTTTATCGGTAAATTCTTTGACCAGACGCAACGCATCGTCTAAATCTTTCGCTTGCAAGTCAACTTGTTTCAACTGCAATCGCCGTTCAATCCGCCACGGATCAACATCAACCAGCAAACCGACACCGCCATTAAACGTAATCGCCTGAGCCTGAGCTCCGCCCATTTCGCCCAAACCTGCGGTCAAAACAAACTTTCCCGCCAAACTTCCCCAACCGTTTTGCCGTGCAAGCGAACCGAAAGTTTCGTAAGTTCCCTGCAAAATTCCCTGCGTGCCGATGTAAATCCAACTTCCGGCGGTCATTTGTCCATACATCATCAACCCCTCGCGTTCATATTGGTCAAATTGCGTTTGCGTCGCCCAATGCGGGACGATGTTTGAATTGGCGATTAAAACCTTCGGTGCATCCGTATGCGACTTAAAAACCGCGACCGGTTTGCCCGATTGAACGAGTAAAGTTTCGTCTTCTTCAAGATTCTTCAAACTCTCCAAAATCGCGTCAAACGATTCCCAGTTTCTCGCCGCTTTCCCGCGTCCGCCATAGACGATTAAATTATCAGGATCAAACGCGACTTCCGCGTCGAGATTGTTCTGAATCATCCGATACGCGGCTTCGATGAGCCAGTTTTTGCAGGTTAAAGTTGTTCCGGTCGGTGCTTTGATTGTTCGTTTCATATAAATTTTCTAAATTTTTTTTGTCCACAGATAAACACAGATAAACACAGATTTCTTCGATCAAATTCGATCAATATTTGACGTTTTTTTATCATAAATTCTTATCCGTTTTCATCTGTATTTATCTGTGGATAAGTTTTTTCTCTTACCACTATTTCAAAATAGTCAGATATTCCTTCCACACGCCGACACTCTCAGAATATTGCTTTGCCAACACAATAGAAATATGCCGAATATGCGTTAAATCGTGAACCGTCCACGTCGCCAATAATTGTTCGAGCGTAACTTCGCCTAGTTCGGGATGAATTCCCTTCAACTTCAATTGTTCATCGGTCAAATTCCACGATTTCAATGTTTCAAGATTTTGTCTGCGTAATTCTGCAAAAGTTTCGAGTAATTCCGCGAACGATTTTCCTCTGGAAATTTCAAATTGTGCGAAACGGTCAAATGTTTCAAATGTAACACTTTCGTCTTGTGCCAAAATAATTTTTGCACGCGGAATCCAATCGGTTTGTTCGCCGTGAATATAATGCCCGATTATATCAAAAGCGTTCCAACTTTCTTCGCCAACTTTAGCGTAAACCCAATCATCGCTTAAATTACCGAGTAAAGATTTAATCGTTGCCGGCGTTTGCGACAGAATTTCGATTGCTTGCGATATTTGAAAATTCATAAAATTATCTTTATTTATTGATTAGTCAGGAAACACCTCTTTTCAAAAATTGATTATTGTAATAAAGTTATCACAAAATATATGTCCGATTATAACGAAAAACTTGCGCAACTTCAGCAACGACTCGATAAAATGGTTGAGTATCAAGGTTATTTCAATAAAGAAATTGCGTTGTTAAAAACCGAGATTTTTCATCTGAAAAAAGTAAGTCAAAACTTCCCGATCAGTCCGCAAACTCTGATTCAACCGCAAGTTACACCGCAGTATTCACCGCCGAAAGTAAAAGTTGAACCTGCCGTATTTGCCGAAAGAAAAGTGCAGACGCAAGTTTCACCGACTTATCAAACAACTGAAATTACCGGTCAAAATCTGCATATCGAAGAATTTGTCGGCAAAAATCTAATCAGTATCATCGGAATAATCATCACGATTATCGGCGTTGGAATCGGCGCGAAATATGCGATTGACAATAATTTAATCAGTCCTTCGACACGCATAATTATCGGTTATATTTTCGCGTTCGGATTGCTCGGTTTTGCGTTTAAATTAAAGCAAAATTACGACAAATTCAGTGCGGTTTTGTTGAGTGGCGCGGTGGCGATACTGTATTTTCTGACGTATTTCGCATACAGTTTTTACTATTTGATTCCGCAGACTTTCGCCTTTTTCGTGATGGCGGCGATCACGGTTTTCACGGTCTTTTCGGCGTGGCAATATAACCGCCAAGTTATTGCGTTAATTGGGCTTGTCGGTGCGTATGGCGTTCCGTTTTTGCTCAGTAACGGATCAGGGAGAGTCGCAATTTTGTTCAGCTATATTTCAATTATTAACGTTGGAATCCTTGCAGTTTCAGTTAAAAAGTATTGGAAAATTTTGCATATTTCAGCGTTCGGTTTAACTTGGCTGATTTTTCTTGCGTGGTTTGTCGGTAAGTATAATTTCGATCAACATTTCGGACTTGCTTTCGGGTTTGCAACTCTGTTTTTCACGATTTTCTACGCTTCGTTTATTATTTACAACTTATTTTACCGCGAAGATTTCTCGCTTGAAAACTTTGTGTTAATATTAGTTAATTCGTTTATTTACTTTGGTTTAGGTCATGTAATGTTGAACGGAAACACGGAAACTGCAAAACTTCTCGGCTTTTTTACCTTAGCGAATGCAGTCGTGCATTTTACCGTCGGTTATCTGATTTCCAAGCGTTTATTTTCGCGTCAAGCACTTTATTTTACGCTCGGTTTAGCTTTATTTTTCATCACAATCGCCGTTCCGATTCAAACAGAAGGCATCCGAGTTCCGATTTTTTGGACGATCGAAGCCGTGTTTTTATTTTGGGTCGGTTTCACCAAACGGATTGATTTTTACGAAATTACATCATATATTTTGATGGTTTTGGCAATAGTCGGAATTGTCGGTTATGAAAGCGAACATCAGATTTCTTGGTCAAATTATTACAATAATCTCAATTCCGACGGAATTTTAACCTTAACTCCGATGTCAAACGAACCGTTCCTCGCCTTACTGATATTTACGGTCGGCTTCGGAATAATTTGTTATTTGATAAATGATAAAAACCGCGAATCTTGCCTCGAATCAAATAGTTTCGGCGTTGTCAAAATCGGAGTTTCCGCAATTTTCTTAATCGCGCTTTATAATCTTTTTCGCATTGAAATCGGAAACTATTGGCATCTGCAATTTGTCAAAACGGCGATTACAGAGTCACTTGTTGTCCAATACTCGAATTTAACTGAAACAAAGTTGGGTTTTGACGGCAATATTTCTTACTTCAATATCGTTTGGCAGATAAATTATTCGATGCTGTTTTTCTCGATCTTATCGTTTATCGACCTCAAACGGCTGAAAAATGTCGGTTTCGGTTTCACGCTTTTAACGCTTAACGGCTTTGTTTTGTGCATTTTCGCAACCATTGGGTTATTTTTTATCAGCGAATTGCGTGAAAGTTATTTACTTCAAACAAATGCAGAAAACTTTGTTCGCGGAAGCTCGCACATCATAATCAGATACCTTTCGCTGGCATTTGCGGCAGGTTTAATTTATTCGAGCTACAAATTGTACAAACAAAATTTCATCCAAAAAGTTACGGATATTACAGCGATATTCGAAACAATTTTCGCCGCAATTTTATGGATAATGTTGAGCAGCGAACTTTTGAATTTAATGGATATTTTCGGCTTTAAAGATTCGTATAAACTTGCCTTAAGTCTTTTTTGGGGAAGTTATTCGTTGGTTTTAATAGGTTTAGGCATTTGGAAAAGAAAAAGCCACTTGCGAATCGGCGCGATGGCGTTGTTTGCTTTTACATTGGCAAAACTTTTCTTTTATGATATTGCTTCGCTTTCCACAATTTCAAAAACAATCGTTTTCGTCTCGCTCGGCGTAATGCTTTTGATAATTTCATTTTTGTACAATAAATACAAAAATTTAATTTTTAACCGCGAGTAATTTGGGTCAGCTAAATTATATTCGCATAATTTGAAAGGTTGTTCGCGGTAATGTCAGACTTTAATTCATCCAAAGTTTGCGTTAAATTTTCCGCAAATTGCTTTGTTAAACCTTTGGCATTAAACGGTTTACTGATAATCTTAGGTTCGCCGATTTTGACCAATACTTCAGGTTTCCATTCTCCCGCAAATTCGTAGCGAATGGCAATCGGCGCGGTAAAACATTGCTCGCTTTTTTCGACAATGCGTGAAACTCCGTTGAAAAATTCGATTGGTCGCACATCATTCGGCAAAATTTTGCCTTGCGGAAAAATCCACACCAAACGCTTCTCTTTTAACAAATCTGCCGCGTAATTTATCGCTTTCACCGCATCACGCGGATTTTCGCGGACGACCGAAAACGCACCGATTTTGCGATGAAACGGATATTGCAAAACCTGTTTTTCTTCCATCATCGCGTAAATATCGGCGTTTGCTTCGCGACAAAGTTGGAACGCAACCAAACCGTCCCACCAGCTTGAATGATTTGCGTAAACGACAATCGGCAAGTTTTGTAAGTTATCGATTCCGCTGACTTTAAAGGCGTTAAACCTTCGCCGAAGCAAGTTTCGGTTATAAGCTGAAAAGATTTTTTGAAACCATTTACTTTTTTTTGCTTCAAGCATTTTTGTAGATTCGTCTGACTCTTTGAGAAATCCGACAGGTTATTTCGTATGAAATAGTGTTCATTTTTCCGGCTAAATCTTCGGTCAAAATTTGTAAACCGTTTTGTTTCCCGATCAAAATAACTTCATCGTTGACCCGGACATTTTCGATTTCCGTAACGTCGATTAAAATCCAATCCATTGAAATTCGCCCGACAATATTCGCATAATTTCCGTTGATTAAAACTTGCCCGCAATTTGAAAGTCCGCGTAAATAACCGTCGTCGTAACCGATTGGAATTGTGGCGATGATTGAATCTCGCGTTGTCCGGAATGTGCGTGAATAGCCGAGAGTTTCGCCTTTCGGAACTCGTTTCAAAAACGAAATTCGCGTGTGCAACGACATAACGGCTTTCAATTCGGGTTTTTCGATATTTTTCGGCAAAACATCGCCGCCCAATCCATATAAAACTCCGCCGAGTCTGAGCATATTTCCGTGCGATTGCGGATGTGCAACGCTTGCGGGCGAATTTGCCAAATCTTTAAATGTCGGACGGAAACCTTTCTCGCGCAGCAGTTCGACAGAATCGTTAAATCGTTTAATTTGAAGGTTTGTGAAGTTATTTTCGTCCAAATTGTCAGCCGAAGCAAAGTGTGTCATTACGCCGTCAACCTTTAAATTAGTGAACTTTTTTAAGCCTTCCGCAAACTCGTTAAGTTCATCGAAACGAACGCCGATGCGGTTCATTCCCGTATCAACTTTGATGTGAACATTCGCAATTACGCCGAGTTCTTTGGCGACTTGATTAAATTTTTCGGCAATTTCAAGGCGAAAAATTGTCGGCGTTAAGTGATGATTGAGCAATAAATGTTCTTGACCTGCCCAAAAACTTCCCAAACAAAGGATCAATTTTCGGATTCCGTGTTTGCGTAATTCCACGCCTTCTTCGGGCAAAGCAACGCCGAACCAATCAATTCCGGCTTGCTCAAACCGCTTTGCACATTCAACCGAACCGTGTCCGTAAGCATCGGCTTTAACCACCGCCATATACTTTAAGTCTTTACCGACAAACGATTTAACCGAATTCAAATTAAACGCCAGATTGTCTAAATTTATTTCTGCCCAAGTTGGTCTTTGCATAGCAAAAAGGTAAAAGGTAAAAGGTAAAAGGTAAAACTTTGATTCTTTATAAACAAATTTTACGTTTTCACTCTGCTACTTTTTTTACCGTTGATTCCTTTTTCTTAATTCCGTGATATGAGCGAGATGATGCCGAGAATGCCAATCGTAGAGAGACAAAAAATAATCTAAATCATATTCGCCGCGTTCGGGATGATTCAGTTTTTTGCCGAAATCCGCGTCTGTCATTGAATTTAAGAGCAAAGTCCAACGTGCGTGTGTGCCTTCAATTATCGCCAACGAAGAATCAATTGGAGCGTGTTTTGAATCAGCAAGTTCCGCCCAATCTGCTTCGGAATAAGGCTTTATCGTCGGACAATTTTCGGTTAGACCGAGTTTAAAGCGGCTAAAAGATTGCGAATGACTGTCCGCAACGTGATGAATAACTTGTTTGATTGTCCAACCTTCGGGACGATACGGCGTTTCGAGTTGTGCTTCGCTCAAACCTTCGCACGCCGCACGCAATTTCGCCGGCAATTCGGCAATAGTTTTGATAAATTGATTGCGTAAATCTTTCGTAACTTCAACTTGTTCAAAGTTTCCTACCGGAAATCTTAAATCCTCGCTCATAGCTTTACCTTTTCCCTTTTACTTTTTACCTTGCAAACTATTCTCCGAAATAGTTTTCAAATCTCGTAAATTCTTTCAAAAACGCCAATTTTACCGTTCCCGTCGGACCGTTTCGCTGTTTGGAAATCAGCAATTCGGCAACACCTTGATTTTCTTCGTCGGGTTTGTAATATTCGTCCCGATAAATAAATGTAACCAAATCTGCGTCCTGCTCAATACTTCCGGATTCACGTAAATCCGACATCTGCGGACGCGGCGGATTTCGTGCTTCGGGAGCCCGCGACAACTGCGAAAGTGCAATCACCGGAACATTTAACTCTTTTGCCAAGCCTTTCAGTTCACGCGAAATTTGCGAAACTTCCTGCTGACGGTTCTCGTTTCGTTTGCCGCTGCCGGTCATCAACTGCATATAGTCAACTACAATTAAATCGAGTTGTTTTTGTTCGGCAATCAATCTTCTGGCTTTGGCACGCATTTCCAAAGGCGAAATTCCGGGCGTATCGTCAATAAAAAGGCGAGCTTCGGAAAGCGTCCCGATTGCTCCCGCCAATCTTCCCCATTCGTCTTTGGTCAAAAATCCGTTACGGAATCGTTGTGCGTCAACTCTGGCTTCCGATGAAAGCATCCGCATCACAAGCTGTTCTTTCGACATTTCAAGTGAGAAAACGGCAACGACCGCACCTTCTAAAATCGCCGCATTTTCAGCGATATTTAACGCCAAAGCCGTGTTGTGAACGCAAATATCATTAGCGACAAAATTATGCGTTTCGGGAATTGTTAAATCATAAACTTGTTTGTTGCCCGAAAATTCGATTGAAACAATTTCGTCCCAATAAACCTCACTTGATGCTAAATGTTGTAAATACTCGTCTTGCAAGGCTGTTGCAAATTTTGAAAGCCGTTCGCGTGTTGGCGAACGTTTGCCTGCGTGAACATTTGTGTAACCTTTTATTTCTGCACGTTTCGCCAAAGACTGCCAAGATTCGACACCTTTTTTCGCAGAGATTTCCGACCAAACTTCAAGCGGAATTAGATCTTTATTTGTTTGATAATTTCGATTTTCAAGCGTTTGGATTATTTCATCGAAAACTTGTTCTTTGCCAAAAATACCGATTGATGATGCAAATATTTTTATTGATTTTGCGTCATTAATATCAAGTTGAAAGGCTAAACGCTTTGTATCATTATACTTAACTTGCTTATTTTTCAAATTTGAAATAATTCCGAACCGCAGCAGCAAATGTTGAATTTGACGTGCAAGTTTTTCGCTGACCGAACAATAACCAAGTTGACTTTGTCCGCTTGAAAGAACGCTCGCCCAACCGTCGGTTGAAAAAAGACGATTCAAAAATAATGAAATTTGCTCGCGTTTGAGCGTAAAAACTTCGCTCGGAATAAATTTTTGATGACTGTTACAGCCGTATATTCCAAGCGTTTCAAGCCAAGTTGTAAGCGAATTTTTTTTGTTTGAACGCTTCCCTTTTTTGCGAACTCGAAATGAAAATGTTCGGTCAAACGAATTAGATTGAACCGCTTCAACTCCGCCGAATTCATCAACCGCCGCAGAAAAATCTTCTTTCAAATTTGTTTTTGCGACCGTAAATTCAGGCGTACTTTTTGTCAGACAACCATCGCCGAGCAAATATGCAAGAAGTTTCACTTCACAATCACGCCACGATTTCTCACCGAAAACATCAATAATTCGCGGAACGGCAATTTTGTCGCCAATTTTCAGTTCCGACAATTTTTGCCAACCGTTAATCGTCAAAAACGGGTGCGTAATTGTTGTTTCAATTTTTCTGCCGAGTCTTGTAATTACACTAAACACAGGCTTTATGCCGTCATCAATAAAGTCAACGGCTTTAGTTTGTTTGAATTTGAAATTATCTTGAAGTGTTAAAAGCTCACCTTTTTTTTCACCGAAAATCTCTCGAATCGTTTTCAAACTGCCGTCGGACAAAACAATTTCGCTGTCTTCGTTCAAGCATTTTCCCATTGACGGACGTGCGGCAACGATAATCAAATCGGAGCGTTGAAACCCCGAAGTCATTGTGTCAAGATCGCGGAAACCGGTGGACAAACCTGTTAAAGCGTGGCTGTCGCGTTTGGCAAATTCTTGAACTTTTGCCAACACGACTTCGGCAATCGGTTTGATGTGCGAAAAACCTTGCTTGGCACGTTCATCGGCGAGTGCAAAAATCGCTCGCTCGGCGTTTTCCAAAATAACTTCGGCATCTTCTTCTTCGGATAATGCTTCGCTCGTTATTTGATTACAAACCTTGATTAAATTTCGCGTAACCGATTTATCGTGAACGACTTTCGTATAAGTTTCGATGTTTGAAAAATGCGGCAAACCGTAAGTGAGATTCGTAATTGTCGCAATTCCGCCGATATTTTCGAGCTGACCTTCTTTTTTGAGTTCTTCGCCGATTAGAATCGGATCGATTTTATTTCCGCGTTCAAATAAAGAAGACATTGCACGGAAAACTCGACGGTGCAACGGCGAATAAAAGTCTTCTTCTTTCAGTGCCTCGATTGCTTGCGAAATAAGCGTGTTATCAAGCAAAATCGCCCCCAAAATCACACGCTCTGATTCGGGCGACGACGGCAAAGGTTTTTCTAAATACTGTTCTCTGGCTTGATTCGGACTCATTTTTGTTTAATTTAAGTAGTTCTGAAATTCTTGAAAATAAATTGGATTATCTCTTATTATCCAACGCTTAAATGCCGTAAATTTTGAGCAACGGCTAAGTTTCAGCATAATTTGCATTTTCAGCTTTTCTTTTTCGACTTCGCTAATATTTCCGTCACTTGAAAAATAAAGTCTTAATAGGTTAGATAATTTTCCTGTTTCTTTAGAAATTTCGTTGCGAAGCTGCTGTGCACCAAGTTTTTTTCTGTCAGTTTTGCCGGAATAAATAAGATTAAGAAGTTTTACTGTATTTGTATTTTCAATTGAATCTAAATCAAGTGAAGTTATTACAGTTTTTTCCTTTGGAAAACCGGAATTTACGAACTCATACTTAATGTTAGTTTCAACGTCTCTAGTTTTTGTACAGTCCAATATGTTATCAAATTCGCCTTTTGAGTTATTACAATGATAACAAGCTAAAAAAAGATTATTCCAATCATACTTTAAATCTATATTATTATCTTTGTGAGGAATAAAATGTTCTATATTAATCGAGACAAAGTTTTTTTGTTCACAAATATAGCATTTGTCCTTAAAATCTTCGCATAGGCGATTCATGACATCTTCTTTTCCACAATCTCCTGTGCTTTTTAGCTTTTCTTTTGCTAAAGATTCCGGTGCAGGTTGTGACTTCGGCAAATAAATCATTTTTTATTTTTCGCAATTGCTTTTGAATGTAGTTCATCAAGTTTAACAGCTAATTCATTTGCAAAAACTGTCGGAACTTTTCTGTTAAAATAAATTTTCAAATCCAACAATTCGTCCTTTTCGCCTTCAGTTAAATTATCGTTATCCAACAGTTCTTCATAACGTGCTACTTTCGTTTTTAATTCAGTAGAATACTTATCGGAATCAAAATAACTTTCAATTATAGTTTCCCAAGAATAACCCGATAAATCGTCTTCTACAATCCGTTTTTCTAAATCGCAAACAACCGCATTGCTGACCGAATTTATAACAAACGGCGAATGCGTGGTTACAATAAACTGAATTTTCGGAAAAAACGAAGTCAAAAACGGCAGTATTTTTTTCTGCAAATCAATATGCAGATGAGTTTCAATTTCGTCAATTAAAACGATTCCTTGCACATCATAACTTTTGGTTTTATGTTCTTCCATTCGCATTATCAGTTCGGTAATAATATCTAAAATAGCTGAATAGCCGTCAGGAAGTTCATTAAAAGTTATTGGTGCGTTTCCGTTTTCGACAATTTGATATCTATAGTTTTTTTTATCGAAAACAAATTTAAGGTTTGGTTCGCCAAATAAATTACTAAGTTCTTTCTCAAAAATTTCAAACCAATTATCTATATTTTCAACAACTTTTGAATCCAATTCATCTTTGGCAACTAATTTGTCAAACTGAAGATTAACTAGATGTTGAGTAAATTCATGTCCGATATTTTCATTTATCAGGTAATATCGTTTTGATTCAATTTTGCTTATTCCTTTAGTTTCAACAAATTGAGATCTTCTTTTTGCGGCGAAGAATGTTATTACAAACTCTCCTTTTGCAAAACATTCAAAAATTATAGCTCCATTGTTGAAAGTAATTTTTGTTCGAGTTGGACTGCCCTGTGCAAATCTTTGCATATCCAATTCATTTTTGAAATTATTTAGTAAAGAAGTTTTCCCGCTCCCGTTTTTCCCCGTAATAATCAAATGTTTACGCTCGGTTTCAGACAAATTTATCTCAAAGTCTTTGATATTTCGGACTTCGTTAATTTTAATTTTGGTAATAAAAATGTCTTGCATATTGATTAAAAAAAGACTGCAAGTTTTAAATAAACTCGCAGTCTTTAATGATACTTCAAAGTTTGAAAACCGACAAAAGCAACTTACGCTTCGGTTGTTTCCGCTTTAACTTCTTCGGTTGCAGCTTCGGCTTCAACGCCTTCTGCCGTAACGCTGACAGGCACGTTCAGCACAACTTCGCGGTGTAATTTTACCGGAACTGTATAATCGCCCGTAACTTTGATTGCGTCTTTCAACGTAATTTTTTTACGGTCAATATCGTAACCTTTGGCTTTTAAGGCTTCGGCAACGTCCATTGATGTAACGGAACCGAAAAGTAATCCTTCTTCGCCGGCTTTGCGTTCAAACGACAATGAAATTCCTTTCATTTGGTCGGCTTGAGCTTGTGCGGTCGAAATTTCAACGGCGGCTTTGCGTAAAAGTGCCGATCTTTCTGCTTCTACTTGTTTGACGTTTCCTTTGGTGGCGAGCGATGCTTTGCCTTGCGGTAACAAGAAATTGCGTGCGTAACCCGCCCTAACTTTGACGATTTCGCCGCGTCCGCCCAAATGATCGACATCTTCGCGTAATAAGATATTAGTTGTTCCCATTATTCAAATTCTCCTCGATTTTTAGTCTGTAACATACGGAATCAACGCCATATATCTGGCGCGTTTGATAGCCGTGGCAATTTTACGTTGTTCTTTTGCGGTTACGCCCGAAATACGACGCGGCATAATTTTTCCGCGTTCGGGAATAAAACGTTTCAAAAAGTCGAGGTCTTTCCAATCTATATAATCGGGAACACGCTGACGCGGGCGACGACGCGGAAAACGTCTGTTTTTATCGAACTTCGGGACATCAATCGCAATTTCGTTCATTGATATATCTCTTTCTGCGTCCATTTAGTTATTTTCCTCCTCGTCGATTCCGAAATCTTCGGTCGGTTCGGTTGATTTGAATGAACTGTTGCGTTTATCCAAATACTTTTCGCGTTTGGCGCGAAGTTTGTCGCCCAATTTGCGGTCTTCGTCAACCCGAATGTTCATAAAACGCATCACTAAATCGTTGACGCGCAAACGGCGTTCGAGTTCGAAAAGTTCTTTGCCCGTTCCTTCAAGTTCAAAAAGAACGTAATGCGCTTGCGTTTTTTTATTGACCGGAAACGCAAGTTTGCGTAATCCCATATCTTCGCGTTTCACAATCGTTCCGCCTAAATCCGTATAAATCTTTTCAACTGATTCATTTACGCCGTTCACCTCGTCTGCCGTGGCTTCGGGTTTAATGATATACATCAGTTCGTATATTCTGTTTGCCAAGTTGTTTTCCTCCTTATGGCTTTCTAGCTTCGCTCAATGTCGAAGCAAGAAGGTTATTGTTTTAACGCAAAATATAAAACTAAAAATGCAAAGTTTTCGGCTTCGATTTTTAATTTTTAATTTTGAATTCTTAATTAAATTGCGTCATTGCTTTTTCGATTCCGTTACGAATAACTTCCCGAATTGCGTCAACGCTTTCTTCTAAAACTTTGTCAATAATCTCAAAATCTTGTTTCGAGAATTTGTCCAATACAAATTTTGCCGTATCGTTTATCGGATGTTCGGGTTGAATACCGATTTTCAAACGCATAAATTCGTCTGTGCCGAGACACGCGATGATTGATTTTAAGCCGTTGTGTCCGCCGGCTGAACCTCTCGCCCGCAGACGAATTTTGCCGATCGGCAACGCTAAATCGTCGGTTACGACAATAATTTTCGCATCGGGACGTTTTTTCAATAAACCCGCGACCGATTCGCCGCTGAGGTTCATAAACGTTTGCGGTTTAACCAGTTCGACGATTTCGTTTTCAATTTCGCAACGCCCGACTAAAGCTCGGCATTCTTCGCGTTTGACGGAAACGTTCGCTTTTTCTGCCAATAAATCAATCAGCATAAAGCCGAGATTGTGGCGTGTATTCGCGTATTTTTCGGTCGGATTGCCTAAACCGATGACTAAGAACATTGTTTCATTTATACATTGTCCCAACGAATCGTTGATTGATTTTTTTTCAATGAACCAATTCATCAATGACCAAATGAGTCAATTTCTACACGCGAACTAAATCGGCGTGATTCAAGCGACCCGTAATAACGTCAACTTGTCTGTCTTGAAACTTGACGTTTGACGTTTCGCCGCCTTCGATGACGATTGAAAAGATTGTTTTCGCGCCTTCAGCCGAACGAATAATGGCGGCAACGTCAACCAATTCGGCGACAACCGCGAACGATTCTCCGCCGTTGCCGTAAACAACCATCGGCACTTTTCCGTCGCGGCGAAGTCTGCCGGTGTCGTTTTTGCCGCGTCCTTCTCTCAATTTTGCGTTTACTGTAAATTTTACTGACATAATTTTGTCCTTTTAAACTAGATAAATAACGATGAAACACTCGTTTCTTCGTGAATGGATTTGATACCGCTTGCCAAATGTTTGGCAACGCTTAAAACTACAATTCGACCTTCGGCTTCGAGTGCTTTTGCATCGTCGCGGAGCGGAATCGTGTTTGTAACAATAACTTTTTCAAGGTGCGAATGACGGATATTTTCTACTGCTTTGCCCGATAAAACCGCGTGAACAAAACACGCCATCACACTTTTCGCGCCGCTTTTGTGCAACGCTTCGGCAACTTTGCAAATCGTCCCGCCCGTGTCGCACATATCGTCGATTATCAAACAATTTTTTCCCGCGACATCACCGACGACATTCATTACTTCGGCAACATTCGCTTTTTCGCGTCGTTTGTCGCATAACGCCAAACCCGCGTCCAAGCGTTTCGCGTATGCCCGAGCGCGTTCCGCACCGCCTGTATCAGGCGAAACAACGATTAAATCATCAATCGGATTTTCTTGAAAATAATTGACCATGACCGGCGCGGCATATAAATGGTCAACCGGAATATCAAAAAAACCTTGAATTTGCGCGGCGTGTAAATCGATTGTCAAAATGCGGTTGGCACCTGCGGTTGTCAATAAATTTGCGACTAATTTTGCCGCAATCGGTACTCGCGGACGATCTTTTTTATCGGAACGAGCGTACCCGAAATAAGGAATAACTGCCGTTACGCGGTCAGCCGAAGCGCGGCGGAAAGTGTCAATCATTATCAGCAATTCCATCAAATGCGTGTCGCTTGGCGGACAAGTCGGCTGAATAATAAAAACGTCGGTGCCGCGAACATTTTCTCCGATGCTGAAATTAAATTCGCCGTCGGAAAAACGAGTAGTGTTGGCGGCTCCCAAATCACAACTCAATTCTTGACAAATTTCTTCGGAAAGCTCTATGTGCGCGTTGCCCGAAAAAACTTTAATATTGCCTGTTACGTTCATTTGATTTGCTTTACAAATTAAATGACGAACACCTTTTTTACAAGCTGTTCGTCAATAAAAATGGCTGGGGCGGGAGGAATCGAACCTACGAATGCCGGATCCAAAAACCGGTGCCTTACCACTTGGCTACGCCCCACTTAAATTGTTCAAAAACTTTTTGAAAGCAAATTTTCACACGGCTTGAGTGATTCTCGAAAGACATCGCGTGAAATTGTTTCGACTGCAAATTGTTTCCAAAGTGTTTCGGTTAAAAGACTTTGCAAGGCAGTTTGCCGTGAATTTTCATTGTCAAAGATACCAAAAACGCTTGCTCCGCTACCCGAAAGTAACGCTTGACTTGCTCCAAGTTCAAGCAACTTACTCTTTACTCGTTTTATTTCGGGTTTGATTTCAAAAACCGATTTCTCAAAATCATTTTTAAGTTTGTTTTGCCGTAAATCAAAGGTTTTATCCTTTTCACAGCAAACAATAAATTTACTTTTTTCGTTTGAATTTGTCAAACGCGGTAAGTTTAATCTTGCAAATGCTTCGCCTGTCGGCACATTTTCGTTTGGCGTAATCAGCAAAAGCCGTGTCTTTTCAATATCTTGCAGCGGTTTAATATCAGTTCCGCGACCGCTTCCGAAAGCCGTTCCGCCATAAAAAAAGAACGGCACATCCGACCCCAATTTCGCGCCGATTTCAACTAATTCGGCAAAACTTATTTCCAAATTCCAAAGTTTAGATAATCCGAGCAACGCGACCGCACAATCGGACGAACCGCCGCCTAATCCGCCCGGCGACGGAATGTTTTTTTGCAGATGAATTTTTGCCCCAAGTTTGACGTTAAATCTTTCACGCAGAGCATTTGCGGCTTTGATAATCAAGTTCGATTCATCAATCGGCACACCCGCAACATCGCACGTTAAAATTAATTCGTCAGATGATTCAAACGTCAGATAATCGCACAACGAAATTGTTTGAAAGATTGTGTTCAGTTCGTGAAAACCGTCGTCGCGTTTACCGAGTATTTCCAGCATCCAATTTATTTTGGCAAACGCGGGAAGTGTAAAATTGTTGTTCATAACAAAATTATCTGATTTGAACGGCTAATTTTTTGAATTCGTCATTGTCCCGAAGCGTATCAAAAATCGGGTCAATATCAATATACGCAAGGTCACTTTCTCTTTCCAAAGCCGCTTTTTTCAAATACTCAACTGCCTTTTCTTTTTCGCCTAAGCCAAGATGAATTAAGGCGAAACTGAAGGCGTTTTTTTCAGTTTGAGGACGCAAATTCAACATTTTCAATTGCCTTTCTGCTTCAATGCGGTTATTTGTCAAACCGTTTATTAATCCGATTTCCGAAATTATTCCGCCATCAAAAACGGCTTCCGTCGGTAAAGTTTTGTAAAGTAACAACGCATCTTGATAACTCTTCTTGATTGTTAATGCTCTGCCGAACCAAAGTTTTGCCCGATGAAAATTCGGCTCTATTCCAAGTGTTCGCTGAAATTGTTCGATTGCCAAATCATTTTGCCGCGAATAATAATAGACAATTCCAAGTTCTGTGTTGATAACCATCGAAAGCGGGTCAAGTTTTTGTGCCTCTTTCATTTCTTTGATTGATTCAGGCAGATTTTTGTTTGCCAGCAAAACGTTCGCAAACCAATGATGTGCCGTTGGATAATTTAGATTTACAGCGATTGCACGACGAAAATTTTTCTCGGATTCGGCAAAGTTCTTGTTGTTCCAGAATTCAACAAAAGCCAATGAAGTAAAGGCTTCAGCGAGATTTCCGTCAAGTTCTAAAGCTCGAACTGCGTGTTTTTGTGCTGATTGATACGAGTCTTTTTCGGACAAATTTGTATATTCCGGCAACACACAATAAACGTCTGCCAAACCTGCGTGTGCGAGGGCAAAATTCGGGTCAAGTTTGATTGCTTTTTCAAACGAAACAATCGCACTATTTAGACTTTCGGGCGTTCGTTTGTTCCAAAAATACCTGCCTTTCAGATATTCTTCGTAAGCCTCAGAATTTGTTGTCGGACGTTTGGCGAACTCGGTTTGCTGTTCGTTTGAAAGCGATAAGTTTAATTTATCTAACAATTTAGCTGAAACTGTGTTTTGCAGATCAAGCAATTTATCAGTTTCGCCGTCGAATTGTTCCGACCAAATCTGTTCGCCGTTTTTGATTGAAACAAGCTGCAAAGTTATCCGAAGTTTATTTTCTTCACGCTGAATCGAACCTTCTAAAATTGCGTCAATCAAAAGTTTTTTGCCGATTTCAAGCGAACTTTCGTCGGATTTCAGAAACTTCATCGTTGAACTCGTCGGACGCACGGAAATTGTTTCAATTTTACCGAGTTTCGTAATCAACGAATCCATCATTCGCAAACGCAAATTGTCGTCAACGGCTTTTTCGTCAAACGATTTTAACGGCAAAACTGCCAACGAATTTATCTCGGAAACGGTTGTGCGGTTGGCTTTTTTGTTCCAAAACCAATAACCGAAAACCGCCGAAGTCAGAACAAATAACGCGGCAATTCCGAATCCGAAAGTCTTAAATTTTGAATTGGTTTGTTTGGGCGGCAAAGCTAAAACTTGTTTTTCGGGCAAAATTTCGGTTTCGATTATCTCGATTTCTTCGTAAATTTCGCGTTCGATTATGTGCGTAGTTTCGTTTTCAAAGTTTAAAATATAACCGCGACGCGGCACGGTTTTTATCAAATCATTTTCACCAAAACTTTCAAACATCTTGCGAAGTTGATAAATATTTTGGGTTAAAACGCTGTCCTCAACAAACGAATCGTGCCAAACTCGTTCAAAAATCTCTTGCTTATTAACAACTTCGCCGCGATTTTCGACCAATAAACAAAGCAGTTCGACCGATTTTAACGGCAACGAAACTATCTCGCCGTTGTGTCGCAAAATCTTGTTTGCGTTATCGAGCCGAAACTTGCCGAAATCGAAAATGTTTTCTTCCAAAACGTGCATTAAAGTTCATTCGGATTGATACCAAGTTCACGGAGTTTTTCGGCTAATTCAACATTTTTTTCATCGGCGGTCAACAGCATTTCACCACTTGCGTTCAGCCAACGAAGCCAATTATCGGCAAAGCCTTCAAAATTTCCTTGCCAAAGCGTCAAACTTAAACCTGTTTCAGGCAAATCAAAATCATTTCGCAGACGATATTGTTCATTTTCCAATTCATAAACCTGCAAAATATCGCCGAACAAATTTTCTTGCGGGTCAAAAACAACATAATACTTTACGCCGATTTTCGCACACTTCAACATTTTGCCGTTCAATTCGCCGCCGACCGTATTTGACACAATCTCGATGGCAATTTCGGGCGGTTTGCCAAATTCCCAAGTCATATAAGAACGCGGAAGTTTCGCGGTATTTTCGCGTGTCGAAACATCTAAACTAACCATTATATCAGGCACAACCGGACTGATTGCCGGATTCAAACGTGAAAAAAGCCCGACATTGGCGGCAGCAAAAAACTTTTGCGGTTCGCCCGTTGAAGCTGTCGGCTTCCACGAAGAATAAAGTGAAGAAACCATAAGTCGTTGTTGTTTTTCGGAAAAGGGATTGTCCACCGGTTCGTTATCTTCCGTGATGAATTCGTCAAGAAAATTTGCGTATTCGCGTTGTTCAAATTCTGTCAGGGCAGATTTTGAAATCAGACGACTGAAATAAACCTCACGTTCAAGATTTTTCGCATCTTCAATAATTTGGGGCGAAACGTAAGTTCCCGGCGAAACATCAATGATTATTTGTTGCTGCATAACATTTTCCCTCTGTGGCTTTAATTATTTTACCGCATTTTAGAAATAATTGATAAATGTTTGAGAAAAATCTCAAGACTTTAACTGTGTATTTGAACTATAAATATCGCACAGATGAACGAAAAAACCAAAAGAATTTTGATTCGACGAAGAATCCGCGAAGTGATTACGGTCAGACAAAATAAACCGCAAACCTTCATCTGCGAGCATTGCGGAATCGAACAAACATTTAAGTTGACTGAAAACGCCGACACAAAACTTTTAACCAATGGAGAAAATAATGATGAAAAAAACAATCAAACACGCTAATTTTTACTTTTTACTTTTTACTTTTACCTTTTTACTTTTCAACCTGAATGGATTTGCCCAAACTCCGATAGTTCCGCCGAGCGGATTAGTCGGCTGGTGGGCAGGCGACGGCAATACGAATGATATTGCGGGAACGAATAACGGTGCTTTTGTCGGTGATTCAACTTTTACCAATTTTGCAGTTGGCAAGGTTGGTCAAAATTTCAAATTTCAAATTTCAATTAAACCTAAATACAGTTCAAGTTCCCGATAATTCAACGCTTGATTTTACCAACGCCTTTACGATGGAAATGTGGGTTGCCCCAACTGAGTTTGGTTCACCCTCCGGCACAACCTTTTTTATCTCGAAAGGTAATATGTCGTTTGCTATACCCGAAAGGAATTGGTTTGCGAAAGTACGACACGCTTCAGCTTGTCATAAACTTGAGCTTGAATGTTATTAAATGCCGCAACAAACTGAAGTTTGTTGTACTTTGCTGCAACTGTTTTCGCAAACCAATTCCCGT
>JANPBM010000036.1:0-8069 GCA_031430435.1 Acidobacteriota bacterium
AAGGAATTGGTTTGCGAAAGTACGACACGCTTCAGCTTGTCATAAACTTGAGCTTGAATGTTATTAAATGCCGCAACAAACTGAAGTTTGTTGTACTTTGCTGCAACTGTTTTCGCAAACCAATTCCCGTTTGGTATATAAACTTACATATCTGATTATTTGGCATAGCTTTATTTAGAGAAGATATTTGTTATTAAAGCCGTCGGCGTTTTTGATTTATGTCAAAGGAATTTTGTTTTCCACAAGTTATTTTCGAGCAATGAAGAATTCAAAGTTACTTACACTTATCGTTCTCGGCGTTGTGTTTTGGTTTGTCGCGGCAATGACCGTCAAACTTTCGGGAAATGCCGTGTTTACCGAACATAATTTCTATCGCATATTGATGCTTGTCGCGGCTTTCCCGATTTCATATATTTTAGTTCTAATGAGCATAAAAATTGCCAAGCTGAATAAGTCCGAAATCTTGAACGCCGTTGTCATAATGACGATTACGGCAACATTTCTTGACGGAATTGCCTTAACTTGGTTCAGACAACTTTACGCCGAAACCTTTGAAATCGCACTTTACGGAGCGGCTTGGATTTTGTTCGGAGCAGGTGTCGGATTATTCTTCGGCTACGTTATGACGGACGAAACACGCAAAGATAAATATTGAAGATGACAATGTAAAAACCTTTCATTTGTTTGTTTTATCGGGACAAAAGTTTGTGCAGATGACTTGCCGATGTGTTTTGCTTAACTGCCGATAGGTTTTTCTTGCTTGCCGATGTGTTTTGACGACTTGCCGATGTGTTTTTCTTGCTTGCCGATGTGTTTTGACGACTTGCCGATGTGTTTTGACGACTTGCCGATGTGTTTTTCTTGCTTGCCGATGTGTTTTTGTTAAACCCTACTGTGTTTTTATTGAACCCTGCTGTGTTTTGACTAAACCCCGATGTGTTTCAGTTAAAACCCGATGTGTTTTTATTGAACCCCGATGTGTTTTGCATAAACCCCGATGTGTTTTATGTAATTACCGATGTGTTTTACTCAAACCCCGATAACATAAAACTAACCGCCGATTTGTCTTGCTTTAACCCAAGCGACAAACCAACGGCTAATTTATGTTTATTCGGCGTTTCCGACTACTGACTGCCGACTACTTTCTACCGACTACTTTTGCCTACATTCCCGTAACGCTGTCCATACTCGGTTGTCTGTGAACAAATCTCGGTTTGCGATGCAAGCGGCTGAAAACTAACAAGTTAAAGAAGTGCATTCCGCCCAACACAAGCAACACAAGCCCGACTTTCCACGATAAACTTTCGATTCCCTGTGCCATATTTTCCGGATACTGACTCATTTTCAACGCCAAACTGACGTAGCCGAAATTTATCAGATAAAACCCGACAACCAACAAATGATTAACCGAATCAGCCAAAGATTCGTTTCCGCTAAATACTTCGACTAAGAATACGCGACCGTTTTTGTGCAATGTTTTTGCCACCCAAACCGTTAAAAACACGCTGATTAAGACATACGATAAATAAGTTCCGACGACGACATAAATTTGATCTTGTTCCATAATTCCTCCGTTCCGACTAAAAAGTTTCCGATGCGTTTGTAAACCGTTTCGCATCTGCAAATAACACATTCAAGCCGCGTGCCGGAGTTCTTAACGTCTTAAAAATCACGCTAAACCTAAGTAATTACAATCATTTTCCACTTTCCATTCTCCGTTTTCCATTGTACATTGTTCGCATTTTGCCGAAACCCGTGCGAATCTCTTTGCAATTTGCAATTTGCGCGGAAACATTCAAAATTGTAATCTTGACAACGTATAACCGCTTAAAAATAAATCTGAAAATATGACTGATTGCCTGAATTGTTCAACCGCGTTTGAAGGAAACTTTTGCAACGAATGCGGACAAAAAGCGAAAACGCATCGCTTTACGCTGCACGAATGGATGCACGAAATTCCGCACAGCATTTTTCATGTTGACAGCGGTTTTTTTCACACTTTCAAAAGTCTTTGCTTGCGTCCGGGCAAGATGATTCGTGAATATCTCGACGGAAAACGCAAAGATTATTTCAGTCCTTTTTTATATGTTTTAGTTTGGTGCGGCGTTTTTATCGTCGTCAGTCATTTTGTTGCCAAAACAGAGCATCAACAAACCGAGATTACGGATTTGAAATCCGCGATTCAGTTTATAGAAGATAATTATTACAAAATTTTTGTTGTGTCCTCGATACTTCCGCTTTCCATCGGCTCGTTTTTGGTGTTTTATCGTTCAAAATTAAACTTTGCCGAACACCTTGTCTTAAATTCTTTTATCATTGCGCAGTTGATAGTTACGGATATTATTATGTCGTTAATCAATGCCACGCACCTCAAAACAGAACATAAAATAGCGGTTAATTTGGTTGAATTAGCCTTGAAGTTTCCGTTTTGGGTTTGGGCATACTTTCAATTTTTCAAGCCGAAAAATGTATTTCTCGGCTTAATTCAAACATTATTTGCGATAATAGTCGCCGCTGTGCTGACATCCGCAATCGAAGCGGCGGCGGCTTATATTTTATTACTTTTCAAGACTTCATCTCATTAACATTTGCGATACGGGTTTCAAAACTGTAATCTTTTTATTCGTCTTAGCATTATGTCAAACAATCCGACACCAAACGCAAGTTACAGTTTAACCTTGCGTGTCAAAATTCATAACAAGCCGGGGAAACTCGGCGAAATCACGACCGCCATCGGACGCACGGGCGGCGACATCGAAGGAATCGATATTGTTTCGGTCGGCAAAGATTTTCTAATCCGCGACATTACGGTGAACGCGTATTCCGAATCGCACGACGCGGAAATTGTTCGTGCCGTCGGCGACATTGACGGCGTTGAAGTCGTTAATCAATCCGACCGCACATTTTTGATGCACCTTGGCGGAAAGATTGAAATGGTTTCGAAAGTTCCGCTCAAAACTCGCTCGGATTTGTCGATGGCTTACACGCCCGGCGTTGCCCGCGTCTGCGAAGCAATCGCCAAAGACCCCGAAAAAGTTCACACGCTGACAATCAAGAAAAACACAGTCGCGATTGTTTCCGATGGAACTGCCGTACTCGGATTAGGCGACATCGGACCTGCGGCGGCAATGCCTGTAATGGAAGGTAAAGCCCAATTATTCAAAGAGTTCGGCGGTGTTGACGCGTTCCCGATTTGTCTCAACACAAAAGACCCGCACGAAATTGTGCAGACGATTAAAAACATCTCGGTTGCCTTTGGCGGAATAAATTTAGAAGATATTTCTGCGCCAAGATGCTTTGAAATCGAAGAACGTTTGCAAGAAGAACTTGATATTCCCGTCTTTCACGACGACCAACACGGCACGGCGGTCGTCGTTTTGGCGGCGTTAATCAATGCCTTGAAAATTGTCGGAAAAGAGATGAAAGACATCAAGGTTGTCGTCAACGGAATCGGCGCGGCGGGTGTGGCGTGCAGTAAAATTGTCATGGCGGCGGGCGTAAAAAACTTGATCGGGTGCGATACAAGCGGCGCGTTGTTTGAAGGTCGCAAGGAAAATATGAATTGGGTCAAAGATTGGTTTGCCCGCAATACGAACCCGAATAAGGAGACCGGCACGATTCACGACGTAATCAAAGGCGCGGATGTTTTCTTCGGACTTTCCGCCCCGAAAGTTATCGACGTTGATGACTTGAAAAATATGGCGGATAAACCGATTGTCTTTGCGATGGCAAACCCGACGCCGGAAATTATGCCCGAAGAAGCGACGGAATTAGTCGCGGTAATGGCAACGGGACGGAGCGATTATCCGAATCAAATCAACAACGTTTTGTGCTTTCCGGGAATCTTTCGCGGCGCGTTAAACTGTCGCGCGTCAAGAATTAACGAGGAAATGAAACTCGCGGCGGCACACGCCATCGCGTCGATTATTACCGACGAAGAACTGCATCCCGATTATATTATTCCGTCGGTTTTTGACCGCAGAGTTGCCGAAGCAGTCGCCCGCGAAGTTGAAGAAGCCGCGTATCAAACAGGCGTGGCGCGACGCGAAAGAGCGACGAATGAGAGCGAATTTTAAGAAACTATTTACAGGGATAAAAACGGATAAACAGGATAAGAAATTAAGTACTTGGGCAACATATTTTTGACAACCTTGTAACCCGTTTTATCCTGTATTTATCATCTTTATCCCTGTAAAATTAAAATAATGATTAAAGCAAAACTACAAAATTTAACGGTCGAAGAAGTTGCCAACACGCTGACGCACGGCTTTGGCTTGGTGTTGAGTGTTATCGGTTTGTTTGTTTTAATCTTTTTGGCAAGCGTCAAAGGCGATGTTTTAGACACCGTAAGCGCGGTTGTGTACGGACTTTCGCTGATTGTTTTATACGCCGCATCCACGTTTTATCACGGTGCAACCTCGCCGAAAGCTAAGGAAAATTTACAGCTTTTGGATCATTGCTGTATTTATCTGTTAATCGCTGGAAGCTATACGCCGTTTGCGCTTATCGCCCTGCGCGGTTCGTTCGGTTACGGCTTGCTGGCGTTTGTGTGGACGTTTGCGTTTGCCGGAATTGCGTTAAAAGTATTCTTTCACAAAAGATTTCGGGCGGCATCGGTCGCATCTTATATTGTCATGGGTTGGATTGCGGTTTTCGCGGTTCAGCCGTTGTATAACGCACTCGGATTGCCGGCGATGGCGTTGCTTTTGGCGGGCGGATTGGCTTACACACTCGGCACGATTTTCTACGGCTGGGAAAGCATCAAACATCATCACGCGATTTGGCACTTATTCGTTTTGGGCGGAAGCGTGTTTCACTTTCTAGCCATTGCGATTTATGTAATTCCTTTTGTTGTCGGCGTTTAAGACATAATGTACAAGGATGAAGAGGATGAAAACGGGATAAGAGAAAGATGTTTTCTGCTTATCCATTTTATCCCTGTAAAATATTTTTTCGACTTCGAGATAAGAATAAAGACGTTTTCTGCTTATCCTGCTTTTATCCTCTTCATCCCTGTAAAATTTTTCTTTCGGCTTAGTGCAGTTCAACGTGATAATGATTTCCTTCATCCACAATTCTTCCGCCGACTTGGTTAAGTGTTTGCTGTAATTTAGCTTTGATGGTCGTCGAAGTTCGCAAATCGATCGCGTTACTGAGCAAATGATTCGAGATAAATTCACCGCGTTTTACTTGGTTTTCGATTACTTTTTGCATCGCGGCTTTGGCGTTTTCTTTGTTCGCTTTGTTTGCCTGAAACGCCGCTAAAATCTCGTCGATTAACCTTTTATTCTTGTAAGTTCCTCTGACAACTGCCGTTCCTTTCAAAATTATATTGTCGTAAATTGCGGGTGCTTGGCGAAACGGCGGACGATAACCGCTTGTTACGACAAGGTTTTTACCTGTTAATGCAAAATATGTGTTTGCTAATTTCGCAACCTTTTTCTCTAAATCTTTGGTCATCAAAACATCGCTCAAAGCGGTGTAATGTTCGCCGGCGGTTGCAGGAAACACGTCTTCTTCAACCTTGTTTTCGACAATCGGAGTTGTAAACATTGCTCTGAAAGTTTCGGCTTGAACAATTCCGTTTTCGGTCAAAAAGTTAGTTGTTTTTTGAAATGCTTTGACGGCGTTCTCTGTTTTCGGTCCAAAGGTTCCAAAGCCTGTGTCAACTTCGGTTTGCGTCATCAAACCTAGTTTTACCAGTCGTTTTTGGACAATTTTCGTTAAACTTTCATTTACGTTTACGCCTTTACCAAAGCCTGACAGGATTGCGTTCAACGCTTTTTGTTCGGCTTCGGCAAATTTCCCTGTTTCGGTTAATTCCACATCTTTTTGAAAGGCTTTCACGGCGTTTTCGGTTCGCGGTCCGAATTTGCCTCTGTTTGTACCGATTTCGGTTGAGGTCATATAGCCGAGTTTGATTAGATTATCTTGTAAAATTCCGACCGGTTCGTTTTCGTTTCCGCGTTCCAACACGGTCGAAGCGTCGCGTCCCGTTACGTCGTGTCCGTTAATTTTGAAAGTTCCGGTTAAATTCAAGTTGTTTGCGTCCGCTAAATCCATCAATGAACCGATTCTGAACTTGGCGGCGTTTTGGAGCATTTGACCGTTTCGCCGAGTCGAAGCGTTTGGCGAATTTACTTGTTTAGCGGCGATTTCCAACAGTCTTTCGCGGCGTGATTGAAGAAAAGTTTGGACATATTTTTGTTCGGTCGGCGTTGTTCCCGCAAGTTTTGCGGTCGTCCGGTCAACCGAGTTTGCCAAACCGCCTTGCACGTTCGTATCGTAAAAACAGGCGAAGGCAAGCGGTGATTTTAAGTTTTGTAAAACTGCTTTGGCGACTGCCGGAAGCCAGTATTTTTCGGTAAATATCGAGTCTTGAGCATCAATCATCGGTTGCTCTTTGCCCGCATCTTTCAATAGATTCAAAAATGTTTGGTCGTTTTTCAACGTCCGATCTTTGGCGGCGACTCGTGCCGTAAAAGGTTTAAGTTTAACGGCAATATCGGACGCGGAATTTTGAATATATCGTTGTAAAATCACTTCCAAAGTTCCGCCGGCAAGTGTGGCTTGATGTTGTCCGTAGCTGATTATTCCGCTGTCGATGGTTTGGATCGCGCTGTAACTCGGAGCCTCAAAAACGCCGGTTATTTTGAACGCAATTTGTCGGGTAATTTCATTATTTTCAGTTTCGTCGGGCATATTTTCTCCTGTGGTAAAAGAATTGCAGTTTTTATCGTCGATAATAACTGACAATACTATATGCCTTTTTTGCCGAAACGTCACATTATTTGGTTGTAAATATGCTTTAGCCGCAATATTTACATTATTTTTTTGTTAAATTATAAACTTTATTGTTTAGCGGCAATCGTTGACCGCGTTGACCGCAAAGTTATTGAACGACAATCGACAACACGCTTCTAAACCCGTGTGATGACTTATTTTTATCCGACAAATTTATAACCGAAGCCGTGAACTGTTTGAATATATTGCGGATATTTTGCGTTTGTTTCCAGCTTTTGACGCAGCCACGCGATGTGTACGTCAACGGTTCGCGTGGTCGGCATTGCGTCGTAGCCCCAAACTTCATCAAGCAGTTTATTGCGCGAATGAACTTCGCCTTTATGTTCGATTAAGTATTGCAATAACTTGAATTCAATCGCCGAAAGTTCGATTTTTTGGTTGTTTTTGGTAACTTCAGCTCGCTTAAAATCAATGGTTACGTCGGAAAATGTAAATGAGTCGGGCGAATTATTAGCGGTTGTCGGCGAACGGCGGAGCAATGCTTCGATGCGGGCAAGGAGTTCGATAACCTCAAAAGGTTTGGTCAAATAATCGTCCGCGCCGAGCTTTAATCCGATTACTTTATCGACCGTTTCGCCTTTTGCCGTGAGCATTAAAATCGGTGTGGCGATGTTTTTTTGCCGTAAATCGCGGCACACGTCAAAGCCGTTTTTCTTTGGCAACATTACGTCTAACAGTATTAAATCAAACGAACCGGTAAGTGCCGAAGCTAAACCGATTTCGCCGTCAACTGCGGTTTCGACGGTAAAACCTTCGCTCTTTAATCTGTCCGTGAGCGTAACTATTAAACCTTCATTGTCTTCTATTAACAAAATTTTCATTGATTTTCGGTTATACGTTGCGGAAGGTGAGTTTGTTTGCCAAAAGTACAAGATACTTTAATTTGTTGATTACTCGGCGGTTGCTGTTTACAACTTGGCGGACAGTATTTACATTTTGCGATAGTCCGAGATGTTTCAACTTGTCGATATTTTTCAGCGCGATTATTGCTATACCAAACGGAAATTGGTTTGCGAAAAAGTCCAACATACTTTAGTTTGTTGCAGCGTTTAACCTTATTCAAGCTAAAGTTTATCGACAAGTTGAAGCGTGTCGGACATTCGCAAACCTTTTCTTTTTGCAGATAATTCGGGAACTTGAGCAAATCGAGCGGAAAGATGAGCCGCGCGGATTGAAAGGTTATCCGCGCCGAGTAAAACGTCTGCCGCGCCAACCGAAAGACTATCCGCGCGAGTAAAAGATATGCCGCGCAAGTTAAAAGGTTA
>JANPBM010000037.1:0-87793 GCA_031430435.1 Acidobacteriota bacterium
GGCAACTTTGAGGCACATCGGAATAAATCTGTTGAAGCAGGAAAAAAGCTGTAAAAGAGGAATCGAAGGCAAACGCAAGAAAGCAGGGTGGGATGAAAATTACTTGCTTAAAGTTTTACAATTTTAATGCGTTCGCCCTAACCTTTTGACACAACCGCAACAAAAAGCTAAAATTATTATTTTGCTTAAAGCCCTATTTATTTACAAAGGAGTTTACAAACATTGAACGGTAATTATTTATTTACTTCGGAATCTGTAACCGAAGGACATCCGGATAAAATTTCAGATCAAATTTCGGACGCGATTCTTGATGCGATTTTGGCACAAGACCCGACCGCACGAGTTGCCTGCGAAACTTTGGTTACAACGGGTTTAGCAGTCGTTGCAGGTGAAATCACAACAACCGCTAAAGTTAATTATAAACAAGTAATTCGCGATACAATCAGCGAGATCGGCTATAATGATGCGTCATTCGGCTACGATTCAAATACTTGCAGCGTGATGGACGCAATCGGCACACAATCGCCTGACATTGCTCAAGGCGTTGATACGGGCGGGGCGGGCGACCAAGGGTTGATGTTCGGTTTCGCTTGTAACGAAACACCTGAGCTGATGCCGATGCCGATTCAGTTGGCGCATAATTTAACCAAAAAACTTTCTGAAGTTCGCCGTAGCGGTAAACTTCCCTATTTACGTCCCGACGGAAAATCGCAGGTTTCGGTTGAATACCGTGACGGAAAACCTTTCCGCATTGACGCAGTTGTCATTTCGTCGCAGCATGCAGATTCGGTTACTACCGACCAACTTCGGGCTGATGTGATGGAACACGTCATCAATGCAGTTTTACCTTCAACTTTGTTGGACAGCAATACAAAATACCACATCAATCCGACCGGACGCTTTGTTGTCGGCGGACCAATGGGCGATGCGGGCTTAACCGGACGCAAAATCATCGTTGATACATACGGCGGATATGCTCCGCACGGCGGCGGAGCTTTTTCGGGCAAAGACCCGACGAAGGTTGATCGCTCGGCTGCCTATATGGCTCGTTACATCGCCAAAAACATTGTCGCCGCAGGATTGGCAGACAAAGTTACGGTTCAATTGGCTTATGCAATCGGCGTGGCTGAACCTGTTTCGGTTTTGGTTGACACACACGGCACGGGAACAGTTGACGAAGGTAAATTATCGGATGCGGTTCGCAAGAATTTTCAATTAAATCCGAAAGGAATTATCGAAACACTTGATCTGCGCCGTCCGATTTATAAAGCTACCGCAGCCTTCGGACATTTCGGGCGTGATGAATTTTCGTGGGAAAAAACCGACAAAACAGATGCTCTTTTGAATTCGTTGAGCGAAGCAAAGGCAGTATAAACAATCATTAACAAGGCGAGTGTAAATAATTTCTTTTTATACTCGCCTTTCATTATTCAATTATTTATTAAATTAAGATTATGGCAAAAGAAGGAATTTCAATGCAATACGACATTAAAGACATCAACCTTGCACCGCAAGGAAAACAACGAATCGAATGGGCTGATCGTGAAATGCCTGTTCTCAGACTTATCCGTGAGCGTTTTGAGGCTGAAAAACCGCTGGCAGGCATCAAATTGGTTGCTTGCGCTCACATTACAACCGAGACAGCTAACTTGGCTCGCACATTGCAAGCCGGCGGAGCGGAAGCTATTTTAATCGCTTCAAACCCGCTTTCAACCCAAGACGACGTTGCGGCTTCGCTCGTGGCAGACTGGGGAATTCCGGTTTTTGCGCATAAAGGCGAATCAACCGACACATATATGAGCCACGTTCGCATGGCGTTGGATTCAAATCCTAATATCATTATTGACGACGGTTCCGATGTTGTCGCCACCATGCTCAAAGAAAAACCTGAGTTGGCAAAAACCATTATCGGCACAACCGAAGAAACCACAACCGGAATTGTTCGTCTGCACGCAATGCAAAAAGCCGGAGTGTTGAACTTCCCTTCGATTTCGGTCAACGACGCGCAAACCAAGCACATGTTTGATAACCGTTACGGTACGGGTCAATCAACTTTGGACGGTATTATTCGTGCAACAAACATTTTGTTGGCAGGTAAAAATATCGTGACGGTCGGTTACGGCTGGTGCGGTAAAGGTGTCGCAATGCGGGCGAGAGGAATGGGTGCGAACGTAATCGTAACCGAAATCGACCCGATTAAAGCCATCGAAGCCGTGATGGACGGTTTCCGCGTTCTTCCGATGACAGAGGCTTGCAAAATCGGCGATTTCTTTATCACTGTTACAGGCAACCGCTATGTTATTGACAAAGAGCATTTTGAAACGATGAAAGACGGAGCAATCGTCTGTAATTCGGGACATTTTGATTTAGAATTAAATTTGTCGGCGTTGAAAGAAATGTCGAACGAAGTTATCACACGCCGTCCGTTTGTCGAAGAATATATGGGCAAAAACGGCAGAACTGTGATTGTTTTGGGCGAAGGTCGTTTAATCAATTTGGCAGCCGCAGAAGGACATCCCGCATCAGTAATGGATATGTCGTTTGCCAACCAAGCATTGTCAGCTGAGTATTTAGTCAAGCAAAAAGGAAACCTCGCCGGCGGAGTTCACGTTTTGCCGAAAGAAGTCGATCAAGAAATCGCCTCGTTGAAATTAAAAGCAATGGGCGTTTCAATCGATACTTTGACATCGGAAATGATGGAGTATATGACATCGTGGGAATCAGGCACGGAATAATAATTCGGAAGTAAAGAATTAAAATAAAAAAGGCAAAAGTTATTAAAACTGATGCCTTTTTTGTTTATAAAAATTCTACGTTTTCAAAGAAGAATTTCTCTAAATCTTCCCTGCTCATTTCACCGCTTGCAACTTTCAGATAAACTTCTTCCAATTCATCAACATTAGCGAATAATTTTGCACCGTTCATCAACAAATAAACGTCTGCCGAAATTGCTCCGACTTGTTTATTACCGTCAACAAATGAGTGTGCATTAATTAAATGGTAAGCGTAAGTTGCCGCACAAATTATAATGCCTGCTTCTTCATAATAAAACCGATTTTCCGCTGAAGCTAACGCCGAGAGTAAACCGTTTTCATCTCGTAATCCTTCGCTTCCGCCTTGTGCTTTCAAAGTTGCCGAATGAATTTCAAAAAGCTGTTCTTTAGTCAAAAAAATCATTTTTCATCAACACCCTTTGCCAATCTTTCCAACAATTCTTTTCTCTCTGTCATGACAGTTTTTAGTGCTGAATCAAATAATTCTTGCCGTGCCTTTTCCGTCAAAGGTTTTATAACCAAAGTTTTGTCGTTCAACGAAAGTTCAACTTCATCACCGATGCCGATGTTCATCAATGCCAAAATATCTTTCGGCAAAACGATTGCCGCCGAGTTTCCTAATTGTGTAATTTTTTTTGTCAACATAACAGTTATAACAATATACTTACAGGCAAAATTTGTCAACTAAAAAATAAGCGACATCAGGACGGCGTTGTCAGTCGGATTTTGATAAAAGTTTTTGCGGATTCCGTCTTTGATGAAATTATTTTTGAGGTAGAAATTTATTGCTTGCAGATTTTGTTCTCTGACTTCAAGCTCGATTTTTTCATAGTTTGATGCTGTGAGAACACCCGACAAATCCGTTAATAAAAATTTGCCAATTCCCCGTTTTTGATATTTTCCGACAACTGCGAGGTTGACGATTTCGGCTGATTTCAAAGTCGCAATCAGCCGTGCCAAGATAAACCCGACAATCTTATCTTCACTTTCTGCAATTAAAAATACCGCGTCAAGATTATCAATTTCACTTTGATAATCTTCGATGCTCCAGTAACCGAGATTAAGTTTTTCTTGAATTTCAAAGACAGATTTAATATCTTCAACTTCGGCTTTTCGGGTGTTGAGATTCATTATGTTTTTAACTTTGTCAATAAATATCCGCCGAGCAATCCGAACAAAACGAGTGGCGACCAAACGGCAATTTGCGGTAATAACGAGCCGTTGACACCAAAGTTTTCAAACGTATTTGCGAAGCCGAGAAACACTAACCACAAACCAACGGCAATTCCGACTGAGGCAACTTTCCCGCGTCGGTTCAATGATAACGCAAACGGAACGGTCAGCAACATTACCAGCAAAGGCAAAACCGGCGTGATATTTTTACGTTCCAAATCAACCGAGATTCGTCGTTTTTCAATGTCAGATTCAGTTTCATCGAACATTTTTTTGAGTTGTCCGGAGTTAAGATGATTAGGTTTTCCCGCAGTTTGTTGAAGCGGATTTGTTTCAACTGCAAGGTCTAAACTTTGACTTCTTTCAATCGTAACTTGGTTATTTTCAAACTTCGTTTGCTTTACACCGGTGTAAAAACTCAAGGTTTTATCTTTCCAAACGGCTTGGTCGGCTGAAATAATTCGTTTCAATTCCGACAAATCTTTGTCCGTAAATTCAAACAGTTGAAGGTTACTCAGTTCACTATTTAACCGCACAACCCGAAAGATTTTATTGTTTTCGGTCATCCAAGTTTGCCCGTCTTTCTCGTTTGAAGCAACGCCGTTGTTGCGGATTTGCGAACGCAAAGTATCTTGTCGGCGATTACTTTCAGGCGTGATTTTTTCTTGGATCAGCCAATTTGCCACGCCGATAAATATACAAAAAGCCAGACACGGCAGCAATAAACGATAAATACTCTGCCCCGCAGATGTCCAAGTTACGACCTCATTTGCACGAGATTTGAGCGTGTATGTTGTCAAGATTGCAAGCATTATACACGATGCGGAGACCTGCGAATACAAAAATGGAACGAGATAAAACAGATATTTTCCGAGTAAATTTATGCCGTTCGGTAAAGTTGCAGTAAACTTCCAAAGCTCGAAAACCGTAAAAATTTGATAAATTACGGCAAAGAAAATCAGCGTAAAAAAGTAGTATTTGAACAGGTTTCGTAAGATGTCAAAGTCTAATAAACCTGTGTTCCAAAATGATGCGCGGTTATTTTTTCCGCTTGAAAATTGGTCAAATGAAATGTTCAACTTCGGCAAATTTAGAGTTGAAATTGTATTTCGGAAAAAGAACAAGCCAAAAATTGTTGCCAAGAATACAGGTAAAAAACCGGCAATCCATGCCGATAACTTCCCTGTTCGGGCAAGTTGTTCACCGCCCAAACTTAACAGATAATAAAAAATCAACGAGGCAAAAGCCAACACAAGACTAAAACTTCGACCGCCGGGATTGAATCGTAAAGACAAAGCCGTGCCGAGAAATGCAAAAATTAACGGTGCGATCGAGAGCGTAATTCGGCGATAAAATTGTAATTCGGCTTCTGTTTTATCTTTCCCTTCTTTCTCGCCGGCAGATTTTTTCAGTTCAATTAAACCCATTTCTTCCGGAAGAATTGCGGTATCAGTCAGTTTTTTCATCAACTCTGACCGCTTTGACGGAATCGCAAAATCAATATTTTCAACATTTTCTAATACCGGTGATTTACTCTCGGATTGGTCAATCGTAATAACTTTGGCATTTTTCAGACTCAATTCTGTGTTGTCGTCAGACGAATTCAGCCTACCTTCTTTTGACGTTATCAGACGCGTTGGTTTATTTTTATCTTCGGAAAAAATGAATATGTTTTGCCAAGTTCCGGTTTCTTGCTCACCGTTTTTAACATAAATTATGTTGTTCGGAATGTCTGTGTTGAACTGCCGCAGGTCAATAGGTGAATCAAGTTTTGCCAAAGCGGCTTGAGTTGTAATCTTTCGGACGAGTTGTGCCGCAAACGGGACACCGAATAAATTGACGGAAAATGCGAAGATTGAAAGCGTCAATCCGAGCAAAAATACAGGTGCGAAAATCTGCCAATTCCCTGTTCCCGATGCTCGAATCGCAGTCAATTCGCTGTCGCTTCTGAGCCGTGCAAGTCCGATTATGACACCGACTAAACACGCCATCGGACAAGTAAAAGCAATCACATTCGGCAAAAGTGCAAAGGTCAACTGCCACGCCAAATATGCCGGAATTTTTACGCCGAAGAAAATTTCCGCCTGCCGCGACGCTTGTTGGACAAATAAAACAACTGTCAACAGCAACCACGAAAACAGAAAATACGGCAAAATTGACTGCAGAATATATTTTGAAATTCGCCAATTCATCTTTTTAATGTATCAATTTCAGACTTCTTTTCCTAAAACGTGAGAAATTATTCGCTTGGTTATTTTAGACATTTGTAAAATATCGTCGTTATTTTGAGTTAAATCAAAAAAATCGCTCGGTGAAATACTCAAAACTTGGCGTATAATCGCTCTCTGTTGAAATGCTACCAAATTATTACTGCGGTTTTTTTGGCAGTTTATACAGCACAAGTGGAAAGAAACGACCAAAAAAGCGTTCTCGTCGGGTGAAAATTGACGTTTGCAGTCATCGCAATTATTCCACACGGGCAAATAACCTGCCAACTTTAACAACCAAATCTCAAAATAAAGCCTTAGTTTCGCCAAATTTTTCTCTTCAGCCGTTTCCAAACAAGCAACCGTCATCCGATATAGCAATTCGTTCGGTTCATTCGGCGGTGCAAATTCCGACAAAAGATCGGCGAGATACGAAAAAGTCTTCAGATTTTCGACATTACTTGCTTTTTCAAACAGTGAATTTTTAAGTTCGATTTGCCGCACCGATACCAATTCGCGTTCTTCTTTTTGAAAGTATTCGAGGTTGATAACCGAAAATGGTTCAAGTCCGCTGCCGAAACGACTTTTCAGACGCTTCGCACCTTTCGCTACGCCACGCACAAGTCCGTGCGTACGCGTCAAAAAAAGAACTATCTTGTCGGCTTCCGCTAAAGAATAGTTCTTTAAAATTAATGCTTCTGTTTCAATTAAACTCATTTATTTCCAATCTTATTTCCAAGGGATGAAGTAAAAAACCCATGCTAAAAGTAACGCGATTCCGACAAATTGGGCGAATGTTTTCAGCCCGAAAAGTGTTTTGTGTTTCAAATCGCCGTCAATAAATATCGCAAAACAAACCGATGCGAACAATGCAAACGCAACTAAATAAAGGAAATGAATCATTTCTTCCTCCCGAAAAAGATGTCGGCGGCATCAATTACCGCTAAAAAATTTAACAATCCCGCGACTTCCATAAACTTTCCGCCATATTCAAAAGTTGACCAAGCGGCAACATCTTTCGGCGGCGATGCTTGAAACAACAACGAAATTAAAAATCCGAGTCCGTTTCCGATTGTCGCAAATGTATGAAGCAGTACAAGTAACGGACCTTCTTTGAAAGTGTAGCCGGGAAAATAGGCTCCGCCGCTCAACATTCCGATAATAAACATTGTCCAAATAACCCCGCCGATGATGATTCCGCGTTTGATTCGACCTTGTAAAAGATGTCCGACTCCCGGCAAAAGCCAGCCGACTGCTCCGATAAACCAATTTGAGTTCATATATTCCTTTATATTCTACATTAACTGTCTGCAATCCGACAATTAAATTATTATTCAACTAAGTAGCGTTAATTATTGCAATAACACAACTTACAACAAACCTAGAATCTACTTTAATACAATAAAAACCGCTCTCTTTGCCGTAAAAAATCTTGTTCGCCTTGTTTCCAAGATGCTTGAATTTCCGCAACGGTTTTTCCCTGCTCAAACGCTTCACGCAGTTTGGTTGAACCGTGAATTACATCAAACGGATTGCGGTCAAAAACATATTCATACGGCGGATTTTTCCATTTAAAATCGTTCGGGTATAAATCAAAGGCAATTTTCGCCATCGCAATTCCGGTAATGACAGGTTGAAAAACATCTCTGTCTAAAACGTGTACGAAAACGCCGCCGCAAGTGTTTCCGGCATCTTTTTGAAATGTCGGACGGAAATTGATTGCTCTAAACGTAACACCTGCAAGGTTTAGCGAGTTCAAAGCATCGGCGTATTCGTTTGCATCGATATAACTTGCTCCGACAATTTCAAACGGACGAGTTGTGCCGCGACCTTCGGAAACCTGCGTTCCTTCAAAATAGACAGTTCCGGAGAAAACAACGGCTGTATCAACCGTCGGCATATTCGGCGACGGCATGACCCACGGACAATCGGTTTCATCGGCATAATCTTCTCTTGCCCAATTATCCATTGTGATTACTTCGAGATCGCATTTCAATTCAAAATCTTCATTAAATAATTGTGCAAGTTCGCCGATTGTCATTCCGTGCCGCATCGGAATCGGATACATTCCGACAAAACTTTCGTGTCCGATTTCCAAGATATTTCCTTCCACGTCAACGCCGTTTATCGGATTCGGTCTGTCCAACACAAAAAACTTTTTGCCGTGTTTCGCACACGCTCGCATTGCGTTTGCCATCGTGTATATGAACGTATAAACGCGACAGCCAACATCTTGTAAATCAAAGACTAACGCATCAACAGTTGATAACATACTTGAAGTCGGTTCGCGTGTTTCGCTATACAAAGAATAGATCGGCAATTCGGTTTGTGCATCGTGTCCGTGAGCCGTTTCAATCATATTATCTTGCAAATCGCCGCGGATTCCGTGTTGCGGACCAAAAAGCGTAGTCAGATTGATGTCTGAATGTGCGAAAAATAAATCTGCGGCGTGTTTGAAGTCGTGATTAACCGTGGCTTGATTACAAATCAAACCTAAACGCATATTTCCGAAATACTTTTTCGGATTCTCTAAAGCCTTTTCTAAGCCTAGTTTAATTGGCTTTCGTTGAAGTTTTGCCATAACTCTTATTTTACTTATAATTTTCGATAAATGTTTCGTAATGCCTCAATAAAAAGTTATTCCTTAATTGTCGCGTAGCGATAAAATGAGTTTAGCCGTGTAATTTATTGCACGGAAAGCAAAAACAAAGTTGCCTGTCGCGTCAGCGACAATTGAATAAACTAAGCAGAGTTCAGTTGTGGCTACGCCACAAAAGAGTTTCTTATCATTAACCGTGCTTTGAAAAACACGGCTAAACTCATAATAATCGCTACGCGACCGAAAAACACACATTCAAACTTTTTATTGAGGCATTACAAATGTTTCAAAAATTTCTATTGACAGTTCGCCTGTTTTGAATTAAAAAAAATACATATATTGCACAGACAACTTTATAATGTTCAAATAATTTGAGCGATTAGTCAATTTGAGAAAAATCAAACTGCAAAATCGCATCTCAATTTCGTCAATAATTTTGTGATTAAAAGTAGAAATGTGTCATAATTTGCTTGAAAATAATGCTCAACAAAGACGATAAAATTAAAAATTATATTCTTGAAAAATACCTTGGCGAAGGAAGTTTCGGCGAAGTTTGGCTTGCCAAAAAACAGATTGAACTTTCGGACGAAGGAATTTTAGTTGCTTTAAAATTTCTAAAATACAAACCTTCAAAAGATGAAACTCAAGAAAAATTTATCGAAAAAGTCAGACGCGAAGTCGCCACTTGGATCAAGGCAAGCGGACATAAAAACATTGTTTCGGTGCAAGACGGTTTTCAATTTCAAACCGATACATTTGTCATTGTCAGCGATTTTGCCGATGGCGGAGATTTGGGTAATTGGCTTAAAAGTCACGGCGGAAAGTCGCCCGATTTACGAAAAACGGTTGAGATATTTTGCGAGATATTAGAAGGTTTACAGCATCTTCACACGCAAACACCCGAAAAAATCATTCATCGAGATTTGAAACCCGATAATATTTTGTTCAAAAACGGTCAGCCTTGCATTACCGATTTCGGCGTTTCCCGAATGTCGAACACCGTTTCAAACAGCATGATTAAAGGCAGTTCGGCAGGCACGCCGTTGTATATGTCTCCCGAAGTTTTGAATAATAAACCTGCTTCGCGTTCGATGGATGTTTGGTCAATGGGCGTAATGTTGTATGAAATGCTGTCGGGCAATTATCCGTATTTCCCCACAGAAGGCAATATTTACTCGCTTATTTTAGATATTATCCAAAATCCTTATCAGCCTTTACCTACTGATGTGCCGTTTGAATTTCAAAAAATTGTCGCCAAAGCATTGGAAAAAGATGTAAATAAGCGGTATCAGTCGGCGGAAGAAATGCGTTTCACTCTGAAAAATGCTCTGAAAGTTTGGGAACGTTCGCTTGAACAACGCAAAACTATTGACGATGAAGTTTATCAACGTCAACAAAAGATTAAAACTGCGGTTTTACCAAAACCGATTCAAAATGAACCTTTACCAACGGAGGGTTGGAGAGAAATTGAAAGACAAGAGCGTGAAATCGAAGAAAAGCGATTGAAAAAACGTCAAATTGAAGAAATTAAACTTCGAGAAATTGAAATAAAACAACTTGAATCTGAAAATAAACTTCGGCTTGAGCTACAAAATCAATCTGATAATTCAGCTATCAAACGACGTTACCAAAGATTATTGCGAAGAGCCGAAGAAGTCGGCTTCAAATTAAATGAAAAACCTGTTTTGAGTAAAGATTGGCTTAACGGATTCGAGAATAAAATACAGAACCATTTAATTGAAAATAAACGTCAACAACAAATAGTGCCAAGCAAATCACACAACGTTTTAAAATGGATAATTGGCGGAATTTCAGCGTTGCTACTTGGTTTATTCGGCTATTTTAGCTCAAATTTGCTTTTAATAAATGAGCCTGTAAACACTTCAAACACTAATACAAATGTTATTCAACCAATTAATCCTGAATCACTAAATTATAGCGATAAATTTTTATTTGGTTTTGAAACTAACCGACGAATTGTTGATAGTAATCCGGCAGAATATATCACAACAAACAGCCAAAATGCTGACAGTGCCGATGATTTTTATTTACTTGGACGTGCAAACTTCTTTTTAGCAGATTACCCGAAAGCTAAAGAAAACTTCAAAAAATCTAAAGACTTGCTTTCTTTTTTGTCTGAAACAAATCTGAAAACTATTGAACGCGAAATAGACATTTTTAATGCAGTTATGGCTGATACAGATGCAACAAAAGCATTTGAAAAAGAGAAAATGCTATTACTTGATTCTAAATTTAAACGCCAATCAAATTCTAATTTTGAAACTTTTGAATTAGCTCGAAGAATGGTTGATAAAAATCCGATAGAATTTATTAAAGATAATAAAAATAACAAAAGCAGAACACAAGGAATAAGCAAAATTGAGGAAGATTATTTAATCGCACGAGCAAACTTCTTTGTAGCTGATTATCCAAAATCCCTCGAGCATTTGGCTTTAGTTAAAAATCTTTTACTAAAATCTACTGAGATTGATCCAACAATGGCAAGAGATATTGTGATGCTTTTAGCCATTATGTCTGATACAGATGCGATAAAATTTTTTGAAAAAGAGAAAATGTCAAAACGTAAGTTATAAAACTTTGTTGGAATAAGAGTGTAAAAAACCACCCGAACCAAATTAAACTTTGTGATAAAACAAACTCCGCAACATACTAAAGCAGGTTGTACTTTTTGTAAAGTTACAAAATTATTTTCGCCAACCAATTCCTGTTTAGGATAGAACTTACTTCAATTTAAGGCATTACAAAATAATCCGGTAAAACTCTTCACATTTTTCAGGTTTTCATAGATAATCAAAGCACAGAAATTCAACAAAAATATGAACATAAAAGAAAATTGGAATAAACTGCGTGTTTGGTTTGACGGCGACAACGATTTGGTAAAAGCCGATAAAGTTTTTGCACAACCAAAAGAAAGGAAGAAATCCGATTCCGAAGATTTTTTGCAAAACCTTTCACACAAAATAAATGAAGTGTTGGAAGATGAAGTTGTGCGTCCGCCGAACGGCAAAACCGCTTATGTTCCAAGTTTTTTTATCGTCTTTATTTCAGAGTCGGACGAGAAACTTTTACCGAAACGCAAACGAGAATTTTTTGAACAGACTCTGTCCGCCTTGATTACTGAATCGGCTCAAGAATCGGCTCGCGGGATGGAACTTTCGTGCAAACAAATTCGGATTGAAATCAGAATTGACGGAACTTTGAATCGAGGCGAAATTGACGTAAAAGCCTTTGACGAAGTTTTACAAAAATCATCGAATTTCCGTAAATCACTCGATAAAACATTTGATTGGAAATTGATTCCGCCGCTTCCCGAACCAAAGAAGCCGGAAACGCCTGTGAGCCAAACTATTGACGAAGAGTTTTCAAAAGGCAGAACAATTGACGATAATACTTTTCAATTTAAACCGTTCTATTGGTTGGAAGTTTGGCAAAACGGAATAAAACAAAACGAATTTCCGATTGTAAAGGACGAAATTATAATCGGACGCGATGATGCGGATGTGAAAGAAACTCATATTCGTTTGCAAACCGAAAACTTAAAAATCAGCAGTCTGCATACGAAAATCACCAGACAAGAAAACGGTGAAATTATTGTTACCGGTTTGAAGAAAATGAATCCGACAATTTTGGCGAATAAGCCTTTGGTAAACGGCGAAAATATGGTTTTGGTCAAAGGCGATACAATACAGATTTACGAATTTACCTTGCAACTTAGATTTGCAGAATAACGCAACTTTGTAAGTGTGTTTCGTCCATAGTTTTGTATTTTCCAAACTATTTATTAAGATGCTCAAAGAAAACCTCAAAATCCGTGAATATACATTACTTGAACCGCTTGGTTCGGGTGGTTTTGGCGATGTCTGGAAGGCTGAAAAACAAACAGGTGATTATGTCGCCTTAAAATTTATTCGCCCGAAGAATGACATAATTGATTTGACAAAAATCCGAAAAGAAGTTGCGGTATGGAAAAATTTGGTTAAATTGCCCCACATTATTTCCTTTATCGATTTGGATTCATGCACTATTGACAGCGATGTATTTATTTTTATTGTGAATGATTTTGCCGACGGCGGTTCGTTGGAATCTTGGTTAGATTCCAACAACGGCAAAGCAAATTCGCATGAACACGCTATAAAAATCACGATAGAGATTTTAACCGGATTAGAAAATCTTCACGAAAAAGGCGTGACCCACCGAGACTTAAAACCCGATAATATTTTGATAATGAACGGCAAATATTGTCTGGCTGATTTTGGCGTTTCGCGTAAGGTAAAATCGCATTCAAAGGCATCGGGAACGGCGGGAACATTGGAATATATGCCGCCCGAAGCGTTTAATAAAAATCCGTCTATTACCGCTAAAACCGACATTTGGGCAATCGGCGTAATTTTGCAAAGACTTTTAACCGGCGGCTTACCTTATCCGCAAGACGAACAGCCGTCTTTGATAGCCGCAATTTTATATGGCGAACCTGAAAAAGTGTCCGATGATATTCCGCAAAAGTTACAAGAAATTATTGAAAAATGTTTGCAGAAAGAACCGAATAAACGTTTCAAAAGTGCGAAAGAGCTGAAGGAAAGTTTAGAGAAATTTCTGAGAGATTTAATAAAACAACGGAAAACGATTGAGGACGAAGAATTTCAAAAACAACAAACTGAAATCGAAAACCAAAGATTAAAAGCCGAAGTCGAGCAAGCAGAAAAAGAAAGAATTAGAGTTGAAGAAGTCGAACGACAAAGATTAGACAATTTAAAACGGATTGAACAAGCAGAACAGGAACGTCAACGAATAATTGAACAAACTTCTAACCCATTGTTGGAATTAGCTTTGCAGCGTATTTCAAAATCAAGAAAACTGATGGAGTTAGCAGAAACCGAACGCCGACGATTGATTGAGATTAAACGAATTGAGGACGAAGCGACAGCCAATCGTTTAAAGAAACGTGCCGAAGAACAGAAGAGAAAACAAGCCGAAACCGAAAAATTTAGCTTTACCGCACTTCCGCTGACGAAAGATTGGCGAGAAATTGAACGTGAAAAAGATGCCGAAGCTAAACGCCGTCAAGCAGATATAGATCAACTTGAACGTGATTTATTTGAAACACCCAGCCGTAAATTACCGATAATTTTAGCGGGCGGAATCAGTTTGGTTATTTTAATCCTAACAATTTTGGGCGGCGGAGTTTTTTATAATTCCCTTTCAAGTAATTCGGCAAAGGTTGCGAACACGAACACCAATATAAACAAGCCAAGTAACATTTCAATCAATTCAAATTTATCAATATCGAATGTAAATGTGAACGCGAACGTAAATGTAAATACCGCAAACATTAAAGTTACGCCGACAATTACGCCAACTCCGAAAATTGAAATAAAAGCAACTCCGCTTTCAACCGCAACGCCGAAAGCGACGGCAACATCAACGCCGGAAATTGTTAAGCCGACTCCGAAGGTTGAAGAAACACCGATTGTGGTTGCAACACCGCAACCAACGCCAAAACCTGTGATTGTTTCAACACCAAGACTAACGCCAAAACCAATGCGGAAAGCAAAACCGCAATCTGCACCAAAAAGCGATGATTGCATATTAACCAGAAGTTGTTGATTTTTTGTTGACGAATAATCGAAAACGTTGAAAATATATCTATGCAATTTGAATGGAACCTTGAAAAAGAACAAGAGAATGTTAAAAAACACGACGGCGTAACTTTCAAAGAAGCAGCGGAAGTTTTTCTCGACGAAAATTCTCTTGAAGATTACGACGATGAACATTCTGATTTTACCGAGCAAAGATATGTTAGAATAGGAATTTCATCAAAGCGATTATTGCGGGTTTCATTTACAATCAGAGAAAATAAATCGGGATCGGAAGTAATCAGAATAATTTCTGCCCGCAAAGGTAAAACCAAAGAAGAAAACATTTATGACGAAGAAAACAGAAAAAATCAGCGGTAATGAAGCCGTTTTAGAAGTTACGCAAGCAGAATACGCCGAAGCTGTAAACCTTGGTTGGAATGACGATGATATTCAAACACCCGGAAAACGCATTTATCGGCGAGTAACACGAACTGCCAAGCCCGAAGATTTGTTGTCGTCTAACATCAAAGTTGATGTAACTTTTCAAGTAGGTTTGAATGTTTTGGAGTATTTTCAAAAACGTGCCGAAGCGATGAAAAGCGAATCTTATCAAACAGAAATGGCTGGCGTGCTGTCGGCGGAAATGGAACGCGAGACAACTCTCGATTCTAAATTTGAATACTTGACGGAGAATACCGCATTTATCCAAGCGGTAGCCGAAAGAGTAAAAAACTATATCAATTAAACGGGCAACATTTTATGAAAAATAAATTTTTTCAATTATCAATCGCAAGTGCGGCGATAATTTTATTATCCGTTGCAACCTGCGGTATTTTGGTCAGTTCGCAACAAAAACCGCTGACCTTAGACAATATTTTTGCAGGTCTCAATCCGGGGAAAACGACTCCAAACACAAATACTGTCGGCAAACGAAATAGCTTGTTGATAAAATGGGTTAAAGAACGTCAAGTCGATTTTCCGCTGACAACCGAAATTGAAAAGTCGTTGCGAAGTTCAGGTGCCAACGATGAACTAATCAACGTCATTCGCCGAAATTCGCCGCCCGTCAAAGCTGTTCCCACGCCAACGCCAGAATTTTTTATCAAAGAAGTTTTTGTCACACCTACACCGACACCGCGTTCACAACTACCCACTTACTTAAACTTTAAGTTGCCAAATTCAGTAACTATGGAAATGGTTAAAATCCCCGCCGGTTCGTTTATTATGGGTTCGCCTGAAAGCGAAAAATATAGAGCCAGCGATGAAAAGCAATATAGCGAAAAATATAGAACCAGCGATGAAAAGCAACATAAAGTAACCATCAGTAAAGATTTTTATTTGGGCAAATACGAGGTCACACAATCTCAATGGAAAGCGGTGATGGAAAATAATAACCCAAGCAGCTTCAAAGGCGATAATTTACCGGTTGAAAATGTCAGTTGGGACGATGCCAAAAAATTTATCAGCAAACTAAACAACGATAATTACGAATTCGGGCTGCCAAGCGAAGCAGAGTGGGAATATGCGGCGAGAGCAGGCACGACCACGGCTTTTTATTTCGGAGACAGCCTTTCATCCGCCCAAGCCAATTTTGACGGCAATTATCCATATGGAAACGCAAGCAAAGGCAAGTATTTGGAAAAAACAACCTATGTCGGAAATTATTCAAAGAATGATTTCGGATTATATGATATGCACGGGAATGTATGGGAATGGTGCGAAGATATTTACGAAAGCGATTACGGTAAATTGCGTGCGGACGGCTCTGCAAATGTGAGTGTCGGAGACTCGAGTTTGAGAGTGCTTCGAGGCGGTTCTTGGGGTAACGACGGTTTCGGCGTTCGTTCCGCTGATAGGGATAGGATATCGTCCGATGCTCGTCTCTACTTTTTCGGCTTTAGGGTCGCGGCTCGCGTCAAGTAGCCCTCTGCACTTTTGGTTTTTCAACGCGAATAAGCAATTATGCTCAATCGAAAACGGTTGGGCATTTTTAATTTTATGATAGAATTAGATTCGTGAGGAAATTAAGAAGAGAGATTTAAGAAATGGAAATTACGCTAAATTTGCCTGAAAATACATATCAAAACTTTTTGAATTTGGCAAAGAAAACAAGTCGTCAAATCAGCGATGTAATTCTTGAAAAAATTCAGTCTGATTATTGGACAAATGACCAAGAATTTGAGCAAAACATTTCAAAGCTATCTGATGCCGAGGTTTTGGAAATCGCCAACTTAAAATTATCTAAACAACAAGATAAAAGGTTAAGCCAACTGCTTGAAAATCAAAGAGAAACCCGCATTACAACAAGCGAAAAAATTGAATTAGAAGGCTTGATGGGGCTTTATCGAATGGGAAATTTACGCAAAGCACAAGGTTGTTTAGAAGCCGTCAGACGAGGTTTAATCAAAACTCCCGCCGATTTGAAATGAGCCGTATTTCCGCAAAAATCAAAGCTAAAATACGTTTAATCGCCAAAAATCGTTGCGGTTATTGTCTGCTTCCGCAAGAAATTTTGTCGGGTAAATTAGAAATCGAACACATTTTACCGACAGCCAAAGGCGGAACGGACGATGAAGAAAATTTGTGGTTATCGTGTCGAGACTGCAACAGTTATAAAAGTTCAAAAATTGTCGGCTTTGACGAAAAAACGAAACAAGAAGTGAAACTTTTTAACCCAAGAACACAAAATTGGAATGAACATTTTGCATTCGACGAAAGCAAAGCAATCATAGTTGGTCAAACCGCTTGCGGATGTGTAACTGTAAATGCCTTACGAATGAATGAAGAACAGGCGGTAAAAGCAAGAATAATTTGGGTAAAAGCAGGTTGGTATCCGCCGACAGATTTATCGTGATAAGTTTAATTTGTGAAATTTAGATTTTTTTAACCCGAACTAAAAAAAAGGCTGAACTCAAAATTGAAGTTCAGCCTTTTTTTTTGTAAAAATAAACTTTTACGCACTTAAAACTGCACCGAAAGCATAAATCACGCCGACGGTTGACGGATTATCAATCACAACGGCGGTTGTATAGGCAACCGACCAATAGATAACTTCGCTTCCCGCAATCACGGTTTTGCCGGCAAATCCGCCCGTCAATCCGCCTTGATTAACAATTCCCATCGTAATTTCCATCGCAATGTTCGTAAAAAGCGTATTCACAACCGGCAACGACCAGTTCTGAAAATCGAGACTTAATTGCTGTACGACACAAGGCGGAGCAGTTCCCGCGACGACAGCCGTGTATGGCTGCATAATCGCAGTATCCACTTGAGTCGGATCGAGCGGCGGTGCAGCAGGATTCCAGTTCTTAACTAAATTCTTTTTTAACTCTGCTTCAATCGTGATGCACGCAAGGTCAGCGGTCGTTCCCGGAGGCACAGGTCCGAGACCTAAAGCGGTGTATGATGATTGAAAACTATTGACGTTGACGGTTATGTTTGTTTCGTTGATGGTAGCCATTTTTTTATTCCTTTTTCCTACTCGTGTGGCTTTTCGGTTTTCGCCTCGTTATTTTAAAGTGGTCGCTGAACTCCACTTTTTTTCTTCAGGGATTGAAGAGATCATTTCGTTCATCTCAAAATCCGGGACTTTATTTTTTTATTTATCCGGAAGAATTTTGAAATGCCGTCAATGATGTTGAACGAAAAAACCGTTTAGTTTAGACCCCGATTTTATCCGTCCTTAATTGTATAAACGAGAAGTAAAGTTGAAACAGGTCATCACATAAAAAACAAATTTAATATGTTTGCTAAAAGGTGTTTCAAAGTATTTTCGGCACAACAATTTGCTACTTACGGTTTGAAGTTTTATCATTGGCTTTTATGAAAATTCGTTCAACTACAATTTTACTGGTGAATCGAGACGGCAAAACCGCGATGGCTGGCGACGGACAAGTTACGCTCGGTGCTACTGTGATGAAAAATGCCGCGAAAAAGGTCAGAAGGCTTTATAACGGCAAGATTATTGCAGGTTTCGCGGGTGCGACTGCCGATGCGTTTTCTCTGCTTGCCAAGTTTGAAATAAAACTCGAACAATTTAACGGACAACTCGAGCGTGCCGCCATTGAACTTTCAAAAGATTGGCGAACCGACAAAATGTTGCGTCATCTGGAAGCAATGATGATTGTCGCGGACGATAAACAATCCTTTTTATTGTCAGGAACGGGCGACGTGATCGCGTCCGACGACGGCTTGCTCGCCATCGGCTCAGGCTCGATGTATGCACTCGCGGCGGCTCGCGCATTGCTTAAACATACAAATCTATCGGCAAAAGAAATCGCCGAAGAAGCATTAAATATCGCAGGTGAAATCTGCATTTATACTAATAAAAATATCGTCATAGAAGAGATTTAAAAGATTGTGTGATTGATTCATTTGTTCATTGATTCATTTTTTTTCAATGATTCGATGATTCGATGACTCAATCACACAATGAAACAATTGAAAAATGCCAATTTATTTAGGCGGAGAAACACCGCCGCAATTACCGAAGTTAGAAGATTTAACGCCGCGTCAGATTGTCGAAGAACTCGATAAATATGTCGTCGGACAGAACGCAGCCAAAAAAGCCGTGGCAATCGCGTTACGGAATCGTATTCGCCGACAAAAACTTTCGCCCGAAATGGCGGCTGACGTGATGCCGAAAAATATCTTGATGATCGGCTCAACCGGTGTCGGAAAAACTGAAATCGCCCGCCGTTTGGCGAAATTAACAGGTTCGCCGTTTATCAAAGTTGAAGCCTCGAAATTTACCGAAGTCGGCTATGTCGGACGCGATGTTGAAAGTATGATTCGTGAATTGACCGAAATTTCGGTTGATATGACGAAGCAAATGGCGTTTGAAGACGTTAAAACGCAAGCCGAAATCAACGTTGAAGAAAAACTTTTAGACGAATTACTGCCGCAACCGATCGGCGAAGAAGAAAGCACTTCTTTCCAACGAACACGCGAAAAACTCCGTGACCAACTGCGAAACGGTGATTTGGAAGACCGCTTAATAGAACTTGAAGTGCAGGAAAAAGCAAATGTTCCGTTTATCGAAATCGGCGGTTCGGGCGTTGACGACGGAATGCGTGATATGTTCGGCAGTCTTTTCCCTTCAAAATCTAAAACTCGCAAGGTGAAAATTTCCGAAGCCAGAGAATATCTGCTTCGCGATGAGCAGGAAAACTTAAGCGATAACGAACGCATAACGCGTGTGGCGATCGAGAAAGTTGAAAATACGGGCATTATTTTCCTTGACGAAATTGACAAAGTTGCCGGCAGACAACAAGGCGGCGGAAGCGGTCCCGATATTTCGCGTGAAGGCGTTCAGCGTGATTTATTGCCGATTGTCGAGGGTACAACCGTCAACACAAAATACGGAATGGTTTCAACCGATCATATTTTATTTATCGCCGCAGGTGCTTTTCACGTTTCAAAACCATCGGATTTAATTCCGGAACTGCAAGGACGTTTTCCGATTCGAGTTGAGCTTGAAGCCTTAACGATCGATGACCTTAAGCGAATCCTTACAGAGCCTAAAAACTCGCTGATTAAGCAGTACCAAGCACTGCTTAAAACAGAAGATATTGATTTAAACTTTAACGATGAATCAATTCAAACGATAGCCGAACTAACTGCCCACATTAACTCAAACACTGAGAACATAGGTGCAAGACGGTTGCATACATTGCTTGAAAAGTTACTTGAAGACATTTCTTTTGCAGGCAGTGAGCTTGAAGAAAAGACACAAAACATCACGTCCGAATATGTGCAAGGACGTTTAGGCGAACTCGCCAAAGACGAAGATCGAAGCCAATATATTTTATAGTTTTAAGCAGTTGTGCGATATGCAAATTAAGCAAACATTTAAGCGTTACAACCGAATAATACTCTTTCTTTCAGCCTTAAGTTTAAGCGTTTTTTTTAGTGGTTGCGGTAAACGCAAACCGCCGCTTCCGCCGTTTGAAAAGGTTTCACAGAAAGTTGAGATTTCGGGTTTTCAACGAGGTAATCAAATCCGCCTTTCGTGGACAATGCCGAACCGCAACGCTCCGAACGGAAGTATTTTGAATATCGCCCGTGCTGATGTTTATCGTCTGGCGGAAAATATTAACTCGCCTGAAACTTTGACCGAAGAAGAATTTGCGAATCGCTCAACGTTGATCACTTCTCTCTCGATTACCGATGCGGATTTTGCGAGAAAAACTTTGAACTATTTTGATACGTTGCAATTCGCGGGACAAAATATCAGATTGCGTTACGCTGTCAGATTCGTTAATGATTCGGGATCGAAAGCCGCATTTTCAAACTTTTTGCTGATTGAACCGATTGCGAAAATTGCAAACTTCCCTGCACTTTCGCCGGTTAAAGTTTCGCAAGACGAAATTTTGTTACGTTGGCAATCGCCCGAAACCAATATTGACGGGTCAAAACCCGCAAACATCCTCGGCTACAATGTATATCGTGCGGCAAAAACTGAAACTACTGCGAAATTAGTCAATCAAACGCCGATTACAACGAATGATTTTGCCGATAAAAACTTTGAATTCGGGACAGATTATAAATATTTTGTCCGAACTGTTTCACTTGGAGCAAACGCCGAACCGGTCGAAAGTCTGGAATCGAATATTGTTGAAATTACGCCGAAAGATACGTTTCCGCCAAGTTCACCGACAGCCATTACCATCGCCGCATCGCCGAATTCAATCTCAATTTTCTTTGTCGCAAATGTTGAAAAAGACGTTGCGGGTTACAAAGTCTTTCGCTCAAACGATAAAGTTGATTGGCAGTTATTGAATAATAAACTATTGGAAACAAACACTTTTCAAGATACTAAAGTTGAAAGCGGAAAAACTTATTTTTATTATCTGATCGCGGTTGACAAATTCGGCAATGAAAGCGAAAAATCTGAAGTTGTCAGCGAAATTGTGCCATAATAAAGAAAATGAAACGAACAATCAGAGAGCGAATTTTGAATCCGAAACCGAACAGCAAGGTGGCGGCAGCGATTGAGTTTGGAACTGATTTGACTTTGAATATAGGGAGTTTAAAACTTACACCCGAACAAAGAATCATAAATAATTTTCAATCGGCGGAAGCCTTTGAAAGGTTTGCACTGGCAATGAAAAAATCTCGGATAAAACAAAAAATCAGATGAAGCAATATGAAGCAATAAAAACACTTGCCCAAAATAATGTCGCTTTTGTTATTATCGGTGGCGTTGCAATTACTTCGCACGGGTCGTCATATATTACAAAAGATTTAGATTTTTGTTACAAACGGACTCGTGAAAACCTGAAAAACATTGTCTCCGCACTTTAATCCTAAGCGAAGTTGCCGGAGTCGGAAATTATGAAGCAGTTGAAAATGAATCAGTCATTATGGAGTTATTTGATTTTGACGTTAAAGTGTTGTCGCTTAACGGTTTAATCAAAGCCAAGCGAGCTGCGGGTCGCCCGAAAGATTTGTTGGTTTTACCTGAATTGAAGCACTGAAAGAATTATTGGAAGAGGAAGAATGAAAATCTGTCGTTTTGAATATAAAAATGAGATAAAAACCGGCGTTTTAGAAGCCGAATACGGGAAAGTTATTGTTGATGACACAAAAGAAGTTGTCGCAATTTCGGATGTAAAAGTGTTGTCGCCGACGGTTCCGACTAAAATAGTTTGCGTCGGGCGAAATTATGCCGAACACGCCAAAGAACTTGGAAACGAAGTGCCGACTGAGCCGCTTCTCTTTTTGAAAGCGAATTCAGCATTGACTTTACACGAAGAAAATATCGTTATTCCGCCGCAATCTAATCAAGTTGAACACGAAGGCGAACTTGCAGCCGTTATCGGACGCATTTGTAAAAATATCGGAGATGACGAAAACCCGCTCGAATACGTTTTGGGTTACACTTGTTTGAACGATGTAACGGCTCGTGATGTGCAACGCAAAGACGTACAATTTACACGCGGAAAATCGTTTGACACATTTTGTCCGATTTTGAATTTTATCGAAACAGATTTGGATGTTTCCGATCTTCGCGTTCAAACTCGCGTCAACGGAATAATTAAACAAGACGGCAGAACATCGCAAATGGTTTTTGATATTCCGTTTTTGATGCGGTATATTTCGAATCAAATGACGCTGAATGCCGGCGATATTATCGCCACGGGAACGCCTTCGGGAGTTTCAAAAATGATTGCGGGCGACATTTGCGAAGTCGAGATTGAAGGAATAGGAATTTTAAAAAATCCGGTAATTGCTTAAAGATGAAACGTTGTCCGAAATGTCATCAAATTTATAACGATACGACGCTTGAGTTTTGTCTCGAAGACGGAACTCGGCTTGTATTGACTACGGACAGTTCAACAATCGATATTAAAACGCATCTGAAAACCGAAGTTTTCGGTCAAAATACAGTCCCGATCGATACTGCCGAGAAAACCGCTTACAATCAAATAACTTTTAAAGAAAAAGCCATTGAGAAAGGCTATAAAACACTCGAAATTTCGACAATTGTTTTTGCGCTTTTGCATAATTATTGGCAATGGCTTTATTTGGATAAACCTAATCTGTATAATTTAACCGATTTCTTTACTTCGATGAATTTTATAGTGTGGTTTTTTATGCTTATTATCGGACTGGTTTTGGGCATAACAGCTTTAAAATTGTGTAAGCAAAAAAGTTTTCCGATTGTGAGTTTGGTAGTAATTGCGATAAATTTACTTTTATTTATCGTGCCTCGAAGATAATTTTTAAGGAGAATATAATGAAATTTTTTATTGATACGGCAAATCTTGACGAAATTAAACAAGCCAACGAAATGGGTTTGATTGACGGCGTAACCACAAATCCTTCGCTTATCGCACGCGAAGGCGACATTGATTTTAAGGAACACATCGGCAAAATCTGTGCGATGGTAAGCGGTGATATTTCCGCCGAAGTCATCAGTTTAGACGCTGAAGGCATTTTAAAAGAAGGTCGCGAACTGGCGAAAATTGCCGATAACGTGGTCGTTAAATGTCCGCTGACGCTTGAAGGATTAAAAGCCACGCGAACATTTACCGCCGAAGGAATCAAGACAAATGTGACGCTTTGCTTTTCCGCCGCTCAAGCACTTCTCGCGGCAAAAGCAGGTGCGACATACGTTTCGCCGTTTATCGGTCGGCTTGACGATATCGGACAAGACGGAATGCACTTGATTTCCGATATTGTCCGAATTTACGGAAATTACGATTATACAACCCAAGTTTTGGCGGCTTCGATTCGCCATCCGATGCACATTGTTGACGCGGCATTGGTCGGTGCGGACGTTTGCACAATTCCGTTTAAAACACTCGCTCAACTTGTTAAGCATCCGCTGACAGATAAAGGACTCGAAGGCTTTTTAACCGATTGGAAAAAAACACAAGGTTAATTTTTAAGTTAATTTTTAAACTACCCGGATTAGGCGTGATACTTTCACGCTTTTTCTTTTGCCAATAATTTTTTAATCTTCACATGATGGAAAGCAACTTCTGATTCAGTATCCAAATTGGCTTGATATTTTTGCTTAAAATCATAAAACTCTTCGCCTTCGTCAAATAATACTTTTGCTCTCGCAAATAACCTGTCTGCTTCTGCTTGTTCAATTCCCTGTTTTGAAGCCAACAACTCGTCAACGTCCGTAACCAAAACGGAAATTTCACGCAACCAAATAAAGTTCTCGTGTTCAAAAAGCAAGTTTAATAATTGAACATTCGTAACTTTTCCGTGTTGAGCTTCGTGGTTTCCGCGTTCAATTCCCATCAAAGTTTTATGCAGACCAAGCATTTCGTTTCTAACTTCTTTCAAATTTTCCATAACTAAAATTTGCCATAAATTAAAGAAAAAATAAACCTTCGGAGCTTACTTAGCAAGCTAAGTATTGTATGCTTAGCTTGCTAATAATTAGTTGACTAACAATTATATATTTAGTAAGCTAAGTATATGAAAAGTAATTCAACAACTTATTTATTTACAGCATTTGCAACAAAACATCGTGACAATTTAGATAAACTGATGAAAGAAATAGGACTTCACGGCGGGCAAATTTTCGTCTTAAATTCATTGTGGAATAATGACGGACAAAGCCAAGCCGAACTCGTAAAACAGCTAAACGTTTCAGCTCCAACGGTTTATAATATGGTTGTCCGTTTAGCTGAAACAGGTTTTATTGAAATTATAAAGGACGACAACGATGCTCGAATTATGCGGGTATATTTGACTGATAAAGGTCGTGAGATTAAATCCCAAGTTTTTGAACAATGGGCGAAACTTGAAGATCAAACTTTTGCAAATTTAACCGAACCTGAGAAAATGATGTTTACGATGTTGTTGCAAAAAATTGTCGAGAAGCCGATTTGAGTTAGAATCGCTTCCCTTCCGCAGGAAATTGCCGAATTTTATCAGAGATTTTATTTTGTAAGTTTCAAGGAAACGCCTTTATTCGCATATTACTTGTAACCTCAACTATTGCAACGTTTAACGACCATAAAACTACAAATGAGAGAAAACATTACGATTAACTCCCGAAAACTCGATAATTCTATCCGGCGAAGTTGGCAGTGCGAACTTGTCGAAGAAACTTTTGCGTATTGGCTGTTTGCGGGTAATTTTGCATCTGAAATAAGACATTCCGAGCTTGGGGTTATCAGACGCGGTACGATTAGTTACGAATATTATTTTAAAGATAAATGGTTTAATATTTTCCGTTTTCACGAACCTGAAGGCGATCTTAAATTTTACTATTGCAACATAAATATGCCGCCGATCTTTAAAAATAATGTGGTTGATTATGTTGATTTAGATATTGATATTTTAGTTCAAAATGATTTCAGTTTTAAAATTTTGGACGAAGACGAGTTCAAATTTAATTCACAAAAATTTGCCTATTCCAAAGAATTAAAACTAAATGTGAACAAAAGCATTAAAGATTTAACCGACTTAATTGAAAGAAGACAATTCCCTTTTGACGGTAATTTACAACAATAATTCTTTTCGGTATGTAATAAATATTGGCTTAAGGGATTATCAAAAATACAAATTCACCTTTTACTATGTTTGTCTGTCTGTTTTTTGTTTGTCGGTAAGGTCTGAAACTTTCGGCAAAATAACAGCAAATTTGTTCGCGTTTGAATTTTTAAACCGCATCGAACAAAATCTTACCATTCTCAGAAACCGAAGATTGATTTATCCGAAAAACGAGTTTCCACAAATATAAAACTTTCTTGTACCGGATCAGATTCAAGAGAAAAAGTTATTAACCGGACTCTTTCAAGAACAATAAGTGCCGAAGAAGTTCATAAGAACAAACGCCGAGACTTAATAAAAGGAATGAAACTAATTGAATAATTTACTCGATGATATTTAAAATTATTTAAGTAATGGCTCAACAAAAAGTTAAAATGTTTTTTTTTCGGTCGCGTTGCGACTATTATGAGTTTAGCCGTGTTTTTCAAAGCACGGTTAAAGATTAGGAAGCTCTTTTGCGGCGTAGCTGCAACTGAATTTAACTCAAGTTTATTCAATTGTCGCTGACGCGACACGCATCTTTGTTTTGTGTTCCGTGCAATAAATTACACGGCTAAAGTCATTTAGTCGCGACGCGACAATTAAGAAATAACTTTTTGTTGGGGCATTACTTATTTAAGTGTAATAAGCCGGGATATTCGGCAAACCGAAATGTTTACACGAAATATTCGAAACCGGGTTTATTTTGAATTCGAAAAAGAGATTAAAGATTTCTAACCTTTTGCAAAACATCGCAAACTCGGTAAAATCTATATATGCAGACAAAACAAATACCTATGACAAAATTAGAACTTTTACAAGAAAAATCTCGTCTTGCCGAACTCGGCGGCGGAGAAAAACGGCTCGAAAAACAACGTTCAAGCGGAAAATTAACGGCTCGCGAACGAATCGATTTTTTGTTGGATGAAGGTTCGTTTGAAGAATTCGACAAATTTGTTTCTCATCGTTGTACCGATTTCGGACTCGAAGAACAAAAGTTTTCCGGCGACGGAGTAATCACCGGACACGGGTTAATCGACGGACGCGAAGTTTTTGTTTTCGCCCAAGATTTCACTGTATTCGGCGGATCCTTGTCGGAAACTCACGCGCAAAAAATCTGTAAAGTGATGGATATGGCAATGAAAACCGGTTTCCCTGTTATCGGTTTGAATGATTCGGGCGGTGCAAGAATTCAAGAAGGCGTTGTTTCGCTTGGCGGTTATGCGGATATTTTTCTGCGGAATACTTTGGCATCCGGAGTTATTCCGCAGATTTCGTGCATTATGGGACCGTGTGCGGGCGGTGCGGTTTATTCGCCGGCAATCACGGATTTTAATGTAATGGTCAAAGATACGTCATATATGTTCATCACCGGACCTGATGTTATAAAAACCGTTACGCACGAAGAGGTTACGAAAGAAGAACTCGGCGGTGCGATGACGCATAATTCAAAGTCCGGCGTAGCACATTTTCAAGCCGATAACGACGAACATTGTTTGCGAACAACGCGAGAATTATTGTCGTTTATGCCGTCGAACAATATGGAAAAACCGCCGTTCGTCCCGACCAACGATCCGGCAAATCGTGCGGATAAAAAACTCAATTCGATGGTTCCCGAAGTTTCAACGCAGCCTTACGACATCCGAGATATTATTCATAATGTGGCGGACGACAATTATTTCTTTGAAGTTCAAGAACATTATGCTCAAAATATAGTTGTCGGGTTTGCCAGATTTGGCGGGTTTTCGGTCGGAATTGTGGCGAATCAGCCTGCGTTTTTGGCGGGAGTTTTGGACATTAACGCATCCGTTAAAGCCGCCAGATTTGTCAGATTCTGCGATTGTTTCAACATTCCTTTAATTACGTTTGAAGATGTTCCCGGTTTTTTGCCGGGCGTGAATCAAGAACATCGCGGCATTATCAGACACGGTGCGAAACTTCTTTACGCGTTTGCCGAAGCGACCGTGCCGAAAATTACGGTCATTACCCGCAAGGCTTACGGCGGTGCATATTGCGTAATGGCGAGCAAACATATTCGCACGGATATAAATTTTGCATATCCGACAGCCGAGATTGCCGTGATGGGTTCCGAAGGAGCGGTCGGGTTACTTTACCGAAATGAAATAAAACAAAATGATGATAGTTTTCGGATTGATAAAGTTTCCGAATTTAACGAGAAGTTTGCGAATCCTTATGTTGCCGCCGAGAAAGGTTTTGTTGACGAAGTGATTGAACCGAGTCAAACTCGTCCGAAGTTGATTCGAGCATTATCACTTTTACAAAACAAACGTGATACAAATCCGCCGAAGAAACACGGAAATATTCCGCTGTAATTTTTGTTGCTAAACGGGGAAAACATTGCTTGGGGTTTCAATTCCGATTGAAGACAGCTAAAAATAATCCGTGAAGTAAACTTGTTTTATCCGGTCGTAAAAGGCGTGTGTGTCAAGAAAATTGCAACTCCTTTTACGACCGAGTTTTATAGGAACAGAAGTTTAACGATGAAAACTCACGAAAACAAGTTTATCGGATTACTGCTGTTACCTTTCTCATTTTTCGTTCTACTCAAAATACAAAGCATTTAATTTTCAACCTAACAAATCTCGGAGCAATTCCGATTGGAAAATAACCGGACAAACAACACAAAAAGAAGTGTTTCTCTCCAAAATAAAAAGAACATAACTTTTCAAACAAAAAGTTGCGACTCTTTATCTCAGTAATTTTAACAAATAATTTCAAAAACCGAGTCAACTTATAAATTGATTTTACACGTCTTCGGGTTACTTTGGCTTATTTTTTAGGGCTATTTCTTTGCGTTAAAGTTCTGAAACTTGAACAATGACAACCCTAATTAAGACACGCTCCATTCTGCAAAACAAAATGACCGGTTCAATAATTCTACAAATAGATTAAAAGCTCGCTAGTCCGATTTAATTTCAAACGGCTTTGGAGTTCAATATAAAGTTCCGCAATCAATGCCTAAAAACTCTGCGGTTCGAGTTTAGTTTTTTTTCTAAAAGATGTGTCAATCGGTGTTTTTCCAGTTCGTCCAAACACAGTAAATCTTCGTAAAATCCATTTAAATAAAACTGCTCGCGGGCTTGATTAAAATAACTAATGATAATTTCACGAATAAATACTCAGATAAAACTTCATGACCCCCGTAACGTTTTGCCGCATATTCAATTGCCGATTCAAGTTTTCGGACATTACTTTTCCAATCGTAAAGGCATAAAACTGTCGTCGCCTTTTTGATAAATAACGTGTATTTTTGCTGATAATCTCGTTCGGTCATTGCAAAAACTTTCGGACTAAAATCTGTATCACCTACACCGATTCGCTGTATTCGTACTAAAAGATCGTTTCGGTTTCCGGACTGCGAAAATCTGAATTTCCTCCGGTATATGAACCACGCGTTACGGCAAAAAACTCTCCGTCTTTTCTGCTCAAGCATCATTTCGCCGATTGGTGACATCATCAAATCAGCTTTTTTGACAGTTCTCCGAGTTCGTCATTTTTTGTGTTTTCAGCAATACTTGATTAAAAATTCTCTACTCTAATTTCTATTATTGCCGTTCCTTTTTATCTGCCGGACAGTGATTTCAATTTTGAAACAACAACTTCGACAAACTTCTTATCCGCTAATTTCTAAATGCTAACAGTTAATAAATTCGGGACTGAGTCGCCTGACATGCGGTTTTATTCGTCTCAGTATTCTTCGGCTCTGACCACGCTTTGAAACCGATGATAATGTTTCACCTTAACTGTCTGCGTTCCGACACTTAACCCAACACTTTCAGTAAGTTAATGCAATACATTAACCGCAAGTCCGGGCGTAAAAACTAATTAAAACTTCTTGGATTTTAAACCGATTTATTTGCATAGTTACTCTTCCCTTTGCTGTCGCGGTGTCAGATATTGAACGGAAATACTGAGTTTGCGGCAATATCGAGGGTTGAACCATCTTATCCATTTTGACCAAACTTCTGCCATAAGTAGTTAACTAAGATTGTATCTCTGCGTTGCCGGCGTGATTACCGACAAATATCTTTATTCCAAACCGGATTGGCTCAGGGCATAATTTAGGGCGGTTTTGACTTTCAACAAAAAAAAAAGACAGGCGATCAAACCTGTCTTTTTATTATGCCCGGGACTGGAATCGAACCAGCAAGGATCACTCCATACGCCCCTCAAACGTACGCGTCTACCAATTTCGCCACCCGGGCTGACTTAACTAAGGGAAACTTAATATAAGAACTAATTTTTCTTCTCTTCTGGCTTTTTGTCGTCTTTCTTTTCAACCGTAATGTTCGTATTTGTTGTCGCGTTTGCGGCAGGAACGTTAGTCGCGGTATTTCCGCCGATTGTATTTGTATTGGTTGAAACGTTTGCATTTGCATCGGTCGCAACATTTGCGTTTGTGTTGGCTGAATCGGTTGTCGCCGAACCTGTCTGTAAAACCGAGACGTTGCCTTGCAGAGCAGGCATTCCGATTAACAAGGCGCAGAGAAAGAAAAGTGCTGCCGCGGCGATTGTGATTTTCGACAAGATTGTTTGAGTTCCTCTTGCTCCGAAGGCTGTGCTGGAAACGCTGCTGGTAAACAATGCGCCTGCATCGGCTTTTCCGGGTTGAAGCAAAACTGTCGCAATCAAGACGATGCACGACAAGAAAAATATAATGTACAGTAAAGTTAATAGCATCTTTTTATTTGAAATTTACAATTTGGGCGAAACCGATTGCGTCTAAAGCAGCTCCGCCGACTAATGCGCCGTCAACGTCTTCATTTCCCATCAAATCTTTGATATTTTCAGGTTTAACCGAGCCGCCGTAAAGGATTCTGGTTGCAGTTGCAACCGAGTTTCCGTGCGTTTCGGTTAAGGTTCGACGAATGAAAGCGTGCATTTCTTGAGCCTGTTCGGGAGTGGCAGTTTTTCCTGTGCCGATTGCCCAAACGGGTTCGTAAGCGATAATGATACGTTCCATATCGGACGTTGTCAAACCTTGTAAACAGTTCACGAGTTGAGATTTGACGACCGATTCCGCATTTCCCGCCTCTCTTTCGGCTGACATTTCGCCGACGCAGACGATTGCCGTTAAACTTGACTGCATCGCAGACTTAGTTTTTTTGTTTACCGTGTCGTCTGTTTCACCGTAAAATTGACGACGTTCGGAATGTCCGATGATAATATGCGAGGCTCCGACATCTTTGAGCATATCGGCGGAAACTTCGCCTGTGTTTGCCGAAAACTTCGCTTCATAAGAACAATTTTGTGCCGCGACTTTGATATTCGAGCCTTCCAGTCTGTCGGCAACCGTTTTCAGATGAACAAAAACAGGTGCGATAACGACTTCGCAATGATTTGCGTTGGCAACCAAAGGCTTCAAAGCCAACGCAGTTTCGACTGCTTCGCCGAGCAGTTTGTACATTTTCCAATTTCCCGCAATTACAGGTTTTCTCATAAGATTTAATAATAGTTTAACAACCTGTTTTTCTCAAATAGTAGTTTCCGGCAAAAGTGCGAATCTCTCGGCTAAACGTGGATTCTTTATTTATATTTGTTCATTTATCGGATTTATCGGCGTTAATTTGCGGCTGAAAATAGTTCTTCTAACTTTTTATTGAGGCATTACCGGCAAAATATTTCGCAAAAAATAAAGCTCGCCGGCTTTATTTCGGACGAGTAAAATTCGGCTGTATGAAAACTCTCTCAATTAGAATTTACTTATTAACCGGAAAGCCGAATGACTCGAAAATTGACCGTATCCGTTCCCACAATGTTTCCGGTTACGGCTTGAACCGCCTCGGCTCTGAAAACGTAATTGTCTCCTTGGGCTGACGGAACGGGCATAAACCAACTGTAATAAAAATTTTGATTAAGATTTGTGCCGGGAAAACCTGAGCCGATCAAAGTACCGTTAGCTTTGTAATCAACGCGGGCAATTCGGGGAAAAGCCTGTCTTTTTCTAAAATTTAGTCTGCATTCCAGAGGTCCGAACCAGACGTATTCATTTCCGTTGACAGGCGAAGTCAATTTGAAATTTTTGATTTGTGCGGAAACTTCTTCTTGACCAACCAACGGGATAAGAACCGCAGCCGACAAATAACACAGGAAATTACGACGATTTATTTCTGACATAAACACCTCACAAAAAAGATATGGTCTTAAAAATCTCTGATGCGACAAATCATATTCCAAAATTTGAAAAAAGACAAATGCGAAGGCTTTTACGACTCTGAAAATTGATACGCTCGGCAACCTTACAATTCTCGCATTTTCAATTTTTAAGTTGCCATTGCATCTTTTTTGTATCTAGAAAATCAACCAAAATTAAACAAGCGGCTTCGCTGTCGATTCGTTCCAGTCTTTTTTTGCCGTGAATTCCCAAATCGTATAAATTCTCGCCGGCGGCAAGTGTAGTAACCCGTTCGTCTTGCAAAAATACGGGAATGTTAAGCGACAGCGTAAAATTTCTCGCTAAACGTTTTGCGTCCAATGACATTTCACTGTCGGAATCGTCCAAATTAAGCGGCAAACCTAAAACCAACGCGACTGCATCCAATTCTTCGATGTATTTTTTAATGTTTATTAAAAAAAGTTTCCAAGCTATGCGTTTTAACCTCGGATGAGGTTTTACGATGGTTTGCGTAATGTCGCAACTTGCTACGCCGACTTTTTTCGTCCCTAAATCAAGCGAAAGAACGCGACCTTTATCGGGACAACGAGAAATATCGGAAAAATCGGGCAGATTAAGTGTTTCTGTTTCTTGCATACAATTTAAGGTTAATGGATAATTGTGAAATGTTATTTGTTTCGCGTCAAATCATTAGCTCAAACAAACAAAAGAGGTTCTTTTAATATGTCTTTTCGTTATAAAATAATTATCGTTTTTGCATCGGTTGCCGTTTCGCTTTACGCCTTAATCGGCGGAAGTTGGGCAAAAAACTTTGTCCAAAGCATTTCTGCCCAACAAACGGTTAATGACGCAGGTTCGCAAATGCGGATTTTTGAAAGTGTTTTGCAACATATTCAAAATGATTACGTCGATGAACCGAATATGGAAAAAGTTCGCGGCGGCGCGTTGCGCGGATTGGCTTACGGACTCGATCCGTACTCGTCATATTTAACGGCAGACCAAGTAAAAGATTTTCAAGCTCAAAAAACATCAACCAAAGTCGGAATCGGCGCCGAACTTTCGCAAGTTGCTTCGTATTTGTATGTGATTGCGGCAGTTAAAGGCTCGCCGGCAGAAACGGCAGGTTTGAAATCGGGCGACGTTATCGAGTATATCGAAAATAAAGCGACCCGCGATATTTCACTTTACGACGGACGACAACTTTTAACGGGCGATGCGGGAACAAAAGTAAAACTTCGCGTTTTGCGTTCCGGTTCAAAACCGCAAACAATCGAAGTTACACGCGGAACATTCAAAACACCGAATGTTGAAAGCCGGCTTGAATCGGGGAAAATCGGCGTAATAAAAGTTTTCAGTTTGGATGAAGGCGAAGCCGGAGACATCCGCAACAAGGTTCAAGAATTATCGAAACAAGGTGTCGTAAAAATTATTTTAGATTTACGCGGCGTAGCGGGCGGAAAATTAAATGAAGCCGTGGCGGTTTCCAATTTGTTTATTAAAGACGGCACGCTTGCCCAAGTTTTGGGACGCGAAAACAAAATTATCAACACATTTACGGCAGATTCATCGAAAGCCGTATTCGACGGCAAACTCGTTACCCTGATTGATTTGGGGACATCGGGTGCGGCAGAAGTTGTCGCGGCGGCGATGTTGGACAGACAACGCGGCGACGTGGTTGGCGAAAGAAGTTTCGGCGCGGGAACCGAACAACAACTGTTTACGCTTCGCGGCGGAGACGGTTTGCTTTTAACCACTTCAAAATGGGCATCCGCAAACGGAAACGCATTCTTGGGCGAAGACGCGAAAAAGTCCGGCGTAAAACCGTCGGTCGAAGTAAAACGAGCCGAAAGTCCGGAGCCGATCGATCCCGAAGACTTGGTTAATCAGAACGAAAATCAACCGAACGAGGCGCCGAAAGTCGAAGCTCCGAAACCGCCGACCGAAGATTTACAGTTCAAAAAAGCGATAGAATTACTTGCCGACAAAGTAATGACGAAAACCGCCGGCGAGTAAAAAAAGTAAATATTCCGAAAAAAAGCAACCGCTGCATATTCTGTCGCGGTTGCTTTTTTCGTTTAATTAGAACAATTTACTTTGTTATCAACTTTGCATTGAAGCTAAAAACTCGGCGTTTTCTTTTGTTTTGCTCAATCGTTCAAGCACAACTTCCATTTGTTCGACCGGCGACAGCGGATTAAGCACGCGACGCATAACCCAAATTCGGTTAAGGTTTTCTTTGCTGATAAGCAGTTCTTCTTTGCGTGTTCCCGAACGTTGCAAATCGATTGCCGGAAACAGACGTTTATCGCTCAAGCGACGGTCTAAATGAATTTCCGAGTTACCTGTTCCTTTGAATTCCTCAAAAATAACATCGTCCATCCGTGAACCTGTATCGATCAACGCCGTCGCGATAATCGTCAAACTTCCGCCTTCTTCGATGTTTCGCGCCGCGCCGAAAAACCGTTTCGGACGTTGCAACGCATTTGAATCGATACCGCCCGAAAGAATCTTTCCGCTGGGCGGGACGACCGAGTTATGCGCTCGCGCCAACCGTGTAATCGAATCGAGCAAAATTACGACATCGCGTTTATGTTCGACCAATCGTTTTGCCTTTTCAATCACCATATCGGCAACTTGAACGTGGCGCGTCGGCGGTTCGTCAAACGTGGACGAAATAACTTCGCCTTTGACCGACCGTTGCATATCCGTAACTTCTTCGGGACGTTCGTCGATCAATAAAACAATCAGCGTAACTTCGGGATGATTTTCGGTAATCGAATTGGCGATTGTTTGCAACAACATCGTTTTACCCGTTCGCGGCGGCGCCACAATCAACGCCCGTTGTCCTTTTCCGATCGGGGTTACTAAATCTATTACTCGCGCCGCGATATTTTCGGGCAACGGCGTTTCCATCTTCAGTTGTTCATCGGGATAAAGCGGTGTCAGGTTGTCGAAGAAAACTTTTTCGCGCGAATGTTCGGGCGCTTCAAAGTTAATTGCTTCAACCTTGATTAAGGCAAAATATCGCTCGCCTTCTTTCGGCGGACGAATTTGACCGGAAATTGTATCGCCCGTACGCAAATCGAACTTGCGAATTTGCGACGGCGAAACGTAAATATCATCGGGACCGGGCAAATAATTGTATTCCGGAGCGCGCAAAAATCCGAAGCCGTCGGGCAAAGTTTCCAATACGCCTTCCGAAAAAATTAAACCGCTCTTTTCGGTCTGAGTCGCCAAAACCTTGAAGATCAATTCTTGTTTTCGCAAACCCGAAGCTCCGTCGATTCCCATTTCTTTCGCAACCGCCGTCAGTTGTGAAATAGACATATCCTTTAAGCCTGCCAAGTTGAGCAGCTCGCCCGTCGGGACGTATGGTTTTTCGGTTGTTTCAATCGTTGCGGCAGGTGTTGCCGTTGCTCCCGCAGATGTTTCAGGCGCTTCGGCAGTTACCGCTGAAACTGCTTCGGACGGTTTAACTTTTTCGACCTTTTTTACTTTTTTCGCGGTTGTTGCTGTTGTTTTTGTAGCCATTATTTTGATTCTATGAATAAGTTGGTATGATTCCGGTAAAACCTGCAATGACGCATTCCGCGCCACCGTAATTCTTTATTGTAAAATTGAATTTTCTATTGCTATATATGGAAAAGTTCCGTAGGGGAATTATTGAATTTGACCCTAAAGGCTTTCTCAAAACCCTAAGTTTTACTGAGTAATTAGATTATTGCTCAAGTCGCGGTAAAAAATCAACTAAAATCTTCACTTTTTTTGAATTGTCGAATAAATTTCTTGCCAAACTTCGATACTGCCGATATTTTTGGTCGCCGAAAACCCGATGACCTTGCTCTTCGGCATTGTTTTTTGAATCACGTCTAAATTTACCGCTAATTCTTTTTTCGATAATTTATCTGTTTTAGTAGCAACGATGATGTGATTTTTCTGATTAAAAACTAACCAGTTGTTTAATTCCTCATCCAACTTCGACGGTTTATGCCGTGAATCAATCAACTGAATACACAACATCAGTTGCTCGCGTTTCGCCAAATACTCTTCTGCCATGACTCCCCAATCTGCCCGCATTACTTTTGAAACTTTGGCGTAGCCGTATCCCGGCAAATCAACAAAATAAAATTTACCGTTGACCAGAAAAAAGTTTATACATTGCGTTCGTCCGGGTGTGTTGGATGTGCGGGCAAGTCCTTTGCGGTTTAATAAAGTATTCAAAAGGCTTGATTTACCGACATTCGAGCGTCCGAGAAACGAAATTTCGGGCAAGTTGTCTAATGTCCAATGTTCTTCGGTGTAAGCGCTTTTGATAAATTCGGCGGATGTGATTTTCATATAAATTTGCACGGGGAAAAATAAATATACACTATTTTTATTTCCCCAAACAATGAATTTATGACCTTTTTGACATTTCGCGGCGACTTTCAATCATTTTCGGCGATGAAAGCACCGATTATTAGTGTTTATTTGTCCGATTTATTATCTTTTTCAAATTGCCGATTTACGGTATTCTCTTTATTTTCACTTTTTATTTGCGATAATACTTCGGTTTCAAACCATACTCGTAAAGATATTGAAACGTCTGTGCGTCAATCGCCGTCGGCAAAATATCATTGAAACTTAAGCTGAAATCGTTCGGCGACACCAACAGTTTCCAATCGTTTACTTCGTTCGGCGAGGTAAAAATAACTTCATCGATCGCGCCGTTTTGAATTAAAACTTTTAATTTCGCCGATTCGGCGACAACGGTTGTCCGATAAATCGAAATTTCGGTAACTTCGGTGTTTGCCGTTCGCAATAAATCGGCTAGTTTAGTATTTTTTTCCGTTATCAAAAAACGTAATTCAGTCGGCGACCGGTAATCGCAAATTGCCCGAAAAACATTTTGGGTATCGAGTTTTGACGGAATAACGTCGGCGTGAATTTGAAACATTCGCAGTTTATCGCTGACGGCTTCGCCAATGGCGCAAATCCGTAAATTATCCAGTTCAAATTTGTCTAACTCGTTGTCTGTCAACATTTGCAAAAAGTATTCGACCGCGTAACAATCGGTAAAAACCAGCCAATCAAAGCCGGTCGGTTCAAAATTAAATACATTATTCAAAGGCAAAGTTTCGATTTGCGGCAACAAAAAGACGTTGAATTCTTTGGCTTGCAGTTCGCCGATTAGCTTTTGATTACTCGGCTTATCAAAAATACCGATAGTTTTTTCTGCCATAGTTTAGAAATTTAACAGACAATTCAATTTGTGCAAATTGCCGTTTGAAAGTTAAACTTTTAATTTGGTTTTTAAACTCAAGTTCAAGAACTTTTCTTAATACAATGAAAGCAATGATACTCGCCGCAGGTTTCGGGACGCGGCTTTTTCCATTAACAATCGATCGCACTAAACCTGCAATTCCATTTTTGGGCAAACCGCTGGTCGGATACGTTGCCGAATATGTGGCGAAATACGGCTTTACCGAAGTCATTGTTAATCTGCATCATCAACCCGAATCGGTCAAAGAAGCTCTCGGCAACGGCGACAAATTCGGTGTAAACATTGAATATACGCTGGAATCACCCGATATTTTGGGAACGGCGGGAGCTTTGGACAACGCCCGCGATTTACTCGAAGACGATACTTTTTTGATCGTCAACGGCAAAATTATTACCGATATTGACATCACCGCCGCGCTTGAAACGCACAAAAAATCAGGTGCCATCGCGACAATGATTTTAAAAGAAAACGCGGATTTCGAGAAATTCACCGAAGTTTTTGTACAAAACGGCGAAGTCAAAGGATTTGCCAGCGGTTTTCCGATCGAGAACCCGAAATCTCATCTGCAAGTTCCCCTTATGTTCACGGGTATTCACATACTTGAACCCGAAGTTTTCAAGTATATTCCGCGCGGAATTTATTCGGATATTGTCCCGACGTTTTATCTGCCCGCGATTGCGAACGGCGAAAAAATTGCCGCTCATACTTGCAATAATAAATGGTTCGAGCTTTCGACAATTCCGCGATATTTAGATATTTCGCTGGCAATGATGGACGGCGAAAAAGTTTGCAAAGGTCAAAATTGTAATCTCGACAAAACCGCAACCGTAACAGATTCAATACTTTGGGACGATGTCACGATTGAAGCCAACGCCAAACTCAGCCGCGTAATTATCGCCGACGGCGTAACGATTAAAGCAAATAATATTTTTGAAAATGTGGCGATTGTGCGGGCTGATATGGTCAGAAATTGTATTGAACGACCCGAAAAAGCCTTGAAAGGCGAATACCTCGGCGAAAATTATGTGGTTCCGCTCAATCAATGATAAAATTGCGGTATGTTAGGAAATTTGGACAACGAAATAATCTTCAAAAAAGCGTTTACAAATAAAATTGTTTTTACGCGGTTTGTTAAAGATATTTTGGGAATCGAGATTGAAGTCGATAAAATCGAGACCGAAAAACGTTTTGAGCCCAAAATCGGCTACATTGATTTTGAACTCGACATATTTGCGGAAAGTGTTGATAAAAGAGTAGTTGTCGAGATTCAGCGAGTAGAATACGACCATAATTTTGACCGCTTTCTGCACTATTTTTTAATGACGATTGCCGAACAACAAAAACGTGCGGCGAATTATTCGATTCCGCAAACGGTTTATGTAATCGTTGTTTTGACCGCTCCGTATCGCGTCAGTGAACGCAACGGCAAACTCATTAAAGACGAAGTTTTGCTGATGAAACTTAATCCGCGAACGTTGGACGGCAAAGAACGAGATTTATACGGTCATCAAATCACGTTTTTGAATCCGAATTACAAAGACGATGAAACGCCGCAATCAATTCGGGATTGGTTGGATTTGGTTTATCAATCAATTCACAACCCCGAAAAACCGCAGATAAATGTTGAGAATGAAGGAATCAGGATTGCATCGGATTTAATAAATTTTGATAATCTCACGCCCGAAGAACGCACTTTCAGCAAAAATAAAGAAGCTGCCAAAGAAGCAATCGCCGTTTACGAAAAATTTGCCAAAGCAGAAGGAAAAGCGGAAGGAAAAGCAGAAGGAATTGAAGAAGGCAAATTAAACGAGAAAATAAAGATTGCCGAAAACTTGATTTCAGCAGGTTCGACCAACGAATTTATTTCAAAAATTACCGGATTGAATAACGACCGAATAGACAAAATTAGAAATGATGTCAGCTAACAACCGCTTAGAAACTTTCTTAAAACAACACTCGCAAGTTGTTGATATAACACAGCTTACGCCGGATGCTTCAACCCGCGAATACTCTCGAATTGTGTGGAACGGTAAATCCGCGATTGCCTGTGTTTACCCGCAAGACGGTTCCGGCAAGCCTCAGTTCGCGGCGTGTTTGGATGTTACAAACGTTTTTATTTCCGCCAATTTGCCGGTCGCCAAAATCTTTGCGTCCGATGAAAATAGCGGTGTAATTATTCACGAAGATTTCGGCGACAAAATTTTGCGTGACTTTTTATTATCGACCGATGAAATAACACGCGAAGTTTATTTGAACAACGCGATTACTTTGATTGCCGGAATTCAAGCGGCGACTCCGAAAGCCTTTGAACAAAATTCGGTTTCATCAACAATAAAGTTCGATTTTGCAAAATTATCATCGGAATCAGATTTTTTTACCACGCATTATTTTACAAGTTTACAAAAATCGCCGTTAAATGAATCCGATGCAAAAGCGTTGAAAAGCGAACTTGACGAAGTTGCGATGGAATTGGGTGAACTTGCCGAAACGCTGACGCACAGAGATTTTCACGCCGCAAATTTGATGCTCAACGGCGAAAATAACATCAAAATCATCGACCATCAGGACGCGCGTTTAGGCTCGACAAGTTACGATTTAGTCTCGCTTTTGCTTGACCGCGTAACGGAATTGCCAACGCCTGAGTGGCTCGCAGAGAAACGCAGATTTTTCCTCGACCAACGCGAAAGATTAGGTTTAGAAAAAATTGATGAAGCCAAATTTGAACGAGAATTTCGTTTGCAAACAGTTCAGCGATGTTTAAAAGCAATCGGAACCTTTGCCAACCAAATTGCTAATCGAAACAAAGAAAATTATCGTCAATACATAAACCCAATGTTCAAAATCGTCTTACGGGCGTGCGAGAATTTAGCCGGGTTTCCGACCTTGCAGAGGATTATTAGAGGTCTATCGTATGAAAATTAAATTCAACATCTTTCTATGTTCAGTTATTTTTCTGATTGTTTTTAATGCTACACTTTTTGCACAAGCAAAATTGAATGCGTTTCCGATTCAATCTTCAACTTTAATTGCTGATCTTAGACAAAGAAAGGCTGATAATCCGAAGATAACAGCTAAAGAATTAGCAGTTGCAGGTAATGAAATAATTGCAAATGTCGGTGTAAATTATAACTTTGAATTAAGCGAAAGTAATTGCAAGGCATTGTCGGAAGTCCGTAAAAAACTTAAACCGGATCAAAAAATGTCGGCTTTGCGGGGCAAATTAAATCAGCCTCAAGGCAGTCCCGTTGATATTATTTTCCCCGATGTTAATTTTACCGATAACTGCGGTTGCTATCTGAATATACCTGGTTTGAATGTGGTTGAAACTGATTTTATAACTAAAATTAACGGTGTAAATATCAAATTTAATCGTCCGAGTAATTTCAAGCAAACGGTTGATTTAGTTGATAATACAGTAGTTACAAGGCAAATTCGCCGCTGGTATATTCCGTTTCCGACAACTCCAATCGGTGTTTACGAAGACGGCACAATTTTATTTTTAGAATTTCCTGACAGCGAGTTTAAAGAATTGGCTTTGGCAATTTATGAAAGCGGAACAATCCAAATTGTGAGCAAAAGCGATTGGGATTTGAGAGAAAAGCCAAAACAATTAAAAGACTTTCCGCGTGATGCGAGTAACCCGAATCTGAATTTTATCAGTTTTGGCGAAGGAGAAAAAAAGCGAGTTCTGAAATTCAATTCGCCTTGTAAATAATTTTATGACCGACGATGTAAAAGAAAAATTAAGGCAGCATATTCAAAATTGGAAAGAAACAGGAAAGTTTTTAGAAGAGTTGCGAATAAAAGAAAGCCGCAATGCAAATCTTGAACAAGTAATAATGTCGCTGAATGATGCCTCTGAATCAGCATTGGCAATGTTTCCGCCAATTCCAACTTCGGGATTGATTGAAATGCAGCGAATTTTTATGAAACAAAAAAGATGAAGCAAGTCTTTGAAGCAGCTCAACAAATTCAAAGTTTTTTTGAAGATAATAATTGGCAATTTTGCTTTATTGGCGGCATTGCTCTCCAGCGTTGGGCAAAACCTCGTCTGACAAATGATGCCGATTTAACACTTCTTACGGGTTTTGGCGAGGAAGAGAAATTTATAGACAAGATGCTTGCGAAATTCAAATCGCGGATTGATAATCCAAGAGAATTTTCATTGCGAAGTCGAGTGGTTTTGCTTGAAGTTGAAGGAATTGGCGTTGATATTTCGCTTGGAGCGTTATTTTTTGAGGAAAATGCTGTAAATCGTGCGACAAATTATCAATTTTTAAAAGGAATTTCTTTAGTAACTTGTTCTGCTGAAGATTTAATCGTCTATAAATCGTTTGCGAATAGAACAAAAGATTGGGCAGACATAGAAAATATCGTAACATTTCAGACTTCGCTGGATTGGACGTATATTTACGAACAATTAACGCCTTTGGTTGAACTGAAAGAAGAACCCGAAATTTTAACGAAATTGAATAAACTAAAGAAAGAAACGGATTTATGAATCAAACATACATTAACGAACTAAAAAATCACATCGGCGAAACCGTAACCTTGAAAGGTTGGCTTTATAACTCGCGTTCGAGCGGAAAATTGGTGTTTTTACAGCTCCGCGACGGCACAGGCATCGTCCAATGCGTCGTGTTTAAGCCGAATAACGAAGAATTATTTGAATCGGCAAAATCGCTCGGACAAGAATCATCGATTATCGTCAACGGCACGGTTAAAGAAGATACGCGTTCGAACATCGGCGTTGAATTAGACGTTACTGGTTTGGAAATTATCCAAAATGCCGCCGAATATCCAATCACGCCAAAGGAACACGGCACGGAATTTTTGATGGACAATCGTCATTTGTGGATTCGTTCCAAAAAGCAGAACGCGATTTTGAAAGTTCGCCACACGGTTGTTAAAGCGACTCGTGATTTCTTCGATAATAACGGCTTTATTCTAGCTGATACGCCGATTTTTACGCCTGCTGCGTGCGAAGGTACAACGACACTTTTTGAAGTTGATTATTTTGACGATGACAAAGCATATTTGACGCAAAGCGGACAACTTTACAACGAAGCGACCGCCGCAAGTTTGGGCAGAAGTTATTGTTTCGGACCCGTTTTCCGGGCTGAAAAGTCTAAAACACGCAGACACTTAACCGAATTTTGGATGGTCGAACCCGAAATGGCTTACGCGCATTTAGACGATGTAATGACGCTCGGCGAAGGTTTGATCAAATTTATTGTCGAACGAGTTTTAGCCGATAGACGCGAAGAATTGACCGTGCTTGAACGCGATATTACTAGACTTGAAGCGTTACTTTCAGACAGTTTTCCGCGTGTGCATTACGATGAAGCGGTGAAACTATTGAAGGCAGGTTTTGTGAAAGGCGAACTCGACAACGATTTTGAATGGGGCGGAGATTTTGGCGCTCCCGACGAAACCTATATTTCCAAACAATTTAATGCTCCGGTTTTTGTCCATCATTTTCCGACGGCAATCAAAGCCTTTTATTTTGAACGAGATAAAAATCGTCCCGAATGTGCATTAGGTGCAGATTTAATCGCACCCGAAGGCTACGGCGAAATTATCGGCGGCGGCGAACGCGCGTCGGATTTGGAGTTTATGGAGAAACAAATCGAATCGCACAATCTGCCGAAAGAAGCGTTTGAATGGTATTTGGATTTACGCAGATTCGGAAGCGTTCCGCACGCGGGCTTTGGCATGGGCGTTGAGCGTTGCGTCGCGTGGATGTGCGGAATCGAACACGTACGCGAGACAATTCCGTTTCCGCGAATGTTGAACAGATTGAAACCTTAGTTTGACTTATGAGACTAAAACAGGAATTCAAAAGGCTAAAGAAAGATTTTGTTAAAGAATCAAGTCGTTATAGTGATTCAACGCTATCTGTTTATTTTATTGATGAAAATTCAGCAAACGATGATACAAAATTTGGCTTCCCAAATCATGCAATATCTTTGTGGCAATATATGGGCGAGAAAGATAGTTATTTAGAAGGTTTTGAAATTTCTAAATTGCAAACTACAAAATTTGGTTTGCCAAATTCTGTAATTAACGCCATTGGAGTTATTGAAGGAACTGACACCCCTATATTTGTTCGTATGGCAAATAGAGCAGGAAGTTTAATACCCAATAATGTAAATCTTCAAATTAATTTTCAAATTAACGACAATTTCCGTAAAGCCCATTCACTTGAAAAAACAGTTTTTGTGGCTAATGCAAATCCGTTGGCTAAATGGTTGAATCTTGTTCTTATGAGTGTTTCAACCTTTCAAAGCGAAAGATTTGAACAAAAAACCTTGGTGGTTGACCCATTTACTGCGTCCTTAGTGGTTTTTGATTACTTCTTGGATGAGGTTTTTGAATTAAAACGTAAAATTAAACAGTCAAGTTCTGATGAAGAAATATACGGACAAATTCTTGATATTTTGAAAAACATGTCTTTGGTAATGGAAAAGAATCCGAAGCCCTTTGAACAACTTTGTGAAGAAGATTTAAGAACACATTTTCTTGTCCAATTAAATGGAATATTTGTGGGAAAGGCAACAGGTGAAACTTTCAACAATAAAGGCAAGACTGATATTTTGATAACTGAAAAAGGAAAAAATGTTTTTATCGGAGAATGTAAGTTCTAGAAAGGTGAGTCATTATTTCTTGAAACTATTGACCAATTACTTTCTTATTCAAGTTGGCGTGATACCAAAACTGCAATTTTGATTTTTAATCGAAATAAGAATTTTACAGACGTTCTAAATACGATTGAAAATGCTGTTCCAAAACATACTTGTTACAAAAGATTTATTAAGAAAATTGACGAAACAACTTTTCAATATATTTTTCATCAGCCAGAAGATAATAATCGTGAAATGACAATTACAATTTTGGCTTTTAATGTGCCTTCAAAGTCATAATGCTTTCAAATAACCTGATTATCTCCGACATCAAGCAAATCATCGAACAATCGCGTGAAAGTGCAATTCGTTCGGTGGATTTTGTGCGTGTGCAAATGTATTGGCACATCGGCGAGCGGATTTTTGTTGAAGAACAACAGGGGAAAGATCGTGCGGATTATGGGAGATTTCTTATCAAAAGCCTCGCGGAAACGCTCGAACCTGAGTTTGGAAGCGGTTTTTCTAAGCGTCAACTTGAAAGAATGCGGCAGTTTTATCGCACATTTCCAATTGCGTCCGCACTGCGGACGCAATTGAATTGGACGCAATACAAATCGCTGATAAGCATCGAAAACGAAGATAAACGCGAGTTTTATATTGCCGAAACTGTCAAAAATAATTGGACTTCGCGGCAGACGGAACGCCAAATAAACTCGCAATTGTTTGAAAGATTGTTGCTGAACAATGATGTCGAAAGTGTTTTGGCAGTAGCGAGAAACGAAAAACTTCCAAGTGATGCGAGAGAAATTATAAAAGACCCGATGATTTTGGAATTTCTCGGACTCAAACGCGAAAGCAGTTATTACGAAAAAGATTTTGAGCAAGCCGTAATTACTAATTTGCAAGATTTTCTGCTCGAATCGGTAACGGATTTTCATTTGTCGCCAGGCAAAAACAGATTCATCTTGACGACGACGAGTTTTTTATAGATTTAGTTTTCTACAACCGTTTGCTGCAATGTTTTGTGTTGTTTGAGATCAAAAAAGAAAAATTGACGCATCAAGATTTAGGTCAGTTGCAAATGTATGTAAATTATTATGACCGAATCGAGAAAACCGACTTTGAAAATTCGACCATCGGAATTTTGCTTTGTGCCGATAAAAACGATTTGGTTGTAAAGTATTCTTTGCCCGAAAATAACCAACAAATTATGGCAAGTAAATACGAGTTGTTGTTGCCGACGGAAAAACAATTGATTGAAGAATTGAACAAAACCTTGAAAGAATTAAACTTGAAAAATTAAAAATGAGTAAATCCGGTCTTTTCAAACTTTTACTTATCATTTCTGCTGCCGGCATTGCTATTAGCGGTCGCATTTTTAATCAAATATGTTTTCTTCACTTCGCCGTAAAATAATCAAGTTGAAATTGCGATTCGTACGGTTGGTTGTGTGTGCAATTTGCTTGAAATCGTACTTTATTAGCTCAAAAGGCTTTATTTTGCCCGAAATACTCGACCATAAATTTCAACGCATTGAGCGATTTCAAAAAATAATATCCGTATTGATCTTTCAAAAGCATAACCGAGAGTGAGAAAACAAAAAGCCCAAGCATCATTTTAACCGGCATTGCCAAGAAAAATACGTTAATTTGCGGGGCAACCCGGTTGATAATTCCGAAGAAAATATCCGTCAACAACAAGGCTAAAACAATCGGCAAAGAAAGCTGAACACCGATAAACAAAGTTTCCGCCGAAACATTTATCAGCAATTCCAGAGAAGGTGTAAAACCGCCGTGAACTTCGGGAAATCTGGTTGCCGGAATGGCTTCGAAACTGTCAATTAAAACCTTGAGAAATTCGCGGTGCAAACCTGCCAAGATAAACAGAACCAACGAAAGTTGAAACTTAAACTCTCCGAGTCCGGAAACTTTTTCGCCTAATTGCGGAGCCATTACTTCTGCCATCGAAGCGCCGCGCTGAACGTCTATAAACCTGCCGGCAACTTGAATTCCTTCAAAAACCGCAGTCGAAATATAACTCAGAGTAAAGCCGATGAAGCATTCCTTCATCATCAAAAAGAAAAACCCGACGGGACCGAAATTCAATTCGCCGCCGGTTTGGGCAACTTCTGCCGCCAGTTGCGGATAAGTTATACTCGTCAATGCCAAAGCCACGGCAATTTTCACTTTCGCCGGAGTGGCTTTTCCGCCCAAAAACGGGACAAAAGCAACGTATGAAACGATTCTCGCAAAACACAATCCGAACAGCACCAAAAAGGTTTGCGGACTGTTCCCAACCTCAAAAGTCTTTAAGATATAAGCTAAAAGTTCAAAAACTCCGTTCATTTATCTATCCGATCGGGCTTGCTCCGACCCGCAAAATCACATCAAAAACCGTGTTCATAAAATTTTTCATCGTTTCAATCATCGAAGGAAAAAGCCATATAATTATCAGTGCCGTGATAATAACTTTCGGCACAAATGTCAGCGTTTGCTCTTGTACCTGAGTCAATGCCTGCATTAAACTGACGATTAAACCTACAATTAAACTTGCCAACAGCGGTATCAGCGAAAGTTCGAGAATCAGCCACAAACCTTGTTGGGCTATTAGTGTTGCTTCGTTCATATTTCCTCGTAATTTTATAAATAACCCATCACCAATCTTTGGATTAAAACCGTCCAACCATCGGTAAGTACAAACAATAAAAGTTTAAACGGCAAAGAAATTGTGGTCGGTGAAAGCATAAACATTCCCATCGCCTGCAAAATGTTGGAAATAATCATATCAATCACCAAAAACGGAATAAAAATATAGAAACCGATTACAAATGCCTTACTTAATTCGGTTGTTACAAACGACGGAACAAGGACTCGAAAATCCTCCGCCGTGATTTCTTCGGCATTGTTCACTTGGTTTCTGTTTGCCATTCTGACGGCTAAATCACGAAACATATTGCGGTTTTCATCGCTCGAAAAACGTCTCAAAAACTGGCGTAACGGCTCTTTTCCCCTCATTGCAATGTCTATTATTTGTTCAACTTTTACTTCTTCGAAAATAATTTTCGTACCTGCTTCCTGATACATTCTTTCAACCACGGGAGCCATAATAAAAATGCTCAAAATCAGCGAAATGCCTGTGATTACTTGGTTCGGAGGAGCTTGTTGGGTTCCCATCGCATTTCGTAAAATAGATAAAACAACCGAAATTTTCACAAACGAAGTAAGCATTATCAGACCGAAAGGAGCCAGCGAAAGCATTCCGACGACAAGAATCAAGACAACGGGATTCGATGTCCCGAACGGACTTTCTGCCTTTTGCGCCAAAACTGTGTTAGTCGAAATCAAAAAAGTTCCGAACAACATCAACGACAAAAAACTTGCATAAATTTTTTGTCGTTTGCTTAATTTCCGACTGACTTTCATATAAAACTTTTTCATAAAACTGTTCAACCTTTCTTTTTTAAGATTTCCGCAAGTTTGTCGGCAAATTTGCCGCCTTTCAGTTGTTTACCTGAGCGTTGCAAAATCTTTCTTTCAATTTCGGCAACTTCAAGTTCATTTAATTCGCTGAGTAAATTAACGCTGTTTTCTGATGATGCAATCAACATCCAACGTCCGCCGACCTCGATTACATACAAATTTCTTTTAGCGTCGAGCGGAACTTTTTCGACCACCCGAACAATGCTGTCGGCAAATTGAAAGCCCGAAATTCGCGGTAAAATCACTCTGAACGTCAGATAAATTAAGCCGCAAACGACACCCAAAGACAAAAGCATTTGGACAAAATTTGAAATCAATTGAAATGTTTCCATAAAATATCAGACGAAAACCTTTGTCAATCGAACACCCAAATTTCCTTCAATATCAACCAATTCGCCGACCGCAATTTTCTTTCCGTCGGTTTGAAGTTCAACGGCATCGGTCGCCTTGCACCCAAGTTCGATAATTTGTCCGTTTCTGAGCCGCGAAAGCTCTTCCAAATTCATTTTTCTGCACGCTAAAACTATATTTACATTGAGCATCACGTTGTCTAAAACAACCGACACATCTTCGCTTTCACTCTCAAATTCATCGTTTAATTCTGTATCCATTTTTATCCGCTCCGGCGTATTTTCTTGGCGTGTGTCAGTCAAAATATCTTTGACTGAAATCATTAGCTTTCCGTTGAATTGCGGCTCGATTTCGCCGTAAATTCTAAAATTATCGGCAAATTCGAGATATGAATTTGCACTCAAAATCGATTCGTCCCATTCAATAAAACTTTCTTCTAAAACAATAAAATCGCCTTGTTCCAAGCCCGCCAGTTCTTTGACCGTAAAATTGGTCGCGCCAACCAATAATTTTGATTCGAGTTCAAATGCAATTTGCTTATATTTGTGCAAAGCATCGAATTCGCTGTGGCGTTTGAGCAACGGATTTTCGTATTGATTAAGCTCTTGTAAAAAACCTGATGTATAGATAAAATGGGCGTTTCCGACCACGTCGCCGATTTCCAAACGAACCGTCGCATCCATTCCGCGCAACATTTCTTTGTTTTGTTTAATTTCAAACCAACTCGGAAATTGTTGTTCGACCGAACTGACGCGAAACAACGATTCGCCCGCCTTTTCGTTTAAATCGCCTAATAAACAAACCGCTAAAAATTCAGCCACAGTTTCTTCGGTGCGGGAAAGTTTTCGTCTGACTAATTTGGTTAACCCCAATTCGCCTAGTGTTTTATCGACAATTTGCGAGGCAAAAACCGAGTCCAAAACCAAGGTTGCCGAATGTTTTCCGGGTTCGGCAATAACCGAAATAAAAAGCGATTGTTCGCCCTCGGCGGCGGCGAAAATTTCACTTAAATTGACTTCTCTGTTATCGACGACTCGGATTAAAACCTTGCCTGCGTCGCCAAAAATAAAATGCGACAAACTTGCCTCGATTTCGTTAAAACCGAGGTTGGAAAATTTAGCCGGCAAAAGCTGAAATGTATTGGAAAACTTCACTTCGGCTTTGGCAAGTTTCGGCAAATTATCTGCCCAAAGTTTTTTCGGAACACGTTCGGGAATCGCCTCGTTTTCGAGAATAATTTCTTCGGGTATCTCTTCGTCGTAAAACGCTAATTCTTCAATTTGCGAAACACTTGAGCCAAAAAAATCAACGGCAAACGGATCGCCCAAAGACTGTGTGCTTTTTTCGTCTAAATTACGAATTGTTTCTTTTGTGTCTAACATCAAGTAACTTTTTCAAACTGTCAAACTCGATACGAATTATTGTTTACCGTACGGACAACTTCTTCGGTTTCAACAGTTTGCGTATTTACCGAGGTTTTTGTTTTAATCGTTTGCAATTCGGCGTTTCGCTCTTTTCGGTTATCTTGATTATCGGTCGAAGAATCCGCCAAAGAGGTTTTAATCGTTGAAATTTGGATTCCGCGATTGTGCAAAATGTCACTCAATTCCTTGGTTTTCGCTTCAACTTGCAGCCTTGCTTTTTCAGATTTTGAAACAAATTCGGCGATAACTTTGCCGTTTATGTCATTCGACAGTTTTATTTGCAAACCTTCGAGTACCGAGTTTTTGAGTTGAATAACGACCTGCGGAAGATTCAAATCCGATAATTGCGTACGCACGGAAGAAACAATTTTTTCAATGTCGGCGATGTGCAAAATTGCTCTGGCGTTGATGTTTTCCAGATTTGGCGCCGAAGTTTCGGTGCCGTTCATCCGCCACGCCGCCAACCCCGCATTCGTTTCCGCATTCCCGTTCGAATCGTCCGTGCCGCCGTCGTCTTTCTTTTCCGAAACCCGTTTATGGTCTTTCGACAATTTTTCGGTTTCCTTATCATCGACCTTGCTTTCTTTAGTCGAAGTTTTATCGTCGGAATCCTTTTCTTTATCACGGTTTACAACCGATTCAAAAATATTGGCAAAGTCGCCATACGGAGCATCGCCGCTATCGGGACGAAAATTCTCTTCAAAATTGTTTTGCCCTGCGGCAAGTTGTCGGGTTCGGGCAGTTTCGTTTTGATTTGTTTGTTTTGAATTATCGATTCTCATATTTTACTCTCTTCTTTGCTTTTTTAATCATTTCTTCAACTTTTTGGCGGGTAATAACCTTTCCTTCTTTATCGGATTCCAACGATTTTTGCCACGAATCGATCGCCAACGATAAATCTTTCAGTTCAAAGTACATATTGCCTAATCTGAGGTACGCAAGCGCAGATTTTTGATCGACTTTAATCGCCTCCCGATAACTGTCAATCGCCCGAATATTTTGTTTCATCTCAACAAAACAATCACCTATGGCAACATATATTTCAGGCAACGGTTTTTCGGCGGCTAATTCTTGATACAGGTTAATCGCCTCGGTGTAACTTTCGTATAATTTCAAACTGTTTGCCAAATTTAGCGAAGATTCAAAAGTTTTGTACTTATATTTATAGGCGCTCAGATAATAACCCAAGGCTTCTTTGCCGCGTCCGCTTGCCTTCAAAGCATCGCCGAGTCGGCTGTAAACAACTCCGAATTTCGGATCGATTTTAATCGAAGACAGAAAACTGTCGATTGCCCGTCTGTAATCTTTGGCGGCGAGATATGCAAGACCGACTCCGTAATAAGGCATCGGCGTGGTTTCTCGCAGTTTCTCTTTCATAAAAACAGAGATTGAGACAGAACCTTCAAATGAATTTATGGCTTGGACAAAATTCCCTTGCAAAAGATTGATTTGACCTTCGGCAAACTTATTCAGCAAATTAACCTTTTCTTTTGAATAATTCGGAAGACTTTCGTTTTTCAATGTTTGTTGATAAACATAATTCCAATCATTCAAAGTTACTTTGTCGGTTGATGTCGGATCGTAGAATCTGACGAGAACATTGAGAATATTTTGCGAAATAATGCTCAAACCCACCGATTTACCGGTTGATTTGTCTTCGGGCGAACCGAAACTGTCGCTTTGGTTGTTCGGCTCTTCGGGTTTTTCAACCTTGGCGGGCTGAGTTTGAACAACTTCGGCGACCTCAACTTTTTGGGCAACTTCTTCACTGAAATCTTTAATATACGGCGACAAATCGATAACATCTTGATCTGCGCTGACAGTTAATTCCAATAAATCTGTAATAGCTTGACCGTTTCTTTTAACATAAATCAAATGTTTTCCCGCAGTCAACGGAATTTCGATTTGAGCGTCTTTATTAACGTAAAAACCTTTTTTATCGATTTCAATCTCTAAGCCGGCTTCAGGCGTGGTAAAAGAAACTTTGATAAATTTGCCGCGTTGCGGTTTTGTCGCCACAGCTTTAACTTTTTTCGGCTTAGGCTGAGTATCAATTTTTTTCGGCGGCGGCGGTTCAACCTTTTTGACAACCACAGGCGGTTTTACCGTCGGTTTTACGATTTTGACGGCAGGTTTAACCGTCGGTTTTGAAACTGCCGGTTCTTTAAGTTTGTCCAGTGAATCTTTTGGCTTGTTAGGTTGCGAAAACGCCGCTGTTTGCACCAACAAAAGTGTCGCCAAAAATGTAAACAGTGTTCCTATTTTAAAATCTTTCATTGTAAATCTCCAATCTTGAAAACAATCCGCTTAAACGCCGGATTTGACCACCACATATCTGAACCCGACAATTTTATCCTTGAAATTTTCCGGCACCGCATGCGACTCGCTGGTCGTTAAGGTTGCCGCTTCGTCGCCCGCCGAACCGCCTTTCACAAGTCGCTGTAATTGACCTTTGTCATACATCGGCTTACCTTTTGTATTAAGTTCTATTTCCGATGTCCACTCCCACACATTGCCCGACATGTCATACGCCCCGAACGTTGATTTATTTTTCTCGAAACTCTTTACGCTGCCAACTTTTCCTTTGGTTGTAACGGCTTTTTTATCCCACTCGTTTCCCCACGGATAGCGATAATTTTCATCCCCCTTGGCGGCTCGTTCCCATTCAATTTCGGTCGGCAACCTGACTTCGGCGCCTATCTTTTTTGAAAGCCATTCGCAATAAGCCGTAACGTCGGCAAAAGAGATGTTGGTTACGGGAAAAGTTTCAGAACCGGTCGGGAACTTTTGTTTGTTCCAATCAGCCGGGGCTTTGCGTTTTGTTTCAATCACAAATTCCGCATATTGCCCGTTTGTAACTTCAGTTTCGGCAATATAAAAATCATCGACGAACTTTCGTTGCAGCGGTTTTTCGGTTTTTTCGCCACCCGTTGTCGTTTCACCGCCTTTGACAAAAACTACCCCTTTTATTATCGGTGTTTCAGGTACCGAAGTTTCCTCTTTTTTTTCGACTTCGGCGATTTCCGGAGTCGGATTCGGTGTGGTTACAGTTTCAGGCACAGCCGGCAAAGTCGATTCGACGACCGGCAACACAGCCTGTTCGGGTTGCTTTTCAGGTTCGGCTTTTTTTTCTTCGGTTTTAGAAGCTGAAAATACGCCTGAGACTCGAGTTACCAATTTTTCTCGATTTTCGGAACCTTTGGCTTTTACGCCGGTAAAATACCAAGCCCCGTAACCGCCCGAAACGGCAATAACCGCACAAACGATTCCTGCCAAGATAACCGGAAAAAACCGAGATTGTTTTTTCACATTGTTTTTAGTTTGTGATTTAGAGTTCTTTTTCTTTGAAACATTCGCCATTATATTTACCCCACGCTTTGTCTCTCAGCCGCTTATTTTTAAACCTTAATATGTTTGAACTATTATAACTTGCCGGCTCAAACCAAGCAATAAGTTTTTTGAAAAACATTCTATTTTTTTGTTTACAATCTGTTTTTAATATGTAAAGTTATAGAATCTGTTGCTTCACCGGACGGTGCGGGTTTAGATTTTATGAACTTTTTACATATATTTTACAAAAAGTTTCAATTTGCGGTAAAATTTAGGAAACTTTTTTTCAAAATGACCGATAACCTAGACAGACCACAATTTCAGCCAATTAAAAAAGGAGAATTGCAATAAAATGAGCGTAAATAATAGTGTAACCAATAATAATGATTTTTCGTTGAACGACTTTGCATTGCCAAACAGTCAGTTTCAATTACCAAGAGTAGGTTTAGCTCAAGAACTCGACCAAATCTCTCAACTGCTTGAGAGATTAGCGCAAAGATTTGAGCAACTTAGCGGCGGCGGACAAGGTTTATGGGGCGGCAGCGGCGGATGCGGTTGTCCAAGCAAGCCTGCGCCGATTGAACCGCCGAATCCTTGTGAATGTCATCAACCGAGCAACACATTGAAAACCGAAGGTAATGTCGTAACCACCGCCGGCGGATACAAAATTGAACAACAAGGACAATTTGACTGGAAAATTACGGGACCGGACGGCAAGAAAACCGAAATTTGGGGCGACCCGCACGTTCGCGAAGGCGATGGCGGAGCCTGGGACTTTAAAAAGAATTCAATCTTCAAACTTCCCGACGGAACACAAATCAAAGTTAATACCGTTCCTTACGGTAATGGTATGACTGTGACCGGAAGTTTGGACATAACCAACGGAAACGACCACATTCACGTTGCAGACATTGACAAAGGAATTGGTAAAATCGGTCAAAACCAAAGCGACGGAATTATCCAAAACTACGGCAACGACATTTCAGGACTCGACAAATTCATTATGGGTAACGAGTCGGATGACTGGTCATTGGGCGGAAAAGAAATTATCGGCAGTAATAACGGCGGTGATTCGTTTAATTTCGGAAAAGATTTGGCTCCGGGCAAAAATACGCAAATCAACTATGACAATTCGGCGAGAATGCTTCAAGATTTGATGCGTCAACTTGTCGGCGGCAGTTGGGGCGGAAATCAGCAAGGTAACGAAAACAGATTTCACCCGTATCAAAAACCGGCAGACCGCACCGATTCGACTCAAGATTTCAACGCGATTGATAATCGCAAAGAAATTATGGGCGGAATCAGAAAAGGAATTCGCAACTTAAATAAGGCAATCGACAGATTATCGAAACTTGCGGAACTTTCAACCCGTATGCAAGGTTTCCGAAATCGCGGGTTTTATGCTTAAATACTTCAATGGCTAACGAAACAGAAGAAAATTTTTCCGAACGTGATTATCAACTGGCAACAGGTCAAATAAATTTGGCTGAATATGTCGGTATCGACAAAAGGCAGTTGTATGTGATTGCCAAGCAAGGTTATCAACTTTTGGAAAGAGGGAAAATTGAAGAAGCCAAAGAAATTTATCAAGGATTAGTCGCAGCCGATCCAAGTGACAGTGTTTTTCACTGTCATCTTGGATCGATTTTAGTTCGACTCGGTAATACCGACGAAGCCTTTGATGAGTTTAACTTGTCTTTGAATTATAATATCGCCAACGTTGATGCTTTTGTCGGACGCGGTGAGATATTTCTTTCGCGCGGGCAGGTACAAGAAGCAATCGATGATTTTCGCAAAGCAATCGAACTTGATTCGGATTCGAAACGCGGTTCGACAATTCGTGCCAGAGGAATTCTTTTGGCATTGAAAGATGCGATTGAAAAACAAAACAATTCACAGGCTGCGAGTTAAAATTCATTTTTTAATAAACAAAAAAAGGTTGGACAAATTGTTCAACCTTTTTTTGGCGCAAAATCTTGCGTTGTCAACCGAAATCATACGCACTAAAATTCCGAAATATAACCTGTAAGCAGTTTCTGCTTTCGGATTACTTCAAAGGTTCTTTCGGCAACGGAATTCGCAACAACTGTCCTCGGTAAACAAAATATATTTTCGCTTCGTTCTCGGCGACAAACATTTCTACACCGGTAAATTTGATTTCGGGCATTTTAATTATCGGCTTAAATTTCAACAACTTAGAATCGTAACGACCGAACTCCGTAAAATTATCGGCACTGATTACCGCCCAAAATTCGTTTGGATTCGCCGTTGGTTGCAACGACCGAAAGGTTTGCTGAACCAAGGGTTTCACCTCGCCTTTTACCGGAGCAAAAATACCGGTTTCAACCTCCAATAAAAAGTAATCTCCGTCTTTTTCGACTTCATCGCTTTCCGGTCCGTCGTCTTCGCTTTTATAATTGTAGCCGGAAAAAACAAGCATTTTATTGATTGCAGGAATAAATACTTCGGCATTGGATGTCGGAACTTCAGTCGGAACTTTCAGGATCAACTCTTTATTCGTCAGTAAATTTATGCGCACAAGTATTTGTTCGTACTCAATCACTTTGGTCGCCACAACCCAGTTTCCGCTTGGCGTAACAACCGGATTGTAATAAACTCCCGATTTTATTTTGGTTGTTTGTCCGCGAGAAATTTTATACAACGCGGTGCCGTCTGTCCGAATTTCAAGATTCGCGGTGCGAGCTTTCCACTGTCCTTCCTGTCCGTCGAAATTGTCTTTTTTCGGCATAAACTCAACCTCCGAAGGCTGTCCGATGATTGCGCCAAGTTTATTGTTTTCAAATTTATACCAGGAAAATTCTTCGTACTCCTTTTGTTTGCGACGTTTAACTCTTGACTCCGATTGTTTTTGATAATACTCGTCGGTCGCATCATCGGGAACTTTGTTGTCTTCGTTTTCTTCTTGAATTTCCAAATCTTTTTCGATTTGCTTTCGGCGCGTTGAATCTTGCACGAGCAGTTTCACTTCGTCGCCGGTTTTCCAAACTGTTTTGGCTTCCAACTTTTCGTCTTCAAACAAAACTTCCAAACCTTCGACATACTTTTCTAACCAATAATGAAGTTTTGCCGCCGGCTTTCGCATATCTTCAAAAATTTGATCGAGTTCCGTAAAGAATTTCGTTTTCTGATTGCCGCGCACAAAAACCCGCCGTCCGCCTTGGCGCCCAAGCATTAAAAGTTCGTTTCCCTCGCAATAATCGCAATATGAATTAAACGGGGCAAGTTCGTCAACATTATTAAACGACAAGTAGCTCGTCAAATTACCGAGTTCTTCTTTGGATAAAGTTCGTTCGCGGTAACGTGCCTCATCTTCTTCCCAACTGAACACGGCTTTATCTTTGTACATTCGCACAAAATTTTTGCGGTATGCGTAAATTCCTTTGATTTCCGTATTTTCCTTGACTTCTTTTTGGAGTTTTGTTTCCGTTTTAATCAGTTCGTCTTGATTACTGAAATAAACGCTTGCCGCATACTCTTGGGCATCATCGCCTGATAAACTCGCAAATAAACCGTTTAATTGCTCATAACCTTCGCCGAAATTTTCGGTAAAAGTAAACAGTGTTTTAGCGCCGAGAATTTTTGCTTCGTTCGGATAAATCGATAAAATAATTTGTCGGGATTGCGGAGAATCTTCGCTTTCCAAATATCTTTCTGCCGCAACTGCCAGCATTTTATTCGGACTTTTCAAGTTTTCCGCGACTTTTTGAATCGGCAAAACTGTCCGCAGTAATTTTGCGCAACCGAGCATCACAGTTTTTGCTTCGAGATTATCGCCGTTCAAAAGCGCGTCATATTCGCCGCTGTCTTCCAACAAACACGCTGAAATACCAAGTGCCAACGGACTTCCGCCGCGAATATCGTAAACTTCGCTGTTTTGTTGTTCACGCAGTTGTTTTCGCAAAGTCAAAAGTTTCAGCACCGAATTGATGTCGATCGAACCGCTTTTCAAATCTTTCAGCATCAATGAATTAACACCTTTACCTCGCCAATTTTTGATGATGTTTCTGATAATTGTCGCAATCTTCGGTGATTTTACTTCTAAAATTTTGATGCGTTCAATCGTTGAGGTTATCAATTCTTCGCTGACTTCCCTTTCTTCCATCAGTTGATAACCCAACATCATCGGAATTTCGCTCGGATTAAACTGCCGAATTTCCCCGTAACCCTTATTTGAACCGTAATAAACATCGGGCGGATTGATGGCGGCGGCGGTGCTGACAACCGTGTTTAATGAAGATCTGGCTCCGTCAGCCACTGCGTTGGCGGGCAGATTTGCGTTTGGAACAGAAGCCTTGCTCATTTGTTTGGCGACCAATTCAATTGCCTGAATTTGTTCGGGAACAGAAAAACCGTTGCATTCCAAAATCGCCCTGACAACATTCGAGCGTTCATACTCTTCGACTTCGGGCAAAATACTCCGCAAAGCCGAAATTGCCCGCATATCTTTTTGCATCAACAAAGCCCAAACCGCCGAACTGCGAAACGGATAATACTCGACTTGCACGGTTTTTCCCCTTTCAACCGAAGTATTTGAATTTGGCGGACGAACAGCGGGAGCGGAGTTTGCGGCAGTATTTGCGACATCATTGTAAATAACGTCTTCTCGCACAGCTTTTTCGGTCAACATAAAAATCAAACCCGACACACTTTCGGGAATTAATTTGTAACGAAGTTGTTCGACCAAACGTTGCCGTTCACCGTTGATTTCAGTTGCCCATTTCGGATTTTCAAGCCATGGCAACAAGGCTTTAATAACTTCGGGATTTCCGTTATTGATTAAAGTACCGAGATTCTTAATCGCCGCGTTACGAATTATCGGATTGCCGCTGCCGGCAAGTTCAATCATTTTAGCCTGATATTTTTCGGGCGGCGACATATTTAAAAGCGTGGTCAACCCTGTGTAACTGCTTCCGTTAACTTTTAAATCATACAAAGTTTCGTCTTCCAACAACGAAAAATACCATTCATCGCGTCCGTTAAAATCACCGACTTTGACAATCGCATCCATCGCTAAATCTCGATTTCCGGGTTTTGCGTTTTTATTTTCGACCGTTTCTTGCAAGGCTTTGCGGTAACGTTCCGCGTCGATTGAATTTCCTTCGTCAGTCGCGTGCTGATACGCCACCCATCGCGCCAGCGTTTGCGAAACAGGCTGACCGGTGTTGTTCAAAAGTCGTTCGACAATCGGGCGGGCTTTCTCCCAATCAACTTTTGCCAACGCAATCAAAGATTCTTGGTTGGTTACATATTCCCCCGTGTCTTCGATGGTCTGAGCATTTCCCGCCAGTTCGTCCGAATATGCGCTGCTGTTATAATCGAGCCAATTTTTAACTACCTCACGCCAATCTCGCCCGAATTTTCGGTCGGACAATTCACGGTCGTATTGCCGTTTGACAAAATCCGCGTACCTTTGGTTCGTTGGCAACACGTTCAAGTATTTAATTAAACTTTCGGGATTTTTTTCCAGTTCTTCGAGGATTCGGTCAAGCGTTCTTTCGTTTGGTTTTTTGGTGTATGAATTCAGCGAATCGATTTGATTGTTTGCTTCCCAATATGCCAATAAAACATCAAGCGGAGCATCATCCGCCGGAGGCTCTTTATTAAATAATTCGTCTTTCTTGTAACGTTTGTCGATTAAAGGGTTTGGCGGCGGCGGCGCAGGCAAATCAAGCAGTTTTTGCAACACATTGTCTTGAGCTTCCGATTTCGGCAAAAAGAAAAATAAACCTAAGAAAGTTAAAAGGAGACACAAACAAATTGCAGACAATAACTTTTTCATAAATAATAACCTCTGATAACAAGATAAATAGCTTATTTTGAACGAAAAATCAAGAGTTACTTGCGTTAAACGACAACTAAAAAAGAAAAAACTTTGAAACCGAATCGATTGACGAACAAAGAGCTTCGGATAACGACTTTTGAGTGCTTTCGGAAACACTTCGGAACCGAAAAACGAGTTTAAAATGCAGAACGGGCAAATTAAAAATCTGTTGCCAAAAGTTGTCGGCAAAATTGATTATTAACGGCTGGATTCATTTTACTGCGACACGATAACCGGCGGAACAGCCTTTAGTTGAGGCATTACAACCTGAAATTTTAATGATTGACTTTATTTTGCTCATTCTGCTAGACTTTTATAAAGGTTGTATGTTTTTTCAGCCTTTATAAAAGCTGCAACTCACTTGAAACTCCGCTTCTTACCGCACAATTTCGTATATGAAAATCAACTTATTTTTCAAATTATCGTTTTCGATAATTATTATTGTCGTTGTCGGATTAAACTCTTCGGCTCAATCGACGAATACGGATACGGTTGCGAAAGGTTCGGTTTATCTTGAAGCAAATCTTTGGACAGGTATTCAAAGTCATCGCAACGGCGGTCAGCAAATTTACGGCGGCAGAATCGGTTACGGACTCAAAGACAGACTTGAAATCGGCATAAACGGTTCGGGCAGCAATCCGCTCGACACCGAATATCCGATTGAAATTCAACCTAATATAAAGTGGAAATTCTATCAAAGTAAAAATGAAAAAGTTGAAGTTTCAGCCGGATCGATTGCCTATATTCCGTTTGCCAAACGTCGCGGAACAGATACTTTTGTGATGGCGTATGCCAACGCAAGCAAAAAATTAAAATACGAAACTCGTTTCACCGCAGGAGTTTACGCCTTGTTTGACCGCGACAAAGATTTCGGTTCAAACAAAGGAATAAATTTGACGGTTGAAAAAAATTTGACGAAAAAGGCAAATTTATCGGTTCAGTGGACAAGCGGGAAAAATCGTTTCGGCTATTTAACCGGCGGAATCGGTTATCAAATCGGTGAAAAAAACTCGCTTTTCATCGGTTACAGCATCGGGAATTACGATTATGACAACCACAGCCCGATTATCTCGTTCAGTCGCGCATTTTAAGCATTACTCTGAATTACTCAATTACAAAAACTCGGCTTATCTGCCGAAGTTAGTTTATGACACCTGAAACCGCCTTAGAAAATTCGATTAAATCAACCTTGTTTCGCAAGCCGTTTATCGCCGGTTTTGCGAGTTGGACGGCGGCTGTTTTCACGTTTCTGACTTTACTGTTTTTAATCTATTATTTTTTCGAGCTTGGCGACAAAGAAAATTTGAATTTAATTTGCGATTTGTCGCAATCGGCAAGTTCGATCACCGCATTTATCACCGCGTGGCACATCAGCCGCAATAAAACGCTCGACGACGAATCAAAAAAAGCGTGGCAACGACTGGCGTTCGCGTTTTTTTCGTTTGCTTGCGGACAGTTTGTTTGGTTTTACTTGAACTCCATTGTCGGCGAACCGCCTTTTCCGTCAACCGCCGATATTGGGTATATCGGTTATTATCCGTTGATGTTATGGGCTTTGCGATCATTCCCGACGGCTCCGCAAACAACCGTGGATAAAAGAAAATTTTGGCTCGATGCTTCAATCGTGATGGTCAGCGGTTTTACGGTGGTGTGGCATTTTGTCATTGCCCCGACGATTGCCGCCGGAGAAGAACCTTTAAAAATCGGCTTGAATCTGATTTATGTCATCGGTGATTTGGTTTTACTGCTCGGAATTGTCACTATTTTGCTCAAACAACCGAAAGAAGTCAGCCGGCGAGCTTTGTATGCAATTATTACGGGTTTAATCTGTGTCGCGGTTGCCGACATCGGATTTGCTTATTTTACGTTGCAAAACATCACGCCGACCGGGACTTGGAGTTATGCTTTTTTTACGCTGACCAGTTATTTTATGATTTTGGCGGCATATTTTCAGCGTCAATCCATCGCTAAACTTTTGTCCGCCGAAACTTCCGCTACTTTTCAAACCGCAAAATTCAGTTGGTTGCCGTATTTGGCGGTCGCGATCGGTTTCGGAATGTTGCTGATTGTTTCGCAACCGTATTGGAACGAACCCGTCGGAGCGTTTATTTTCGCTACTTTTATTATTTCGGGTTTGGTCGTGTTGCGACAAATTACTTCGGTTGAGGAAAATTTACGCTTGGTTGCCGAACAATCCGCCCGAAAAAGTGAAGTGGATTTACGGTCAATGCTCGAAAACTCTTCGGATATTACGACAATCTTTGACGAGCAAGGGAATTTTCAATATCTCAGCCCGGCAATTGAAAAAGCATTCGGTTATGTTAATGCCGAACTGGTCGGAACAAATATTTATAAATTGGTTCACCCCGACGACAAAGCGATGATGATTAAAAAATATCTTGATAACGCGGGGAATTACAGCGTTCATATCAATTTGGAATATCGCTTCAGACATTCGGACGGAACGTGGCGTGATTTGGACGGCATCGGACAGCTTTTATATGATGCCGAGTCAAAAACGAATCGGGTTTTGATAAACGCGCGAGATGTTACAAACAAAAAAGCAGACGATTTACGATTGCGTGAATATACCAAAAAACTGCAATCGAGTAACCGCGAGTTACAAGATTTTGCCTTTGTTGCCTCGCACGATTTGCAAGAACCGCTTAGAAAAGTGCAGGCTTTCGGCGACCGTTTAGCCGATAAATTCGGCGATAGTTTGGGCGAAACCGGACTCGATTATTTGAGTCGAATGCAAAGCGCTTCACGTCGAATGCAAATTCTGATTACAGATTTGCTGACTTTTTCGCGTGTTACCACTCAGGCTAAACCGTTTTCCGACTTTGATTTAAATACAATTTTGAAAGATGTCGTCTCAGATTTAGAAGTAAAAATCGAGGAAACCGAGGCTCGAATAATTATCGAAGATTTACCGCATTTTGAAATGGACAAAACGCAAATGCGACAGTTGTTTCAAAATTTAATCGGAAACGGGTTAAAGTTTTCAAAGCCGAATACTCCGCCGCTGATTAAAATTCGGAGTCAAATCAATCACGCTCGCGACAATGTTTTCAAACAAATTGTTTTCGATGACGACGGAAATACAGAGTCCGAAGTTCCGGCGGGTTATTGCCGAATTTATGTCGAAGATAACGGAATCGGTTTCGACGAAAAATATCTTGACCGCATTTTTACGGTTTTTCAACGCTTACACGGACGAACAAAATACGAAGGTTCGGGTGTCGGATTAGCCGTTTGCCGAAAAATAGTCGAACGCCACAACGGACATTTAACCGCCGCCAGCAAACCCGACAACGGCGCCACATTTATAATCACTCTACCCTTAACCCAAACCGCGCAAGGAGAAAATAATGAATCCGAGATTGATAACCATCTTGTTGGCTGACGATGATGCCGACGACCGTTTGATGGCAAAAGAAGCATTGGAAGAAAGCCGTTTGAACAATCCGCTGGATATGGTTGAGGACGGCGAGCAACTGCTCGATTACCTCAGACGAGTCGGCAATTTTACGCATTTAACCGATAAGCCTTTGCCGGGCTTGATTTTGCTTGATTTAAATATGCCGCGAATGGACGGACGCGAAGCCTTGAAGGAAATAAAGTCCGATTCGGAGTTATGTCGCATTCCGATTATTATTTTAACGACCTCAAAAGCCGAAGAAGATGTTTTCCGCACCTATAATCTCGGCGTAAATTCGTTTATTACCAAACCCGTCAGTTTTAATTCTTTGGTCGATTTGATGAAAACCATCGGTAAATACTGGTTTGAAATTGTTACGTTGCCGTAAAACAAGGGGAAATATGATTGATACCGGAGTTCGCGTCTTGTTGGTCGATGACGACGAGGACGATTACATACTGACAAAAGATTATTTTCGTGAAATCACGGGCGGGCTGTACCGTTTGGATTGGGTTTCCGATTATTCAACCGCGTTGGAAACTGCCAAAAGCGGAAATTACGACCTTCATTTAGTTGATTATCAACTTGGCGGCGGCGGAAAAACCGGTTTGGATTTGATTCGTGAATTGAACGCCGAAAATGTGCTTACGCCGTCGATTATTTTGACCGGACAAAATACCAAAGAACGCGATTATGAAGCGATGATGGTCGGTGTTTACGATTATTTGCTCAAATCGGAAGTCGATGCCGCCACGCTTGAGCGAGCAATGCGTTACGCCCTTAAGCGAAGTTCGACCGAAAAAGCCTTGCGTGAATCGGAATCGAGATTTCGTTCGGTGGTGCAAAACTTGTCCGACGTGATTACGATTTTAGATGCCGATTACAGAATAACTTATACCAGTCCGTCGGCAAAATGTTTGTTTGAATATGATAAAGAAAAAGTGTTCGGCAATCAATTAACCGATTTTTGTCATCCCGAAGACCAATCGAACCTTTTGCAGTTTTTACTTGAAATTGACGAAAAACACGAGCTTTCATCGGTCGAATGGCGAGTTAAACAGACCGAAAATGATTGGCATTACGTTGAAAGCGTCGGAATAAATTTGCTTGCCGATGCAAATGTCGGCGGAATTGTCATCACCACGCGTAACATTAACGAACGCAAAATTTTGGAATCCAAATTGACGCACCAAGCCTTTCACGATTCGCTGACAGGTTTGGCGAATCGCGTTTTATTTCGCGACCGCGTCGAACACGCTTTGTTGCGCGCCAAACGACAAAAACTTTCGATTGCCGTGCTGTTTTTGGATTTAGATAATTTCAAAAACATCAACGACACTCTCGGACACGCGGTCGGCGACGAATTATTGACGGTCATTGCCGAAAGTTTGGAAAACAGTGTGCGTGAAATCGATACGGTTGCCCGACTCGGCGGCGATGAATTTGCGATTTTGTTGGAAGAATCTGTCCAACCTTTGGATTCGGTTACGGTTGCCAAACGTATTTTAGAAAAAGTACAACGTGTTTTTACGCTCCAAGATAAAGATGTGCCGGTTGGTTTAAGCATCGGAATTGCGGTCAGCGATCAGAGTTTGGAAAGCGCCGATGACCTTTTACGCAATGCCGATGTGGCGATGTATATTGCCAAAGAACGCGGAAAAGGTCAGTACGCGATGTTTGAAACCGAACTGCACAATATATTTTTATCGCAGATAGAACTTGAAGCAGATTTGCGGAAAGCGATTGATAACCAAGAATTCAGGTTGCTTTTTCAACCGTTGGTCAACCTTGAAACTTCACAAATTCTCGGAGTCGAAGCTCTCATCAGATGGCATCATCCGACTCGCGGAGTAATTGCTCCGCCGGCATTTATTCCGCTTTCCGAATCAACCGGTTTGATTATTCCGATCGGGCGGTGGGTATTGGAACAAGCCTGTCGGCAACTGGCTAAAATATCGGCGCGAGACAAAGAATTGAGTGTTACGGTCAACATTTCGGGTAAACAACTGCAATATGCCGGTTTTGTCGATGAAACAATCGAGATTATCAAAAATTCGGGAGTAAATCCGTATCACATTATTTTGGAGATAACCGAAAGCCAGATGATTCAAAATATGCAAACGACCCACAAACGATTGTGCCAACTGAAAGCATTCGGAGTTCGGCTTGCTCTGGACGATTTCGGAACGGGTTATTCATCGCTGAATTGTTTGCATCAATTTCCGATCGACATTTTGAAAATAGATAAATCTTTTGTTGACGGAATCAGCGACGGAACCGAAACAGCGGCAGTTGCCAAAACAATTATTGCCCTGAGCGATGCCTTGAAATTGAAAACAATCGCCGAAGGAATCGAAAAACCCGAACAAGTTCAAACGTTACTCGATTTCGGCTGTAAATTCGGGCAGGGTTTTTATTTTGCCAAACCGATCGACGAATTTCGGTTAGAAGAAATGTTGCAACGAAATCACGCCAAATTTGCCGACCACACACAAAACCCGACAATGTTTATCCAACCGCACATTGAAACCGATTCATATTCAAATTAACAGTTTTATCTTTTTCGGCGGAACAGTTACAGCAATCTTTCGGCGGTTTATTGACATAATTCTGCTGACTGCGGCAACAGTTCGACGGTTTGCTTAATTGTTTATCGATTTCGTCCGAAAAGTTTTATGCGGCTGATATTTTTGTCGGAGATTTGAGATTCTTCGACCGTGTCCGCCGTTTCGTTAAACTTTGGCAAAGGTTAAACCGCTTTGTCCTTGATATTTACCGCCGCGATCTTCGTATGAAACGGCGCAATCTTCGTCTGATTCAAAGAACAGAATTTGCCCGATGCCTTCATTCACATAAACGCGCAACGGCAGGTTTGCCAAATTTCCGATTTCCACCACCAATCTGCCTGTCCAACCTGCTTCGAGCGGCGTTGTGTTTACCAACAATCCCGCGCGGGCATAGGTTGATTTGCCGAGTGCGATACCCGTTACATTTCGCGGCATTTTGAAAGTTTCAACCGTTACGCCCAATCCGTAATGATGCGGCGGAAGCAGATAATACTTCGAGCCGTCTTCGGCGATGCGCAACGGCGGTTCGATTAAAGAACTTTCCGCGTCGAAATGTTTCGGGTCGATTTCCGTTCCGCGAATCGATGAAAATACCCGAAAGCCGTCGTCCGCCAACCGCATATCGTAGCCGTAGCTCGACGCGCCCGCAGAAATTATCCGACTTCCGTTCACTTCGCGGACAAGCTCGGAAAGAAAAGGTTCAATCATTTTATTCGACTCGGCTTGCCGGCGAATCCACGCATCAGATTTTATTGACATAGTTGTTTTTAAAGTGAAAAATTAAGACTGCTTTTTGTACTGATTTATGTTGATTAGTCTAAAATTTAACGCGAGAAATGTAAAACCGGTCTTTCAAGAAAATCTGTGAAGAAAAAATCGCTTGTAACACTGTTGCTCTCTCTGATTCTCAGTTTTTTACTTGATGTTTATCAAGCCGTCGCCGACCGTAAAAGTAAATAAAGCACCGCCGTTTCCCGCTTTCGCGTTGATTAATTTGTCCGAAAAACTTGTTCGGTCGCGTGCTTTCAGTTGCGTGTAAAGGTTTTCTATTTTGCCGGTTTTCAAGATCGACGCATCAATTTGGGCGTTCAGATTTTCGGGCAGTTGAACGTTTATCGCCCCGGTTGCCAGTTGAATATCGAGGTGTCTGCCGCGCCAACTGCGGTTTATAATTTTTACGTTCACGTTGCCCGCACCGAAAACCGCGTTGATGGTACCGCCGATTAAATTTAACTCGGCATTTGTTTCCAACGACTTGAGCTGCATCGCGCCTTCAACGCCCGAAATCTTCAAATCACCGCGACCGCCGTTTATTTCCAAATCGCAAATCTGCGGAACTTTCACCCGATAATCGATTTTCCAAGGCAAATTCAACAAGCGTTTCGGAAACTTTTTGAACTTTTTTTTCATAAAATCTTTGTCGTGCATTCCGACCGTGATTATCTGAATATGATTAAAAGTATCATCGACGACAAAACCGTTGACGCTTGCCACTAACGCCAAATCAGCTTCATTTTCGGCTTGAACTTCAACTTCGGTCGTTATTTCAATCTCGTTTTTACTCCAGCCTTCAATCGTAATCGAACCTTGCGGCGCACCGTTTACAGTTAGAGTTCCGCCGACTCCAAACGTGGTTGTTTGGGTTTTAGACGTTGATTGTTTTAATAGTTTCGGTTGCGAAAACGCCGAAAAAGAAAGTACCAAGACGCAGAAAATGGTCAGCTTTTTGTTCATTTGGTTTCAAAACTCAGGTCCGAGATTATGAATAGAAGTGTAGTTTTATCGGGCAAGAAATGCAATTGTTCCGCGTTGATTTGTAACCGAAATCGTCGCGCTTCCATCACCGACACTGCCTGTTACCCGTTTGCCGTCGCTCAAAAAGCGAAAACCTGCGTTTGAAAGCGAGCCGAGCGAAATGTTGCGGGTCGATGGCGCAGTAGCAACCAATTTGAAATTTGATTGCGTCGGGACACGCAAATTGATGTTGCCTTTGGTTGACGAAAAGCGATAAACTCCGTTTGCTTTAATCACGCCGTCAAAGAAAATGTCGCCGATTATATTTTCCGCCGAAACCGAATTCGCGCTGATATTTGTCAACTCGATGTCGCCTTCGCTGGTGATATTTGCCCGCACAAGCCCGCCGCTGACGTTGCTCACCTTCAAATTTCCCATTCGCGTTTCAATATCGACCGATGACGAATACGGCACTTTTATATTGAAATTAACATTGCCGACATCATTTCTGCCTTGATTGTCTTTGACCACGTTTATTAAAATTGTGCCGCTCGAATTTTGCGGGACAATGTTTGCCGCAGGTGCTTCTAAATAAGCGGAAATCTCGATTTTATCTTTGTTCCAACCTTCGACCGTAACTGTTCCCGAACGATTCGTCAGTTGCAAACGAACGTTTTTTTGCGCCGTGTAAGTCGTTGAAAACTTTTTTTGCGCCGATGAGTTTGAGACGAAGACCGTGCCGAAAAATATCGACGCGGTAAAAATGAGAAGTAATTTTTTGAACATTGCGGTCATTTTTATAATTCTGAAAAACCTTTTAACAGCTCCATTTTTTCGTTCATTGCCGAATCGAGCATTTCGCTTGAAACTGTATCTTGCGGATTTTCCTCTAAAATTCGAGTATATTCGTCAACCACTTGGTCGATTTCCTGCAAATTGCGGTCAAAGGCTTCGCGCAAGTGCGAGTTCCATTGAGCTTTTCGTATTTCAACCCGATTGTTCCAATAATCAATCGCGGTTTGTTGTTCGACAAGTCTTTTTTCACGAGTTTCACGCGGCGTTTCAATCACGCCGATTCTGCCTAAAACTCTTTCAAACAAAGTCGGCGACATAGCTTCGTCTGCCGTAAATTCGTTCGTTGCCGAATAGTTTCGGACTCCGACGATTGTCAACAAAGAACTGAGTAACGCGATGCCGAGAACGGCGGAAACCGTTTGCGTAAATGAAAGTTGCCAAGTTCTGTCCCAAAGTTTTTCCAACCACGTTCGGTTTGCCTTTTTTATCTCTAATTCTTTGGCGATTTCGGGTTTAACTTCGTTTTCGATTTCATTTTGAATTCTGCACCACAAGGCTTGCAAATTCGGTTCGGAAACTTCGGAAACAACTTCTCTTTTATCGCAAAAACTTAAAATCGATGAAAAGTCCAAGTGAAGTTCGGCACATTCAACACACATTCCCAAATGAGTTTGCACGTCTGCCGCCTCAACCGCGTTTAATTCGCCGTCGATATATTCACTTAATAATTCTTGACAATTTTCACATTTCATCACAAGTTTTCCGCATCAAGTCCGTTTATAAGATTGTCTGAATCAACTTTTGGTTGCCTGTCGAACTGAATTTATTATGTTTTCTTTTTTGAGAAGTTTTCGCATCTTCAAACGAGCTTTGTGTAATTGAGATTTGGAAGTTCCGACTGAAACACCGATTTTCCGAGAAATTTCTTCGTGGTCAAAGCCTTCAATATCGTGCAGAATAAAAATTGTTTTGTAACCTGCGGGAAGTTGTTCAACGGCGTTGTCGATGTCAATCCGGTCAAGCAGCGGACTTTTTTGGCTTGATTCGGCTTGTATAATAATTGGTTCGGGCATCTCGCCGTCTTCGGTCGTGCGTTCGTTTTTGAAACTTCGACGGCGAAAGTGCATCAAAACTTGATTGACCGTCAACCGATGAAGCCACGTCGAAAACGCTGATTCACCCCGAAAACTTCCCGCTTTCCGATAAATTTGAATATAAACTTCTTGGGTTAAGTCTTCGGCTTCCGACGGGTTTTGCGTCATTCGCAGACAAATACTGTATGTCCGTCGATGATGGCGTTGATAAATTTCTTCAAACGCGGTGATATTTCCCGATGCAACCAATTTTGTCAATTCGACATCAGAAACACCGTCAACCGATTCTTCTTGAAACGGCGCCACGAAATTCGGCAACACCAAGTTTTCTTCGGCTTGAAAAACGATCTCATCGTTAATACCGGAAGTTAAGTCCATATCAGCTCCTAAAAATTTGCTTCGTTTTCGATAAATGTAAAGTTATCCGTTAGTGTGATGCGCCGAGAATAACATTCGGTTGCCTGACGTAAAAAATTATTTTGCGATGCTCAAAACGCTGTTCCTTAAAATCTGCTCGGTTTGCGGATTAAATTCAACGATTAAAAAACTTGAAAGTTCGCAAATAACCGATTCGCCTTCTTCGTCAATGACACACAAGTATTTTTTCAACACCTCAACTTCTAAACCTTTCCGCGAATCAACAAAGTTTCATCATCGCTCTCAAGGCAAATCGCCAACGCTTTTCGAGGTTGATTCGACTTGCTTTTTCGTTCAAAAGTAAACTTGCGTGAAGGTTTTTCTTCACCGTGCAGAATTTTTCCTGCTTCTTTCAAACTTTGGGATAAACTTTCAAATTGTTTGCTGCTCATAATCACGCTTTCGAGAAAGCATACACCAATAAAATAACATCATTTTTTATATTTCAATAGTTTTTTTGCAAGAATCACTTCAAAAATGATAATTTTCCAACGGATAATTTGATTTCAACTCCAATAATTTTTATCCAACGAACGATACCCGACCGCTTCGCTGATATGCCGGCGTTGAATGTTTTCACTTGCGTCCAAATCGGCGATGGTGCGGGAAACTTTCAGGATTCTGTCGTGTCCGCGTGCCGAAAGTCCTTGTTTGACCATCACCATTTCAAGCAGTTTTTCGCTGTCCGCGTCAAGTTCGCAAAACGTCCGGATATGCGTCGGCGACATGGCGGCGTTCGAGAAAATTCCGTCGGTTTGAAATCGTTTGAGTTGAATGTTACGCGAACGAACAACTCTTTCGCGTACCTTTTCCGAACTTTCCGTGTTTGCATCGTCGCCTTTCGCCCGAAGTTCTTTGAATTCAACTGCCGGAACGTCGATGTGAATATCGATTCTATCTAAAAGCGGTCCCGAAATTCTGCCTAAGTATCGCTGAATCTGCAAACCGTTACACTTGCATTCACGCGAACTTCCGAAGTAGCCGCACGGACACGGATTCATCGAAGCGACCAGCATAACTTCCGCCGGAAAAGTCAAACTCATTGCCGCCCGCGAAATTGTAACCTTTTTATCTTCAAGCGGTTGACGCAAAACTTCCAACACATTTCGGTCAAATTCGGGCAATTCGTCAAGGAATAAAACGCCGTGATGAGCGAGCGAAACTTCGCCCGGACGCGGAATAGAACCGCCGCCGATTAAACCTGCTTCAGAAATCGTATGATGCGGCGATCGGAATTGTCTCTCAGTTACCAAACCGCTTTTTCCGGTTAAACCTGCGACCGAATGAATCTTGGTAATTTCAAGCGATTCTTCAAATTCGAGCGGCGGCAAAATTGTCGGTAAACGCTTTGCCAACATAGTTTTACCCGATCCGGGCGGACCAATCAGCAAAATATTATGACCGCCGGCAGACGCGACTTCCAACGCCCGTTTTGCCGAATGTTGTCCGCGAACTTCTTTGAAATCAACGCGGTATTTTGTGTCGAAAGTTGAAAGTTGCGACATTTCCAACTTTATCGGCTTGGTTTTTGTTTCTTTTCCCGTGTCTAAATCGCGGATAAGTTCGACCGCTTCGCGCAAGGTCTTGACACCGTAAACATTTAAACCTGTTACAACACCTGCTTCGGCGGCATTTTCTTCGGGCAAAATCAAGTTCGTGATTTTTTCTTCACGGCACCGCAACGCCATCGATAACGCGCCGCGAACAGGTCTGATGCGTCCGTCAAGCGATAATTCGCCGATGCTCATTGTGTCCGGAATACTTTCCGCATTGCCTAAATCGCCGATTGCACCGAGAATTCCCAACGCAATCGGCAAATCGAATTTCGCGCCTTCTTTGCGGACATCAGCCGGAGCAAGATTTATCGTAACTTTATGAAACGGAAAGAAAAACGAACTGTTCGTAATTGCCGCCCGAATCCGTTCGCGTGATTCGCGGACAGCCAAATCGGGCAAACCGACAATAATTACGGGCGGAACGTTGTCCGCTTCACCGCGAACAGGCGTTAAATTTACTTCGATTTCGACAAGATTTGCATCAATGCCGTAAACGGCGGCGGAGAGTGTGCGAAACAGCATAATTGTTTATCTAAATAAGGAATTTCAAATAAACTTTAATCGAAAAGCGTAATTTTAACAAATGTTACCGTTTAAGTTATGTATTTCTCTTCAAACAAGTTTCCGCGACCGAGAATGCCGTTTTTATCCAAAACCTTTTTAATCTCCGCCATTTCGTTCAAATATCGCTCGCCCATCATTGCGTAAAGATAATTTGTTTTCAGTTTTCCGATGCCGTGTTCGGCGGAAACAGTGCCGTTCAACATTAACGTTTGGGCGATAAATCTGCCGTAAACAAACTTTGCTTTCGTCATTTCTTCGGCATTTTTCGGCAGAATATTGACGTGCAGATGATTGTCGCCGATGTGTCCGAAAATTACATATTGCAGATTATATTCGGCGAGTTTTGTGCGGTAAAACTTCAAAATATGTTCAAAATGTTCGTCCGAAACTGCCATATCCGTACCGACTTTGCGTTGTTTGTGGCGGACAATCCATTCGTTGACTGAAACAGGCAAAGCGTGTCGGAAATCACGCATTTTTTGGCGGTCTTGCTCGTTGGTCGTGAACCAACTGCGTTCCATATCTGCGTTGTATTTTTCCAGTAAGTCGTTCCATTGCAACAATAAAGCATCTTCGGTTGCGGTTGTCGCTTCTTGCTCAAAATAGATTGCACCTTTTGCGTTGCTTGGAACATCGGGAAACTTTTCGGTAATAAATTTCAGAGCATTTTCGTCAAAGTATTCGATAAAAGTTGCGTCAAGTTGATTCTCGATTTTCGATATTCGATTTGCAAATGATGTGTTTCTGGCTTCGATAACAAAATCCAACAAGTTTCGTTCGTTTTGAAAGAAGATAATTCCGCTGAAAAATGTTTCGGCTTCCGGTAAAATTCCGAGTTCAATTTCATAAACAACGCCTAAAGTTCCTTCGCTTCCGATAAATAAATCTATTGCGTCAAGTTTGTCGGACGTAAAATAACCGCTCGTATTTTTGCGTACATTCGGTTGATCGTATGTCGGAACCTTAAAGCTAAGTTGTTTGATTGATTGAGTTGTAAGATTTATTGTGCCGTTTGCGTCCGCAAAAACTTCGCCGCGTTTGATTGACAGAAAATCTCCGTCGGGCAAAATAACTTCCAAACGGCGGACAAAGTTGCGGGTTGAACCGTATTTGAAACTTCTCGCACCGCTGGCGTTTGTCGCGACAGTTCCGCCGATTTGACAACTCCATTCGGTCGGATCGGGCGGATAGAAAAATCCTTTTGCTTCAACGGCTTTTTGAAAATCCGCGAGAATCACGCCGGCTTCAACCACGGCAGAATCATCGTTTATCGAAATTATTTTGTTAAATCGTTCCAACGAAACAACATAACCGCCGTACGGAATCGCTCCGCCGACTGTGCCTGTACGCGAACCGCTGATGGTTACGGCGATATTTTGCTCGTTTGCATCGCGTAAAACGTTTGATAATTCTTCGCGGGTTTCGGGAATAAATAGTTTGCTGGCGTGTCCGCCTTGCAGATTGCTTGCGTCGATTAAATAATCTTGTATGTCGTCAACTTTTACTTGCATCAAAATTATTTTATCAACTTTTTGAGGTTTATCCTATTTGCAATAACTTCGACCGATAGAAAAGTGTTGATTTAATTAAGGTTAAAAAGTTATAATTTCACTGGGGCTTTATATCCTTCCTTTTTTTCAGCCTTTCCTTCTCAATAAAATTAAACGAGGAAATTTTTATGAATACTTACAGGTGCTTGCAATGCGGTTTTCTGAATTGGGAAACGTCCGACCAATGTAAACGGTGCAGATTGCCGAATTCCGCGAACAATCAACCGCAATTTTCACCGCAACCGATGATGCCGAACACGATGATTTCCGCAACTCCGCAAACCGCAGTTCAGACTCAATATGTTCAGCCGCAAAATTATCAAACGCCGAGTTATCAAACTCCGCCGCAGTTTCACGGGCAAAGGCAACAAACATATTCGCCATATAACAACGCACCGCCTATAAATTATTACGCAGAAAGTGAAAACACTTATTTTCGCAACAATGCACAGGTAGAACGGGCGAAAAAGAAGGTCAAGGTCGGTCAAGTTGCCGGAGGTATCTGGACGGTTTTGCTTGGAATCGGAACAGGTGCGTTTTTTATTTTGTCGTTGGCATTTTCCTCGCAAACATCTGCAAATCCTGTCCAACAGGTTGAAACAGTATCAAAAGTTTTGGTCGGATATTTGCTTGTTATGACACTGTTAGTGGGCGGATTAACCGTAGGTATTCGTAAAAACAGTATAGTTTGTGCGTTTTTTTTGACAATTATATCCTTAGGCGGACTTATAAATTCTATCGCCACTCACAAAATCGGCAGCATTCTCTTCGGCTTGCTGATGACAATCATTTTCGCATTAACAATCAGCGGAATAAGTACTTTGAAGAAGCACGGTCAAATTGATTAACAACCGGATATTTTAATCTTCAAGTTGCAAAGGTTTGTCTTTAACCTTTTGCAGATGCAGAAAACTTCTTATTCGTTCAATAAACGTTTCGGGTTTAATTTCTTCGCCGGCTTTCCATTCTTTTTCAAACTCTATGCCGGCAAACTTTGGAATAATTGGAATTGTTACTTTTAGTTTTGCTTTCCAATCGCTTGTTACTTTTATGTCTTGATATTCCTTAACTTTTTCATCATTGGTACCGCTTTCCGCAATCTTTTTATCAACAAATTAGTTGAAATTTTTAATGTTTTTATGATTTCTAAGGGTTTAAGAATTCTTTCACTTCATCTAAATATGTTTTTAGTTCTTGAGGATAATCATTGACTTCTAAATCAATTAAAAACTTATTTGCGTTCAGATTTGGCTTCAACTTTTTAATATCTTTTCCCGTAAAAAAACGTAAGCGATCTTTCTCTGCCTCTCTTCTAAGTTTTGTAACAAGCTCAGACATAGATTTGCGAAAAAACAATTCCGTGGCTTTCTCGCCAAACTTTCTATGATTGGCGGTCATATTTGCTTCAACAGTTTTTATGAAACAATCCTCTAATTCTTCTTTACGTTCGTCAAGCAATGCTTCATTAAAGTCTCCATCGAATATTACTATGAAATTTTCTATTTCATTAACGGGTAAAAACTTGACTTTATAATTAGCTATTTGTTTATGCTTGTCCTTCAGAATTTCTTCTAAAAACTTAATTTGTTCATCAGAATAGCCATCTCTATCTAAACTTCTAAACACCTTCGGAGTGTATTGTTCTTTTCTTTTAATATTTCCAACCGCCCAATGTTCAACTTCTTCTTTTGTACAACCTTTTGATGAAATTACTTCCACACCTTCTATTTTATATTTTGTAAAAAAGGTTTCCCAAATTTCTACTCCATTCTCGTCTTCACAAATAAAAATCTTTTCAGGAAAGTCACTTTTAAACTGTATCGGCAAAGTTTTTGTAACCTCTATAATTTCATCTATTGAATAATTGTAAAAACTTCCATTTTCATCAGCACAAATTTTTCCGCTTTTATCTTTTTTAAGAATAATAACTTTGTCATTCTCACGGTTTGGATTATGTACAACAAACGGCGAATGTGTGGCGATGAAGATTTGTGAAGTTTGAATTCCGGTTTCATCTGTAAACAATTGTCTGTAAAAATCAAGAATCTTTAATTGCCAATTTGGGTGCATACCTATTTCAGGCTCATCAATTAATAAAATTACGCCCTCGTTTTGTTTAGCTGAGCAATTAACTAAGAACGCTGCAAGTGAAACTAATTGTTTTTCGCCATTACTTAGCTTTTCAATAGGAAATTTTTGCCCAAATTCTTCAAACATAATAGACTCTGATTTATTATTTCCCACCCACCGATTAGTCTTAGAATTCCCAATAAGTCTTTTTGTTTGAAAAAAATTGTTAAATGCTTTCCTAAATCTTGATATTCTAGGATAAAGTATTTCCTCTGTTATCTTCTTTCCGATATTGCTGTAGGACCAGTTTAAATAATCCGAGTTGTCTAATTCTAATGTTCTTGCCAACAGACTTTCAACACTGCTTGTAAGATTACGAAACAAACGAAATGATTTGTCAACTGTAAGATTTATTGACAAATCATCAGTCACTTTTTCCATTTCTGAGGTTAAGTAAACAGCTAAAGGAAGATTACGATTCACATTTATAAGACCAGACACAGTTAATTCAATTTTCTCTTTAATTTCCTCTTTTACTGAATCACTTACCCTGTAATCTGAACCAGTCCCTTCATTTAATTCCAATGCTGAACATTCAATCGTGCCATTTGAACTCCAAAAAATCTTAACGGGAAATCCATTGATATTGTATAAAGCAATGAAATCCTTAAAACTGAGTATTTGCTTTTGTTCTATAAAATTCTCACCAACAAAGAAAAGGGGATCGAAAGAAGTATCTGGTTCTGAGACAGTACTTAGTTTACGACTAATTTCTTCAAACATTTTGTCTCGCGGTCCAAACTCCAACTCCAACTCAAATCCTAATTTTACTCTGTCTGGATTGTATTTTAATAAATTTTCTAAATTATAAATTGCTTCGAGTATTTGCGTTTTCCCGCAACCATTTTCGCCTGCAAGAATAATTGTATCAACGGTTTTGCCGTTACCGTTGGTAAAATCAAGTTCAAGGTTACCTAATATTTGATGGTCTTCAAATTTTATTTTTCTAATTTTCATAATTTTCGGGAAACGTTAAATATGTTTGAAAAGCTAACAATTTGCGGTCTTTACATTTATCATTCAACAATTAACATTTATCGGCGGAAAGTTCAATAGAAGTTTGTGAGGAGACGTGTTTGCAAGTTGCTTTTCACTTTGCCGATAACTTGTGTTCATCGCACTTTTTGATTGTTTTGCAAATAAAAAAACGCCGACGGGTTATCGGCGTTTAACTCAAAAACTTTCGCTTTTTTTCTTGGCGGCTTTTTCATTTTCCAAACAAATAATCTGCTTTTCTTTGGCACTCTTTCTTTTAGCTTCACCGGTACTCATTTGTTCAGCCATCTCATAATTTACCCTTGCATTCTTCCACATATTTGCAACTATTCCCCAATCTTTTTTAGTTATGGCTCGCTTTGCCACTTCCGTCGGGGCTTTCGTATGATCTTCTTCCAAAACCATTCGGGTTTCCGGCGGTATCACATAACTGCCTTCTTCGGCTGAACTGACTTTAACCGAAAAAAGCAATTTAATTAACAGAAAGAACACGGCAATACCTATCAGAAGCCGTAAAAAATACTTAATTGTAACCGACTCTTTCAAATCTGACCATGAAAATGAACTTGCCGTGATATTTTCGTCCGAAATCGGAAGCGGCGGTTGATGCGGGTTGTTGCCCGCATATTGTTCAAGCAGACTTTTCGGCGGATGATTGTTTCGGAGCTGAAACTGCCGTTGATAATTCGACTGCGGTTCAATGTTTGTCTGCCCGTAATTATGCTGTCGCTCAATGTTTGTCGGTTGATATTGGCGTTGGCGGGTATCTTCCCGATTCGGCTGATAAACCGGAATCGGAGTAGAATAAGTAACTTGCGTTTGGCGATTATCTTCATTGCCGTTGATTGTTTCGTTTTGTTTCCACACTTCGACCGTTTGATTTTGCCCGCTCAGGTTTAATCGTTTCAAGGCGTTGTTTACTTCGCCGGCACGCTCGAACCGTTGGCGAAAATCGAACCGAATCATTTGGTTGACGACTTCGGCAAAACGCGGATTAACATTGGTTTTATCTTGCCAAACCCATTCGCCCGTGCGTTGGTTTTGACGCAGTTGCGTCGGATGAGTTTGCGTCAAAAGCTGTACGGCAAACATTCCGACGGCATACACATCGCTCGCAAACTTTGGTTGTCCGGCTAATTGTTCGGGCGGCATAAATCCGTCGGAACCGATCGCAATCGTGTTTTGCGGCATTTGATGCGGATAAATCGCCGTCTGATTTGAAACTTGTTTGACTGCGCCGAAATCGATTAAAACGATTTTGCCGTCCGATATTCGATTGATTAAATTTGCGGGTTTGATGTCGCGGTGAATCACATTTTGTTGATGCACAAACGATAAAACATCGAGCAGTTGCGAAACAATTTCGATGACTTTCGATTGATTATAAACTTTTCCGAGCTGTAATTCCTTTTCAAAAGTATTGCCTTCGATGTATTCCTGCACGAAATAAAACTCGCCGTTTTCTTCAAAATGCGTAATCAACGTCGGGATTTGCGGATGTTTGCCGAGTTGATAGAGAGTAACAACTTCCTGTTCAAACAATCTGCCTGCCAGTTCAATAACTTTCAGGTCGTTTGATTGCGGTTTCAGTTGTTTGACCACGCACTTCGGTCGATTGGCAAACCGCGTGTCTTCGGCGAGAAATGTTTGACCGAATCCGCCTCTGCTCAAAGCTGAAATTATTTGAAAATGTCCGCCAACGGTTGTTTGTTCCGGCATAGAAGTTTTACTTGAAGAATCTAAAAGACTGAGTTTAACTTTGTTTAACTCTTTAGTAATGTTAGCAAGTTGTCGATAAAAGTGTCAAGATTTTTGAAAACGGGAATGCTCCGACAGAAAGTTTCAATCGAAATAAACAACGAATTTCAGCCGTTAAAAGCTGCGGAAATGTTTTCAAAAGCTATGATCGGCGCATTTGCCGTGATGACAGTGGTTATTGGCGGGTTAAGTTACGGCATTAAACAAAAAAGTATGGCTTGCGCGATAATTATGGTGGTTTTTTCTGCTCTCTCTATGGTCAGTTCGCTTGCCGATAAAAGCATCGGCGGGGCTTTGTTTGCAACCGGAATGCCGGCACTTTTTGCCCAAGCGACCGGCGGAATGATTACTTTGAAGAAAAACGGACAAATTTAATCGCGCGAACGAATGACGCTTTTGAGTATTACACAGGTTTTCTGCTCGTAATTAGCGGTCAAAGTTTTTTAACCGCTAACTTTACTAAACAGGAAAATGCTTGCAAAAATATGTGCCGAAACTGACTTCTCTGACTAATTACTACGCCTTTTCCAATTTGGCGAACCGTTCAATCAATTTTTTCTGCCCGAAGGCGGGAAAACTGATGAGCAGTTTCGCGTCGTCGCCGTTGCCTTCACGCCGAAGCACCAAACCTTTGCCGTATTTTTCGTGTCTGATGTAATCGCCCGGAACAAATTTGGCGTTTGATACAGGTTTATTTGCCGAAGATTGCGAAGAAGAACCTGCGGATTTCAGACGGTCAAATGCCGTTGGTTTCGAGATTGTCGGCTTCTCTTCTCTCGTCCCTTGTCCCTCGTTACTCGTCCCTTTCTTGAGCTTAAAAAACTCGGAAATTGCATCTTTCGAATCATAAGTTTTGCCCGTGTAAACATTCTTCGGCTTCTCGAACTGTTTTTCTTCACCGCGAATGATTCTTGCGGTTTGTTTAGAATCTTGTACTGCGGAACTTTTCGCCATCGAAAGCCACGATGAACTGCGTGAAAAATCCTGCATTAAATCGTGCGGAAGTTCGTTCAAAAATTGCGAAGGTTGCGACTGCATTTCGTTTCCGTACACGCGGCGACTCATCGCGTGCGAGACGTAAAGCATTTGTTCCGCACGAGTTATGGCGACATACGCAAGCCGGCGTTCTTCTTCAAGTTGTTCGTTGTCGTTCAAACTGCGTGAATGCGGAAAAATTCCGTCTTCCATTCCGACTAAGAAAACAATCGGAAACTCTAAACCTTTCGCCGCGTGAACGGTCATCAACGTTACATTCGCCGTGCCGTCATATTTATCTGTATCGGACGACAACGCCGCGTGATCTATAAAATCTCGCAAGCCGTTTTCCTCTTGCTGATCGTAATCGACCGCCGCGTTGACAAGTTCTTCCAAGTTTTCCAGACGTGCGTTTGCTTCATCGGAATTTTCGTTACGGAGCATTGAGGAATAACCTGTATCTTCAATCGCCGCGACCACAACATCTCGAACGGGACGATCGCTCGATAAACTTTCAGAGACTTTCATCGCAAGTTTTTCAATCAACGCTTTGAAAGATTTTAACGCCAATGTCGCCCGATTTCCGAGCGTGGTTTCGTTCGCGTTATCGGTTAAAATTGCGATTGTTTCCCACAGCGAAGTTCCGTAATCTCTCGCCTTTAACGCCAATTCATCGAGCGAAGTTTTGCCCAAACCTCTGGTCGGCGTGTTGATAACCCGCATCAACGCAATGTCGTCGAACGGATTGAGCGAAAGTTTCAGATACGCGATAACGTCTTTAATTTCCGCGCGTTCGTAGAATGAAAAACCGCCGACAATATTGTAATTAAGCCTTGCCCGACGCAAAGTTTCTTCAAACAGACGCGATTGGGCGTTGGTTCGATACAGAATTGCCACACGAAGATTCGGATTGGAAGCAAGATGCGTCTGAATCTTTGACGCGACAAACATCGCCTCGCCATTGCCGTCGTATGCTTGAAAATATCGAATCATTTCGCCCGCTTGATTGTCGGTCCACAGCGTTTTTTCCTTACGATTCAAGTTATGTTTGATAACGGAATCTGCCGCGTCCAAAATAGTCTGCGTCGAACGATAATTTTGTTCGAGCAAGATAGTTTTCGCGTTCGGAAAGTGCTTTTCAAAATCAAGAATGTTACGAATATCAGCTTGCCGAAACGCATAAATGCTCTGTGCATCATCGCCAACGACGCAAACATTCGTCTGTTTTTCGGTCAGATATTTAATCAACGCGAACTGCAAAGGATTTGTATCTTGGTATTCGTCAATCAAAATATATTTGTAACGATTATTGTATTTCTCGCGGACTTCGGCTGATTTTCTGAGCAGTTTGACGGTCTTAATCATCAAATCGTCAAAGTCTAACGCGTTTGATTGATTGAGTTTTTCGGCGTAGCGTTTGAAAACCGTGGCGATTGAACGATATTTGTCGTCGGTCGCGTTTGAGGCAAACATTTCGGCATCTTCGCCTCGGTTTTTGGCGGCTGAAATTGCGGATAAACACAATCTTGCCGCAAGTTGTTTCTCGTCCAAACCAATATCTTTAACGCACGATTTTATAACTTTTATTGAATCGTCCGTGTCGTAAATCGTAAAATTTCGGTTGTAGCCTTCGCCCAAATGTTCGATGTCGGCACGCAATATGCGTACGCACAAGGCGTGAAAGGTTGAAATCAACGGCGATGATTGAAGTTGTTGCCCTTGCAGCAGTTTTGTCACACGCTCACGCATTTCGGCGGCGGCTTTATTGGTAAACGTAACGGCGAGAATGTTATACGGCTGAACGCCTTTTTCGGCAATCAGATACGCAATGCGAACCGTAATCACACGAGTTTTGCCCGAACCCGCGCCTGCCAACACAAGCAACGCGCCTTCAGTTGTTTCAACCGCTTTCCGCTGTTGCGGATTTAACGAAATAAGACTTTCCATAAAAATAATTATTACAAATTTTTCGTGTTTAGATATGAATTGCCACTCAGCTTCAGCCGGCGGGAAAATAATTGATAAAGGTTCAAGGCTTGAGCCGAAATTATTAACTGATGTTACGCAAAACTAATTCTTAAGGTCGCTGAAAGCGACAAACATAATAGCGTAGGGTAAAGCGAATGCAATGAGCGACACCCTACGAAAGATTGATAATATATTGCGACGCTGAAAGTGTCGAACAAAGCCTAAACAATTAATTGTGCCGTTTGCAGCTCACTTTCAGCGAGCAAACCGGTTTGATATTTCAACGTAGGGTTTCTCATTGCACCCTACGCTATTAAATTTGTCGCTTTCAGCGACCAAAACTAACTTGCGTAACATCAGTTATTAAATTGATTTTATTCCGAATAGCTTTAGCTGAAGCAATTAAGGAATGATTATTTTGTATATTCGGCTCAAGCCCGAATGTTATTGATAACCGCAAACCACCGGCTAAAGCCAAGTGGCAATTCATAAGAATCAAAAACACAAATCACGAATTGATAATGTTAAATCGTACGGCGTTAAGAATCAAAGAGAGTTTTTAAATGGAAAGTGGAAAACGGAGAATGGAAAATTAGAGTGCTGCCGGTTTAGGCATATAAATACTTTTTTCTTCTTATGTGTTCGGGCGTAAAATGTGTTTCTAATCAAAAGGTTTTATCAAACCGGCAACATAATATTTTCCGCTTTCCATTCTCCGTTTTCCATTAATTTATTTAATCAGCCGTTGAATTTCCTTAAACTTCGCGTGTTTCGCGTCGCGCATAATTTCAAACAACGCCATTTCGACGCTTGAATTTATTGCGCCGCTCGCCGTCATCTTTGCCAGTCCGATTTGTTTGTTGTAATGGTAACGCGAGGTTACGCAGTCTTTTAACAAGTGAACTTCGTAATTATTCGCCAGTAGATCGCAGACGGTTTGATTTACGCAAATGTGAGTTTCCAAACCGCAGACGACAACTTGTTTGACGTTTAATTTCTCTAACGCTTCGACAAATTTCGGTTCGCCGTAACTTGAAAAGGTAATTTTTTCGATAATTTGAACGGTCTCGTCGGTAACAGACAAAATTTCGCCGCAAGTTTCACGCAAACCTTGCGGATATTGTTCGGTGATGATAATCGGCACACCCAATATCTGAAAACCTTGCACCGCGACGGCGATTCGCGCCGCAATTTCATCAAATTCTTTTGTCGCGTTGCGGAATGCTTCCTGCACGTCAACCACGACCAACACACAATTTTTATTCAGTTTCATCGGTAATTTTTTCCTTCTTCGGCTTGGTAAATTTGGCGCGTTCGCCTTTTTCGCGTTTCAGTTGCCGAAAAAATAAATAGACGGCAAAACCGCTTCCGATTAAGATAATAATCATCATTGCGGTTATAAAATAAATCTCTGCCCAAGCGATATTTGACATACTGAAAGTCTAACTGAAAGATTGCAGAATATAAAACCGCCCGAAAAAAAAATAACCGCAGAATTCACAGAGAACACAGAGTGAAAGACAGTATCTGCTTTTCTTCTCTGAGAACTCGGTGAACTCTGTGGCAAAATCAAAATTGATGCAAAAATAAAAGGGAAAACCTTTCCCTTTTACCTTATTACTTTTTATCTTAACGCGAAGCGGTTGAATTCATTGTCGAATTACGCGAACCGTCGGTTGTTTGTCCCGGATCGCGCATACTCGTCGTATGACACCAACCTGTTTTGTGTCCCATATTATTGCCGCCCGAAAGTTGTCCGTAAGCTCTTTCGGTTACGCCGTCTTCGGGATCGCCGAGAAACAAATCGGTTGCCAGACTGCAATAGTCGTAACGCCACCAAACGTCTTCAAAAGATGTGGTGTGATAAAAAACTTTTGCTCTCGACGAAGTTGAAATACCTGCCAGCCACGTTGCCGCGCCGCTGTATGTCAAATTTGTATTCGCACCGCAACCGGCACCGAAAACACTGCCGAGCGCCGCTAAATTTCCTGCTAAAGCCGTGCCTTGAAACGGAGTTCCGACCGACTGAATCAAACGGCTTCCGCCCGTTGCATAATCTAATCCGCTCCAATAATAATTGTAAAGATGAAGCGAAGCCGCACCGCCTTGGCTGTGGGCGACCACGCCGAACGACGGAAGATTGGAACCGAAAGTTCTGATCAAGTTTGCAAACTGATCGTGTGAACGGTTTTGATTAAAGTCTTGAAACTTAACAAAATTTGTAAAATTGCCGGTGCTTGACCACGCATCGCCCGAACAATAACCGTGAACGAGCATCAATTTTCCGCCGACGGCATTTGATGTGTTCAGATTAGCCGGACGTTTTCCTTGACGCATTTCATCGTTGATTGTTCCCGCAAAGTTTTTAGAAGTCGCGGTCGGATAAACGGTCGGCAGAGCGATTCTTTTGCTTTCGCCTAACACAATCGACGAATCCGCGTCTGTCAGACGAATGTTTCGCAGTTCATAATTGCCTTTGACCGCCGAATTTGCCAGCCACCGCGAATCTAACGAGAGCATGACTTTGTTGTTGGCAACGATTGTCATTCCGCCGATCCACGCAACGACTTCTTCTTGTCCCGCGTTATTTAAACCCCAAATTTCGCCGTGTGTAATTACTTTTTGACCGTTGCCCAAACCGCGCGCGGGCAAATTAAGTTGAAAGCGAATATCGTCGATTAAACTTGCTTCGATTTTGCGTCCGATGATGACGCGATTTGCCGCAACTTGAAATAATTCTTCGCTCGTGCGGACAAATTCCGCGCCTTCGGGCGTAGTTCCGCGAACCGTGATTTCGGCAACGTGTTTGCCTGCCGTTGTCGGCACAAATCCGACGCGAAATGTTCCGTTGCCGGCATCTGTTAAGTTGACCGATTGCAATTTGCCGTTCGGCAGAGTAATTTCTGCCGAAGCCTCGCGGATGTTTCCGACCAAAGCATTCGGGCGGTCGATTTCGTTGTTCACATTCTTATCGAAAAGCGATGTTACCAGTCCGATTTCCGCGCCGACAACGGTTGCGTAAGTATCGACAAACGAATATAAACGATACGGTGTTTCGCTTGAAACAACCAAGAAACCGATTGTTTTATTCGACGCGCCCGATTTATTCGCCGTATCGATGCGGATTTTTAACCTGCCGCGTTCGATTGATTTGAATTCAAAGACTTCGGCGGGAAAATTTTCGTTACCCAAGCCGTAAGTTGTTTCGGAACGGATGATATTCGAGTTTTTTACGCCGCGCAGGTCGGCAAAGTTGTTGTCGTTGTCCGCAATTTGCAAACGCATTTCTTCGGCGTTTGGCGAAAGCAGCATAACGCGAAAATTCTCGGTATTATCCACGGGAATATCAAAAGTTTGCGAGCCTTTGACGGCAATCATCGCGGTTTTGGAACGAGTGCCGAGATTTTCGGGATTCGGCAGTCGCATTTGATTAACTTCGTCGGGCGAACCCGCGAGTTGTTTGAAATCGTTGGTTGAACCTTTGCGTTGGGCAACAGCCGAGATAGAAATCGCGGTTATGACCGACAAACAAAAGAAAATTCGAGTAAAACTTAGTTGCATTACAGTCTCCTTGTTCAGATTAATTTAGTAAAACTATTAAGACGTAAAAAAAACTTATTATTTGGGGGAAACGAATTGTATAAAATTGAATTTCAAAGCCATATTAACATCAGACAAGCAAATAACGCAAGGTTTTTATTTTTCATTTTGTAATACCCCGATTAAAAGCCGGAAAAAGCGGAACGCAAAGAACGCAAAGGTTTCGCCAAGTTTCGCAAAGATTTTAAGATTATTTGTGAGGCTTAAAAATCGGTTTTGACCGGTAATCCGCAGGTTTTAGAAAGAAAAGCCGAGTTTAAAGTGTGATTGATTAAAAAAACTTTACGTTCTTTGCGTTACTTTTTTGATTGGTGATTGCTCTTAAACTTTTAGTTGAATCATTGCTTCATTTTGCATATTTCGCCGTCAATCGCCGGTTTTGTGTGCCAAGTTCCCTTGCGCAACGTCTAATTTGCAAAAACATATGGCGGATCGGCTTGCGCAACGTACAATTTATCTGCGCAGGTTGCAGATTGTTCTGCGCGGCGTAAAACTACTCTGCGCGGCTGACAATTTACAAAAACACGCCGCAGATCGGCTTGCGCGGCTGATAATTTATCTGCGCAGCGTACAATTTACCGTTCAGCCTTCAAATTTCAATTTACAACCCGCAAACAAAGCAAAATAGTTATTTTTTAAGCCGAATTCAAGTTTATTTTACTTCAAAAGAAACACTTCGCTGAAACGAAACTTTCAAACTGAAGTTTGTACTCTGAACTTTACGCTCAGAGTACAAATTTCAATTTGATAACCGTAAGCGAAGCAAAACGGTTAATCTCTAAGTTGAATTCAAGTTTATTTGTCCGCAAACTCTTCGCTGAAGCGAAATCGGCAAACTGAAGTTTGGACTCTGAACTTTATACTTTTAACATTGTCGGTAAATTAAAGTATGCTTTACAATTACATCAAATTTTCCTGTAACTCAAAAATATGGCACTAAGTTGGAATGAAATTAAAGATCGGGCGTTGAATTTCTCGAAAGAATGGGCTGAAACTGTCAGCGAAGATGCGGACGCAAAGCCGTTTTTGGTCGAATTCTTTAATGTTTTCGGCATCAGCAGCAAAAAAGTCGGTTCGTTTGAGCATCGCGTTAAAAAGTTGGACGAACGCGACGGTTATATTGATTTGTTGTGGAAAGGCACAATTTTAATCGAGATGAAGAGTCGCGGCAAGAATCTCGACAAAGCGTTTATTCAAGCAAAAGATTATCTTCACGGATTAAAACAGCACGAACTCCCGAAATATATTCTTATCTCGGATTTTGAATATTTTCGGTTATATGACCTTGAAGAAGATAAGTTAATCGAGTTCAAACTAAGCGAACTTGTCGGTAATGTTCAGCATTTCGGTTATCTGCTCGGTTATCAAAAAAAGATTTACAAAGAACAAGATCCGGCTAATATTAAAGCGGCGGAATTGATGGGAAAACTTCACGACCGTTTAGAAGAAATCGGTTATGTCGGGCATCCGTTGGAAGTTTATTTGGTGCGTCTTTTGTTTTGTTTATTTGCCGAAGACACGACAATTTTTAATAAACAACAATTTGAGGATTTTATTAAACAACGCACAAATGAAGACGGAAGCGACCTTGCCGCAAAGTTGCAGGAACTTTTTCAAGTCTTAAATACCGCAAAAGAAAATCGTTTCACAAATTTAGACGAACAGCTTGCCGATTTTCCCTATGTCAACGGAAAATTATTTGACGAAATTTTACCGACCGCAAGTTTTGATGCAAAGATGCGACAATCTTTGTTGGAATGTTGTTATTTGGATTGGAGCAAAATCTCGCCCGCAATTTTCGGTTCGATGTTTCAAAGCGTGATGAATCCGATAGAACGTCGTAATCTCGGCGCTCATTACACGTCTGAAACTAATATTTTAAAACTCATCAAACCGCTTTTCTTGGACGAACTTTGGAAAGAGTTTGAAGGCATTAAAGACAGCAAAAACAAACTGCAAGATTTTCATCAACGGTTAAGCACGCTGAAATTTCTTGATCCGGCGTGCGGTTGCGGAAATTTTTTGGTTATCACTTACCGAGAGTTGCGTCTGCTCGAATTAGAGATTTTGCGGTCGTTGCGTAAAAGCGGACAAGCGGTTTTAAACGTCAGCGATATTATTTGGCTTGATGTTGATATGATGCACGGCATAGAATTTGAAGAATTCCCCGCCCGCATTGCCGAAGTTGCGATGTGGCTGATCGACCATCAAATGAATATGCAAATAAGCAACGAATTCGGGCAATATTTTGTCCGTTTGCCGTTGAAAAAGTCTGCCAAGATTGTTCACGGCAACGCTTTGCAGATTGATTGGGAAGAAGTTGCGCCAAAAAGCGAACTTTCATTTATTCTCGGCAATCCGCCTTTTATTGGTTCGCGGATAATGAATAAAGAGCAAAAGCAAGATTTAACCGTTGTTTTTGAACACACAAAAAACATCGGCGATTTAGATTATGTTACGGCTTGGTATATTAAAGCCGCGAAATATATTCAAACTACCAATATCAAAGTTGCTTTTGTTTCAACTAATTCGATTGTGCAAGGCGAGCAAACGAGTCTGCTTTGGCAAGATATGCTTTACAAATACAACGTCAAAATTCATTTTGCCCATCGAACCTTCAAATGGAGCAACGAAGCAAAAGGAAACGCGGCGGTTTATTGTGTGATAATCGGTTTTGCCAACTTTGATATAACCAATAAACGGCTTTTTGTGTATGAAGATATTCGCGGTGAAAGTCTTGAATTGAAAGCCGCAAATATAAATCCGTATTTGGTTGACGCAAAAGATATTTTAATCGACAAAAAATCGAGTCCGATTTGTAATGTGCCGAAAATAGTGTTTGGAAATATGCCGAACGACGGCGGACATTTACTCTTTACCACCAAAGAAAAAGAGTTGTTTTTACAAAAAGAACCCGAAGCCGAAAAATACTTTAAGCCGATGATTTCCGCGTTTGAATTTTTAAACGGTGAAGAACGTTGGTGTTTATGGTTGCAAGACGCACAGCCCGGCGAAATTAAAAAATTAAATGAAGTGCTGAAAGTTGTTTCCGAAGTAAAATCTTACAGATTGAAAAGCACCCGCGAGGCAACGCAAAAATTGGCTCAAACCCCAACGCTTTTTGGCGAAATAAGACAGCCTTCGGGAGATTTTATTTTGATTCCGCGTGTCAGTTCGGAAAATCGAAAATATATTCCGATGGGATTTTTTAACGATACCGTAATTGTCAGCGATACTTGTTTATCGGTCAATAGTGTCGCCACTTTGTATCATTTCGGCGTTCTGCAATCAGTAATGCACATGGCGTGGGTCAATTACGTTTGCGGCAGATTAAAAAGTGATTACAGATATTCAAACACAATCGTTTACAACAATTTCCCGTGGGCAGAAAATCCGACGGCGAAACAAATCAAAACAATCGAGGAAAAAGCCGCGAAAGTCTTGGAAACCAGAGCGTTATTCCCGAACAGTTCGCTCGCCGATCTATACGATCCGCTGACAATGCCGCCCGCGTTGGTCAAAGCCCACAACGAACTCGATAAAGCCGTTGACCTTGCATACCGCCCGCAACCTTTTACAAACGAAGCAAACAGAATGGTTTATCTGTTTGAACTCTATGAAAAATACACGGCGGGTTTATTTATTGAAACAAAGGTAAAAAAGAAAAGAAAGTGAAATGCTCAGAGTACAAATTTCAATTTGATAACCGTAAGCGAAGCAAAACGGTTGACACTCACGCGAAATTCAAGTTTATTTTGTCCGTAAACTCTTCGCTGAAGCGAATTTATCAAACTGAAGTTTGTACTCTTAACAATAAACTCCGGACTTGAGTAATGCCTCGACAAAAAGTTTCACTCGAAAAAAAGAAATAGTTTCAGCCGCAGATTTACGCGGAGAAACACGGATTTTCATTGATTGGTTTTGCTTTGTCGGCGAAATCTGCGTTTATTCGCGGCTGAAAATTGTTTTCTTGACTTTTTATCGAGGAATTACGAATTAAAAAAATAAATGTATATTTTTCTGAATAATCAGAGTAGAATCATTTCTATTCAAGGGGGAAAATCAATAAATGTAGAGGAGCAAAATAAAATGGATAAAAGACAACAGTCGGATACCGATATGGTAAACACTGCCGCTAATTTTTTTACACCGCGAATGGCTGATTTTATGCAAAACCGAGTTGCGGCTGTCAAAATACCGATGCTGACACAAAAAGTTTTCAGTATTTCAACACACCGCGAAGCCCAAATCTCAGGCACAGGAACGAGCAAACTAAAAACCGCCGTTACTTCCAATCAGTTTGACGAACTTTGGGACACAATGAAAAATATAGTTAACTTTGCGACCGTGATGGCAGCAGACATCGAAGGTTTAGAAAATAAGTTCCGTATGCCGCGAAGTCACAGCCGCCGAAACTTAATCGCTTCTGCCAAGGTTTTTGCCGCCGATGCCGTAAACTTTAAAGACGATTTTATAAATTACGGAATATCCGCAGACTTTATCAACGATTTATTAACCAAAGCCGACAACCTTGAACAATCGATTTTAGAAACAAGTTCGGCAACCGAAGCAAGAGTCGGAGCAGTCAGCGAACTCGGTATAGATGTCAAAGCGGCGGTGGAATTAGTCCGCCAACTTAATCCGATTGTGCGAATGATTTACCGCAACGATCCGGCAAACCTCGCGGCGTGGACTTTTGCCAGTCATGTCCAACGCCCTGCTAAAACAAAGCCGAAACTGCCGCCCGCTTGAGAATTGAGAATTGAGAATTGAGAATTGAGAATTGAGAATTGAGAATTGAGAATTGAGAATTGAGAATTGAGAATTGAGAATTGAGAATTGAGAATTGAGAATTGAGAATTGAGAATT